>DATAVC010000080.1:0-2819 GCA_036267935.1 Occallatibacter sp. | reverse complement strand
GGCGTCGTGTTCGACTTCCGCATGGGCCGCGATGGCGACGGACCGAAGCAGTTCCTGGGCAACTTCAACGGGCTGTTCCAAACCGATGGTTATCAGGGCTACAACCGCGTGGGCGGCCCGAAGATGGTGCACGCCGGCTGCCTCGCGCACGCGCGGCGTAAGTTCGTCGATGCCGTGAAGCTCAATGCCAAAGATCAGCAGGCTGCGCGCATCGTTGCCCTGATGGATGAGCTGTTCGCCATCGATCGCGAAGCTCGCGAGCAGAACTTAGACTATGCGCAGCGCAATGCGCTACGGCAACAACGGGCGCCGCAAGTTCTGGAGCGTCTTCGCACTCAAGTGCTGTCAACCAAGAAGACCGCACTGCCAAAGAGCGCGACAGGACAGGCTGCCAACTACACGCTCTCGCTGTGGACGAAGCTCACTGAGTTCCTCCATCATCCGGAGCTGGAGCTGTCGAACAACCTGGCGGAGAACGCGATGCGCGCAACCGCCATAGGCAGGCGGAACTGGCTTCATCTCGGCAGCAAGGAAGCAGGCCCCAAGATCGCCGCAATCTTTTCGATCATCGAGTCCTGTCGAAGGCTCAACATCCCCATCCGCAGGTACCTCGGAGACGTTCTTCCCGGACTTGCAAATCGCTCTATCCAGACGCTACCCGAACTCACCCCGACGGCCTACGCTGCCCGACTCGCACACTGAACTTACACCCTCTCAGCTATCAGCTAACTGAAAATGCCGCAACCGTGTGCTTGCCCGGACGGATAGTGCCAGCACAAGCTGGCAGGAGATAGTCGATGAAAGTTCGATACGGAGAAGAAGTAGCGAATCACTCCGGCCCCGAGTCATGCGTGTGCGCTCGCGAGGGCGTAGGCGAAGCGTTGACAGGGGAAACCGACAGGCCAGGTATTGAGCCGCGAAATCAGGGTCTTTCGGGATGCCGACGCTGTTATCCGAAGCGGAAGGCAATATGACACAAGACGATAATCGCAAGCCCTGTTTCGATCCCGCGCGGTCGGAGACCCTGCGCATGTCGGGAAGTTTCCTGCACAGAAGCTGGGAGATCTCATCTGCGCCCGAGTCGCAAGGCGCGGGCGGGGCAGGGAAGGCCACAAGCCGTAATCCTGCCATCCACGCAGATGAGAAGTCGGATACACCCATACGAGCTGAGAAGCCGCCGAACAAGGGGATGCTCCCTGCGGAAGCGGCAGAGCAAAGGGGTGTAGCCAAAGGGAACACTGACCAGACTCCCGCATCCCGGACTCAGAGCCGGATTCATGGTGCGTCGATGGGGCTGGAAGGTGTACGCGAAGCAGCCCGCCGTCATAAGCGGCTGCGATTTACAGCACTGCTTCATCACATCACGCCGGAATTGCTGACGACGAGCTTCTATGCTCTGAAGCGGCAAGCCTCGGCAGGTGTGGATGGAGTGACGTGGAAAGAATACGAGAGCCTTCTTCCGGAGCGGATACCCAGACTTCATCGGGCGATCCACACCGGAGCCTACCGAGCGCTGCCATCGCGGCGGGTTTACATTCCCAAGGCAGATGGCAGGCAACGACCGCTGGGCATTGCCTCGATTGAGGACAAGATCGCACAACAGGCCGTAACCACGGTGCTGAATGCGATCTATGAAGCGGACTTCCTCGGTTTCTCCTACGGATTCCGCCAAGGTCGCAGCCAGCACGATGCGCTGGACGCACTGACCGAGGCGATCCGTTGGCATAAGGTGAACTGGATTCTGGATGCCGACATCCAATCGTTTTACGATGAATTGGATCACGATTGGTTGATGCGTTTTCTGGGACACAGAGTCGCCGACCGGCGTATCTTGCAGTTGATTCGCCGGTGGTTGAAAGCAGGGGTGATCGAGAACGGGCGGCGGATACCTTCAGTGAAGGGGACGCCGCAAGGGGCAGTAGCATCGCCGTTGCTGGCGAACGTCTACCTGCACTACTCGCTCGATCTGTGGATACAGGCATGGCGGCGGCAACCGGACTGTGGCGAAGTGATCGCGGTGCGTTACGCTGACGACAGTACGCTGGGCTTTCAGAAGAGAGGGACGGCTGAGCGGTTCCTGAAGGAAATGCGGGAACGGCTGGCTAAGTTCGGACTGACACTGCATCCTGACAAAACGCGGCTGATTGAATTTGGGCGGTTTGCCGAAGAGAATCGACGCGCGCAGGGACAGGGCAGACCGGAGACCTTCGACTTCTTAGGGTTCACGCACTGTTGCGGCAAAGACCGGCAAGGGCGTTTCCAGGTGATCCGCCTGACGGTCAAGAAGCGCATGCGCGCAACACTAGCCGCACTCCGCGAAACGCTGCTTCGGCGCCGGAATGAACCTATTTCGGTCGTTGGTGCCTGGCTGAATCGCGTGGTGGAGGGATACTTCCGCTACTATGCGGTTCCCACGAACCTGAAGCGGTTAGCGAGTTTCCGGACTGAGGTCTGCCGGACTTGGCGGCATGCACTGCGCCGCAGGAGCCAGCGGACCCGAATGACCTGGGAGCGCTTTAATCGAACCATCAATCAATATGTTCCACGCGTCCGGGTATTGCATCCCTACCCCGATGGTCGCTTCAAAGCGTCACATCCGACCTTTGGCAGGAGCCCCATGCGGTAATGCCGCTCGTGGGGATCTGTGCGGGGGGCGAGTCGTGAGACTCGTCCCTACCGCGACCGATTAAGAAGCATAACAAGCTCCGTCGCAAAAGGACTCGGCTTGTGCGGCTTCCGAGTCTTCTTTGTCCCACTCGAAAGCTATGGCGAGAAGGCAATATCGAGCAGTTCTTTCTCTCCAGGCGGAGATGTCCCGC
>DATAVC010000079.1:0-94889 GCA_036267935.1 Occallatibacter sp. | reverse complement strand
CTTGTGACCCGAATCACCGCAGACTGTCCCACAACAGGGCTCTCCTAGAGTGTGCATCCTGCCAGACGAATTCTTGCGTCCACGCTGGCCCTCACGTTTCTTGCCTTGGGCCCCGCGCTGCGCGCCGAACATAAACTCAAGAACGAAGACTGCCTCGCCTGCCACTCCGACGCGTCCCTCACCAAAGAGGAGAACGGGAAACAGGTCACCCTCTTTGTCGATGCCGACAAGCTGAATCACTCCATCCACGGCAGCATGTTCGCGTGCGTCGATTGCCACAAAGACGTCAAGACCCTCGCCCACGAAACTCCGCCAAAGAAAATCGCCTGCGCCGACTGCCACAGCGATGCGCAGCAGGCCTACGCGCACAGCCTGCATGCAAAGACAGCCAAGGCAGGCACTCCCGCTGCCACTTGTCAGGACTGCCACGGCGAAGCGCATCAGATCGTCGAAGCCGACAACCCCAGGTCGCCCGTCGCCCACGCCAACATCCCCACCACCTGCGGCAAGTGCCATGGCCAGAATTTCCTCATGGAGTCCAACGGCGAAAGTGCGCAGCCCTTCGTCTCCTATCAGCAGAGCGTGCACGGGCGCGCCATCGAAAAAGGTTCAACCAAGGCCGCCGTCTGCACCGACTGCCACGGCGCCCACGAGATCCTCGCAGCCAGCGACGCCCAGTCGCCCATCTCCAAATTCAAAGTCCCCGCCACCTGCGGCAAGTGCCACGCGCAAATCCAGCAGACCTTCAACAGCAGCATCCACGGCCAGGCCATCAGCCACGGCAACAGCCTCGCCCCTGTCTGCACCGATTGCCACGGAATCCACTCCATCAAGGCCCACAAAGATCCCAATTCGCCTGTCGCTGAGCAGAATCTTTCCCGCGATACCTGCGGCCGTTGCCACGATGGTGTCCGCCTTTCGCAGGAGTTCGGCGTTCCCGGCAATCGCGTCTCCACCTATCTCGACAGCTACCACGGCCTCGCCATGGAAGGTGGCTCCGTCGTCGCAGCCAATTGCTCCAGTTGCCACGGCGTGCACGACATTCTGCCGTCCAACGATCCGCGCTCCACCATCCATCGCTCCAACCTTCAGGCCACCTGCGGAAAATGCCACCAGGGCGTCACCCAGAAATTCGTTCTCACCCGCGTCCATCTTGAAGACGGAGTGCACCCCAAAGACATCGGCTCCAATGCCGTCCGATGGGTGCGCGTCGTCTACATCGTTCTCATCTGGATCGTCATCGGCGGCATGTTCCTCCACAACGTCATCCTCTGGCGCAGCAAAACCATGGCCCGCCGTGCCATGCAAAATCCCATGATGACTCGTATGACAACGCAGCAGCGCTGGCAGCACCTCATCCTGCTCAGCAGCTTCATCGTTCTCGTGGTCACGGGATTTGCGCTCAAATTCCCCGATTCATGGTTCGCAGAAATCCTCGGCATGAGCGAACACATCCGCAGCATCGTCCATCGCGTCGCCGGCGTCATCCTCATCGCCGCGGGCATCTATCACGTCTTCTATCTCATCGCGCTGCGCGAGGGCCGGCGCCTTCTGTGCGACATCGCTCCTCGCCCCAAAGACGCCTTCGATGTCATCGGTGCAATGCTTTACTACACCGGCCTCAGCAAGAAGAAACCCGCCTATGGCCGCTTTAACTACGCCGAGAAAGCCGAATACTGGGCTCTTGTCTGGGGAACGGCGCTCATGGGCCTCACCGGCATCATGCTCTGGGCCAAAGTCTGGGTCGGCGATCTGTTCGCCCGCTGGTGGGTCGACGTCGCCACCACAATCCACTACTACGAAGCCATCCTCGCTACCCTCGCCATCGTCGTCTGGCATTTCTACCAGGTCTTCTTCGATCCCGACGTCTACCCCATGAACGGCGCCTGGTGGGATGGCAAGATGCCCGTCGAGCACTACAAGCACGAGCACGCACTCGACACCGAATCTCTACCGCCCCAGCCTTCTCCCTCCGACGGTCCTGAAGAGAAACATCCTCCGGAGTCGGCAGACTAGCGGCTCCGGTCATTTTCCCGTCTTCCTGCATCCAATGCGGGGTGCCCCATCCAAGCTTTGCTTGGGTGGGAAAGCACGAACCACGAATTGATCGAGGATCTTTACATCCGATTCGTCCCGCCGTACGTTCCCAGATCAGTTAACCTGACCGAACTGGAGCCCAACCACGTTGCCGACCACCGCCCATCTCGCCGAACAAGAGCAACTCGTCTCCGTCCTGCGCGAGTATAGGACCGAGTCCGGCCGCTCCCTGCTCGAAGTAGTCGACGAATCTCCGGTGCTGCTCATCTTCCTGCGCCACTTCGGATGCGCATTCTGCCGGCAGGCGCTCGACCAGGTATCCCAGATCCGCGCCCAAATCGCAGCCCGCGGCGCGCAGCCGGTCTTCGTCCATCTCGGCACGCCCCAGCGCGCCAAGCTCTACCTCGACTACTACCAGCTCTCCACCGTCGAACGCATCGGCAACCCCGACGCTTCGCTCTACCAGCACCCTGTCTTCGCCCTCGGGCGGATGAACCCCTTCCTGAACCTTCTCAGCGCGAAAGTCTGGAAACGCTGGCTCTCGGGCGCTCTACGCAAATATGGCCTCGGGGCGATCCAGGAAGACGGCCATCAGATGCCGGGTGTGTTCTTCCTCAAAGACCGCACAATCGTGCGCGGCTTCCGTTACGAGACCATCGCCGACGAGCCGGACTACCTCCAACTCATCGACCCCGCCTGATCAATACCCGTGCCGGCCGCTAGCCCTGCCTTTCGCGTCGAGTTCCGTCCGAAGCACCCCTGCACACCCCCGCTCGCACGCCAAAGATTGCAGCCTTCATCCCTCAACGCTCCCATGCGATTCCTCCGACGGTAAAATGAGCATTGTCCCCACTCCGGGATTCTCTCCATGAACAAACCTGCGCAACCGCTTGAGACCACGCCCCAGAAGACTCCAGGTTCTGCATCGCTCCTCGCTTTTGCCGGCGTGGTGTGCAGCGCGCTCTTCATGATGGGTCCTGCACTCTACAGCGGGTTTCCGCTCGTCTACCCCGATAGCTGCTGGTATATCCTCGCCGGGAAGAGAGTTGCCGCAGCGGTCTTGCTGCACCATCGCTCGTCCTACTATGGCAATCGATCGTTCATCTACAGCCTGGGAATTCTGCCCCTGCATTGGGGTTCTTTCCTTTGGCCCATCATCGCCTTCCAGTCCCTCTTGACCTCTTGGATCCTCTGGCTCGTCTTCCGATCCCTCGTGCCCGGCAAGCCCTGGACCCGCTTCGTGATTTTCATAGGCCTGTTGAGTCTGTGCAGCAGCTTGAGCTGGTTTGGCTCATTCGCGATGCCGGATATCCTCGGTCCCGATCTTTACCTCTCCATCTTCCTGCTGGTGTTCATGCGCGCTACGCTTTCTCGTGTCGAGAGAGAGTGGCACTGTGTTGCGCTGCCTGGTGGGCCATTGGCTCTCACGCGAGCCATTTGCTCATCGCCGTCGCCGTATGTGGCGCATTGGCAGTGGCCGCCCTGTTTCAAGCGACGCTGCTCCGCAAGCATTGGAGAATTGCGGCCCAACTGGCGCTCATCATCGCGCTCTCCGTGGGAGCTCAGATCGCGATCAACACGGTTCTCTATGGAAAGCCCTCCCTCGAAGGAGAACCGCCGCCCTTCCTCACCGCACGCCTCATTGTGGACGGTCCAGGACGTTGGTATCTGGAGAAGAATTGCTCCCAATCGGCGTGGGAGGTTTGCCGCTATCAAAACAATCTCTCCGGCTCGTCCGATCGCTTTCTGTGGAAACCCGACGGCGTCTGGGCCAACGCATCTCTGAGTTCGCAAAAGCTGATCCGAACCCAGGACAAAGCCTTCGCCAAGGCGGTCTGGCGTGCCTACCCGCGCGAAGAACTTCTTCTCTGCGCCACCAATTTCGTTCGGCAATTGATGTTGTTCAAGATCGACGGCTTCGCGCTGAGTCACGACGTCGCTGTCCAGATGCACGCAACACTGCCGCAAGCCGAAGGCAAGTACCTTGAAAGCCGGCAGGCACGCAACCAGCTTCCTATTGGCCTCTTCAATTTCATTCACTATGGAGCGGTGATCGCGTCCCTCGCAGGCATCGCGATCCTTCTGCCCTGGTTCCGGCGCACGCGCCCGCGGCAGCTCATCGCGCTCAGTTTTGTGATCGCCGTTTGTATCGTCGCCAACGCGCTCTGCACCGCAACCTTGTCCACGGTCGACGGTCGCTACGAATCGCGCGTCATCTGGCTCGTGCCGTTCTTCGCATTGCTCTGCGCGTTCACACAGCACGCCGCGAAAGCCGACGAGTGATTTCTGGCAACTGCCCTCACACCCGCCAGTCGTCCGTGCGCCAGTTCTTGATCCGTTCCTTGATCTGCTTGCGATTCAGGTTCTGTTCCAGCGCCTGCTTGGCTAACCCCACCACCTCATCGTCGCCGGCGAATCGTAGCCCGACCAGCTGATCCTCGGTCAGGCGATAAATCTGTGCGTGCCACTCCGACGGCGCTAGCGCCTGCAACCTCAGCCGCTCTTCCAGCCGGATCACCCGATCCTGCACCTTCAACGGATACAGCCGAATCTTGAAGATCGGGATGATCACGAAGATCGAAATCACCAGGTACCATGCCGAAATCCAATCGGTATGACGCACCAGGCTGATGACAGCAAACACCAGGTTTGCCAGGTAAAGACCAAATGTGACGATGTGAAACGATGGATCGAGCCGTCCGTGATTCTTCAGGCTCTGGGGTGCATCACTCATGCGCAGCCGTCATTTCCTTCAGGCCAGAGTTGGCTGAGGAAGCCGGCATCTCCACATAACCGTTCCCAGCGGCGCGTGGGGCCTGTGCTTGAGCGCTTTCTGGATTCTCGTCGCGCCCCACCGGTGCTGTCAACGCCGTAAGATTCGTCGGCCCTAGCACTTCAGGATGTTTCGGCATCAGGTGATAGCGCCCACGCACCAGGTAATCCACAAATAGCCCACCGGCCAGGTAGGGGTTCATCACCGCAATCGGAATCGCATACCCGGTCGTGATCAGCGATTCTGCGATGTTCTTGTTTGACTTGCTCAGATGCCTGTACCCCGGTATCTGCGGGATCTCGTAAACATTCAGCTCCTGCTCCGGATGCTTCTTCGCATACCGCACCAGCTTGTACGTGATCTGCTTCGGGGTCGTCATCCCCGCATCCGGAAAGACGCTCCGTTTGAAGGTCCCCGGAAAATATTCGTTCAGCACGACCCGCGCAAAGTCCGAACAGTTGTTGAACAGCAGTTGGAAGTGCGAGTTGTTTTCCTTGTCGTTCATCTGCGCAATAAATGCGTCATCCTGCTCTTCAGTCGTGTTGAAGCGGAACGCATAAATCTTGCGCTCATACGCGACGCCCACCAGTTCCGTCCATCCTCCGTGCAGAAAGTTGCCGGCCTTCACCTCGTCGCCCAGACTCATCAAATGCTGCTCGTGATAGCGATCGCGCAACCGATGCACCGTCTCCTTATCGACGTGCGACGGCACGGCGTCCGCATATTCCACCGAATACAGATAGGGAACCAGCGGAATCGCCACCCAGTCCAGCCCATCAAGGCCTTGATAGCGCGACACCACCGCGCCCAGTTCACCGGGCTCGCAGCGGCGCAATTTCACCGGCGTTTCGGCGCACACGCGCTCGAAGTAGATGGCCGTATGTCCTGTTGGATTGACGATGCCAAAGAACCCGTAGGGCTCTTCCATCAATAAGGCAGCCTGTGCGGAACTTCGCACGCCCGGCAACGATAAAATCGCTGCGGCCATGAGAGAGAACGCTGCTGTGCGGAGGGAGCGCATAGAAGCAAAAGGTCTCCTGGTCGAAATTGGCGATCTTCATCCAGTACGCCGAATTCCTGCTTTCAATTCGGTCTATGTACCAGATGACGGTTCTCGGCTGGTTACCTCGGAACCCTACCCAAGCCAAACTTTTTGAGCCACTCCAACACCTGCCAGAGCAAAGAGTTAAACCTGTCCTCCTGAACCCGGCCGGCATCAAAATGTTGTTCCATTCAACCGACAATTTCTGCCGGATCGTGTTCGGTCTCTGATACCGTTTCTCTTCCGGCAAAACGCGCGTCCAAACGCGTCGCAATTCTCTTCTTCGAGGCCAGTCTTGAAACTGCGTTCACTCTTCCTGCTTGTTTTGATGCCTGCATGCGCTCTCTGCGCGCAAATTACACTCCCGAAAGTTCTATCCAGTCACATGGTCGTTCAGCGCGATTTCCCCGTCCACATCTGGGGCTTGGCCGCGCCGAATCAAGCCGTTGCCGTCACCTTCCGCGGGGAGTCGCGCTCCACGCACGCCGACCGGCTCGGCCAATGGAGCGTCTACCTCTCCCCCGGCAGCGAAGGCGGCCCCTTCGATCTCACAGTGCAGGGCGAGGCGCTCCTCGCGAGACAGGGCCCAGCCGCTGCGGGTCCTCCCGCGCAACTCATCGTCCTCAACGATGTCCTCGTCGGCGATGTCTGGCTCGCCTCCGGCCAATCCAACATGGAATTCCCAATGTCACGCTCTGCGACTGCAGCGCAGGATCTGCCCAACGCCGCCAATCCGCGCATCCGCCTCCTCATGGTCCGCAAGCGCGCCTCCGACTTCGCCGAGACCGACATCGACTCCGACGGGTGGACCGTCTCTTCTCCTGAAACTGCCAAAGACTTCTCCGCCATCGCCTGGTACTTCGCGCGCGACATCAGCGCACGCGAACATGTGCCCATCGGCCTCATCGACTCCACCTGGGGCGGCACCATCGCCGAGTCCTGGGTCCGGCTCACCGCACTCGGCGCCGACGCATCGCTCGCCCCACTGTTCGTTTCACGCGGCAAGATGACCGACACCGAAGCTGCAGACCGACTCGAAGCCAAAGATCAAGAGCGACAGGTCGCCGAAGCCAAAGCCGCCGGAAAACCTGCCCCTCAATTCGGTTGGCATCGTCAACTCAATAGCTGGGCTCCCGGCATGTTGTGGAACGGCATGATCGCAGCCCTCACGCCATTCCCCATCCGCGGCGTCCTCTGGTACCAGGGCGAAAGCAATAGCGCTCTCGAACGCGCTCCGCTCTACAACCACGTCTTCCGCGCTCTCATTGAAGATTGGCGCCGCCAATGGGCCATCGGCGACTTCCCATTCCTCTACGTGCAGATCTCCAACTACAAATCAACGCCGGCGGAGGACTGGGGCATCCTCCGCGAGCAACAACGCCTCACCCTCGAGATGCGCAACACGGCAATGGCGGTCACCATCGACATCGGCAACCCCGACGACGTCCATCCCACCGACAAAGTTGATGTCGGCCTGCGCCTCGCCCGCGCCGCACGCGCTCTCACCTATGGCGAAACCACACTCGAATACAACGGCCCCTCGTTCCGCCAGGTCACGCCCGAAGGCCCCGTCCTTCGCGCCTGGTTCGATCACGCCAAAGGACTCACCGCAAAAGGCGGCGACGTCACCGGATTTGAAGTCGCGGGCGCCGACGGCAAATTCGTTCCCGCCTCGGCCAAAATTGAAGGCGAAACCATCGTCGTCTCCAGCCCCGCCATCGCCGAGCCCGTCGACGTGCGCTATGGATGGCCCAACAGCCCGCAATGCAATCTCTTCAACAGCGACGGACTGCCCGCGTCCCCTTTCACATCCCTCCACGAATAATCCGAAAAGAACCATCAACCAGGGCCAACGCAAAAAATCAAAGGGCAGGGAATCAATCCCTGCCCACTGTTTCCCTACTTCGCCGTCTCACAGTTTCGCCGTTACTCGTTCCTTTCGCCGCTGGGTGCCCCATCCTCGCGCAGTATCATCGCGCCAGGGTGGGAAGAGTAGTCGCTAGCAGCTAGAAGCTGCCCTAGGTCCCTAGTCCCTAGTCCCTCGGTCCCTAGCCCCGAGTCCCCGCTTTTCGCTCCCCCATTCACCGAATCACTTCCAGCCTCTCCGCCGGATAATTGCAGATCGTGCAATTGTCGTCGCTGCTCTGCGCGCTCGTTCCCGCGCACACCGGGCACACATAAAAATCACACCGCTCACCGATCCAGGAGTTGCGCTGGTTCGCCTGCAACAAGCTGATCGCGTCTCCGTAAAGACGGGCATGTGTCTTCTCCGCTTCCAGCGCCCATCGAAACGTGCGTGCAGCCATCGCGTTGATCTTCGACGTGGCTTCGGCGATAAACTCCGGATACACCGTGGCGATCTCGAAGTTCTCGCCCTCCAGCGCTTCGCGCAAGTTATCGAGGGTGTTGCTCACCGGCTCAATTTCCACCACCGCCGTAGCCGTGCCGCCCAGGTGCCGAATCGCGCGCGCCTGCGTGTTGGCGTGAATTTGTTCTGCCCGTGCGGCGGCTCGAAACAAGCTTCCTAGCCCGAACAATCCTTCCGCATCGGCACGTGCGGCAAAACTCCGATAGCGCGCCTGCGTGTTCATCTCGCCTCGATACGCAGCCAGCAGATTCCGGATTGTGAGCTCACTCCCGAATGTGTAGACGGTAGATGACATGGGGCCCGACCTTCCAGCAACACGCCCAGCGTACGGGCGGTTCCGAGGCCGGGCTGTGACTCGCCGCACACGCCGAAGTAAGGGGGATCGTGTTACGTCCGCGCAGAAAAAGCAGAACTACGCAGGCTGCCGTACTGGCACAATCACGTTCGTCTCCTGCATCTCGATCAGCCCGCACCCGCAGCGTTGCTCAAGCTCGGGCAACAGGCTCTCAATCTTCTCGCGGGAATCGATGATCTCAATCTTGATCGGCAGGCGGTCCGAAAGCTCCAGGATGTGCGCCGCATGAATGTGGCCATCCGAGCCGAATCCAGCCAGTCCTTTGAAGACGCTGGCCCCCGCGATACCTTGTTTGTGTAGAAAATCCAGAATCGATGTGTAGACCGGCACGCCTTTGAATTTGGCGCCATCGCCCAGATAAATGGTGACCTTCAGTGCTTTCCCCGTGGTTAGCATGGCAACTTCCTTTCTGCCACACTTCGCTTGCGAAGAGCGGCGGGCCTTGCAACCATCGCCTGGATTGAAGCACCATCCCCTGCAAGGTTGCAAGCGTCGCCCCAAAATCCATTAGATGCAGCGCACGCATACGCAACTCAAGCCGACTGTGCCAGCATCTCCGCCAGCACTGCCCCCAGCCACGTCGCACCGAGACCCACCACCAGGCTGCCCACCGCATAGAACGCCGCCAGCGCGAATGCTCCCGAGCGCAACGTCTCCAGCGTCTCCCACTCATACGTCGAAAAGGTACTGTACGCGCCGATAAACCCAATCGGGATCAGGAAGCGCAAGCCGGGATCCAGCTCGACATGCTCGCCAAGCCACGTCAGGGTAAAGCCGATCACCAGGCACGCGGTCAGATTCACCACCAGCGTTCCATAAGGAAAGCGAAACCCGGTCCGGCTTCCAATCGTTGAGCCCACCCAATAGCGCGTGACAGATCCCAACGCGCCCCCTACCGCAATCAACAGGTATTTCTGCAACTCGTTCTCCTTCTGTACCTCTCAAAGTGTTCCTGAGAACCCGCACGCCTGGGGCCCAGTGAACAACGACGTCGTTCATGGGGCAAGCGGGTCAAAGGATCTGCTTCTCACGAAGCCAGATACAGCAACAGTCTTTGCCTAAAAACCACTTTTGAGTTGTCTACAGGGATCGCGGCGGGCATGACGTCCCGACAGGTATCCCCGTCAGGAGTCATCATCTGTCCGTTTCGGACAGCGGTTCACGGCTTGATTCAGCCGCAGGGTGGAACTCCATCACCGCTGCTTTCATTTGAACGTGCCCAGCGGGTTACGTCAATCGGAATTCGTCTGCCAGCCCCCCGCCGGTTCTACAATCGGCTGGTTCTAGAGTTGGTTCCCCCGCCCACGCGCACACCCCCGCCATGGACACACCTGGACAGTGAACCAAGACGCCGTGATCAGAACGCGGCCCACTCGCTCAGTCATATCTCGGCAACATTGCGCGCGAATCTTGACTGCTTCGTTATTTCCGGTGAGGGGGAGATTCACCCGGAGCAGGATGCGCGACCTCATCCTCGCACTCAGTGCTTGTATTTGTTCCTATGGACATTACAAATGAGATGGAGTAGCTTCTTTGGTATATCCAAAGGAGGCCGGATGGGTGACAAAAAGTCAGAGGTATTGCAGGGTACGTTGGACCTGATGGTTCTGAAAACCCTCCATTCGATGGGTCCCTTGCATGGATTTGGTATTGCTCGGCGCATCGAGCAGCTGAGCGAAGATGTATTGCACCTGAACGAAGGCACAGTCTACACATCGCTTTTGCGCTTACAGCAGCAAGGTTGGATCGCCTCCGCATGGGGCACTTCGGAAAATAATCGCAAAGCGCGGTACTACTCGATTACCCGTCTCGGTAAGAAACAACTCGAGATCGAAAGAGAAAATTGGGAGCGATTCGCCGGAGTGGTCGGGCGAGTCTTGAGTCAGGAAGGACAAGGGTGATTTTCATGGGCCGTTTGCGAGTCTTCTCCGAACGAATCAAAGAGCTGTTTGCACAGAGCCGTGCAAATCGCGAATTTGAGGACGAACTTGTGCAGCATCTACAGTTGCTGACAGATCGCTTCGTGAGCCAAGGCATGTCTCCGAGAGAAGCTGCGAACGCGGCCCGGCGGCAGTTCGGCAATGCCGCATTGTTGCAACAGCGCCAGCGCGAAGCGAGAACTCTCCTTTCTCTCTCCTCTTTCTGGCGCGATGTTTGCTTCGGTGCCAGGATGTTGCGGAAGCATCAGGGATCGACGGCCGCAGTAGTGCTCGCGCTTGCGCTCGGCATCGGAATGAACGCGTGCATCTTCACTTTTGTAAACACATTGCTGCTGCGGCCCCTCTCAGGGTTTAAGGCGCCGGGTGAAATGCGCGAAGTCTGGGAGCATGCACGGAATGCGAACGGCATCCACAGCTTCATGCCCTTGACTTACCCTGACTACGTTTTCTTTCGCGACCATGCGCGATCGTTCTCAGGAATTCTGGGCTACGATGGCGATCCAGAAGGAATCATCTGGAATCGAAAAGGGCATGGAGAGGTCCTGCACGGTCAACTCGTCTCGGGCAATGCGTTCTCGGTTGCGGGAGTAGGCGTGGCGATTGGCCGCTCGTTCACACCTGCGGATGATCAGCCGAACAACCCACAGCCCCTGGTAATTCTGCGGAACAACTTCTGGAAGCAGAACCTGGGAAGCGATCCCGGCATCATTGGCAAGCCCATGATGCTGAATGGCACGAACTACACCATTATCGGAATCGCGCAGCCCGGGTTTACTGGATTTGAAGTGGCCATGGCTCCCGACTTCTGGACTACGCTGTCGATGGAGGAGCAACTGATCCATGACCCTGGCCGCTTGACCAGCCGCAACACCAATTGGCTCCTCACGGATGGTCGGCTTGCCCCTGGCCAAAGCACAAAGAGCGCGCAGGCCGAAATCAGCCTTCTCGCCCGGGAGCTTGAACTCACCCATCCTGATACGAACAAGGACATGGACGATGTGCTCTACAGCTTTGCCCCCGTTCCCGGCCCATTCCGCGGCTACGTAACCGCGTTTACCGGGATGTTGATGGTGGTGTTTGCTTTGGTGCTCGTGATTGCCTGCGCCAATGCGGCGAGTCTATTGATGGTGAAAGCAACCGGACGGGCGCGAGAGATGGCGGTTCGCTCGGCACTCGGCGCAGGACGAGGCCGATTGATTCGCCAAATGACGGTGGAGACTCTATTGCTCGCATTCATCGCCGGATGCGCTGCTGTGTTGCTTTCCTTCTGGACCTCACACCTGCTTCTCAACCTGATTCCAACGAGCTTGCCCATATCGATTGAATTGCCCCTCGACTGGCGGGTGCTCGTCTTCACTTTTCTGGTCGCGCTCATCACAGGAGTCGTATTCGGCGTAACGCCTGCTCTGCGGGGCACACGGGTCGATCCGGTGGGAGTGATCAAGGCGGAAGCCCACTCCGGTGGCTATCGAAATTCGCGCCTTCGGACCGTAATCATGATCGGCGAGATTGCTGTCTGCGCAATGTTATTGTTCAGCGCAACCCTGTGCGTAAGGAGCCTGTTCAACGCCGGCTCGATAGACCCTGGCTTCGACACACAAAATATTGCCGTCGCCACGCTCGACGCGGGCAGCCTCGGCTACAGCGCCGCCAAGATCGAGACGTTCTACCGCGAACTGGACAGACACATTCGCGCTTTGCCCGGAGTTGTCTCTTCGAGCTACGTCAATCATCTGCCACTCGACGCGTCGCGGGAACAGACCAGCGTGACCGACGAGAGCCTCGTGGCAACATTGCCGCATGGCATCCCAGTCGACGTTTTCCGCGTAGAACCGGGATACTTCAAGACCATGGGAATTTCCGTTGTGGGTGGGCGCGATTTTGAGCAGAGTGAACTCGATCGCAAATCCAATGTAATTGTGGTGAACACTGCCATGGCATCCAGGCTCTGGCCCGGCCAGAATCCAATTGGAAAGCTACTTAGGGTGGGCGGCGCGAAAGAACGAAGCGAAGTCATCGGAGTGGTTAAAACTGGCAATTACCGCTCACTCGGGGAGGATCCCATTCCTGCGCTCTTTCGGATGGAAATGCCGTCACTCCGGGTCCTTGTTGTGCACACCTCCAGAGACCCTGGGTCCTTGCTCGATGCTATTCAGCGACAGGTTCAAATTGTGGATCCGAACATGGCCGCCACGCAGGTGCAAACCATTGGGAGCTTCATGTCTCTGCCCATGTTCGCCGCACGCACTACGGGATTGCTGCTGGGCGCATCCGGAATTCTGGCGCTGGTGCTGACATGGATTGGATTATTTGGCGTGATCTCGTTCGCGGTTTCCCAGCGCACTCGCGAGATTGGAGTGCGCATGGCGTTGGGTGCGGGGCGAGGAGACGTCATGAAGCTGATCATGCGGCAGGGACTTTACGTAACGAGCGTCGGGCTGGCGATCGGGATCGGCGCCGCCTTGGCCTCGGCACGGCTTCTATCTGCGTTGCTCTACGGAATCCGACCCGATGATCCTGCGACCGTCGTAATTGTTTCCGCAGGAATGACGGCAGCCGCAGTGTTGGCCTGTTACATTCCAGCGCGATATGCAGTGCGGGTAAATCCTGTTGTCGCGCTTCGCTACGAATAGTAGGCCAACTGAAGCGCACTCTTTCTTGGTTCCGAGCGAGTGGTGGCCCAACCGGAAAAGACCACTTTGACAACAGTTCGGCGCCAGTGACGCCGTGATCAGAACGCGGGCCCACCCGCTCAGTCATATCTCGGCAACATTGCGCGCGAATCTTGACTGCTTCGTTATTTCCGATTAGGGGGAGATTCACCAGGAACCCAGAAGATGGCCACTGATCCGGCGCTAGACTATTCGCATGACAGACGATCTCCTAGTTAGCCCTCAACTCCATGCTGAACGGTCCTCGCCTTCTGTGCGCGCCGGGGCGCGGATGCGCACTGCCCGCACACAATCTGCCGCTGATCCTGATCGGGCGCGCGTCACCTTTGAGATGGCCCTCGATGCAACAGGAATGGAGGAATTGTAGTGCAGTTGTCAACCTTCACCTTCAACGTAACGGAATGGTCGGAGATCGAACCAACAGAACATAAAGGGGAGTATGGAATAGCGTACTGGCGTACAAGAGATTTCGGGGGCATACGAGTCCGCATGGTCGAATATACTGCGGGCTACCGCGCGGATCATTGGTGCGTAAAGGGCCACATCTTGCTGTGCATTGAAGGTCAGCTTGAAACCGAACTGAAAGACGGCCGACGATTTACACTCAAGCCCGGGATGAGTTATCAGGTGGCTGACAATGCCGAGCCGCATCGCTCGTCCACCCAGATCGGTGCCAGATTGTTCATCGTTGACTGACAATCGCGCTCACCTACTGGCGGGGTTCTGGTCGCCAACCCATCAGCTACCGAACAGTAAGGTCCCCGTTGGAGAGTCACTCACGCGCAACCGCAAACTTGAGTTGGTTTTCAAGCCATGGGAGGAGCGCTGCGGACCTGCTTCCCACATAGAGCCTATTTCTCCAAAACATGTCAGACCAGGGCCACCGAATGTGCTAAGTTTTGGCTGGAATGAGGATGACCATGTACTGCACACAAATTGCGGTTCTCGTCGTTTCTCTACTTGTTTCCGCACAAGTGTTCACGGTGGGCAGGGCGGGGCATTCACACGTGTCAAAGCTTTCTCCTGCGCAAAAAGCCGTCTTGGCGCCTGCCCTTCGGGATGCAACGGGGGACCAGACGACGAACATCCTCGCCTCATTTACGGTGTACGAAGTGCCTCTTGCAGACAAGGAACCGCCCGCAATTATTGCCATTTCTGTAGAGGTGGGCTGCGGCGCAAATCCGAACTGCGAATTCCTTGTGTTCCGCCAACTGGGCAAGAAAGACATTCCGATCCTCAACGACGTGGCGGGAGATTGGGACTTCAAAAGCACGCGCCACCATGGATATCGCGACCTGGTGTTGACGAACTATCAGGGAGTGCACACAGTTCTTAGCCTTTGGCAGTACGATGGCCATCGATACTGTATGAGTTCCCAAACGGATCGAACAAGCGATGGAAGTCAGATGCAACTGCCCGTCAATCGCTGCGAATCATGAATCGATTCCCGATCTGTTCGGTGCTGCGGGAGAATCGCGGTCAACCAGAAGCAATCCGAAATTGGCTTATTTCCGGTTAGAGAGTTATCCGGCCGCAACACCAACCTGTCCAGGGACCTTGGACAACCCTCAAGCATCATGCTTTGGAAACGGCATACCGCAAAATCAATATCTTTCTTACGATATTCATCTCGATAGCGTCTGTACCATCGGGGTCGCAGTCATCCGGACAGCCCTCGTCGAATCAAACATCCATCACCGAACTAGAAGTACTCCAGTTCGGTGTAGTATTCGGTTGGCTCGCCATCGACAAGATAAGGCTCGAATCGCCACTTCGCCGATGCGATGATCCCATCGAACTTCTTCAGGGCATCGCCCACAACGCCGCGAGCGTCAACCACGAGGCCAAGCTTGTTCACCAGCACCTGGACAATCACCTCTTGGCCCAGCAATTGCGGCCGGCCCGTCATTCGATCGAACGGCCTGGGTATGCTCGCCGTGTGTTTCTCAGGAATGAACCGCAAGTCCGTATCAATCACTTCGCGCCGCGGTACATGCAACGCAGCCGATGGAGCTGAAAACAGCTCTTCGGTGGGTTCGGCCAGCGGCTCAAGCGCATCCACCCGCAATCGGAAATACAGCCGGCCCTGATGGAGCAATTCGACTTCCCGGGCAACATAGGTGCCATGAAAGAAAACGATCGCGTTGAAAATCGCTTGATAATACTGCAGCCCTTCGGCGCCCAGACGGATGATCGGAGTCCCGGCATTGAAACAATACGAAGGAAACCACCTGGGGTCTATTTCTCGCGGCGCGCGAATCGCGACGAATTCGATGCACCTCGTCTTTGTTTCCGGCGCCCCGTCTTTCCAGGTAGGGCGTTGATAGGGCTCATTGCTTCTTGGTTCTGGCGTCACATCAAACAGACTGCGGCGCACCATCCACTCTGCGTCCGAGGGCCACTTTGGATTCGAAGTGGCGAAGCTACCCTTGGCGTTCAGCCACGTGGTCCTGTTGAAACTAGGGCTCGCATAGATCACCTTCACGCGCGAATCCGTCGCATGGAATTCCTCGAAGGTGCCCGTCTCCTGCGGCTTTCCATCCTTGCCGAGAATCTGAAAGGTCGCCTTCACATGCCAGGGCGGCAAGCCCGTTATACCGAGTCCGTTGACTTTGGCCGCAAGACCGAGAAAGGCGTAGGGATCGGCGGGCAGAGAAGACGGCGATAAAGAAGGTGGTCCAGTCTGCGCCACAAGGGCAACGGAAATGAAAGGCAGCGCGAGACGCGAAAGCAGTCGGAACATAGTGGACTCTGATTTTCCGACATGTTAACTTCTCGCCATCTGCATGGTCGAGACAAATCTTATCCCGACAACCCCCGGCGTCGTCCCGTCCCAAAGATCAATTTCCATGCCGAACCGCCGCGTAGTGCCAAAGTAATTACTCTTCTGCCTTCCTTGCGAGTAGGGGGCACTCATCAGCGTCTAGCGACCAATCCTTCAGTTCCCTTATGGTCAATAGGCCATGAACCCCCCGTCCCCGCTGTATAGCAACGAAAGCATGCGCGCAGCCTCGCGTCTCCCGAGAAGCACGTCGCCCCTTCCCGCCCCTTCATATTGAAAGGACGGGAAGGACCGATGGCAGCAGGATATGGAACCGGATCGAGGCGCTTTGCTCTTGGCTTATTGTGAATTGCCGAGCGTGTTCTGCAGGGGCGTGAGCGTGCCGAACAGGCCGTGCTGTTCGCCATCCGAGCCGGCGGAAAAGTACAGCGTGGTCGCTGGGCCTGAGCCGGTTGCGCTATCGCCCCCAAACGAGAGCCCCCAAAGGCCATCGATGGCAAGGGGAGCGTTGTTCGAGTCGCGCAGCACATCGATCAAACGACCCGTGACGGGATTGTAGACCGCGACGTTGCCAGAGCCGAACTGGCCTACCAGAAGATCGTGGCTGTAAATTCCAAAGTCTCCCGGAGCCATGGCCAGACCCCAGGGCCCGTTCAGCCACGCGCTATGTTCGAGGCGGCGCAAAAGGAAGCCGAAAGGCGAGAAAACATCGACGTAGCCTTTGCCGGGGCCATCCACTTCGTCATGCTTCTGGCCATCCTGCCGTGCGAACGTGACATAAAGGTCGCCGCCGATGTTCTGGATGTTGAAGGGAGCGTAGCCTCGCGGAAGAAACTCATCGCGAAAGAGCTCGTCCGAGAAGCCGACATGCCTGAACGAGGAGTCGTACACCTGGATGCGCCCTTTGCGAAAATCGGCGACGTACAAGAAAGTCGCGCTGCTGCCGTTCGAGGCGGAGAGGGTTGCGAGCGCCGCTCCTTTAAACACCGATGCGCTCTTGGTGTTGACCTCGATCGTAGCGCTGGTGCCCCCGTTCCAGGCCGAGACGGTGCCGTCCTCTGTGACAAACATAAACAGGGCTGGCTTTCCATTGGCGAGAACAAATCCCGTTCCGCCGTTAAACACCGTGCCGGTGGGCGTGCCGGTGCTGCTCACGTTCGGATCGCCGGTGGGAACAGCGACGACCAGGCTCTTGGCCGCGCCCGTGCCGTCATAGAGCGTAGCCACGCCCGTGCCGTTGTCTGACGCCCACCAGGGGCTCGCGGAACTGCGCGACAGTCCCCAGGGATTGACCAGGTTGGGATCGGTTGCCGCGGCGACTCCGGATTGGTCGGCAACCAGGGGGGTGACCGTGTATTGTTGGGCAGCGAGCGACAACGGCAGTACGCCAACACTGAATGCGATGGCAGTGAGCTTGCAAATGCAGTGCATTCGAGACCTCCAGGCGAAGGCCCACAAGTGGCTGTCCGCCGCCGAGGATCATAACCAGCCGCAAAAGAAGACTTGTCATTCGGATGTCATTGCAATGTCAGCGGGGCAGCGGCCATTGCGCGTCCTGCGCTCAAGACCGACTGCCACCGCAAAAGGCCCCCACGAAAAGTTCCTCGGTCGCGTGTTCGCCCTGAAGACCAGGCAAATGCTCACTTTGGGGCCTTCACGTCGATCTTCTCCTGGAGCATCTTTAAATCGCCGTGCTGCACTAAATTGCCTTGAGGATCAATGAGGAGACCGGTCGGAAAAGAGTGAATGCCCCAATCGGAGGTCATCTGGCCGCTTTCGTCGTACACAAGCGGAAAGGGAGAAGTACCCTTCCATACGCTGTGTTCGAACTTCGTCACGCTTGTATGGAATCGCTGCCAATCCGCAACGTCGCCAGGTCGCCTTGCATGAATGGCGATAACTCTGAACCTGTCTTGCGACGCGTTGTGATTGTTGACGAAGTCGATCAGCTTGGGAATACCTTCGGCCACGCAAGGACCACACCAGTCCATCCAAAAATAGAGGAGCGTCCATTGCTTCCGTAAGCAACGTCGCGACAAAAGAGTCGCTTTTCAATTCAGAAGAAAGGGCTGTTCCTGTTGTTCTTTGTATTGACTCTCTTGTCTTCCCGGAGCGACGGTCAGGCAACGAAGCAACCAGACCTGCTGTTCAACACCATTAAATCTCTCGACGCAAAGCTTTTTGGTGCGTACAACCACTGCGACCTGGAGACACTAGGCTCGATGGTTTCGGATGATCTTGAGTTCTATCACGACCAGACTGGATTGATGGTGGGGAAGGCCCCGTTTCTCGCAGCAATCAAGCAGAATATCTGCGGTAAGGTGCAGCGGAGTCTCCTGGAGTCAACCCTTGAGGTCTATCCACTGAAGGGATAAGGAGCAGTAGAAATCGGAATTCATCGCTTCCATCATCCCAACGAACCAGACAACGTCGGAGATGCCAAGTTCGTAACACTCTGGCATGAGGACAACGGGGTATGGAAAGTTACGCGGGTGATCAGCTACGAGCACAACAAGGGACTGCTCGCGAAGTAGTTTCCAACCTGCTCTTTCTCAACCGCTCTCCCCCCGCCAAAAGCAAAGGCTGCGTCTCCGCAGCCTTCGGATCCAACCATCGCGCTCATCGGCTCCTACGCGTGTTTGCCCTTCCACTCCACATACGGGCCTTGAAAATCCTCGATCCCGCTCTCGTGGAAGTTCCACAGCCGCGTCGCGACCTCATCAATCAGATCGTGATCGTGCGTCACCAACAGTACTGTGCCTTCATACCGTTGCAGCGCAATATTCAACGCATTAATTGATTCCAGGTCGAGATGGTTCGTCGGCTCGTCGAAGATCAAAATGTTCGGCTTGGTCAAAATCAGCTTGCAGAAAATCAGCCGCGCCTGCTCGCCGCCCGACAACGCCTTCGTCGGCTTCGCGCCTTCCTCTCCTGAGAACAGCATCTGTCCCAGGATCCCCCGAATCTCTTCCACCGTCGCCTTCGGATCCCAGCGATGCAGCCACTCCGCCACCGTCATGCCATGCTCAATCGTCGATCCCACGTCCTGCGGAAAATAGCCGACCTGCGCCTCATGTCCCCAGAACACGGTCCCCGAATCGAGCTCGAACTCCTTGTCCGCAAGTCCCGGATAGTTCGCCAGAATCGACTTCAACAGTGTCGTCTTGCCCGCGCCGTTACGACCCATCAGGCAGATCTTCTCGCCGCGCAGAACGTTCGCGGTGAACGCATCCAGCACCTTCAAATCCCCATAGGCCTTGCGCAGATCCTTGAACTCCAGCACATGCCGACCGCTCGGCCGCACCTGGTCAAACTTGATAAATGGCCGTTGAATATTCGATCGTGCCAGCTCGTTGGTCTGCAGCCGCTCCACTTCTTTGCGGCGGCTCGTCACCTGCGACGACCGCGTACCCGCCGCAAAACGAGCGATAAATTCGTTCAGCTGCGCAATCTTCTTTTCGCGTTGCGCATTCTGCGACTCCAGCGTCGACCGCACCTGCGTCTTCGCCATCACCATGTCGTCATAGCCGCCCGTATAGGTGATCACCGTCTGGTAATCGATATCGGCGGTATGCGTGGTCACGCTGTTCAAAAAATGCCGATCATGCGAAATCGCAATCAGCGTGCCGTCGTAGTTCAGCAGAAAATCCTGCAGCCAGTGGATCGAATCAAGATCCAGGTAGTTCGTCGGCTCGTCCAGCATCAGCGCCGCCGGTTTGCCGAACAACGCCTGCGCCAGCAGCACGCGTACCTTCTGTCCGCCTTGCAGCTCGCCCATCTTGCGCGCATGCAGCTCATCGGCGATATCCAGGCCCTGCAGCAACACCGCCGCATCGCTTTCCGCGCTGTAGCCGTCCTCGTCGCCGATCACGCCTTCCAGCTCACCCAGGCGCATCCCGTCTTCATCCGTCATCTCTGACTTCTCGTAGATCTTGTCGCGCTCTTCCAGAGCCGACCACAACGGAGCATTGCCCATGATCACCGTGTCGATCACCCGATACGCATCAAACGCAAACTGATCCTGCCGCAGCACACCCATCTTGCGCGGCCGCACCACGTTGCCCTTCTGCGGCTCCAGTTCGCCCGTCAGGATCTTCATGAAGGTTGATTTGCCCGACCCGTTCGGCCCCGTCAATCCATAGCGCCGCCCCGGTGTAAACACCGTGCTCACTTCCTCGAAGAGCACCTTCGAGCCATAGCGCATCGTCAAATTGCTGACACTGATCATGTCTTCTGTATTCCCACGTGCGGACCGCAGCGAAGCATCGGCTTCACCGACGCCGAATCCATTTCTTAAAGTTTGAAAACGGTTTTGGGACGCGTATTCGAAGCGCAATCCCCAGGATTTCCAACACCCAATTCTCTCATACAGGGTCGAGCGGGCTCGAAGGGCCGACGCCGCCTCACGGGTGGCCCTACCCTCGGGCCAGGCACGCGTGTCAGACCCGTCTCTTTCGCCCACTTCCTCCCTCGCCGCCCTGCCGCCGGCCGAAGCGTGTTCAACTTCGATCGAACTGAAATCACTTGAATAAAACGCTTTGCTTACGACACAACGCCGTGAAACCTTGCGCAAACGAATTGCGTCAAACCAACCAGATCGTGGCAATGTTGGCAACTCTTCTGGATGTTTGCTGGCCTGCTGACCCACGCAAGAAGCAAGTGCGTTCTGCCTGCCTGGGCCTGCGCAAGGTATCGGTCTCGAACCGGTTTCGGCCTGTCTCTCACCCTGCAATTTAGAAGACGCTCCTCGGCGGCATATCCGCGCCGAAGAGTGAAGTTCGTATGTGTATGGCTTACGCACTCCTAAAGACGCTCGACAGGGAGACGGATAAAACAACCAGCTGATCGATGACTCGCCGCGGGCGTGTGTCCTTCGGCGTGTCGACGTGCGGCTTCGTGCCGCGCGTGCGCTCCTTCTTTGTTCGCTTCGACCGCTCAGTGAAGAGCGGCCCCACGAACCGGTCACACCCTATTTTTGTGGAGGTCCAAGATGAAGTCTGCCAAATCGATCCTCGGTTTGGTCGTCGTCGCACTCCTGTGTCTCGCATCGGCGCGTGCACAAGAAAATGCGGAGCTCACCGGAACCGTCACCGACCCAACCGGTGCTGTCATTCCCAACGCAACCATCACCATCACCGACATCGCAACCAGCGCCTCGCGCACTGCAACCAGCAACGGCGCAGGCCTGTTCGATTTCTCCGGATTGAATCACGGCACCTACAACATGAAAGTCGAGGCGCGCGGATTCACCACCCTCCAGCGCTCCAACATCGTTCTCAATGTGGCCCAGACCGTGCAAGAAGGCGCCGTTCTCCAGGTAGGTGCCGGATCGCAGACCGTGACCGTCGAAGCCGACACCTTGCATCTGCAGACTGAAACCAATGAGGTCAGCAATCTCATCACCGGCCAGCAGATGACCCAGCTCGCCACCAACGGCCGCAACATGGTCTCCCTCACCACGCTGGGCACAGGCGTTTCCAACAACCTTCCGTCGTTCAATGGCGTTACCGCGCAGGGTAGCGGCTTCGGCCTCAGCTTTAACGGCATGCGCCCCGATCACAACGACTGGCTTATCGATGGCGGCGAAGCGTACGACCGCGGCAGCGGCGGCAAGTTTGACCTCATGCCCTCCATGGATGTGCTCGCCGAGTTCCAGACCCTGAGCAGCAATTACAGTCCCGACTACGGCATCAGCTCCGGCGGCACCGTCACCATGGCCATCAAGTCCGGCTCCAAGCGATTCCATGGCGGACTGTGGGAGTTCAATCGCAACGACGACTTCGACGCCGACTACTACTTCGCCAAACAGAACGACACGCCCACTCCCGAACTCCGCCTCAACATCTTCGGCGGCGACATCGGCGGCCCCGTCTTCATTCCCGGAATCTACCCGAAGAGCCGCAGCAAGACCTTCTTCTTCGAAAGCGAAGAGTGGCGGCGCTTCGTCAACGGCGTCAATCCTTCCCCCGCCAGCACGGTGCCGGCATCGGATTTCCCGGTCGCCGGCTCATCGCTGACCTACCAGCCGTGGAACGAAGTCGCCACGGCGCAATTGCCTTCCGGAGTCTGCAATCCTGGCGTAGCTGCTCCTTGCGTACCCAAAACAACAGACCCCGCCAAGCTCGCGCTCTATGGGCAGGACGGACTCACCGCCGGCAATGCGTTCCCGGGCAACGTCATTCCATCGAACTTGATCGATCCCAATGCCGTCCTCTTCATGGGCACCGGCGCCATCCCTGTACCCAACGCTGGAACCGCGACCAACCCTCAATATGTCGCTTCGCCCACACAGCCCACCAACGTGCGCGAAGATGTGGTCCGCATCGATCACGACATCAACAGCAAAATGCATCTCATGGGCCATTGGATCCACGACGACATGTCGCAGACCATCATCCCTTCTATCTGGAGCGGGGACAGCTACGACACTGTAGGCACCGTCTTCCAGAATCCCTCCTGGTCGGCCGTCGTCAAACTCACCCAGACCCTCTCTCCCACACTCCTCAACGAGACTGCCTTCGACGTCAACGGCAACACCATCGATATGTCTCCCACCGGCACGTACGCGGAGCCCAGCGGCTGGACAGCAACCGGCTTCTTCAGCGGCAACAACGCCGGCAATCGATTGCCGCAGGTTGGCTTCGCCGGTCCCCTCAACACCACGTGGACCACGAACTACACTCCGTGGCACAACTCGTTCCTCGATTACCAGATTCGCGACGACCTCTCCTGGAACGTCGGACGACACGATTTCAAGTTCGGCTTCTCCTACATGCGCGTCGACAAGAATCAGCAGTTGCAAGCCGACACGCAGGGCAACTACAGCTTCGGGACAGACTTTTCGGGCGATTCTTACCTGAACTTCCTGCTTGGGTTCGCTGATTCGTTCCAGCAACTCGAAAGCCTCAACACCGAACATTGGCTCAACAACACCTACTCCGGTTACGGGATGGACAACTGGCACGTCACACCGCGGCTGACGCTGAATCTCGGTGTACGGTACGACGTTCTGCCCCATGTCTACGAGAAGAACAATATGGTCTCGAACTTTGTTCCCGCCGACTTCTCAGCGACAGAAGCGCAGGTCCCCGATGCTGCTGGAAATCTCAATCCCACGGGCCCTGGATTCAGCCAGCCTGCCGGAGCCGCGGTCCCGTATTACCTCAACGGCATCGAGCTGGCGGGTCAGAACGGCTTCCCCCGCGGCATCGTGAACAATAGCTACCTCACTGTCCAGCCTCGCCTGGGTTTTGCCCTCGACCTCTACGGAAACGGCAAATCCGTTCTACGCGGCGGTGCTGGCATGTTCTTCGAACGTGTGCAGGGGAACGATATTTACGGAGCTGCGACAAACCCGCCCTTTGCGTTCCAGCCCTCCGCCAACGATGTGCAGTTCTCCTCGCCCACCACAACCGTCAACGGTGGTGCGGCGCCTCCAGGACCGCCCACCGTGCCGGCCGGTCTCACCGCCCTCGCCTACTACTATCCGAATCCGGCCACCGCGCAGTTCAGCCTCGGCCTTCAACAACAACTGGCGCCTGCAATCGTAGGCGTCCTTCAATACGTTGGTTCCGCCGGCTGGAATCAGTCCGATGAGCGCGCCATCAATACGCTCCCTCTCGCCGATCTCACTGATCGCGCAGCAGTGGCCAGCGGCACACCGTCCAACCCCTACCGCGTCTTCCCCGGATACGCGGGAATCAACCAGGTAGAAAGCGCCACCAGCCAGAACTACAACTCGCTGCAGGCGGGCCTGCGTATCGAAAACAAGCATGGCCTCACCGCCCAGCTCTCCTACACCTGGTCGCACGAGATCGATATTCAAAGCGGCGACCTCGGCTCAACCAACGTTGCCGGATCAAGCGGCAGCGTCTCTGATCCCTTCAACCTTAAATATGATCGCGGCTCGGGCGTGCTCGACCGCCGTCACATCTTCAGCGCCAACTACGACTACCAGTTGCCGTTCTTCCACTCCGGAAGCAATCTCCTCACGCATGAAGTCCTCGGCGGCTGGGAAGTCTCCGGCGTCACCACGGCCGAAGCCGGCTCGCCCGTCAACGTGACCTACTCCACCGACACGCTCGGCCTCGGGGGAGGCACACTCAACCGCCCTGACCTCGTCTCTTCGCCGCACGGGGATAAATCCCAACTGCAGTGGTTTAACACTGCCGCGTTTGCGCCTCCTACCGCACCCTGGGCCGGCGGCGGCAATCAGGGCTTCGGCAGCGCCGGCAAAGACACAATCGTCGGCCCCGGTCTCTTCAACTGGAATGTCTCGCTGTTCAAAAACATTCCCCTCACCTCGCATGAAGGACCGCACCTCGAAATTCGCTTCGAGTCCTTCAACACTTTCAATCACACGGAATTCAATGGCATCGATACCGGCTATACGGATTCCAAGTTCGGACAAGTTACTAGCACCTATGACCCCCGCGTCCTGCAGTTCGGTGGCAAGTTCCTCTTCTAATTTGATCGAGGAACGGAAGGCGCAGCGGATTCTCGCCGTTGCGCCTTCTTCTTGTCTCCACCCACCACACCCTGCACGCCCCGGCCCTTCGACCCAACACCGTGAACCAGACCAGCAGCAGGGAAGAGAACCCTCCGCTCCCGCTCTTCGTCGCACCACCCGTCCCCGCCTATAATCACGTCATGCGGTGGTCTTCCGTGGTGCTCGCAATCGCGTTTTTGCTGCAGAGCATCGCAGCTCCATGCGCCACCCGCTGCCTGCTCAGTCACAACAATGCTTCGCATGCCTGCTGTCCTCAACAGCAGACAGGCGCGCGCGTCACCCCATGCTGTCCCGCCTCGATGACCGGCGAATTGCAATCGGAAGAACCCGCGCCGCCCTTCGCGTCTGTCTCCGCTCCGGCCCTCTCCTCTGCAATCGCTTCGCCCCACTCCGACCCGCACGCGCAGTCCGCCGCGGCGCCCTTCGCCGCCACTCGTTTCCAACCCGCCTCTCCACCTCTCATCCTTCGTATCTGATCGCCGACCTCGCCTCGCATCCGTGAGTTGCCGATTGGGCCGCTCCTCTTCTGTCCTGCGTTCGATCCGTCGGAGGTTTCCTTGACGCGCCGTCTCTTCGCGCTTGCGTTCGTTCTCTCTTTGGCTCCCCCGGTCGACGCCCAGATGTCGATGAACATGGGCGGACCTGCCGATTCGTTGACTCATAACATCGAACGTCACGACGGTTCCGGCACCGACCTCGAACCCGCTTCCGGCGCTCCACCCATGCTGATGCGCATGACCCACAACAACTGGATGCTGATGCTGCATGGCCACGCCATGGCCGTCGAGCAACAGGAGACCGGCCCGCGAGGGCACGACAAATTCTTCTCCGTCAACTGGTTTATGCCCATGGCGCAGCGCACCTGGGGCGCCAACCAGATCACACTCCGCACCATGCTCAGCCTCGAGCCGGCAATCATCTCGGGCCGCTACTACCCCGAGCTCTTTCAGCAGGGCGAAACCGCGTTCGGCAAGCCCATCGTCGATGGCCAGCATCCGCACAATCTCTTCATGGAAATTGCCGCCCTCTACGATCGCAAGCTCGGCCCCCATGCGCTCGCCAGTCTTTCCGCCGCTCCAGTCGGCGATCCAGCGCTCGGCCCTGAAGCTTTTCCGCATCGCCCCTCGGCCAACGAAGATCCTCTCGCTCCCCTGGGCCATCACCTCGAAGATTCAACCCACATCGCCGACGACGTCGTCACCGCCGGTTTCGCGTGGTCCAATCATCAAGCAGGAGCGCGTCTTGAAGCTTCCGGCTTCCATGGCCGCGAGCCTGACGAAAATCGCTGGCACATCGAAGTCGGCGCCGTCGATTCCTGGTCGGCCCGTCTCACCGTCGTTCCCGGCCGCGACTGGGTCGCCCAATACTCCGTGGGCCATCTGCACTCGCCTGAAGCAGTCCATCCCGTCGAAGATGTGCTGCGCCAGACAGCTTCCGTCAGCTATCACCATGCCTGGCATCCGGCGTCGCTCGATGCCATGGCGATCTGGGGACGCAACCACACCATCGCCTCCTCCGAAAACGCCAATGGCTATCTCGCCGAAGCCACGCTCCACATCCGGAACCATCAGGCAATGTGGACACGCATCGAGAATGTCGATCGCACCACGGATCTCCTGGGCTCCGCAACTCCACCCGAAGAAAGCGTGATCGGCCGCGTCCAGGCTTACACCGTCGGCTATGCTCATCAACTCCGGCGATGGGCCAATGGATCGACAGAGCTGGGCGCGCAGTTCACCGGATACAGCACACCCTCAACTTTGGTGCCGCTCTATGGAGCACACCCGTTCGGTGTAGCCGCCATCTTCAAAGTTCAGTTGGGCAGGGGAGAGAAGTGACTTACCTGAGAATCGCGATCGTTGCCTGGTTCACCACGAACGCCGCACCGTACGACAAAGCCAGCATGTAGGCGAACTGCAGCGCAGGCCACTTCCAGCTGTTGGTCTCGCGCTTCACCACCGCCATCGTCGACGTGCATTGCATCGCAAACGCGAAGAAGATCATCAGCGCCAGCGCGCCACCCAGCGTCATGTCATGATGCAGGGCCGTCTGCAGGTGCATCGACTGCGTTGCCGGATCGGCGCCGTACAGCGTTCCCATCGTGCTCACCATCACTTCGCGCGCCAGCACGCTCGACAGCAATCCGATGCCGATCTTCCAGTTGAATCCCAGCGGCGCAATGGCCGGCTCGATAAAGTGGCCGAGCTTTCCAATCATGCTCCCCGCAAGATCCGGCGCTGCCCAGGTGCCGCTGCTCAGATGAATCGGCGGAACGTGCGCCAGCACCCAGAGAGCCAGCGTCACCAGCAGGATCACCGTACCCGCATTGTGCAGAAAAATGCGCGCGCGATCCATCAACCGCAAGGCCAGCGAACGCAAAGTCGGCATCCGATACTGCGGCAGCTCCAGGATGAACGGCGTTTCACTCGACTTCAGAATCGAGCTCTTCAGTAACCGTGCCGTCGTCATCGCAGCCACAAAGCCCGCGACGTAAAGTCCCAGCATCACCAGCGTACGCAGCCCGAGAAATCCATGCAGGAAGAAAATGTTCGGCACAAAAGCTGCAATCAGCAACATGTACACCGGCAGCCGCGCCGAGCAGGTCATGAACGGCGTCACCAGGATCGTCGCCAGTCGGTCGCGCCGATTCTCAATCGTGCGCGTCGCCATAATCGCCGGCACCGCACACGCGTAAGCCGAAAGCAGGGGAATGAACGCTTTCCCATTCAACCCGATCGTCCGCATCACGCGGTCCGCAATCAACGCCGCGCGCGCCAGGTAGCCCGAGTCCTCCAGCACACCAATAAAGAGGAACAGCAGCAGAATCTGGGGGAGGAACACCAGGACCGAGGCCACACCTTTCCACGCGCCATCCAGCACCAGCGATTGAATCCATCCGCTGGGCAGCAGCGGACGCACCAGCTCACCCGCTTTCGCCAGCAGGTCGCCGAACCCGTCCGACATCGGCTGTCCGATCGCAAACACCACTTCGAAAACGCCGACCACCACCACCAGAAACAGCAGCGGTCCCCACACGCGATGCAGCAGAATGTTGTCGAGCTTGCGGCTGCTCTCCGCCGACAGCGGGGCGCGATACCCAGTCCGCCGGCTCACCTGCGCCGCCCAGCTGTGCGTGCTCGCCGCATTGCCCAGCACCGGCAAAATCAACCTGTCTTCTACCTTGTGCGTGGACCGCGGCACAGCACACTGATTCAAAAACAGCGGCACCGCATTCAGTCCCGTTCCGTGCGTCGCGCTGATCAACGCCACCGGAGCGCCCAACTCCCGCGCCAGCTTCAGAGGATCGATCGCGCCCCCGCGCGATGCCATCAGGTCGCTCATGTTCAGCAAAACCAGCGTCGGCAAACCCAGCGCAAGCACCGGCGCCGCCAGCATCAACTGCCGCGTCAGGTGCAGCGAATCAAGCACCAGCAGCACTGCATCGGGCTTCGGCGTGCCGGGCATCTTGCCCTTCAGCACATCCACCGCGACACGCGCGTCTTCCGAATAAGGAGTCAGCGAGTAAACGCCAGGCAGATCGATTAGCGTCAAATCTTCGCGGTCCACGCCGGCCATCAGGCCCATGCGCTGTTCCACGGTCACGCCCGGATAGTTTGCGACCTTCTGCCGCAATCCCGTCAGCCTGTTAAAGAGAGTCGATTTGCCGGCGTTCGGCGGGCCGATCAACACGATCGTTCGCAGCGTTCCTTCCGGCGGGGGAGCAGCCGTGGGAACAAAAGCCGGCGTATCGCAGCAGGCATTCATTGCGCAGCCCCGGCCAGCGCCCGCGACTCTGCTTTCTGTCGGTCGGCGCTCTCCAGATCCCGTACCCTGATCGCCTTGGCCGTCTCCACGCGCAACGCAATCTCCAGCCCATCCACTCCATAGACGGTGGGATCGCCCGCCGGAGCACGACGCAGCGCCGTCACATGCGCGTTAGGCACAAAGCCCATATGCATCAAATGATTCTGAACGGACTCCGGCAGATCGAGGCCGACCAGCACGCCACTCTCGCCAATTTGTAACTCGCTCAGCACGCTCAACCGCCGGACCCCCGCAGGCCGCCGAAAAGGCAGTACCCGAAAACTACGACCGGAATAGTCGGGATTCAGTATACGACCATTTCGGTCTGAGTTGCAAACCGCCCGGGTCCCGTCACCTGCAACCTTTTGTTCCATCGCCCGACCTCTCGCGCAGGCCCAAAAAAGCGCCGTATGAAACCGCCTTCGCGCCCGTCCAAACAACCGGCAACCACTGGCGCGCCGCGTCGCCTTATTCTTATCGACAGAGCACTCTACGCGATGTGACTTGGATCACGTTTACGGACCGGTTCCGACGCGCTCGTCATCCGGTCCATCGGCGAATTCAACGCGACCTTGATGGCGGATGGCGCCAGCGGAGTTCTCCGCGCAGGCTCGCATTTCCACCTCCTCCCGCCTCCGCCCTTCAGGAGGCCGCGCAAGGGGACCGGGCTAGGCGCTGGATTCCGGGTGCCCCATCCTTGCGCGCGTTTGCGCTAGGGTGGGAAAGCAATCCCCCTGAACATTGCGGGACTACTCCTGATTCCGCGTCACCAGGCAACCTCACTCCAGGGACACCCGCGCCAGCCGACGCTTCCATCGCTCGACGCCGAGGGTCAAGCCCAAGTCGAAGGACTGCTCCTCACCTCACCATCCTCCATCCTTGCGCACTCATTTCTCCCTCCGCCCTTCGCAACCCCGTACCGCATTGTGCTCGCCGAGAACCTCCATGTGTCTCTCATCACAGCGACACCGGGCCTCTGCGCCGAGACTCACACTAGCGATTTTTCCGAGACTCCAACCATCAGAACTCCCCGGGCGGAGCCTCGTATCAGATGCGCCCTGGCGCAGTGAGGCTTAAGCGAATGAGTGAACCAAAGACAGTGAATCCCACCGTCATTATGGATGGCAACGAGGCCGCAGCGTCCGTCGCCTATCGGCTTTCTGAAGTGGTCGCCATCTACCCCATCACCCCCTCGTCCCCCATGGCCGAGTGGGCCGACCAGTGGCTCTCTGAAGGCAAAAAGAATATCTGGGGCGCACTGCCCATCGTCGAAGAGCTGCAAAGCGAAGGCGGAGCTGCCGGTGCCTTGCACGGCGCTCTCCAGGCCGGCGCATTCGCTACCACCTTCACCGCATCGCAGGGTCTCCTGCTGATGATCCCCAACATGTATAAGATTGCCGGCGAGCTCACTCCGGCCACGATGCATGTCACCGCGCGCACGCTCGCGACGCATGCTCTCTCCATCTTCGGCGATCACTCTGACGTCATGGCCTGCCGTTCCACCGGATGGGCGATGCTCGCGTCCAATTCTGTACAAGAAGTTGCCGATCTCGCGCTCGTCTCGCAGATCGCGACCCTCGAATCGCGCATCCCGTTCATCCATCTCTTCGATGGATTCCGCACCTCGCACGAAGTCGGCAAGATCGAACCCATCTCCGACGAAACCATTCGCGCCATTCTCGACGACAAATACATCATCGAATTCCGCCAGAACGCGCTCAGCCCCGATCGCCCCATCATTCGCGGCACCGCACAAAATCCCGACGTCTTCTTCCAGGCCCGCGAAGCGTGCTCGCCCTTCCACGCCGCCGTCCCAGGCATCGTGCAGGCAGTCATGAATCGCTTCGCCGCACTCACCGGCCGGCACTATCATCTCTTTGACTACGTCGGCGCATCCGACGCCGAGCGCGTCGTCGTCCTCATGGGCTCCGGCGCCGAGGCCGCCGAAGAAGCCGTCCTCGCTCTCAACAAGCAAGGCGAAAAGCTGGGCCTCCTCAAAGTCCGCCTCTATCGCCCCTTCGACGCCAATGCCTTCCTGGCCGCCCTTCCCGCAACCGTCCAATCCATTGCCGTGTTGGATCGCTGCAAAGAACCCGGCGCTGCCGGCGAACCCCTCTACCAGGACATCGTCACTGTCCTCGCCGAGAACTCTGCCAAACTGCCATTCGCACGCCCCACCGTCATCGGTGGCCGCTACGGCCTCTCGTCGAAGGAATTTACGCCCGCCATGGTCAAGGGCATCTACGACGAACTCGCCAAGCCTGCGCCGAAGAATCACTTCACCATCGGCATCAACGACGACGTCAGCCACACCAGCCTCACCTACGATCCCAACTTCTCCACCGAAGATCCAAGAACCGTGCGCGCGCTCTTCTACGGCCTGGGATCGGACGGCACCGTCGGCGCCAACAAGAATTCCATCAAGATCATCGGCACCGAAACACCCAACTACGCGCAAGGCTACTTCGTCTACGACTCCAAGAAGTCTGGCTCGATGACCACCTCGCACCTGCGCTTCGGACCCAACCCCATTCACTCCACCTACCTCATCACCCGCGCCAGCTTCATCGCCTGCCACAACTTCAGCTTCCTCGAGAAGATCAACGTCCTCGAGAACGCGATGCCCGGCGCCACCTTCCTGCTCAACTCGCCCTTCTCTGCTGCCGACGTGTGGGATCAGCTGCCCACCACCATGCAGCAGGAGATGATCGCCAAGAAGATCGAGTTCTACGTCATCGATGGCTACAAGGTAGCGCGCGATGCGGGCATGGGCACACGCATCAACACCATCATGCAGACCTGCTTCTTCGCCATCAGCGGCGTGCTGCCCCGCGACGAAGCCATCGAACAGATCAAGAAGGCCATTAAGAAAACCTACGGCAAACGCGGCGAAGCGGTCGTCCAGAAAAACTTTGCCGCCGTCGATCACGCCATCGCTCATCTCGAAAAAGTCGAGCTGCCCGCCACCGCGTCCTCGCCCTTCGACATCACCGGCATCATCTCCGACAAGGCTCCGGCCTTCGTGCACAACGTCCTCGGCAAGATTGCCGAAGGCAAAGGCGACCTGCTTCCCGTCAGCGCCATTCCCGCAGGCGGCGCTTTCCCCACCGGCACCACGCAATGGGAGAAGCGCAACATCGCCCAGTTCATTCCCGTGTGGGATAAAGACCTCTGCATCCAGTGCGGCAAATGCGTCATGGTTTGCCCCCACGCCGTCATCCGTTCCAAGGTCTACAGCGCCAACCTCGCCGACACGGCCCCCGCCACCTTCCAGTGGGCCAAGCCCAAGTGGAAAGGCATGGAGCAGGATCACTACACCCTCCAGGTCGCACCCGAGGACTGCACCGGCTGCGCGGTCTGCGTCGAAGTCTGCCCCGTCAAGAGCAAGAGCGATGCCAGCCACAAGGCCATCAACATGGCCCCGCAAGCCCCGCTGCGCACATCCGAGCGCGAAAACTGGGACTTCTTCCTGTCCCTTCCTGAGATCGATCGCAACCGGCTCTCCCATAGCCAGGTGAAAGACCTTCAGCTCCTGCAGCCGCTCTTCGAGTTCTCTGGCGCCTGCGCAGGATGCGGCGAAACACCGTACGTCAAACTCCTCACGCAGCTCTTCGGCGACCGCCTCTACGTCGCCAATGCCACCGGCTGCTCGTCGATCTACGGCGGCAACCTGCCCACCACGCCCTACAGCCAGAACGCCGCAGGCCGCGGACCCACATGGGCCAACTCACTCTTTGAAGACAACGCCGAGTTCGGCTTCGGCATGCGCACCGCTCTCGATCAGCAGAAGACCTTTGCCGAAGTCCTCGTCACACGCCTCACCCCGGCCATTGGTCCCGAATTCGCCGCATCGCTCATCTCCGCCGCGCAACAATCCGAGCCCGAGATCAATGCCCAGCGCGATCGCGTGCAGCAACTGAAGAAGAAACTCCTGGCCATCGATTCGTCCGATGCGCGCAACCTGCTCGCCATCGCCGACACCCTTGTCCGCAAGAGTGTCTGGATCCTCGGCGGTGACGGCTGGGCCTTCGACATCGGCTTCGGCGGACTCGACCACGTTCTCGGCTCCGGCAAAAACGTCAACATCCTCGTCCTCGATACTGAGGTCTACTCCAACACCGGTGGCCAGGCTTCCAAGGCCACACCCCGCGGCGCGGTCGCCAAGTTCGCCGCCGGCGGCAAGGGCAGCAGCCGTAAAGATCTGGCGATGGAAGCCGTCAGCTACGGCTACGTCTACGTTGCCCAGGTCGCCCTCGGCAGCAACGACACGCACGTCGTCAAAGCCTTCCAGGAAGCTGAAGCCCACGACGGCCCGTCGATCATCATCGCGTATTCAAGCTGCATCGCCCACGGCTACGACCTGGTCCATGGACTCGAACAACAGAAACTCGCCGTACAGTCCGGCTACTGGCCGCTCATGCGCTACAACCCCGCACTCCGCAACGAAGGCAAAAATCCCTTCCAGCTCGATTCGAAAGCACCCTCGATCCGGCTCAAGGATTATGCCTACCGCGAAGCCCGCTACACCATGCTCGCCCGCAGCAATCCCGACGTAGCCAAGGACCTCCTCAAAGAAGCCCAGGACGACGTCGAACGCCAGTGGCGCGTTTACTCGGCGCGCGCCGCCATGCCGGGCCGCGGCGACACACCGCATATCGCTCCCGCAGAAACGACCGAGGAGCAGTTGGCAGGCACGCCTGCCGGAGGCAAACAATGATCGACTTCTCCACCCGCTACCTGGGCCTCAAATTAAACGGGCCCATCGTGGTCTCCTCCACGCCGTTGTCTGAATCGCTCGACAACGTGCGCCGCATGGAAGATGCAGGCGCATCCGCCATCGTCCTCACCTCGCTCTTCGAAGAGCAGCTCGCCCTCGAATCCCGCGCCCTCGACGAAGACCTGTCCCGCGGCACCGATTCGTTTGCGGAATCCCTCGGCTTCCTTCCCGAGCAAGGCGACTACCGCGTCACCCACGAGGTCTACCTCGAGTACCTGCGTCGCGCCAAAGCCGCCGTCAACATTCCCGTCCTCGCCAGCCTCAACGGAACCACCGCCGGTGGTTGGGTCCGCTTCGCGCGCGAAATGGAACAGGCCGGCGCCGACGCCATCGAACTCAATAGCTATGCCCTCGCCACCGACAGCAGTCAAACCTCCAACGAGCTCGAACTGCAGCTTCTCGAACTCGTCGAGTGCATCTGCCAATCGGTCAAGGTCCCGGTCTCCGTCAAGCTCTCGCAGTCGTTCACCAGCCTGCCGCACCTCGTCACCCGCCTGCAAGACGTGGGCGCCCGCGGCGTCGTGCTCTTCAATCGCTTCTATCAGCCCGATTTCGATATTGAATCGCTCGAAGTGCGTCCCACCTTGCACTTCTCCACGCCGTCCGAGCTGCTGCCGCGTTTGCACTGGGCAGCCATTCTCTACGGCCATCTCGACATCGACCTCGCCATTACCGGCGGCGTTCATTCCGCTGAAGACGTGCTCAAATGCATCATGGCCGGCGCCAGCATCACCATGATGGCCTCAGCCCTGCACATTCACGGCATCGACCACATCGGCCGCGTCCTGGCCGACATGCGGTACTGGCTCGAGAAGGGTGAGTACACCTCGCTGTGGGACACCCGCGGATGCCTCAGCCGCCGATCCGTCCCCGATACATCGCCCTTCGACCGCGGCAACTACATCAAGACGCTCAGCTCTTACAGCCTGCGCCAGACCGTCGCCGCCTTCTAGGCATACCCCCCAATTCCGCGTGTCCGGCGTTCTTTGTTCGGAGTGTGCACCGCGCCGCGCGCCCCCTGCGCGTCCGCCGCGTCCTAGGCGACACGTCCGCCTTCCATCCGCTTTCCGTAAGCGGAACCCTCGCTGCTGCGTCGCAACAGGGAGACTCGAGTTACTGGGGTCACCTAAACTTCTGGTGCGGTTCTGCCGATATCGTGAGGATGACTCGCACTTCGCAGCGCCACGGTAGCTCCGACGGGATCGGCATGCAAGCCTGCGTCCAACTGCTTCGATAGCAAACACGATCGCCACGACGACCAACGTCCAGATGAGGAGCCTTCGACCCTTGCGAGGAAGACAGCAGAATCGCCGCCGTGACCTCGCGACCGCTGCCCCCGGCAGTGACAAAGAGGACGTGATCGAGATCCGTCAGGAGCAGGCGCACGTATCGTTTTCATACGAGGCCAAAGAGGTCGAGCGCCCCACTCCGGCTGGAACACGCTTCCTCGCCCGCCAGCCGATCCTCGACTGCAATGGCCGTGTCTTCGGATACGAACTCCTCTTCCGCACCGGTCCCCTCAACGTGTTTTCAGGGGACTATGACTACGCCAGCCGCACCATGGCCGACAACACCATCCTCTTCGGACTCGAAGAACTCACCGGCGGCCATCTCGCCTTCTTCAACTGCACGCAGGAATTTCTGCTCAGCGATCTGCCCTACCTGCTGCCTGCCGAATTCACCGTCCTCGAAATCCTTGAAACCGTAGAACCATCCAACGAACTCATCGAGGCCTGCCGCGCACTCCGCGCAGAAGGCTATCGCTTCGCGCTCGACGACTTCATCTGGCAGCCGCAGTTCGCACCGCTCGTCGGCCTGGCCGACTTCATCAAGATCGACTTCCTCGCTCTCAACCAGGAAGAACGAAAGAAGCTCCACGCCGCTCTTCCGCGCCATCGCGCAACCATGCTCGCCGAAAAAATCGAAACCGAGGAGGAACGCCGCCAGGCCCGGCGCGAAGGCTACACCCTCTTTCAGGGCTACTTCTTCTGCCGGCCCCAGATGATGGAGATGCGCACCATCCCCGCCAATACCCTCCATCACTTCGAAATGCTGCAGCTGCTCATGAAGAGTCCCCTCAACCTCGACAAGATCTGTCCCTTGGTCGAAGGCGACGTCTCGCTGGCCTACCGGGTGCTCCGTCTCGTCAACTCTGCCGCCTACTATCTCCCGCGCGAAGTCAGATCGATTCGCACCGCGCTCGTTCTTCTGGGAGACGACATCTTTCGACGCCTCGCCACCCTGGCCATCACCAGCGAACTGGGCGTGGGCAGCTCTCCTGAAATTGTGCGCATGGCACTGGTGCGCGCCAGATTCTGCGAGCTCGCGGCGCCCCGCATGGGCCTGGCTGCCGACGAACAATATCTCCTCGGGATGGCGAGCCTGTTTCCGGCCATGCTCCGCGTTCCAGCGGAAACCATCGCGGCCAGTCTGCCCCTGCGCAAAGAGATACGGGACTCGCTGTGCGGCGAAGCCAATGCAGAGCGCCGCCTCCTCACCCTCGCAGAAGCTCTTGAACAAGGCGACTGGAAGCATTGCGACGAGATCATGCAGGCCAGCAAAATCTCTCCAGAACAGATCCTGCACAACTTCGAAAAAGCGGTCCGCTGGAGCGAGACCGTTCTGCCCTCACGGCGGCCCGCCACACAGACCCGCGCGCTGCGCGCTTAATCCACAAGCACCCAGAGCCGCGACCGGCATCCTTCCCATCCAATAGTCATCGTGAGAATCGCATTGCGCCCCATCCTTCGGAGCGTCATCCATCCAGGCCGGCGGTCGTGCTTCGACGCAGCGTGTTGCGCCGAATTTCCATTCGCTGCAGACGATCACCCCTGCCTGCGAGGTGTCATCCTGCCATCGGCAATTTCCTGGGGTCAGCCGGCATCATTTCTGAAAGCTCGAGCGATCGTTTGGCATCAAAGGGCAATGCCAGCATCTCTTTCACCAGCTCTGACAAGCGGCTGATGTCATTGGAGAGTGCCTGGCCCAGCATCCTCGAGTCTTCGCCGCCGGCGCCTTCGGCAAGAAGGTACGCGGCGTTGGTCATGCTTTGCAGAGGATTGTTGATTTCGTGAGCCAGTCGATTCGCAATCTGCGCCGCGGCCGCCGCCCTTTCCTGTGCGATCAGGCGCGCTTGCTGCTTCTGTTGCCTGAATCCCATGGCCGCAAAATCAGCCAGCATGGTCATCAACCGCGCATCGTTGTCATCGAACGCTTCAGTCCGTCCATGGGCCATCACAAAGATGGTGCCGCGCGTCCCCTCGGCTTGCCACGGCAACAGGATCCCGTCGGTGACCAGGGGCGCTTCGACGCCGAGAATATCGAAAAACTTCTTTGAGACTGTGAAGTGTTGCGCGTGCCCGCGTTCAAGACAAAGACCGCACGCGCTGGGATAGCGCGGCAACACCGCATTCAAAAATCCCGAGTACGCCCCGGCCGTCGCGATCCAGTGGTAGAACTCCTGATCGTTCCCATCTTCTCTTTCAATGCTGATGCCCGAGCTGTCCGCTCCGCAAAGATCAACCGCGACATTCACCAGCTCCTGCAAAACCGTGTCCGGCCGCTCCAGCAACGCGCGCGCAAGCCTCTGCAGGCCGTTCATCTGCGCGCCGACATCCCGGGTGTGAAGATTCCGCGTCGCGAAACCGGAATCGTTCCTCAAATCAAGAACATCTAGCCCGGTTTCTTCTACTGAGATCTCCATGGGTCGATTATCAAACGTAAGTTCGTTCGTGTCCACAACGCCGCAGATTCGGTCGCCTGCCTCCGATTCGATCGCGCGCGTACCGCAGTCCCGGATGACCTCGGGCCTGACCTCGTATCATGCGTGTGACTTCTCTTTGAGGTACGCATGAACCTGAATCGCCTTTTCACCGCCGCCGTTTTGCTCTCCCTCGGCGCCCTCGCTGTCGCCCAGGCACCCGCCAAATACGAGCCCACGCTTGAATCCCTCGATCGCCACCCGCTTCCCGATTGGTATGCCGGCGCCAAGCTCGGCATCTTCATCCACTGGGGCCTTTACTCTGTCCCCGGCTGGGCGCCCCTCAACCATCCCGGCCACGACTTCTCGTCCAACGACTACATCAAGTACGACCCCTACGCGGAGTGGTACCTGAACACCATGCGCGTCCCCGGCTCGCCCACCGAGGCCTACCATCGCGAGCACTATGGAGCCAATTTCAGCTACTACGACTTCGCGCCCGAGTTCAACCGCGAATCAAAGAAGTGGAACCCTGACGCCATGGCCGCCATCTTTCAAGCCGCCGGCGCCCGCTACGTTGTCCTCACCACCAAGCACCATGAGGGATTCACGCTCTGGCCCAGCACCACGCCCAATCCGAACCCGGTCCTCAAGCCCGCGCAACTCCACGCCGAGCGCGACATCGTGGGCGACCTCACCCAGGCCATCCGCAGCCACAACATGCGCATGGGCCTCTACTACTCCGGCGGGTACGACTGGACCTTCAACACCGGGCCCATCCTGGTGAAGGACGACTACGAAACCGTGAAGCCTGAGTCAGAAGCCTACGGCAAATACGCCAACGCCCAGATCCACGAGCTGATCGCGCGCTACAAACCTTCGGTGCTCTGGAACGACATTGACTGGCCCAAGACCGGCGATGCTCTCGGCGTCGAAGCCGACTATTACAACGCCGTTCCCGACGGCGTCATCGACGACCGCCTCGGCATCAAGCATGCCGACTTCACCTCGCCCGAATACGCCAAGCTCGACAAGATCAGCCCGAAGAAGTGGGAAGAGTGCCGCGGCCTCGGTCGCTCCTTTGGCTACAACCGCGCCGAAGGCGAACACGAGACCATCGCGCCCGCCGAGCTCATCGCTCTCCTCGTCGACATCGTCAGCAAGAACGGCAACCTGCTCCTCGACGTCGGCCCTGAAGCCGACGGCACCATTCCTCCCGTCCAGATGGAACGCCTCAAAGCCCTCGGCGCCTGGCTGAAGCAAAACGGCGAAGCCATCTACGACACCACGCCATGGACCCAGGCAGAAGGGAAGTCCGCCGAAGGCGACGACCTTCGCTTCACCCGCAAAGGGGACGACCTCTACGTCACGATCCTTGGCGAGCCCAAGAGCCATTCGATCTCTTTTCAAAAAAGCGGCGGGGCATTCACATCCATCACGATGCTCGGGGGATCGAAACTCGCCTACGAAGAAATGGGCATGAACCTGGGGATCAACTTACCCGAACATCTGCCGGGCAACTACGCCTATGTCATCAAGCTCGCCGGCTATGCCCACTGAGACAGCCGCACCGCCTTCTGTCGTCCGATACCTCCAACGACCCCAATGCCGTGTCATCCTGAGAATCGGCGCGCCTGGGGCCCCCCAAACACCTCAGTGTTTGTGGGGTAAGCCGAACGAAGGATCCGCTTCTCGCGACGCATCGAACCGCACGAATACGGTGCCCTATATCTCGCTCTTGCGACCTGGGATAGCATGAAGGTCAACCCGGAAGGGGTCTGTTCGGAGGAAACATGAAGAGATACGCCACGCATGGATTGGTCGCAGTCTGCGCAGTCCTTGCCACCGTTGCGGTCCTGCGTTCTCAGACGGGATCGACCACGCAGCGTTATCCGCAGTTCGAAAACGAAGACGTCAAAGTCTGGCGGTCTGTTATCTATCCGAATGCACCGCTGAGCATGCACCGGCATGATCATCCCCGCATCATCATCGCGCTCAAGGGCGGGGACATGAAGATTGTCGAGAGTTCTGGCAAATCAGAAGATCACCCGTGGGAGACGGATCACGCCTACTGGTTGCCCGCCAATCCTCCCAACACGCAACACGCCGACGTGAACGCCGGTCACGAACCCATCGAAGTGATGGTCGTGGAACTTGAAAAGGAACAGTGAGTCGGCGCCGACAGCTTCATACTCCAGGAATTGAAAACTTCCGATCTTTCCTTAAGCGTGGATTGACCGGAAGCTAGATCTGCAGTCGATTCATTTCATCTTTCGCAGCACGTCGACGAACAAGCATTGTGACGTCGGATCGGCAAACTTTGAATCGTGGAACTGCCAGCGGAGGTTGCGGTGTCGACCAAACCCAGGACGAGTGGAGTAGACGAATACATCGCGCGCTGTCCCAAAGAAATGCAAGCCAATTTGGCAAAGATCAGAGCCGCGATCCAGGCCGCCGCGCCTGGGGCGACAGAGCGCACCGACTATTTCCAGATGCCCGGATACTCCTATCCCGGCTTTGACTATGATGGGATGTTTGTCTGGTTCAGCTTCAAGAAACCGTACATACGCCTGCATGTACGCCCGCCCGTCATCCAGAACCACAGCAAGGAACTTGCGGTCTACCTCACCACAAAGGCGATCGTCAGCTTTCCAATGGAGACGCGGATCCCAGGGACGCTGGTGAAGAAACTCGTCAAGGCCAGCCTAAAGACCATGAGAGACAAAAAACGCTGACACGTGCTCCGGCTGTATGCGCGCCCAACCGAAGCAAAACCGCAGTCATGCGATAATTGGCGCACCCTCCGACACTAGAGATTGTCGCTTAACGGATAACAATGATCCGGGCCCATTCCAGCTCACAATCCGACCCCTGGATGATATGGGCGGTTCTTCTAGGAATCGCGATCGCGACGATCGTTAAATTCTGGTCCTACATGTGGCCGGATTTACTGCGTTGGTGGGGAGAGAAAACGTCGCGGAATTGGCCATCTGTTGCCGCGGTTATTGACATTGTGGCTGTTGCCAAGGAAGTTGAATCCGGAGGCAAGGGGTCAGTCATCGTCACTTATATGGCATTGCTCACGTATTCTTATCGCAATCCAGATCTACAGACGGGCGACTACAACCGCGCTTTTGCTTACGAAGACGAAGCACAAGAGTGGACAAATTCGATGAAGGGTCGTGCAGTCAATATACGTGTAGACCCTAATGATCCTGCTCGTTCAATTCTGCGAACCGAAGACGTCAATGCTGCTGACCCAGACTGGTCTGGCAAATGAGACGACCGGTTTCCGTCGGATGACCGTCAACTAGTAAGAGCGAAGCAGCACCCAATCCCGATCTGCGCTGCCAGATTCGCCCAGAAGGGGCCGCCGACAAAGCTACGGAAATCGAGCCAACCGCACCCTTCATCCGCCACCGATCGGGAACCAATAGGCCGCGACCTGCGTAGAGGACAGGATGAGATCAGTCTGTTGCGCCGCCGGCGCGGCTCTCCTGGCCTTCCACATCGCCGGATTTGCCGAGACAAAGACCCCCTGCAGCCAAACGGTCAGCTATCCTCTGCAATCCAGGGCCGTGCTGATGATCGATTCAAAGCCCGCCGGACTCCACATCGTTGGCACCGACCAGGCAGCGATTCATGTCTCCTGCGCGGCGAGCAGCGACGAAACCGCCACCAATGTCGCCTTTCATTTTTCGCCGACGCCGAATGGCGGCAAGTTGTCGATCGAGAGCCCTCAGCTCCAACACGGCAACAACGGCCTCGACGTCAAGATTGAGGTTCCCTGGAGAACAAATTTGAGCATCCGCATGCTGGCGGGCCAGGTCACGGTGGAAGAGGTCAAGGGCGACAAGGATATCGAAGTCGGGGCCGGGCAGATCACGATCTCCTCCATTCACGACGGGGACTATCGCAACGTGGACGCTTCCGTCGGCGTGGGCGAAGTCCAGGCACGGGCCTTCGGTACCGACCAAGGCGGTTTCTTCAGGAACCTCAGCAGGAAGTATCCACAGGGCGATTACCGACTGCAGGCGCATGTGACGACAGGACAAATCGAATTGCTGGGGAATGTAGAGCAAAAAGGCCAGGCAGCCAAACCTGATTGAGTCTTGAGCACAAACAGCAATTGGCCACGAAGGTCAATACGAAATCACGCGTCAGGCCCCCAGCATCCCGACGACCGCAGTCTCCAGCCGCGCATGACTCAGGCAGCGCAGCCGCACACATGTCTCGATTCGCAGGCGCACGGCATTCTGTCGTCCAATACCTCCAACGACCCCATGCCGTGTCATCCTGAGAATCGGCGCGCCTGGGGCCCCGCAAACACCAGAGTGTTTGTGGGGTAGGCCGACCGAAGGACTGCTTCTCGCGACGCATCAGACCGCACGAATACGGTGCCCCATGTCTAGACTTTGCGACATGGGAAAGCACGAAGATCAACCCGGGTCCGCCAGCATCTCCAGCACAGCCTTCTCCAGCCGCGCACACACTGCAGGCAGCGCAGCCTTCACTGCCTCGCTGAACCCTTCGCCTAATTCCAGCGAACCCGCGCCAACCGTCAGCAGCAGGGAACTGCCCGGCATCGCGCCGTACAACTCCTTGCTCAACGCAACCAATTCCGCTGCGCCCAGATGATGCGTCGCCAGCGCCGACCCCGCGCCATCGGCCAGTTCGACCGAACTGACTCGAACCTCACCCGGGCCCAAATCCACCGCGCAGTCCACGAAAATGACTGCCTGGGCCTCGGCCACATCCTGTGCCAACTCCGGCGTCCATTGCTGCCGCACCAGAACGCGCACGCGCGCATCACTGGCGAATCGCTCTTCCGCCCACGCCGCAAGCCACGGCCCAACGCCATCATCCCCGCGCAGCGTATTGCCGCACGCGAGCATGAGACAGCCAGCCTTGGTTGTTGCTTGGTGAGTCACAAATTGTGGGTGCCCTGGTCCAGTGTCCCACAGGCAACTCTTCGCCTGTGGGGCAGATCCCGCTTGTCCGTCCCGGAAGATCGCTTAAAAATCTGCCTCGTTACGAACGAACCAGCCGATCCACAACTTCGCCCTCGGCCGACACCAGCTTCAGTTCCAGCGGCATCTGCCCAAACGCGTGCGTCGAACAGCTCAGGCACGGATCAAACGTCCGCACCACAGCTTCCACACGATTCAGAATTCCCTCGCTGAACTTGCCGTTCTTGATGTAGTGCTTCGACGCTTGCAGAACGCCCTGGTTCATCGCATGGTTGTTCTGGCCGGTCGCAATCACCAGGTTGGCCCATGTGATCAGCCCGTTCTCGTCCACCTTGTAATGATGGTGCAGCGTTCCTCGCGGAGCTTCCGCTTGGCCTGCGCCTTCCAGCCGATTCACGCCTGCCGTAGCGCGCACCTGCTTGTCGAGAATCAAGGGGTCCGTCAGAATCCGCTCGATCTTCTCAATGCCGTGAAGAATGTCGATCAGCCGCGCATAGTGGTAGTAGAACGAACTCTGCACCGGCCCATCGGCGAGCTGTTTAAACAGCTTCAATTCCGCGTCCGCCAGCGGCGTGCCCATGCTCTTGGCGATATTCAGCCGCGCCAAGGGCCCCACGCGATAACTTCCTGCCGGATAGCCGAGGGGTTTGTAGTACGCAAACTTCGTGTAGCTGTAGTCCTCAACCGCTTCGCCAATCACTTCGGTAAATTGGTTTGCCGTAATTCCGTCGGCAACAATCGCGCCCTTGCCGTCGATCAGCCGCAACGCCCCATCGGTAAACTCCACCGACTCGTCTTCATTGATCAACCCCAGGTACAGCGATGGAAAGTTTCCAAAAACTTCAATCTCCGGCTTGAACTTATCGGCGATCTGGTTGTACCAGTCCAATGCCAGCTTGATGTTTCCGTACGCCTCGGGCAGCATCCCCAGAATCTCGTCGCGCTTCGCCGGAGCCAGGGGTTCCGTCACGCCGCCCGGCACCACCCATCCCGGATGGATCCGCTTATTGCCCAGCAACTCGATGATGTGCTGCCCAAACCGCCGGAGCCCAATGCCGGCGCGTCCCAACTCGGGCTTGGCGCCTGCCACTCCAAAAATATGCCGGCTCGCCGGATCAGAATCCAATCCCAGCAGCAGGTCAGGCGACGACAGGTAGAAGAAACTCAGCGCGTGCGACTGCACCATCTGCGCCAGGTTCAACATGCGCCGCAGCTGCGCCGCCGTGTGCGGAATCCGCACCGACATGATCGCTTCGCATGCCTTCGCTGAAGCCACCAGGTGCGAGACCGGGCAGATACCGCAGATGCGTGCCATCAGGCTCGGCATCTCGTAAAATGGACGCCCCTCTGAGAACTTCTCGAATCCCCGCACCTGGGTCACGTGGAAATTAGCATTCTCCACTTCACCCTGGTCGTTCAGATGGATCGTGATCTTGCCGTGTCCTTCCAGGCGTGTAACAGGATCGATGGTGATGGTCTGACTCATAACTCAGGCTCCAAAACGCGTGAGCGCTGGAACGTCCAGCGGTTCACCGGTGACCAGCGCCATCAATGCGGCATGAAACGTATCCGCTGAGGGGGGACATCCGGGCAGAAAAACATCGACCTTCACAAATTCGTGGATGGGCCGCACAATGCGCAGCAGTTGGGGCACCACAACACAGGGAATCTGCTGTTGCAGCGTAGCGTTCTCTTTGTAAGCGCGATCCAGAATCGCCTCTGGCCCAATCGGGTTGCGCATCGACGGCACATTGCCCGCGACCGCGCAATCGCCCATCGCCACCAGAAGTTTGGTATGGGCTCGAATCTTCTTGATCTTCTTCTCGTCATCGACCGAAGCCACCGCGCCCTCGACCAGTGCGATGTCGACTGCATCAGGAAATTGTTTCGTGTCCACGATCGGGCTATACACCACGTCTACATGCTCGGCCAGGGTGAGCAGCCGCTCATCCATATCGAGAAAGGACATGTGGCAGCCCGAACAGCCGTCCAGCCAGACCGTTGCCAGCTTCAGTTTGCTCATTGTCCCTCCCGCATCATGTTCAGGTACGGCAAAAAGTCCGGATACTTCGGATGATCCGTCCCCACCTTGCTCTTGTCGAACAGGGCGCCCGTCGGGCATACCTGCACACATTTGCCGCACCGCGTGCAGCTCGAGCTTCCCCAATCCTGGTGCAGGTCGGTAATCACCATCGAATCGATCCCGCGGCCCATCACGTCCCACACATGCGCGCCTTCAATCTCCGCGCAGACGCGTACGCAGCGTGTGCACAGAATGCACCGGTTGTGATCCGCCGTGAACCGTTCATGCGATGCGTCGACGCTCAGCTCCGGATTGCGATACGGGAAGCGCACATGGGTCACGCCTTCCGACTGCGCCAGCGATTGCAGCTCGCAGTGTCCATTCGCCACGCATACCGAACAAATGTGATTGCGCTCAGCGAAAAGCAATTCCAGAATCGTCTGCCGATGCTTCTTCAGCTTCTCGGTCTGCGTGCTCACTTCCATGCTTTCGAACACCGTGGCCACGCATGCCGGTTGCAGCTTGTTGCTCCCCTTGATCTCCACCAGGCACATGCGGCAGGCGCCTACATCGCTCAGCCCATCCAGATGGCACAGCGTGGGGATCTCGATGCCGTTCTCGCGAGCCACTTCCAGAATGGTCTGGCCGCGGCGCGCGCTCACTTCCTTGCCATCGATTACCAGTGTTTTGACATCGATCACTTCGCTCATGCCAGCACCTCCACCGGGGTCGCAATCGAACACACACCCGCCGCGCACTTCTTATGCAGGATGTGATCCATGTACTCGTGCCTGAAATAGCGCAAGGTGCTCAGCACCGGGTTCGGCGCCGTCTGCCCCAGGCCGCACAAGCTGGTCTCTTTCACCGTCACGCAGAGGTCTTCCAGCAGCGCCAGGTCGTCGAGCGTGCCGGTTCCGTTGCAAATACGCGATAGCAGCGTAAACATCTGTGCCGTGCCCGCGCGGCAGGGAATGCACTTGCCGCAGGATTCCGTCATGCAGAACTCGATGAAGAACCGGGCCACGTTGACCATGCACGACGTATCGTCCATCACGATCATGCCGCCGGAGCCCATCATCGCCCCTACCTTCAGCAGCGAGTCATAACTAACGCCGATGTCCAGCATCTCCGCCGGCAGACATCCGCCAGAAGGTCCGCCCGTTTGCACCGCCTTGAAGGTGTGGCCATCGGGTACGCCGCCGCCAATGCCTTCGATGATCGTGCGCAAAGGAATGCCCATCGGAACTTCCACCAGACCGGTGTTGGTTATTTTGCCGGTCAGCGCAAAGACCTTGGTGCCCTTGCTTCTCTCCGATCCCATACTCGCAAACCACTTGCCGCCTTTGCGGATGATGGGTGCGATATTGGCGAACGTTTCAACGTTGTTGATCAGGGTCGGTCTACCCCATAGCCCGCTGACCGCCGGATAAGGTGGCCGCGGCTTGGGTGTCCCGCGCTTGCCTTCAATCGATGCAATCAGCGCGGTCTCTTCGCCGCAGACAAACGCGCCTGCGCCTAACCGGATCTCGACATCGAAATTGAACGATGTGTTGCAGATGTTGTTGCCCAGCAGGCCGCGCCGGCGCGCATCGCGAAGGCAATTGGTAAGCCGGGCTACCGCCAGCGGATACTCCGCGCGGACGTACACATACCCTTTGCTTGCGCCCACCGCATAGGCCGCTATCGACATGCCTTCCAGCACGCGCTGCGGATCGCTCTCCAGAACGCTGCGATCCATAAATGCGCCCGGATCGCCTTCGTCGCCATTGCAGATCACGTACTTCAGGTCGCTTCCGGCTTTTGCGACCGTACCCCACTTCAGGCCCGTGGGATAACCGCCGCCTCCGCGTCCGCGCAGGCCGCTCTCCGTGATCTGCTGGATCACGTCGTTGGGCGTCATCTCCGTCAGCGCTTTCACCAGCGCCTGGTACCCGTCATGCGCAATGTAATCGTCAATCTTTTCCGGATCGATGTGGCCCGAATTCTCCAGCACCACATGCACCTGCTGATCGAAATGTTCGCGCAGATTGCATTGCATCTCGGCCACAGGCTCGCCGCCAAGGCTGCCGATCACCGTTCCCGCATCGCTCGCCTTTACATGCTGATAAAGAACCTCTCCCGGATCCACCAGCACCAGCGGCCCCGCAGCGCACAAGCCCATGCAGCCCGTACGGCGCACAAAGACCTTCTTGCCCGAGGCTTCGACCGCCTTCACCAGCTCGTCCTTCATTTTGTCCGAGTGCTGACTCAGACAGCCGGTGCCCATGCAGACATTGACCTCGTGATCGAACTTCGCGTTCTCAGCACGCACCGATTCCGCAATTTGTTCCAGTTCTTCGAGGGTCATTCCACGGCCCACCTTTCCAGTTGCGCCAGCATTTGCTCGCCGGCCATCTGGCCTTGCAGTTCGCCATCGGTCAACACCACCGGTGCACGCCCGCAGGCGCCCACACAACGGGCAGTCATCAGGCTGATCTTCCCGTCCTTCGTGGTCTGGCCCTGGGGGATGCCGAGTTGCTTCTCTGCGGCGGCAACCAGCTTGTCGGTGCCCTTGATATAGCAGGCCGTACCGGTGCAGACCGTCATCGTGTGCTTGCCCGGCGGCTTCAAGCTGAAATGGTGATAAAACGTCACCACGCCATACGCCTGGCTCAGCGGCACACGCAGCGACTTCGCCACAAACGTGATCGCATCATCGTCCAGAAAACCGAACGACGACTGCACGGTGTGGAGCGTCTCGATCAACGCCGCGCGCGCAAACCCGTTCTTGCGCATCGTGCCGTTCACAATTTTCCAGCGCTTGTCATCACTGGGAAGCGGGGGTGGGGTCAAGACTCGCACGGTTCCTCCAGGCACAGACGTACGGAGAAAGCCAACTGGTCTTTCTGGTCTTTCGCGGTGCGTCAAGTCTAGTTCTAAAAGCAGGGGTAGGGAAGACGTAGTGACATTCATCACTCGTGGTGTCAGCATCCCACGCTGTGGCATCTGCTGCGCATCGTGTTCCGGTCCCCTCGCCCGCCAATGTCGCTGCCAGCAGAAGTCCTCTCAAGCCCCTGACCATTTGCGGGTTACCGCATTGCGAACTCGTTCCTGCCAACCCCATTCACCGGCTGCGATAATTTCCACAACAGAAACGCGCCGCCTCTCTCATCAACGCTGGCTCCGCGGCAGAACCCGACAGGGGGATCAGGAATGAAGGGTGTCTTCGTCGTGGGCGCAGGCCCGGCCGGCATGTTTGCCGCCCGCCAAATCGCCCTCGCAGGCTACGAGACCTTTATCTTTAATCGCGACATCCGGCCCGGCGGCCTGGCGCAATACGGCATCTATCCCCTCAAAACCAAGATGAAGAACGGTCTACGCAAGCAGTTCGATCAGACCCTCGCCCTTCCCAACATCCACTACTTCGGCCACATCCAGATCGGCGCGGCCTACGACATCTCCCTGGCCGAACTGGAGTCCTTTCGTCCCGCCGCCATCGTCTTTGCTTCCGGCGCGCAAGGAGCCAAGAGCCTCGGCCTCCCCGGCGAAGATGCCCTCGGCGTCTACGCCTCAAAGGATTTCGTCTACAACTACAACCAGCTCGAATCGCACGTCGCCCGTGATTTCTCCACCTACCGCCGCATCGCCATCATCGGCGTTGGCAATGTGGCCATCGACGTGGCTCGCTGGCTTCTTCTCGATAAGCCCGCCCACTACACCGAGAGCGTCGTCATCGTCGCGCGCCGCGGCCCCCTCGAGGTCAAGTTCGACAAGAAAGAAATCGAACACGTCGAGCCCTTCATCGACCGCGCCGACCTGCAGGCGGAACTGGCCCGCATCCACGACCGCTGTGCCCATGCCGGACAAGACGTCTCCCCCGAAAAAATCATCCCGCAGCACTTTCCGCATCTCACCGAAACGCCCACGGCCGCAACGCCCGCGCGCCTCTCCTTCCGTTTTCTCTCTTCACCCAAGTCTTTCGTCGCCAATGCCGAAGGCCGCGTCACGCAGATGATCGTTGCCGAAAACGATCTCGTCGCCAAAGCCGACGGCAACACCTCGGCCCGCGTCACCGAGGCCACCGCGACCCTCGACGTCGATACTGTCCTGTTCGCCATCGGCGACACCCACGACCCGCAAATCGGCCTTCCCATGGGGCCCGACGGCTATGCCACCCGCCCCGGCGCCGCATCCCCCGGCGCCGCATCCCCCACAGCCGCGTCCTTTGAGGTGTGGGATCCATCCTCCGGCAAGTCCCGCGCCGGACAATTCGTCGTGGGCTGGGCCCGCAAAGCCAGCACCGGCCTCGCCGGCCTCGCCCGCCACGACGGCGAAGAAGGAGCACGACAGGCCATCGATTTCGTCAAGGCCGCGGCCGATCCCGACACCCTTTCCGAAACTGAAATCCGCGCCCGCCTCGTCGCCAAAGGTGTGCGCGTAGTCGACAAGCAGGACCTGGCGCACCTCGGGCGTGCGGAGTCCCGCAAGGGCCCAGTCCCCGCACCCAACTCCTTCCATTTCAGGAAAGAAACAGAGATGTTTCAAGCAATAGAGGAAGAACGCGCGCAGGCCGCAAAAGACGATCCCGTCTCCGCCAACTGAATTTTCTCGTGTCGATTCGGAAGGTGCCTGACGCACCCCAGGGCGCTTAACCCAACGCCGGCAGCTTGTCTGAAATCCCCAGCAGAAAAACCAGCCCGATCGCGCAGCTATAGATTGCGCCCGTCCAGGCAATCAGGTGGTAAAAGCGGGGATGCTGCCCACCGGCATGGAAAGCTCCGCCCATCGAAGCCGTCATCAGCGCATTCATCGTCACCAGTCCCACCGCGAAGGCCGCCAGGCCCAGTAGCCCGCGCGACGTCCCCCCCAGATTCGCCGTCAGAAAGAACAACGCCAATTGGCTCGGTGTCTCGGCGCCCACGCCATGCAGCACGCCGATCAGGAAAACCGACTTGCCGTTATACATCCACTGGAACCGCTCCGGCCGCGGCGCTTCCGCATTCCAAAGCCGTCGTACCCGCCATGCCATCCACAGCACGCCGTTGATCGCGATCGCGAGCCGGCTTTCGATTCGGCCGTGCGTATGTCCGTGCGCATCCCTGCGCAGAATGCCCGCAACTACGCCGATGCCCAGGACAATCAGCGTCAGACCGATCAGACGTTCCGTCCAGTGATCAAGCCCTTCCGGCAATCCCAGGTGCATCTCCAGCACGGCAATGCCGAGAGCGGCCACCGTAAAGGCGTGCCCCAGCGCGTACGTCATGCCCAGGCGCAGCCCGCTCCACCAGTTCCGCTGGACCGCCGTGATGTCGCTGATTGCAGCCAGGTGATCGTAGTCGAACCCGTGCCGCAAGCCCAGCAACAGGCACGATCCGAGCGCAGCTTCGAGCTTCCAGTCACCGGCAAAAGGCATCACGCAGCTCAGTATAGAGCAGGTCCGGTTCCTTTGGCGTGTCGCCAGTCATCGCCAGCGAATCCCGCCAACCCCGCCAACCCCGCCAACTCGCTAACTTGCTCACGCCGCTAACCTGCTGTCCCCGTTCTCACCGCACCTCAACCTGGTAGCCGCTGTAGTCGATCGTCAGCACCGTGCGGCCATACAAGAACGTGCTCGATTCGGCCCGCGCATGCGTCGCCATCGAGAACCCGTCCATCGAGGCATATTGCCGCGTCATGTGGGTCACACCCGCCAGCACCGACGGCGACTTCGACGCCACACCTTCCAGCCGCACAATCGTGAAATCCTTCGCGTCCACCCACAACGTTCCCACAATCAGGTTGGGTGCCTTGCGCCGCGGATTGATCGCCAGCTCCAGGCATGTGCGCCCATCCACCTGCTGCGTCTGCGGCTTCAGAACCATCGCGTAGTTGGCCGAGGTAATCCACGACCGCGCCACATTCCCCGGCAGATTGATGTTCCGCTCGCTCTCCATCAGGGGATCGAGCCCCAACCCCCGAATCAGCGCCGATCCGCTTTGCGAAAGAATCTGGTAGCTCTTGCCGGACTCCGGCCGATACGTCGTCTTCACCGTCCTCTCGGCCACCGCATGCACCTCGTCCCGCCCGTGGAACACCGCATAGTGCTCCGTCACCGTATAACCGGCGATGCCGTGCACCCTTGCCATCACCGCAGCATCCACCCCCCGGATCACCGTCGCCTGATCGGGCGGCTGAGCACAGACAAGAGCTTGTCCCGTCGCCGCCACCAGCAAAAGACCCGCACAACTTCGCATCAACCAGCGCACTCAAAGACCCCGTCTCTTTCCCATTGCAGGCATGCTGTCATCCTGAGCGAGCGGAGCGAAGGACCTGCGCTTGCTTATCGCCACCGTTGCGGCCCGCACGAACCCTGGGTGCCCCATGTCTCGATTCTGAAACGTGGGAAAGCACGAACCCAGCCCGTTCGCCGAGCATCCACACCACCTGGATGTCCCACGTCCTTCCGTCGGGACAAGGGAAAACCGGAGGAATCGGCCTCGCGAACATCTTCGCAGTGCGCCCATCCCTTATTGGATGCAACCGCCATCGCATACCCTATCCTTAGCACGCGCACACCGCACATCTTGACCGACTCTGCCCCAAATCGAACGCGACGAATCGCAGTCCAGGTCCGTGGCGTCGTGCAGGGCGTCGGCTTTCGTCCCTTCATCTACCGCCTCGCCACTGAAGAGAACCTGGCTGGTTCTACGGGCAACGACACCGACGGCGTGAACCTCGAAGTCGAAGGCCCTCCTGCACACATCGAAGCATTTCTCGCCCGCCTGCCCTCCGAGATCCCGCCCCTCGCACGCATTGATTCGATCAGCGTTCACGATCTGCCGCCCACCGGCGAGACCGGCTTCCGCATCGTCGCCAGCGAGATCAAAGGTCGCGTCGCCACCGGCATCCCGGCCGACGCCGCCACCTGCCCTGACTGCCTCCGCGAACTTCTCGACCCCAACGACCGCCGCTATCGTTATCCCTTTCTCAACTGCACGAACTGCGGCCCGCGCTTCACCATCACCCGCCGCGTTCCCTACGACCGCCCGCAGACCTCGATGGCAAAGTTCCAAATGTGCCCCACCTGCCAGGCCGAATATGACGACCCCCTCAATCGCCGCTTTCATGCGCAACCCAACGCCTGCTGGGATTGCGGCCCGCACCTCTGGCTCGAACCAACTTCCCTCGCAAACCAATCCACCAACTCCGCGAAGGAAAACGCAAAAGAAGACGCGAAAGAATGCGCAAAGGAAGGCGCTTCCCACACGGGCTTTGTAACAGGGCACGAGTTTACTCGTGCCGAAAACGCGCGCCAGGAAAGCGGGGCTTTAGCCCCTGCCGACGATGCTCCCATCGCCGCCACCATCGACCGCCTTCTCGCCGGCGAAATCATCGCCATCAAAGGCATCGGCGGATTCCACCTCAGCGTCGATGCCACCAACTCCGCTGCCGTCCAACGACTGCGCCAACGCAAACATCGCTACGGCAAACCCCTTGCCGTCATGGTGCGCGACCTGGCCGCCGCGCACACCCTCTGCGCCTGCACACCCGAAGAAGCAGCCCTTCTCCACACCTCCGCACGCCCCATCGTTCTTGCCCGCGCTCTCCCCGGCAATGGCATCGCGCCAGAAGTCGCGCCTGGCGTTCCATGGCTCGGAATCTTTCTGCCCTACGCTCCTCTGCAGCACCTGCTCTTCGCCGACCCGCGCGTCAAGGCTCTCGTCATGACCTCTGCCAACCTCAGCGAAGAGCCGATCGCCGTCGACAACGACGAGGCGCGCACACGTCTCGGCGGCATCGCCGATGCCTTCCTCTTCCACGATCGGGAGGTCCTGCAGCGCTGCGATGATTCCGTTGCCGCCGTGGTGGACGGTGCACCACAACTCATCCGCCGCGCCCGCGGCTTCGTCCCTCTCGCAATCGATCTGCCCATCGACGCGCCCCCGCTGCTCGCCGTCGGCGATCATCTCAAAAGCGTCTTCACCCTCGCCCGTGAGCGCCATGCCTACCAAAGCCAGCATCTCGGCGATCTCGAAAATCTCACGAGTCTCGAGTTCTTCGAGGAGTCGCTCGCCCACCTGATGCACACCTTCGAAATCGAGCCCGCGTTCGTGGTCCGCGACATGCACCCCGGCTATCTCTCCACAACATGGGCCAATCGCTGGGCCGCCGACCATAAGCTTCCCATCCTTGAAGTGCAGCATCATCACGCCCACATCGCCGCCTGCGTGGCCGAACACAATCTTGAAGGCCCGGTCATCGGTCTCAGTCTCGACGGCACTGGCTACGGCACCGACGGCCGCATCTGGGGCGGCGAAGTCTTGATCGTCGATTTAGGCGGGCGCAGCCCCGGGAGTTTTGACCGCTTCGCCCATCTCGCCTACGTCCCCATGCCGGGCGGCGACGCCGCCGTGCGCGAGCTGGCTCGTATGGCCCTCGGCCATCTCCACGCCGCCGGCATCGATGGCAACGATCCCTTCATCGCCAACGCGCTCGGCATCGAAGCAAAAGAGTCCGCACTTCTGCAGAAAATGATGCTTCGAAACCTTAACTCACCGCTTACCTCCAGCTGCGGTCGTCTCTTCGACGCCGTCGCCGCGCTCGTCTTGCACCGCCGCACGGTGGACTACGAAGCCCAGGCCGCCATCGAACTCGAAGGCCTCGCCATCCACGAACCCGACAACCTCCCCGGCTACACTTTCGAATTCGCCGAAAGGGAACCTCCCATCGCCACGAACCCGGGTGCCCCATCCTTGCGCAGCAAGGGTGGGAAACCTCAACGGTCGGCTAGCCCAGATAGGGAGGCTTCGATCTCCTCGTCCACGCGTGCCCCAGGTCCCGAGGTCATCCGTCCCACGCGCATGTGGCATCAACTCCTCGCCGACCTCCGCGCCGGCAAGCCGCCCGCCCACATCGCCGCCCGTTTTCACTGCGGCATCGCCCAGGCCTTCATCGACGGGGCACTCCGCGCGCGCTCCGCCACCGGCATCCAGCAAGTCGCGCTCAGCGGAGGATGCCTTCACAACCGCCGGCTCGCCCGCCTCCTGCGCACCGGCCTCGAAACCGCCGGCTTCGAGGTCTTCCAGCACCTCCGTGTCAGCCCCGGCGATGGAGGCCTCAGCTACGGTCAAGCCGCCGTCGCCGCCGCCCTCCTCAAATTCCGGAGGGAGCAGCGGCCTTCAGGCCCTGACTAAGATCGAAGAAGAGCGCGGGGCTTTAGCCCCGGAGAGGGAAGCTGAAATGAAGCTCTACGAATGGCCTTGGATCACACTACGCACAGCAACAGGCATCTGCAGCCTGTTTGTCTCCTTGCACGGGCTCTGGAACATCTACGGCCTCGACTTCCGCATCGACACCGCGATCTCCGTGCTCTACTGCCTACTCCCATTCCTCAGCTTCTTCGTCTTCCTCTTCGTCCGGAAGGCGCCGCGCGAAATCACCGCGCATGCCGTCATCGCATGCGGCTACATCGCTGCCTACGCGTTCCTCAATTGGCGCACCTGCTCGGCCTTTGGCTATTGCACAACCGTGCCCGCCATAGTTCTCCTCACGATGAGAACCAAGCCCATTCTCGCTGCGTGTGCCGTTGTCCTCTTGAGCGCCGCGACTTTTCTTCTGGACACCCATCATCGATCGAGACCAGCATCGAATTAATCTGCAAAGCCGTCCTCAACAAACAACTCGAAAGTCAGGCGTCCAGGAGGCGAATTGTTCCACGTGGAACAATTTCGAAGGGTCAGTTGTGAACGATGTCGTGCGGCCGAAGGCCGCGCCCGCCTGGACGGCCAGTCCCCACGTGGAACAATTTCATCGCCTGCAGTTCTGAAGGATGTCGTGGCGGCCGAAGGCCGCTCCCGCCTGGACGGCCAGTCCCCTAGTCTCCGGAAAGTCGTACCAGCTCTTGCGCCTCATGCCGCGGTCCCAGGATCGAGATCCGGGGAATTCGTCCACGCACCATCGCCACTTCATCGCAACGATGCAGCCGCGGGCAGCTCTGGCAATCCTTGAAGATCTTGTCCGGCAGTTCCGCCTTGTCCTCAACAATCCGAAACCCGAACTTGAAGAAGAAGTCGGGAATGCGCGTGAACAGGCACACCGACTGAATGCCGTGTTCTTCGGCCTCTTCAATCAGCGCGCCGAGAATGCGTCCGCCTGCGCCCTGGCCCTTGGCCTCGGGCTTCACCACGATCGAGCGCACTTCCGAGAGATGCGGCCCGTACAGATGCAGCGCGCCGCACCCAAGAAAGATCCCGCCGTCCGATTCGGCAACGGTGAAGTCGCGCACGTTTTCACAGATTTCCGCGAACGGCCTCTTCAACAGCGTTCCATCGCCGGAGAGCGAATTTACTAAATCGTAAATATTCGACGCATCATGCAGAAGAGCCTTACGCACCAGCATGGACAACCTCCTGCGTAAGCGATTGAACGCGCGACGTTGCCTCAACAAGCGCCTGCCGCACGCGGGTCCGCGCGGTCCCGCCGATCACGTCGTGACAATCGAGGGTCGTATCCACCGTCACCGCGGAATAGAAATCCTCGCCGAATTCATCGCCGAATTGCTTCAGCTCATCCAGCTTCAGGTCGCCCAGTTCCACGCCCTTCTCGAGCGCGAAGCGGACCGCGTTGCCAATCTTCTCGTGCGCCGTGCGGAAGGGAACTCCCTTGTGCACGAGATAGGTCGCCGCAGCCATCGCGTTCAGATAGCCCGATGCCGACGCTGTCCGCATGCGATCCAGATTGAAGCGCAGCGCAGCCGTGAAGCGCGCCACCAGCGCCAGCATCGGCGGCACGAAATCGACTGAGAAGGCCGGCTCCTGTGTCTCCTGCATGTCTTTATTGTAGGCAAGAGGCAGGCCCTTCAACTGCAAAGTGACAGCCTGCGCAGCTCCGTTGATACGTCCCACCTTGGCGCGGATGAGCTCGGTCAAATCGGGATTCTTCTTCTGCGGCATCGCACTCGATCCCGTGGAGAATGCTTCCGGCAGCAGCACGAATCCAAACTCCGCGGTGGCGAAGAGCGTAATCTCCTCGGCAAACCGGCTCAGGTGCAAGCCCACGCAGGTCAGCGCCTGCAGATACTCGACGACAAAATCGCGATCGCTGGTCGCGTCCATGCTGTTGGGCGTGGGCGCAGTAAATCCCAGTTCCCGCGCCGCAATCGTGCGATCGAGTGCGAGCGTAGCACCGGCCACGGCTCCGGATCCAAGCGGACAATAGTTCAGCCGCGCAGAGCAGTCCTTGAGCCGCGACGCATCGCGCAGAATCATCTCCACGTACGCCAGCAGCCAGTGCGCCACCAGCACGGGCTCGGCACGCTGCAGGTGCGTGTAGCTCGGCATCACCGCATCTTCTGCGGCGCGCGCCTGCGCGAGCAACGCCTCTGCCCACTGGGCCAGCGACTCAATCACCAGCTCAATCTGCTGGCGGATGTAGAGGCGCAGATCGGTCGCGATCTGTTCGTTGCGGCTGCGACCTGTGTGCAGCTTCAGTCCAAGCGATCCCACGCGTTCGACGAGCGACAGCTCCACAAAGTGGTGGATGTCTTCGGCCGTCGGATGCGTGCGCACCTGCTCCTTGCCCGCGTCCGTACTGTGAGCAGCGGCGATGGCGGTCAACGCGTCGCGCAGCAGCGTGGTCTCTTCTGCCGTCAGGATACCGGCCTTGCAAAGCGCAGAGGCATGCGCCTTGCTGGCCGCCACCTCCTGATCGAGAAGCCGCCAGTCAAAGACGATGGAGCGTTGCCACGCTTCGAACTCTACGTCGAGCGGTTCACGAAACCGCCCCGACCACATCTTCACTTCGCTCTCCTTCGTAACTCAGTTCTCAGTTGTTAGTTCTCAGTCGTCGGATCCGGAGCTGTGACTTACGAACTATGAACCGAGAACTTCTGCACATTTGCCAAACCGCCCAGCAGCAAAAGCAGCAACGCCTTCTGCGCATGCAGGCGATTTTCAGCCTGGTCGAAAACAATCGACTGCGGCCCATCGATCACCGCATCTGTCACTTCGTCGTTGCGGCGCGCAGGCAGGCAGTGCATAAAGACCGCATGCGACGCGGCTCTCTGCATCAACGCATCGTTCACCTGGAACGGCCTGAAGATCGGCGCGCGCTTGGTCGACTCATGTTCGAAGCCCATGCTCACGCACACATCGGTGTACACGGCATCGCACCCTTCGACCGCGGCCTGCGGATCCTGCACCAGGCGTAACTCGCAGTGATTGGCCTGCGCCATGTCGCGCGCGATGGTCACGATTTCGATGTCGGGCGAGTAGCCGCGCGGAGTTGCCACGGTTACGTTGGCGCCGAGCTGCGCGCCGGTCAGCATCAACGAGTGACACACGTTGTTGCCGTCTCCAACGTACGTAAAGTTCAGGCCGGACAGGGTGCCGAAATGTTCTTCGAGCGTCATAAAGTCGGCCAGAGCCTGGCAGGGATGCTCGAAGTCCGACAGGGCATTGACCACCGGGACGCGCGCATTGGCGGCCATCTCGGTGATGGTGTCGTGCGCGTAGGTGCGCAGCACGATCACGTCGACCCAGCGTTCGACATTGCGCGCCACATCGGAGATGGATTCGCGCTCGCCCAGTGGCGAGTTGGTGTGGTCGACAAAAATAGCATTGCCGCCCATCGTATTGATGCCCGCCTCGAAACTCATGCGCGTGCGCAGGCTGGCCTTCTCGAACATCAGCACCATCTGCTTGGCGTCGAGGGCGCTGCGATAATCGCGCGGGCTGCGCTTGATGTCATGCGCGAGCTTGAGAATGGCGCGTACTTCGCCGCTCGAAAGATCGGAGATAGAACACATGTCCTCGCCGGCCATGCGTGCGGCCGCTGCCAGGATGTCGGCATCATTTTCGACGGGAGCTGCGGGCGCCCGGCGTTCCAAAGTCTTAGTGGCCAAGAGAGTGTCCTCCTGCGGATGGGGTTGCGACCTGCGCACTGTGCTCGGCCAGAATCTGATCGAGCGCGTGGATAGCGGTGTCGACGAGTTCGCGCTTCAAGGTATAAGGCGGCAAGAAGCGCAGAACCGTATCGCTGGTGCAGTTAATAAGGATGTGGCGCTTGAGCATCTCGGCCACCGTGAGTTTGGCGAGTTCGGCCGACTCCAGCTCAGCGGCCAACATCAGGCCCTTGCCGCGCACATCCACGATGGTGTCGTGACGGCCGGCAAGCCAGCGCAGCTGGGTCTGAAAGTAGTCCCCCACTTCGCGGATGTTGCGCAGCAAGCCTTCTTTGTCGATCGCGTCGATCACCGCAATCGCGACCGTGCACGCCAGCGGGCCGCCGCCAAAAGTCGTTCCGTGCATCCCGGCGTGAATGGCGCGCGCGGCTTCTTCAGTGCACAGCACCGCGCCGAGCGGGATGCCGCCGGCAAGTGGTTTCGCGAGGGTCACAACATCGGGTGTGATGCCGTAATGCTGGTAGGCGCACCATTTTCCTGTGCGGCCCATGCCTGCCTGGATTTCATCCACGACGAGAAGGGCGCCGGTGGTGTTGGTCAGCGCGCGTGCTTCGGCGAAGAACTCCTGGGTCAGCGGACGGATGCCGCCTTCGCCCTGGATGGACTCGACGAGGATGGCGCAAACCTCATCGGAAAACTTGGCGCGCAGGTCGGCAGGATCGTTGAATCGTACGAACTCCACACCCGGCACGACAGGACCGAAGGGCTCGCGATATTTTGCCTTGTAGGTTGTCGACACCGAGCCGAAGGTGCGGCCATGGAAGCTCTGTTCGAGCGCCAGGAACCTGGTGCCGATGGTCTTGCCTTCGCTGCGCAGCAGGCCGGCATGGGCCCGCGCCAGCTTCAGTGCGCCTTCCCAGGCTTCGGTGCCGGTGTTGGCGAAGAAGACTCGATCGAGACCGGTGCGCTCGGTGAGTCGCAACGCCAGTTCTGCCTGGCCCTCGTGGTAGAAGAGGTTCGACGTGTGGATCAGAGCGCGGCTCTGCTTGGCGATGGCTGCTTCAATCGCGGGATGTCCGTAGCCCAGCGCATTCACGCCGATGCCGCTCAGCAGGTCGAGATACTTGGTACCGTTCTCGTCGACCAGGTGTACACCTTCGCCGCGGACAAAAAGAATCGGATTCCGCTCGTAGGTTTGCAACAGCAGCCGCTCTTCGGCGGCACGAATTTGTTCAAGCTTGGTCAAGGGGGATTCCTCTTCAGGCCACCATCACTTCGGTGCCATGAGCTACGCGTGAACTGCACAGGTCGGGCAGAGAAGCGGCCGCTTCAGCGGGTAGAATACGGACGCGCTTCACGCCATTCAATAAAGCTTCGCGGCAAGCGCCGAGTTTGGGCAACATGCCGCCGGTAATGATGGCGCTCTTCGCCATCTCGGCAATTTGATCGATCGAGAGCCAGCGCATGACCTCGCCGTCAGAACCTTTGACGCCGGGAACGTCGGTAAGGAAGACGAGGGCATCGGCATGGCAGGCCGTGGCGCAGGCCGCCGCCATCTCGTCGGCGTTGACGTTGTAGTACTCGCCGTCAAATCCAAGCGCCATCGAGGAGATGACCGGCACGCCGTTCAGCTGCCAGATCGCGTCGAGCCACCGCGTGTCGCTGGCAACAATCTCGCCCACGTAGCCGAGGTCGGGCGCAGTCCGCTTCTTGCGTGCACGGAACAACAGGCCATCGCCGCCCGACATGCCGACCGCGGGTTGGCCGAGAGAGCCGAGTGCCGCCACCAGGCGCTTGTTCACCTTGCCGGCGAGCACCATCAGAGCGACGTCGCGGGTTTCAGCATCGGTGACGCGCAGGCCTGCAATGAATTCGCTTTGCTTGCCCAGCGCCTTCAGCATGCTGGTAAGCTGCACTCCGCCGCCGTGCACGACGGCAACCTGATGGCCGTCGCGTACCAGCTCGGCGATGGCGCGCACGCAGCCGTCGAAGAGTGTGGGGTTTTCCAGTCCGGCCCCGCCCAGTTTGACTACATATTTCATGCGAGACCCTCCGCTTCGCCCCAGCCAAGCATCACGTTTAGATTCTGGACTGCCTGTCCGGATGCACCTTTCAGGAGATTGTCGAGACAGCTGACGATGACCGCGCGGCGGCCGTCGCTGGAAAGCTCGAAACCAATGTCCGCATAGTTGGTGCGGACGGAGTATTGAATCTGCGGCAGCGCGTTGTCGTACAAGCGGACCATCGGGCTGGCGGCAAAGAACGTGCGATATATCTGCGCGACCGAGGCGCGGGTCTGTGGCTCGCGAAACTGCACATAGATCGTGGACAGGATGCCGCGCGGAATGGGAAGCAGGTGCGGCGTAAAGGTGATCTGTTCACCCCGCAGGCCGATTTGCTCGAGCAGCTCGCCGGTATGACGATGCGAGAAGACGCCATAGGCGGAGAGATTGTCGGCCGCATACATGTAGTGCGTCTTGGCGCTCGCCGCCTTGCCCGCGCCACTCACACCGCTCTTGGCGTCGGCAACAACGCCGTGACTCAAATCGACGAGATCAGCCGCAACCAGCGGGCGTAGCGCAAGGATGACCGACGTGGCATAGCAGCCGGGATTCGCGACGATCGACGCGCCGGCAATCTGCGCGCGATGCAGTTCGGGCATGCCATACACGGATTTCGCCTGCACGGCGGTGGCGACTGATGAGCCTTCGTCTTTGAATTTGTAGACAGCCCGGTGCGTGGCATCGGTCAGGCGCCAGGCGCCACTGAGGTCGATGACGCGCATGCCGCGCTCGAGGGCTTCAGGAACCCACTCGCGCGACTGCTCATGCGGAGTGGCGAGGAAGAGCACCTTCACGCCGCGATCGGCCAGCAGGTCCCACGAGAAGGGCTGGAGCTTGAGGGCGTCGCTGCCGTTGTTGTCGCCGAGCTGCGGATGAATGTCGGTGAGAGGCACACCGCCGCGCGCGGCATCTTCGGCATCGACACGTCCGGCAAAAACCGGGGCCGTGCCCTTGAGGCGCGGATGGTGCAGCAGGAGACGCGCCAACTCCGCGCCTGCGTATCCGGTCACTCCGATGACTGCGGTTTGTACGGACTGCGTCATGACTCCAACATCGTCCTCAGCCTGGATTCGACATCGCCTGCTTTGCGCTGGTCAGGGCAAATGACGAGCACGGTATCGTCGCCGGCGATGGTGCCGACGACTTCGGGCCACTCCTCGAAATCGAGTGAGGCAGCCAGAGGCTGGGCGCCGCCCATGACGGTGCGAACGACCACCTGGTTGGTGGCTTGACGAACGCGCAAGCCGAAGCTCTCGATCATCTCGGCAACGGTGGGCGGGGTATCGTCTTCCACTTCATCCGCGACGGCGTGGCCATTGCCGTTTCTGTGGGGCAGGGAATAGCCGCCGGGACCCTTGGAAAGGCGCAGCTCATGGATATCGCGCGACAGCGTGGCCTGGGTGACCGCGAAGCCGCGACGGCGCAGCTTGCGCCGCAGCTCGTCCTGGTTGGCGACGGCGGAGTTGCCGATGAGGTCGCGAATCGCGTTGTGCCGTTGACCCTTCATGTCCATCTTTCGTGCAAAGCTAAAGCGCGGCTGCCAAGAGCAACCGCGCTTGCATAAATATACGGCCTAAATGTATAAGTATGCAAGACGTATCGTAAACTTTTTGGGTCCTTCTGTCACAAACTTTTCAAGTGAATCTGATCCGGCAAAAAACGGGAGACCCCTGTTCTCTCGCTCGCGGCGCACGTTGCCAAAAAGATTGCACCCTGAAACATCAAATTCACAGCAAAGGTCGTATATTGGTTTATGGGCTTCCCTGTTCGTCCAACCCGTATGTCTGCGCAGCAATTTTCTGCGGAACAGCCTGGAAGCTACGGCCGCGCGGACGGGCCGTCGTATCTCAAAAACAGCCTTGTTGACCCCCGTTTCGACTTTGATTCCTGCGGCGTAGGTTTTGTTGCGCAGCTTTCTGATCAGCCCTCCCACGCCATTCTTCAGCATGCGCTGACCGCGCTGTCGCGCCTGGAGCACCGCGGCGCCGTGGCGGCGGACGGCAAGTCGAGCGACGGTGTCGGGGTCACGGTGGTGATTCCACGCAGCTGGTTCCTGGCGCACACGGGCATTGTTTTGCCGGCATGGAAACCGCTGGGCATCGCCGTGGTGTTTTTGTCTGGAGACGATGCGGCGTCGCGGCATGAGCTGGAGTCGGCGCTGGCCGAACAGGGCTGCGAGACCTTGCTGTGGCGGCCGGTGCCGGTACGTCCCGAGGTTTTAGGCGAGATTGCGAATTCGACGCGCCCGGCGATCTGGCATGTGTTGATCACGGCCGACGATCCGATAGCGTTTAACCGTCGGCTCTACCTGGCGCGCAAGCAGTTCGAACGGTCTGGGGCCGCCGGCTACGTGGCGAGCATCTCGGGGGCCACGCTGGTCTACAAAGCGCTGTGCGCAGGCCGTCTGCTGGCCGACTTTTATCCGGACCTTGCCGATCCCGACTTCAAAACATCGATTGCGCTGTTTCACCAGCGTTACGCAACCAACGTTCTGCCGTCGTGGGATCGCGCGCAGCCGTTCAGGACGCTCGCACACAACGGCGAGATCAACACGATCTGGGGCAACCGCTCCAACATGGAAGCGCGCGCGGCGACGATGGCGCTCGATCTGCATCCAGTACTCACGTCGGGCGGTTCTGATTCAACTTCGCTGGATGAAATTGTCGAGCTGTTGTCGAACAACGGACGCACGGTGGGCGAAGCGCTGCGCATGATGGTGCCGCCGGCGAACCCGGGCAACCTGTCGTCGTTCTTGCAATACAGCGGCGATTTGATTGAACCGTGGGATGGTCCTGCGGCGCTGGCTTTCACCGATGGACGCCAGGTGGGCGCGATTCTCGATCGAAACGGACTGCGTCCATGCCGCTTTGCGCTGGACGACACAGGCCTGGTAGTCGCGGGTTCCGAAGCGGGGTTGGTGGACATGGACCCGGCGCGGATAGTGCACAGCGGCCGTCTTGGCCCGGGCCAGATGATCGTCGCCGATCTCGACTTCAATCGTTTTTTTGAGAACGACGAGATTCTGCGGATCTACGACACCAAGCGCCACTATCAGGATCTGATTCAACTCGACACGCCGCTCGAAGATTCCGCCGAGACACCGGCTGCTCTCGATGCCGCGGAGCTGAACGGCTTGCAACATCATTTCGGCTACACGCGCGAAGACGTGCGCATGATTCTGCAGCCCATGGCTGCGGAAGGTAAAGATGCGGTGTGGTCGATGGGCGACGATACGGCGATCGCGCCGCTGGCCCGGGCGCCGCGCCCGTTGTACGCTTTTTTCCGGCAGCGCTTTGCGCAGGTCACGAACCCCCCGATCGATCCCTTGCGCGAAACGGTGGTGCTGCAGATGCACACGCGTCTCGGGCCGTGGCCGCATCTTCTTGAAGTGCGCGAGCCCTTGCCCGGTCTTTCGCTTCGCTCGCCGATTTTGACCCTGGGCCAAATGCACACGCTGCGGCACGCGCATCATGGGCAGGCCGACAAGATGCCCCATGCGATCTTGAACTGCCTGTACTCACCCGACTCGAGCCTGGAAATTGCGGTCGATATTCTGGCCAAGAGGGCAGTGGAGCTGGTGGCCAACGGGGCATCGCTGCTGATCCTTTCGGATCGCGATGCAACGCCCGAGGACATTCCCATTCCCATGGCCATGGCCGCCGGAGCGGTGCACATGGCGCTAATCCGCGCCGGTGTCCGCGCAGAAGTGGGACTGGCCGCCGAGGCAGGCGATTGCCGCGAGATTCATCACGTCGCGGTGCTGCTGGGCCTGGGCGCTGGAGCGGTGTGTCCATGGCTGGCGCTTGAAACGGCGCGCGCCCTCGATCCGGAAAAGGGCGAAAACAACCTGCTGCATGCGCTCGAACTGGGCCTGGCCAAAGTGATGTCGAAGATGGGCATCAGCGTTCTCGACAGTTATTGCGCGGCGCACCTGTTCGATGCCATCGGCATTTCGAATGCTGTGGTGGACAAATGTTTTGCCGGTGTTCCCGCGCCGATTGAAGGCTTCGGCTTCGTCGAGATTGAGCGGTATGTGCGCGATCTCTGGCTTAAGCCGGTTGTCCCGGAGGAGGGGGGCGACGGAGACGCGCCGGTCGTCTCGGTGACCAAGCTGCGCGAGCTGCCCGATTATGGCTTCGTGCGTTTCCGCAAGGCGGACGAGGCGGAGTCGCATGGCTGGCAGCCGCAAACCGTGCGCGCACTGCAGACCGTGGTTGGATCGACGAAACAGGGTGCAGCGCTGGCGCTGACTCCATTCGCGAGCTTTGCCGCACAGGCTGCCGAAGCGGCGCCGACCAATCTGCGCGACCTGTTGGAGATTCGTCCCGCCGGCCCGGAACTGGCGCTCGACCAGGTAGAAGCAGCAGGCAACATCACCAGGACATTTATCGCGAGCGCGATGTCGTTCGGTTCGCTTTCTCCAGAGGCGCACCAGACGATTACGCAAGCCATGAACTTGCTGGGAGCGCGTTCGAATACGGGCGAGGGTGGAGAAGATCCTGCCGTGTATGCGCCGATCGATGGCGCGCCGTCGCTGTTGAACAACAAGATCAAGCAGGTGGCGAGTGCGCGTTTTGGCGTGACCGCCGAATACCTGGCGCACGCTGAAGAGCTGGAGATCAAGGTGGCGCAAGGCGCCAAGCCCGGCGAGGGCGGCCAGCTGCCGGGCCATAAAGTGACGGAGTTGATTGCGCGCCTGCGTCATGCGCAGCCGGGGATGCAGTTGATCTCTCCGCCGCCGCACCACGACATCTATTCGATTGAAGACCTGGCGCAGTTGATCTGGGATTTGAAGCGCGTGAATCCGCGGGCTGCCGTCGGCGTGAAGTTGGTTTCAGGGTGCGGTGTGGGAACCATTGCCGCGGGCGTGGCCAAGGCTTACGCCGATTACATCGTGATCGCAGGGCACTCGGGAGGCACCGGGGCCTCGCCGCTTTCAAGTATCAAGTACGCCGGCAATCCGTGGGAGCTGGGCCTTTCTGAAGCGCAGCAGGTGCTGATCCACAACGGTCTGCGGGGGCGTGTCCGGCTGCGGACCGACGGCGGTCTGCGCACGGCGCGCGACATTGTGATGGCCGCACTGCTGGGCGCGGATGAATTTGCTTTTGGCACCGCGGTGCTGGTTGCGTTGGGCTGCGACATGGCGCGGCAGTGCCATCTGAACACGTGTCCAACGGGGATTGCGACGCAACGTCCGGAGCTGCGCGCGAAGTTCCGCGGCAAACCCGAGCACGTGGTTCGTCTCTTCGACGAGCTTGCGGCGGAGGTGCGGCAACTGCTGGCCACGCTGGGCCTGTCTTCACTCGCCGATGCGACCGGGCGCACCGATCTTCTGGAGCAGGTTCGCTGGGATGCGGGGCTGGATCTGAAACCGCTGCTGCATGCGACGGCTATCGCTGCGGAGACTGGCGCCGCGGTGCGCTGGCAAGGCGGACGCAACGATCGCCCTGAACCGCATGCGCCGATCGACGATGCGTGGGTGGAACCGGCGCTCGATGCCTACAAGGCGGGTGTGCCGTACCGTGTCGAGACCCATGTGTCGAACGAAGACCGGACACTGGGCGCGCGGCTGGCCGGACAGCTGGCGCTGTTCCGCACGCAGAACCCGACACCGACTGGTTCGAATCTAACCTTCTCGATGAAGGGCATTGCAGGACAGTCGTTCGGCGCCTTCGCGGTTTCAGGAATGACTCTGCAACTGGAAGGACTGGCCAACGATTTTGTGGGCAAAGGTCTTTGTGGCGGCGAACTGGTGTTGCGTGGGCAGGGACGGGCCGCGCTGGAAAGCGAGAAGCATACGCTGCTGGGGAATGTCGCCCTGTATGGCGCGACGGGCGGATGGCTGTTCGCGGCGGGTCGCGCGGGGGAACGCTTCGGTGTCCGCAACTCCGGGGCGCTGGCCATCGTGGAAGGCGTAGGCGATCACGGCTGCGAGTACATGACCGGCGGCCTGGCGGTAGTGCTGGGCGCGACGGGCATCAATTTCGGAGCGGGGATGACCGGCGGGCTGGCGTGGATCTACGACGAGGATGGCATGTTTGTTGCGGCCAATCGCTACCACAAGAGCTTTTTGCTGCCGGAGCAGTACGGCGAGTTGGACCACACCGCACGCCAGTCGATCCGCGAGCTGGTGGAACTGCACGCGAGCAAGACGCTGAGCACGCGCGCGCAATGGCTCCTGGCTAACTGGGAACGCGCATCTCAGAAATTTCTGAGAATGACTCCAGCTCCGCAGGTGTAAGCGTGGTGGGAGCGGGAGCGGAGCGGAAGGGCTCAACGAGCCCGGCTTTCTTGCGGCGCTTGCGGTCGTACATTGCCTGGTCGGCCCGGGCTACTAATACCTTTAGAGAATCGAAGCGACTGTCGGTCGCGGTGGCATAGCCGACGCTGAGGCTGAGCGGAAATTTGCCGTACGCATCGCAGAAGCGGGAAGCAGCCAGCTCTTGAAGGCGTCGTGCCGATGCGGACACGGCCTCATGGCTGAACTGTCCGGCAACCACAAATTCGTCGCCACCCAGGCGCGCAATGACGTCGGCTTCGCGGAATGTTGCATTGAGCAGCTTCGCCGTTTCGGCGAGTGTCGCTGACCCAACGTTGTGACCGAGTTCATCGTTGACGCGCTTCAGATTGTCCATATCGATAAAGAGGACGGAGAAGGGAACCTCGGCGCGCTGCGCCAGGCGCAGAGACTGGCCTGCAAGCAGGTTGAAGCCGCGCACGTTGTAGAGTCCGGTGAGCTCGTCGCGCAGGTTCAGGTCCTGGATCTTCATCTCCATTTTGTTGATGCGCGAGACGAGGAAGATCAGCAGGCCCACGGAGACCACGGATGCGACGGATGCGAAGATTCCGGTGGCGTAGTTTGCGGGAATGAGGTGCGTCATCAGCAGCCGGGCGCGGCTCGCTTCGCGTACGAAGGGCAGAAGAACCAGGAGCGGGAAAAGTGCGCGCGCAATTCTGCCGCCGATGCCGGAGCCCAGGAAGAGCTGGAAGGCTCCAATCTCCGCACGGCGCAGAACCACGATGATGGTCAGCAACACGAGACAAGCCAAGGTGACAGACGACGGAATCCCCTGCACGGACGAATCGGGAAACCGCAGCCTGCCAAAGATGAATTCAGACAAGAGAATCAGAACCAGCAAGTAGAGTCCGGCAACGGCGCCGTCGGCTACGCGGCCTGCCACCGGGGTGATCGATTTCATCAGGATGAGCGCGACGGCGACCAGGATCAGAGCCAGGCCGGTGAAGAGATGCATACCGTCATGACGCATCGAAAGAGCCGCACCTTGAGCGGGCTCAAAGAACGAACCCACTGCGGTAGCCGCGGTCAGGATGCCCAGGATCCTGCTGATGCCCTGCCAGCGCGTCGAACGGTCGACCTCGGAGAAAAAGAGGCTTAAGGATGCACACAGAATGGCCAGCGCGAAAGAGATATGCATTTCGGTCAGGCTGGTGGGGAGCAGTTGTTTGAGGGATGGGAACGGGCGGACGACGAGCGCAACGACCGCAAGCTGCACATTGAGCGCGAGGCAAACTTGGCGGACGAAGAAGAGCCGATGCAGAAGATCTGGATCGGGCTCACTGGGACTTACCGATGTGTTACTTAGTCGCATCGCATCGAGCGTGGTCGGGACCAACTGCCAAATTACCCCTTCCGTCGCGGTAGTCGAGTTATACCAATGAATTGGCGAAAGGTGGAATGCCACTTTTGTCCCGGGGAGAGGACCGGAACGGGGAAGAGGCGCTGGAAAACAAGGATTTGCCGCTGAGGAGGCAGTTACTTTCGCGTTATGCATCCAGGCCGCGCATCGCGCTGGTACACTCTCGGTGGACCGCGCTTCCAATCCATCGGTCCCGTGGTTCTCAACAATGATGGCCGTTTCTCCGCTCACTACTATTAATGATTTGTTTATGCGTATCGCTGGGGCCAAGAGCGCCCAGGCGATCTTGTGGCAGGACGAATTTGGACATTGGCAGCCCATCTCGTCCGACCAGATTTACCAGCGCGTTCGCCACCTGGCGAAGACGTTCCTGAAGTGGGGAGCGAACAAGGGCGACCGGATTGCCCTGGTGAGCGAGAACCGCTGGGAGTGGGCGATCACTGATTTCGCCACTCTGGCGATTGGCGCAGTCGATGTTCCGATCTATCCCACGCTGACCGGAGAGCAGATTGCGGAGCTACTGCGGGACGCCGATTGCCGGATCGCGGTGGTTTCGACGCGGCAACAGTTCGACAAGCTGAGCGCGGTCCGCGCACAGACGCCGCTGCAGCGGATCGTGATGATGGATTCGGGGATGCCTCTGGACGGCGCCATCGCGCTGAGCGAAGTGCTAGCCGGAGCCGATGAACGCGGGGGAGAACGCGACGAGGTCTTCGACGGATTGGTGCGAGCCGTGGAGGCGAAGGATCTGGCCACGCTGATCTACACGTCGGGCACCACGGGTGAACCCAAGGGCGTGATGCTGACCCACGGCAATATCGCATCGAATCAGAACTGCGCCGCTGCGGAGTTCGACTTCAACAACACAGACGCCTGCATCTCGTTTTTGCCGCTGTCGCACATTACGGCGCGCGCGCTGGACTACGTCATGTATGGGCGCGGGGCGCAGGTGGTGTACGTTGCGCAGTTCGACAAGCTGCCGCAGGCCATGCGCGAGGTACGTCCCACGGTGTTTGTCGGGGTGCCGCGCGTCTACGAGAAGATTCGCCAGGCGGTTGAACAGAAGTCTTCGGTCTCGCCGGTGAAGAAGAAGATTCTGGGCTGGGCGCTGAAGACCGGAGCAGGCAAGCGGTCCGTGGTGTATGCCGGCAAGCGGCCCGGCTCACCGAGCTGGAGGCTGGCGGGGAAGCTGGTGTATGGCAAGGTCCGCGATGCCTTCGGGGGACGGGTGCGCTACTTCGTGTCCGGTGGAGCGCCGTTGGGCATCGACACGGCAAGCTGGTTCGCCGATGCGGGGATTCCGGTGTGGGAGGGCTATGGCCTGACCGAGACTTCTCCGGTGATCGCGCTGAACTCCCCGGCGGCGCAGCGTATGGGTTCGGTGGGCAAGCCGCAGCCCAACTTCGAACTCAAATTTGCTGAAGACGGTGAGTTGCTGGTACGAGGGTCCTCGGTGTTTGCGGGATACTGGCAGAAGCCGGCGGCAAATGCGGAATGCTTCGACGACCAGGGCTGGTTCAGTACCGGCGACATCGGGCATCTGGATACGGATGGGTTCCTCTACATCACCGATCGCAAGAAAGAACTGCTGAAGACGTCGGGGGGCAAGCTGGTGGCTCCGCAGCCGATTGAGAACAAGTTGAAGAACAGTGTTCTCGTGGGGCAGGTGGCGCTGGTGGGCGACAAGCACAAGTTCATCTCCGCGCTGATCTCGCCGAATTTTGTTGCTCTCGAAGATCTTGTGCGCAAGCAGGGCTTTTCTGCAAACAGCCGTGCTGAACTGGTGGCCGACAGTCGCGTGATCGCTCTCTACAGCGAGATTGTGCGCACCGTGAACGGCAGCCTGGCCAGCTTTGAGACCATCAAGCGCTTCCGCGTGGTGCCGGACGAGTGGTCGCAGGAGTCGGGCGAACTGACGCCGTCGATGAAGCTGAAACGGCGCGTGATTACGGGGAAGTATGTTGCGGAGGTCGCCGCACTCTACGCCGACGAAGCAACCGCACGCGCCGAATAGGCGCTGCTGGGTGGGTGAGCTCGCGGCGAGAGATCACGCGCTTATCCCATAAGCGCTGAATGCCGCGAAAGAACGGGGCGCCCCACGCACCCACGGCCAGGATGCTGCCAAAGAGAATGACGGCGTCGATGCTGAGGCGGCCGGCGCTGGACCAGTACGCGTCGGGTTCCAGGTTGAGCCAGAGTGCAAACTCATCCAGAGTGAGCGCTGCGCCTACTCCGTAGCTGACCGACATCAGCCTGCTGAAGAAGATGGATGTGGGCGAGTGCGATCGGCCCAGGTCCAGCAGCCATCCGTAGCCGACAAAGAGCAGGATCAGGATTCCCCAGACCAGGTGATGAATGTGCCGGCCGTGGACCATGACCCAGTCGAAGGGCCCGTGCTGGTGCATGACCAGGCTGACCAGGAGCCGCACGCCAAGAAAAGTAATGAGAAATGAGACCGAAGCGATAAACATCCGGCGACGGGGACGGTCGGGAATCGTGGTGCGGATGAGGAAGCCGAGCCGGGTCAACTGCAGGAGCACAAGCAGCAAGATCACCACGAGGCTTGCGAATACCAATAGCAGCAGTGCTCCGGTCCCGGGCATGGCCCTATTGAAACATTCCCAGCCTCAATTCCCAAGATGAACGATGCGCTTTGGGTGCGCGCGGTCACGATTCTTCTTTACAACCACGGAGTACACTGGTTAAGGTCGCGGGTCCGGCGTCGGTAGCCGCTTGCGCCCAATGCAGAATCGGCCGGCCCCAGGCTGAGCCAATTCGAAATCGGGAGAATGTACATGCGAGTGGCGTTGTTGACCGGAGGCGGAGATTGCCCCGGCTTGAATGCGGTGATTTATGCTGCGGTTCGCAAGGGGATTCAGACCTACGGCGACGAATTTATCGGCTTTTTGAACGGCTGGCGCGGCGTGTTGGACAATCAGTGGATTCCGCTGACGCTGGAAAAGATTGACGGCATTCAGCTGCGGGGCGGCACCATCCTGCATTCTTCGCGGACCAACGTGAAGAAGATTCCGGGCGGCATCGACAAGGTGCGCGAGGTGCTGAAGGCCAACAACGTGGATGCGCTGATCGCGCTCGGCGGCGACGATACGCAGTCGGTCACGCTTTTCCTGAGCGAAAATGGCGTGCCCAGCATCGGCGTTCCCAAGACCATTGACAACGACATTAACGGCACCGACCAGACGTTTGGCTTCGACACCGCGGTATCCATCGCGACCGAAGCGGTCGATCGAATTCACACCACGGCCGACTCGCACAACCGCGTCGTTGTCGTCGAAGTGATGGGTCGCGATGCGGGCTGGATCGCGTATGCCTCGGGCATTGCGGGCGGAGCGCACGTGGTCCTGGTCCCGGAGCTCGAGATCGACATCGATCACGTGTGTGCGCTGCTCAAATACAACTACGATCACGGCAAGCATTACGGCGTGGTGGTGGTGGCCGAAGGCTGCCATCTGCCCAACGTCGGCCAGGTGACCGGCTCGGCCGAGGTGGATTCGTTTGGCCACGCGCGCCTGTCGGGCATCGGCGAAGCGCTGGCGGACCTGATCGAAAAGAAGACGGGCTTTGAGACGCGCTCAGTGAACCTGGGGCATACCCAGCGCGGCGGTGTTCCGACGGCATTCGATCGCCTGCTGGGGCAGCGCTACGGGCTGCACGCAATCGACATGGTGCACGAGAAGAAGTGGGGCCGGATCGCGGTACTGCAAGGTACCCAGATCACGGATATCACGATCAAGGAAGCGATCTCGACCAACCGCCGTCTCGACGAGCGGTGCTTTAACGTCATTCGCGACCTTGAAGCCAAGGTGTAGATTTCAAGCCAACCGGCTGGGAAAGGCTGCTCTCTCGGGCAGCCTTTGCTGTTTTGATCGCTCATGGATTATCGCCTCTACAAGCCGGATGATTTTGCCCCGCTCTACGCGATCGAGGAAGCGTGTTTTGAATTGCCGTTTCGATTCGGCCGGGTCTACATGCAGTGGCTGGTGAAGGCGCCGAACTCTGCGACATGGATTGCCGAGGAAGCGGGTGCGATGGCGGGCTTCGGCATCGTGGAGTGGACACCGTCGATTCATGGATTAAGCGCGTACATTCAGACTGTCGAGCTGTCAGCCGCCTTTCGCGGCCGCGGCGTGGGCAGGGAACTGCTAAAGCACATTGAAGAGTCGGCGCGTTCTGCCGGAGCTAGCACGTTATGGCTGCATGTGGATGTGACGAATGACATTGCGATTCACCTCTACGAGTCGTATCAGTTTATGAAGGTCGGAGAAGAGAAGAACTACTATGCGTCGGGCCGCGACGCGCTGATTTATCGAAAGTCTTTGCGAACCTAACGGCCTCGGCCCTTCGTCGAAGAGCGTTGGAATGTACGTACAATGAAAGAAACTCATGTCCTTTAGCAAGCAGAATCTCCCCAAGTCCGTTGTGGCTTTGCGGAGTTATTCGGGGCAGATGTTTCGCCACGATCTGCTGGCCGGTGTCACCGTAGGGCTAGTTGCACTGCCGTTGGCCATGGCCTTTGGTATTGCGTCGGGCGTGACGCCGCAAGCCGGCCTCTATACCGCCGTGGTGGCTGGGTTTTTGATTTCAGCGCTGGGTGGTTCGCGGACGCAGATCGGCGGTCCGACGGGCGCATTTGTTGTGATCGTCGCCGGCATTGTCGCGCGCTTTGGGTTGAGCGGCCTGGCCTTGGTCACGTTAATGGCGGGCGTGATCCTGGTGGCGATGGGGCTATCCGGCCTGGGTTCCGCAGTGCGCTTCATACCGCGGCCCGTAGTCATCGGATTCACCAACGGCATCGCAATTCTGATTGCGTCCACGCAGATCAAGGACTTCTTTGGCGTGCGTGTCGGTGCTGTGCCCAGCGAATTTCTGCCGCGCATGCGGTTGTTGATCGGCCACCTGAACACGCTCAATCTTCCCGCGCTGTGGCTTGGACTGGGAACGCTGGCGATCCTGCTGGTGCTGCCGCGCTTTACATCGCGCGTTCCGTCGTCGATTGTGGCGGTCGTGGTCTGTACGGGCGTGAGCGCGTGGATGCATCTGCCGGTGGAGACGATCGGCAGCCGGTTCGGCGGGATTCCGCAAGGCCTGCCCCCGTTTGCAATTCCCAGTTTTCATGCCGAACATATTCTGCCGTTGATTCCGTCGGCATTTACGGTGGCCATGCTGGCGGCACTGGAGAGCATGCTTTCGGCGGTGGTGGCAGACGGCATGACCGGGGACCGGCACAATCCTAATGTTGAGCTTGTGGCGCAGGGACTGGCGAATATTGCGTCGCCGGTGTTCGGCGGTATTCCTGCGACGGGCGCAATCGCTCGCACCGCGACGAACATCCGTTCGGGTGCGCGTTCGCCGATCTCAGGCATCATTCACGCGCTGACGCTGCTGGTGATTCTGCTGGTGGCAGCGCCGCTGGCGAGCTACATTCCGCTGACGACGTTGGCGGCGGTGTTGTTTGTGGTGGCCTATCGCATGGGCGAGTGGAATGAGATTGGCGGCATCCTGCAACTCAGCTTTACCTCGGCCGCGGTCTGGCTGGTGACTTTCGCGCTGACGGTTTTTGCCGATCTGACCGTTGCGGTGAGTGTAGGAATGGCTCTCGCGGCGCTCGTCTATATCTGGAAGGTCGCGGAGACCACGACCGTTTCGCCGGTGACCGAGGACTACATCCGGGACGGACTTCCGCACACGCTGCAAGGACGCATCGTGCCTGCGTACGTGACGCTGCTGCGTATTCACGGGCCATTTCTGTTCGGCACGACGGAGAAGCTCGTGGATGCAACCGCGAATCTCGAAGCCTTTGCGCCGGTGGTCATCCTACGTCTGCGCAACATGACGGCGATCGACGCAACCGGTATTCATGCTATCGAGACGTTCGCGAAACGCCTGCACGAGTCGGGGCGCGGTCTTCTGCTGTGCGGCGCGATGGAGCAGCCATCGAAGCTTCTACAACAGAATCGCTTCATCGAACGCGTGGGCCGCGAAAATATCGTTCCCAATATTCAGGCAGCCCTCGATCGAGCCAAGGAAGCGTACGAGGCGCGTCCGGTCGCGAGCTAGTAGCGCCAGCTGGTCAGGTCTGCTCCTGCCGGTGCGGTCTTCTGGATACGCTCAAGAATCTTGGGCAGGTATTGCGTGTTGTAGTGCAGGCGCGAGTAGGCGTTGGGCAGATTCGGATCGCCGTTCCAGCAATGTTCCGCGCGCGGACCGTAGGTGACCTCGCCGCCATAGGGCGGATTCTTCGTCGAGTCGAGAAAGTCCTGCACGCGGTAGACAGCGTCGTTAAGAAAGTAAGTGTCGTCCGAGCCGACGTAGATGTGAATCTTGCCTTCGAGCTCGGGACCGAGTTTGGGCCAGTCTCTTTCCAGGATCGCTTCAAGATCGTAGTGCTGCCGCCAGTAGGCCGCGACGGAGTGGTCGATCTTGCCTGTCACTTTATCGAAGATGGGTTGGGGATAGCCGTCGTCGCCGACCGGTCCGTAGACCGCCTGCCAGATATCGAACTGCTCGCCGCTGCGGCCGTGATCACCCAGCGCCAGCTCGTAGCGATTGTTCTCTTCGGTGGTGATCAGGGTGTGGCCGAGATAGTCGCGCATGGCCGGCTGAGGGATGCGCTTGTGCGCTCCCTGCAGGTAGAAAGCGTTGTCGTCGTCGTAGAGGTTGATGTTGGTGAACTCGTGGAAGTCGATGGGATCGGGGCACGCCGCAAAGGCGCCGTTGTAGTGATCCGGGTAGAAGACTTGGACTGCGAGGGCCTCCCAGCCGCCGGTCGATCCACCATAGACGAAGCGCGCCCAACCCTGGCCAAGGCCGCGAAACTGCTTCTCGATGGCTGGGATCAGTTCGTTCTCGATGGCATCGCCGTAGGGACCGACGTTGGCCGAGTTCACGGCATAGGAGTCATCGTAGAAAGGATTGGCGTGCTGGATCTTCACGATGAGGACGCGCGGGAATCCGGGTGACGTCCACTTCTGATAGAACTTGTAGGCTTCGTCCTGCTGAATGTGGTTGTAGGCCGCCAGATGAAAGCGTTGGCTGTAGTCGGGCTTCAAGTCAGGATCAGGCGGCGTGGTGCGGAAGCCGTCAAAATCGCTGACGAAGTGGTCGTGAAAGATGATGAGCGGGAAGTGCGCGTTGGGGTGGTTGTCAAAGCCATCGGGCACGAGGATGCAGGCGCTGAGAAACATGGGCCGCCCCCAGAACTTGGTGAGCACCTGGCTCTGGATGCGGATGTGGCGAATGTATTTGGTGTCTGCAGGCGGTTGAATCGGAGGAATCACTTCGCTGAGGACGACGGGGTGATTGGCCGTCGCGGGGCCTACGTGGATCTTGACCGGCTTGGAGTAGAGATTGCCGGGCGAGATGTTCCAGTGTTGTCCCTCGCCCTGGTCCATATGCATCTTGATGGTCTTGCCGTCGGAGCGATGAAACGTCTCGTACTTGTTGAGCACAGCCTGGACGTAGTAGTCGCCGGGGGGCACGTCTTTGAGGCTGGCCGTTGGATAACCCCATGCGCTGGCGTCGACGACTTGTGCGTGGCCCGGCTGCCATCCGTCAACGGTGACGCCGAAGACGATCTGCGAGCGGGGTGAGTCGTCAATCTGGTTCCGGGGTTCGTCGCCGGGATCGGTGGACAAGACCAGGAGGAGACGCCCATCGAGCGGCTGCGCGCTGACGGCAGCAGGGAAGGTGACGGAGAACGATTGGGCAAGAAGACTTGGAGTCAGCAGGAAGAGAGCCAGGGCGAAGCGGTTCATGCTGGCTACTATACAAGGCGTTGTCGGGATCTGAACGCATGCCTACCCTTTGAGCCACAGGAGCTGAAAGGGCAGGTATGCAGGATTCGCGCGAGCCGCGTTGATTCCGTTATGGGGTGTTGGAGGAAGCGCTCTTGATGAAGGCCGCGACGCGGTCGTGCAATTGCTTCACGCATTCGTCGCGCACGTAGACCATGTGTCCCGATTCGTACCAGGCGTACTGGATGTTTTTGGCAAGGGAGGCGGGAATGGGCAGATGCTTTTCTTCATACTCCGCGGCAAAGAACGGAGTGGCCATGTCGTAGTAGCCGCCGTTGAGCAGAACCTTGAGACGAGGATTAGTCTTCATGGCGTCGGCCAGATCGCCCGAGACATTGACGCCGATCATGTTGCCCTCGTGCTTGAAATCCCATTTATAGGCATTCCATACATCGATCTCGGGCAGATAGGTTTCGCCTTCGCCGTATTTCAGGTCGCGGCGCATGTAGTCGTTCAACAGGGCGACATAGGCGGAGGAGATGGCGGCGCTCTGCGGATCGTACTCGGCGTTCTCGCTGAGCGGGTTGAGCGACGGGCCGGTAAAGCGCGTGTCATAGCGGCCGATGGTCATGTCGTTTTCGTCCTGGAAGCTCTTCTCGAATTCGCCGCCGGTGACGCGCAGGTTTGCTTTGACGAGATAGGCGACAGGCAGCCCGGTGTATTCGTGCATCTTCTCGGCGACCGACTGCTTCTCAGCGTCGCTCAGGTCCGTGCCCTGCGCTAAAGCGTGGGCATAGGCTCCGAGGGCGAAGTCCTCTACCTCTTTGAGGAAAGGCTCGAGCGCCGCCGGCTGCTGGGGAAGTTTCTTGTGATACCAGGCGGTTGCCGCGAAGGTGGGCAGGGCCAGCTCGTATGGCATATCGATGCCGGGATTGGTGTTGGCCAGGTCAATAAACGAGCTGAAGTTGAAGATCTGCGAAAGCAGGATGACGCCGTTCAGGTCGATGGACGCGCGATCTTCGAGCATCTTGGCGAGCACGGCAGAGCGCGTGGTTCCATAACTCTCGCCGAAAATGAACTTGGGCGAATTCCAGCGGCTGTATTTGGTGATGAAGCGCGCGATGAAGCGAGTAAAGGCCGCACCATCCTGATCGACTCCCCAGAAAGCCTTTTCGGCATCCTTGCCGACGAGCCGGCCGAAGCCTGTGCCAGGAGCGTCGATGAAGACGAGATCGCTGACGTCGAGGAGCGAGTTGCTGTTGTCGACAAGCTTGTAGGGCGCCGCGGGCTGGTGTTGATCGCCGCTGGTGACCACGTGCCGGGGGCCGAGCGAGCCCATGTGCAGCCACACCGTCGCACTGCCGGGTCCGCCGTTATAGAAGAAGGTGATGGGCCGGTCTTCAGCCTTCGCGTCTTTCTTGAAGTAGGCCACGTAAAACATACGGGCTACGGGCTCTGCGTCCTTGGCTTCTTTGGGCTCAGAGAGCGCCAGCTGGCTTCCGGCTTCGGGTTTCCCATCGAGGCCGAGTTGGGCGTCCTGCGCATCTGTTCCACCCACCGTGATCGTGCCGGCGACGGCTGTGTAGGCAATGTGCTGCCCGCCCACGTCGACTGCGCCTTGTGTTGTGGAGTCGGGAGGAAGCGCTCGCTCAGGGGCTTTGTCGGCGGGCTTGGCGGCGGTTGTGTCTTGGGCTCGAACTTGCAATGCGGTCGCGATCAGAGTCGGGGCAAGAACGGTACAGGTTAGGCAACGCAACAAATGCATGAAGGTGCTCTCCGGGGAATGGGAAGTGTGAACGAGCCAGTAGAAAAATCTGCAAACAAGGAACGTGTTTGCGTGTGACCGATTACTTCTGTGGTTTATCGAAGGGCTGCTTGTCGGTGATGCGCGGCCGGTTCTCGGCTTGCAGCTGCTTGCTCACCTGCTCGACTTCGCGGAAGACGCGCAGCAGGTTGCCGCCGAGAATCTTACGGCAGTCTTCGGCGGAGTAGCCGCGCTCCAGCAATGCGGCAGTAATCTTGGGCAGGTCGGCGGGCGAGTCGAGACCTGCAGGCAACTGGCCGCTGACGCCGTCAAAGTCCGAGCCGAGGCCCACGTGATCGACGCCGGCCACCTTCGCAATGTGGTCAATGTGATCGATGAGCATCGAAAGGGGAGGACGCGGCAGGCGGTCGGCATACTGGCGCTGCAGCTTGTCGATCTCGTCGTCCGGTGCCTCTTTGCCCTCGGCCTTGTACTTGTCTTTGAGTGCCTGCACGGCTTTGTCGACTTCAGGTTTCTGCGCTTTGGCCGCATCGCGATAGGCCTGCGAGATGAATCCTGAAAAGAAGTTGACCTGAACGACGCCGCCTTTGGACCCGGGACCGCCGGAGTTGGCCACGGCGCGCAGCATGTCGTCGGTCATATTGCGGGGTGCATCGCACAGGGCGCGTGCGGCTGAATGCGACGCGATGACTGGCGCACGCGTGATGACGAGGGTGCGATAGAACGTGCGATCGGATACGTGCGAGATGTCGACCATCATGCCCAGCCGGTTCATCTCGTAGACCACATCCTTGCCAAACTCGGTGAGGCCTTCTTTGGTGTGGGGCACCGAGGTGTCGTCGATGTCGCCCGAGCTATCGGCCCAGCCGTTGGAATTGGACCAGGTGAGCGTCATGTAGCGGACGCCGAGCGCATAGTAGTCGCGCAACAGGGCAAGGGAGTCTTCGATGGAGTGGCCGCCTTCGATGCCCATCAAGGTTGCCAGCTTGTGTTCACGATGCGCTTCTTCGATTCCGGCGGGAGAGGTGACCAGCATCATCTTGTCAGGATGTTTGGCGGCTTGTTGCCGGACCGCATCGATGAGGATCAGGGTACGGCGCGCGTAGTGACCTTTATTCGGCCCCGGGTCGACCCAGATGGAGAAGAACTCGGCGCCCAGATTGCCTTTGCGCACCGAGTCGAAATTGAAGTTGCCGGTGCCCAGCGGATCGCTGAGGTCGAAATTTTCATCGACAAAACGCTGCGGTGTATCGGCATGCGTATCGATGACGATGGCGGACTTCTGAACTTGTTCTGCAGTGAGCCTGGAGGTCATCTTTTTGGGGGAGGCTTTCTCGGGTGTCTGCGAGGGAAGGAGTGGAGCAGCGAGGAGAAGCAGGAAGGCTGACAGGGCGAGCGAGGCGCGGCGGGTCGGCATAGGCTTGGCGTCAGTATAGCCTGATGCGGAAGAAGGGCTTGCGGGGAAGAAGGGGGAGCGTAGCGCGCAGAAGCAGGTGAGGGAACGCATCGAGCGTGCCGGGGGAGGAATGGCTCCGAGAGAAGAGGGCGGGAAAAGGACGTTGGTGGGGGAGGTCTTTTCCGCAGGACTGCGCCTTAGTGGCGCAGAAAGCTCTTCATCTGGTTGATCTGAATAGGCTCATCCCGCGGAGGTGTGGGTGGATCGAGAACGAAAACGTCGCAGGCCCTGTGCCACTGCCCAAGCTGCTGGAGTCCGCCGCCATCGATTGCAATCTTGTACGCCTTGGATCCGTCTACGCTGGTTGCTGTCGCCAGCACATGGCCGGTGTAGGCCATGCCTTTGTCATTAATGACAGTCACTTCCTGACCGATTTCAATCATGCCGGTTCTCCTGATCGTGGGTAAGGGCACATCGTTGCGCTCTATTTGTGTTAGTTGCACGTCGGTCGCCGCGAGGTTGGTTGCGCGCTTGCAACTTCAACGATGGCATTGGCTGAGACGACGGATAGTGTGCCCGCGCAAACGCATTGTTGAGGATGTCGAAGTGGGAGGGTTGGTTGGTGCCGTGCAAGCTGCGGAGGAATCGCAGGCGAAGTCGAGTTTGCTGAAGCGAACGGTTCGGCTTGAGGTTCAGCCCAGATCGACCGGCGTTCCACCCCATTGATTCGGATCGATGTCGGCGATGGTTTCGGTGAAATCCCAGCAATGGCCGAAGAAGTCCATCGCGTTGTATTGCCGCTCGCCGTACATATGGTCTTGGGGCTCGGTAAGAATGATGGCGCCGTTCTGGCGGGCGCGCGCGCAATGTCCCAGAGCATCTTCGATGCGGACCTGCGTGATGTGCGAGCGCTCAGGGACTGCCGAGCCCTCGGCAATCGTGAAGCACCCCTCGCCGGCGCGCATTTGAATGCGGTGGTTGGCGATGCGCAGGCGCACCCGGAACCCAAAGGCTTTCATCAGCCATTCGGCGGCCGCGCCCGGGTCGGGATAGCAGAGGACGGGAATCACGGGGCAGGGAGGAACGGAGCGGTTGGTGCGCATGGCAGTCTCAAGCGAAGGTTACCGCGTCACGTAGGAGGCGCGTCAAGTCGAGCCGTGCACGGGATGGTGCGACACCGTTTTCATACGGTGTTGATCTTGCCGGTGCCCCGCGCTGCGGTACATTGGGACGTATCTCCCATGGTCAGCATGTCGAGGATCCTTCTCTTGCTTCTGGTTAGCAGTCTCGGATCGGCGTCGCGGCTGTGCGCCCAGCTCCCGTTCTATACCGACGATTCCGAGGTGACGGACGCAGGGACGCTGCACTTCGAATTCTTCAACGAATATGACGGGCTGCAGTCGTCGCAGTTTCCCAATCTTCGCCAGAACACGGCGAACGCCAAGTTGAACTATGGGCTGCCCCACAATCTTGAGGTGGATGTCGATGCGCCGTTTCTTTCGGTGTATCGCTCGAGCACGACGCCCGGCTCAACCGGCATTGGCGACACCGATATGGGCATCAAGTGGAAATTCCACAAGGCCAACCCTGGAGATCGAGTGCCAGCCCTGGCGGCAAGTTTCTACGTCGAAGTGCCCACGGGCAACGTGCGCGAACAGCTTGGCTCCGGGCTCGAAGACTATTGGCTCAACTCCATTGCCCAGGAGTTGTTGACTGACAAGACGCGGCTCACGGCCAATTTCGGATTCTTGTTTGCTGGCAATACCAGTACCGGCGTGGTGGGCATTCAAACGGCGCATGGGCATGTGTACACCGGGGGCTTATCGCTGGCGCATGACTTCACGCCCAAGTTGAGCCTGGGAGGCGAGCTCTATGGCGGGCTCGCGGACGCGAGCGGCCTGGGCCGTGACCAGTTGCAGGCGCTGGCGGGCGGCCAGTATGCGCTGAATGAGCGCTTCAGTCTTGCCTTTGCGGTGTTGGGCGGCCGCTACGAAGCAAGCCCGCGGATCGGCGGCCAGGTGGGATTTGCTCTCGACATTCCCAATTTTCTGCATGCCTCGGCGCGTGCAAAAAGCGCGGCAAAAGAATCACTACCCCTGCAGTGAGATGACTTCTCGTACGAGAAACGGAGACCCTTATGGCATGCAAACCGGAACTGCTGAAGAGCATTCCTCTCTTTGCCCTCTTGGATCAGGATGAAACCGCAGTCTTAGCCGGGCAAGTGGAGGTGAAGACCTTCGCGTTGCGTGAACGGATTTACAAAGCAAGCGATGTTTCGGGCCAGGCGTACGTCGTGATTTCGGGGCGGGTAAGCGTCACGACCCACGACGACGATCAGCAGGAGGTGGTGGTGGATGAGCCCGGCGAGGGCGAGTTCTTTGGCTTTGCCTCGATGCTGGAGGGATCTCCTCATCAGACGACGGCGGTCGCTCTCGAGGAGTCGGTTTGCCTGGAGATTTCGCGCGACGATATTGCGGTCTTGTTGCAGAGGAAACCCATGGCCGGGATGGACCTGCTGACTACGCTCAGCCGGCAGTTCCACGCCGCGCAGCAACTGGTGCGAGTTCGGTCGGCACGCAATCCAAACGAGATCATCGAACAGGAATCGAGCCTGGGTGAACGCATTGCCGACTCGGTCGCGGGCTTTGGCGGGTCGTGGACATTCATCATTTCGTTCGGGGTCACGTTGACGGTGTACACGATGATCAACGTGTTTCTCAACAAGAATGCGTGGGATCCGTATCCGTTCATCCTGCTGAACCTGTTCTTGTCGATGCTGGCCGCGCTGCAGGCGCCGGTGATCATGATGAGTCAGAACCGGCAAGACACGAAAGACAGATTGCGCGGGGAGCTGGACTTTGATGTAAATCGCCGCGCTGAAGGCGAGATCCAGGCGCTGGCGCGCAAGTTGATGTTGCTCGACGAAAAGATCGATGACGTAAACGATCTTCTGCGCAACAAACTCTCGGCCAAATAAACAGGGTGGCAGGACAGCTGCGAAGGTGCGGCGTGCGGGACGACGCCCGAGGACGAGATGCGCGGGCGGTCAGGGCCTGGCGAGCAGGGCTACGATGCGGTACTTCTCTGACTCGGACTTGTTGCTGTCGGGACCCTCGGACCATTTCAGGCGGGCGCTGTTGCCATTCAGGTCGGCCTCGACCTGCTGGACCATGGGCATGCCGCAGCTGCGACGGTTGATCGCTGTTCCCTTGTACGAATACTTGTTCAGGCAGTTGACGACGGCGACTCTTCCGTCGGGCAACAACAGAGAGACCGTGGTGCCGGTGACGCTGAGCGAGGGTTGACCGGGCGCGACACCGCGAGAAGGATCGGAGCAGGCCTCATTTGTGTTGTCGGCGGCGCAGTCCACCGTACCTTCCGGCTTTGACCCGTCGGGCCGCGGGATCACCGCCGAATAGCTGGTATCGCTGTTTTGGCGGTAGAGAACGGTCGCTTCCACCTTCTGTGCCGGTGCGGTGCACATGCAGAAGGTGAGCAGGAACAGCACTGCCAGCCAGCGGGAATTGCGCATCGGTACACCTCAGGAAGAGTGGTTTCCTCGAGTCTAGGCGTGGCCTGGCAGGGGCGTAGCCTCATTCGGCGTGCGGGTGGAGGCAGAGGTAACGTGACAAAAGGGCCAGATGGGGTGGAAGTCCTGCGGATGGAGCGCGCGGCTACACGACTACTCAAATGGACCGCGATTTCCACTGAAGCCGAGCTCGGCGGCCTCACCCAAGCGACGAATAGAATTGATCCAGGACCATGGCCGAATTTACTCATCTCCACCTGCATTCCGAATACTCGTTGCTCGACGGCGCCTGCGACGTGAAGAAGCTGTGCGAACTCGTCTCGAAGCTGGGCCAGAAGTCGGTCGCGATGACCGATCACGGCAATATCTATGGGGCGGTGCACTTTTTCAATGCCGCGAAGGAGTATGGGGTCAAGCCGATTCTGGGCTGCGAGCTCTACGTGTGCAAGGCCGAAGACCATCGCGCCGAGACGCCCAACGACCAGTACAACCACCTGCTGGTGCTGGCTGAAAACGAAGAAGGCTACCGGAACCTGATCCGTCTGACCAGCGAGGCGAGCCTGCACGGTTTCTATCGCAAGCCACGCGTGAGCAAGAAGTACCTGGCCGAGAATTCAAAAGGGCTGATCGGGTTCAGCGGTTGCCTGAGCGGCGAATTGTGCGAAGAGCTGATGGCCGGTCACTACGACAAGGCCAAGGGAGCGGCCGAGCAGTACCAGGACATCTTCGGGCGCGGCAACTTCTATCTCGAGATTCAGGACCAGGGGCTGGAGCAGGAGCGCAAGATCCAGGCCGATCTGCAGCGGCTGGAGAAAGAGCTCGATATTCCGCTGGTGTTAACCAACGATTCGCACTACCTGTGCGGTGAGGACAGCCACGCGCATGATGTGATGTTGTGCGTGCAGACGGGCGCGAAGATTCATGACAACGACCGGTTCCGGTTCGACTCCGACCAGTTCTTTGTGAAGTCTGCCGATGAGATGGGGCGCCTGTTCCCCGATCATCCGGGCGTGATGCAGCGAACGATGGAGATTGCCGAGCGCTGCAAGCTGAAGTTGAATTCGGTGGACAATCCGTTTCCGGAGTTTGCCGTTCCCGAGGGGCAAACCATTGACAGCTACTTTGAGCAGGTGTGCCGCGAAGGACTGAGGAAGCGGTTCGAGACTGCAGTGCGCCAACTGGAGCTGCGCGGAGTGCTGCGCACGCCATTGCATGAGTATGAAGCCCGGTTGAATTTTGAGATCGGCATCATCAAGCAGATGAAGTACTCGGGCTATTTCCTGATCGTGTGGGACTTTATCAAGTACGCCCGCGATCATGGAATTCCGGTGGGGCCGGGGCGCGGCTCGGCGACAGGGTCGCTGGTGGCCTACGCGATGGAAATTACAAACATCGATCCGATGCAGAACGTGCTTCTGTTCGAGCGATTTCTGAATCCTGAGCGCGTGACGATGCCGGATATCGACGTGGATTTCTGCCAGAACCGGCGCGGCGAAGTGATCGAGTACGTCACGCGAAAGTACGGACGCGAGCAAGTGGCGCAGATCATCACGTTCAACACCATGGCGGCGAAGGCGTCGATCAAGGACTGCGGCCGCGCGATGGATATGCCCTACGGCGATGTGGATCGCATTGCCAAGCTGGTGCCTCCGACTGTCGGGATGACGATCGACAAGGCGCTCGAAGAGGTTCCCGATCTGCGCAAGGCCTATGACAACGACAAGCAGATTCGCGAGCTGATTGATACGGCGAAAAAGCTGGAGGGGCTGGTGCGCGGCGCGGGGGTTCATGCGTCGGCGGTGGTGATTGCGCCGCGTCCGTTGACGGAGCTTGTGCCGCTGAACAGGACGAAGAACGACGAAATCGTAACCGCCTATGACATGAAGGCCGTCGAGAAGATGGGCCTGCTGAAAATGGATTTTCTGGGCCTTGCGACGCTGACGGTGATTGACGATTGCGTGAAGCTGATTGAGCAAACCCGCGGTGAAAAGCTGGACATCGAAATGCTTCCGCTCGATGATCCGGAGACGTTCAAGAAGGTGTTCCACACGGCGCTGACGTCGGGCGTATTCCAGTTCGAGTCGAGCGGGATGCGGGACATTTTGCGCCGCTATAAGCCGGATGCGGTGGAGGAGTTGACGGCGCTGAATGCACTCTATCGGCCGGGGCCGATGGACATGATCGACGACTTCGTCGAGAGGAAGTGGGGCCGGCGGAAGGTCGAGTTCCTGTTGCCGGAGCTCGAGGCGATTCTGAAGGACTCGCTGGGAGTGATTGTTTACCAGGAACAGGTGATGCGAATCGCCAATGTGCTGGCCAGCTACAGCCTGGGCGAGGCCGATTTGCTGCGGCGCGCGATGGGGAAGAAAGATCCCAAGGCAATGGCGGAACAGCGCGATCGCTTTATGAATGGCGCGGCCGCGCTGGGACATCCGAAAGCGCCGGTGGGCGAAATCTTCGACCTGATGGCGAAGTTCTCAGGCTACGGGTTCAACAAGTCGCACTCGGCCGCGTATGCCCTGGTGGCGTATCAGACGGCTTACTTGAAGACGCATTATCCGGTGGAGTTTATGGCGGCGCTGCTGACGTCGGAAACCTCGAAGCCGGAGAACGTCGTGAAGTACATCCAGGAATGCAAGGAGATGAGCATCAGCGTGGAGCCGCCGGATGTGCAGGTGTCGGGCGCGCAATTCACGCCGCACGGCGACGCGATCCGCTTCGGCCTGGCCGCGGTGAAGAATGTGGGCAGCAACGCGATCGAGTCGATCAAGAAGGCGCGCGAAGAACTAGGCGGACGGTTCCGCAGTTTCTGGGAGTTCTGCGAGAAGGTCGACCTGCGGGTGATGAACAAGCGCGTGATCGAATCGCTGATCAAGGCGGGCGCGCTGGATTCGCTGGGCAAGCGCGGTGCGCTGAATGCAGCCATTGACAAGGCGATGGAGCGCGCGCAGAAGGCTCAACGCGACGAGGCGCATGGGCAGACAGGGTTGTTCGGCCTGTTCAACGAGGCTCCCACGCACGGGCATGGCGGCGACGATTTGCCGCAGGTTGCCGATTGGGAAGAGGGCGAACGGCTGGCCAACGAGAAAGAGGTGCTGGGGTTCTTTGTGTCCGGCCACCCGCTCGACAAGTATGCCGAGAAGATTCGTAATTTGCCTGGCGTGATCTCCATTGCCGATGCGCTGGAACGGAAGCCGCCCGAGAAACGCTGGGGCAAGGATTTCGATCCCGCCGATGAGATCCAGGTTGCGGGCATCATGAACGGGCTGCGGGTGCAGAAGACCAAGCGCGATGGAAAGCTCTACGCGCAGGCGGGGTTGGAGGACGCTTCGGGCAAGATCGAGTTGATTGCGTTTCCACGCGACTACGAGAAGTTGGCCGAACAGTTAAAGATCGAAGTGCCGGTGCTGATTCGGGGTATGCTGTCGGGCGACGAAGATGCGGCGCCGAAGTTGTCGATCAGCTCGATTGTGCCCCTGGAAGAAGTGCAGATCAAGCTGCCCAAGATGATCCGGGTACGGGTGAACCTGGAGCGTGCGACCGAGGAGACGATGGCTGCATTGAAGTCCGCTGCCGATGCCGCGCCTGGTCCGGGGAAGGTGATGCTACACCTGCAGAAGAAGGGCGCATACGAGGTGATCCTGGAACCGAATCAGATGAACGTGGCTGCCGATCGCGGATGGATTGAGCGCGTGGAAGAACTGATTGGCCGAGGCGCCGTGCAGCTGATGTGAAGAAGGTGTCGATCGATGGCCCTGGTGTCACGAGGCGAGATTGCCGGGGCGGTTCCTGCGAAATAATAGGCCTAATGCAGAAGGCGCGGAGTGGAGCAGGGGCAGTCGGGATCGATTTTGGGACAACCAATAGTTCAGTCGCACGGGTGACCGAAGATGCGGGCCTGCAGCTCGCGTCGTTCACCTTTCGCGGCGTGCCCACGGAATCGTATCGATCGGTCCTTTATTTCGAACAAGTCAAGGCTGCCAGCGGCGCCAAGCGGACCCACGGGCTGACGGGGCCGGCGGCAATCGAGCGCTATCTCGAATCAGACGAAAAGGGGCGGCTGATTCAGTCGCTCAAGTCGCATCTTTCGAGCCACACGCTGACCGGCACGGAGATTTTTGGCCGGCGGCACAAGCTGGAAGAAGTGATCTCGCGGCTGGTGGCGGATCTGCGCAAGGGTGCCGAGCGGCAGTTCGGCCGGTCCATTGAAAAGGCTGTTGTGGGCCGCCCCGTGCGTTTTGTCGGCTCCGATTCGGATGCGGACGACGACTTTGCCCTGGTGCGTATTCGCGAGGCCTTCGCGCTGGCCGGCATCGAGCAGGTCGAGTTTGAGATGGAGCCGGTCGCAGCGGCGTACTCCTACGAGTCAACACTCGACCACGACGAACTGATCCTGATCGGCGATTTCGGCGGCGGCACGAGCGATTTCTCGTTGCTGCGTGTCGGGCCCGGAGTGCGCGCGCGGGGCAGAAGTGCGGCAGACCTGGTAGGAAACAGCGGCATCGGGCTGGCAGGCGACGCGTTTGATGCGCGGATTGTGCGGAAGCTGGTGTCGCCGGCGCTGGGTTCAGACTCGCAGGCACGTTCGATGAACAAGCTGCTGACGGCTGTTCCGGCATGGATTTATGCGAATCTCGAGCGCTGGCACTATCTCTCGTTTCTGCGCACCAACAATGTGCGCGAAATTCTGAAGAGCGCTCGGGCGCGGGCCTTGGAACCGGAAAAGATCGAGGCCTTGATCGCGATTGTCGATGAAGACCTTGGCTATCAACTGCACCAGGCGGTGCAGCAGGTCAAGTTCGAGCTATCGCAGAGCGAGGTCGCGGAGTTCCGTTTTCGCGAAGCCGGCCTGGACCTGCGCATTCCCGTCAGGCGCGCAGAGTTCGAAAGCTGGATTGAAGAGGAACTCGGCAGCATCGAGCGGTGTATGGACTCGTTGATGCAATCGTCGGGCGTAGATGCGCGAGCCGTGGACCGCGTGTTTCTTACCGGAGGCACCTCGTTTGTGCCCGCGGTGCGCCGCATCTTCGCCGATCGGTTTGGTGCGGATCGTATCCGGAGCGGGAACGAGTTTACTTCCGTGGCGCGCGGACTGGCGCTGCGAGCCGCCGAATCGCAAGAGCTGTCTTCGTAACTCAGGACTCGTCGCGTATCACGATGACGTGGAGGAAGCGCGGGCCGTGGACGCCCTTGATGCGGGTCATCTCGATATCCGCCGTGGCGCTGGGGCCGGAGATATACGTGGCGAGTGTGGGCGGCTGAACGCAACGCTTGAAGTATTCCGGCAGCGTCTCGGCAATCTGACTGGCGTACAAGATGCAGAGGTGCCAATCCGGTAATAACGTAATGACGCGTCGGCCTTCGCTTGGCGAGTGGTGAAGCACGATGGTCCCGGAATCCGCGATCGCCGCGTAGCATGCGGTTACCACACCATCGGCGCTCTCGATTGCGGCATGACTCAGTTCCTTGTCGATCTTCCACAAGAGGCCGGGCACAAGCCATTCCTGGGGCAACCCGGGCGGAGCGATCAACGAGCGCTTGCCGCTGGCGCGAAGACATTCTGTGATGCAGGCAATCAGATCGTTGGGTTCGCATTCCAGCACTTCTGTCTCGTACTCGCGCAGCCGCTCGACCATGAGGGCGGTGCAGGCGGGCCGCTCGAGGTGGCCGCGCGTAATGTACTCGCGTGGGGTGTCGGCAGCAGACGCGGCCGGGGCATTGGCGGTCGCACGATGGATGCGCTCGAGAATGTGCTGACGGATGGCGGTCACTGCTTCTCCCGTGGCCGCGAAGCCCACCAGGCGCGGAAGCTTTGAGGCGGGATGCCGCGCAGATCGCGGGTCATGGTCCAGCGAGACCCGAGGCCGGGAAGGAAATGGATCCAACCATCCTTTTGCGTGAAGAGCAGGAGGGCGATGCGCCCCAGGTGCTGCGCCATCCTGAACAGCCAGGCGCTGGAGAAGGCGAGTTGCGCCGCGCGCATGCCGAGATACATCGAGTCGAAGATGCGGCCCGGCTGTTTGCGTTCCTGATCGACGATTTGTGCGCGCAGTTCGATCAGTACCTCGGGGATATTGATCTTGACCGGGCACACTTCGTAGCAAGCAGCACACAGAGACGATGCGTAGGGCAGGGACTGCGCATGCTCGAGGTTCATGAGCTGGGGGGTGAGGATGGCGCCGATGGGTCCGCCGTACACCGAGCCGTAAGCATGGCCGCCGGTCTGGCGGTACACCGGGCAGGTGTTCTGGCAGGCCGCGCAGCGGATACAGCGCAGCGTTTGGCGTTCGGTCCTGCGAGCGAGAATCGACGACCGCCCGTTGTCGAGCAGAACGACATGAAAATTCTGCGGACCGTCGCCCGGGGTCACGCCCGTCCACAGCGATGAATAGGGATTCATGCGTTCGCCTGTAGCGGAACGAGCAAGAAGTTGAAGCATCACTTCAAGGTCCTGGAACCTCGGAATCACCTTTTCGATGCCGGCCAGCGCGATCAATGTGCGGGGCAAGGTGAGGCACATCCTTCCATTGCCTTCTGACTCGACGATGGTGACCGCGCCGGTTTCAGCTACCAGAAAATTCGCGCCGCAGATCGCCGTGTCGACGCCAAGAAACTTGGTGCGCAGATAGGTTCGCGCGGCGGCCGTGAGCGCATGCGGGTCGTCACTGAGATCGGGCCGACCCATCTTGCGCGCGAAGATCGATCGTACCTGGCTGCGATTGACATGGAGAGCCGGGGCGACGATATGCGACGGCTCATCGTCGCCGAGCTGCAGAATCAATTCGGCCAGGTCGGTTTCGATCGGACGAACGCCCTCCGCTATCAGGGCGGGGTTCAGGTCGATTTCCGCTGAAGTCATCGTCTTGATCTTGATGACCTCTTTGGTCTTGTTCTCTTGCAGGATTTTGACGATGATGCGGCGGGCGTCACCGACGCTGGATGCCCAATGCACCTTGCCGCCGGCGGCAGTACAGCGCTCTTCGAACTGGACCAGATATTGCGCGAGGTGCTGCAGGGCTTCGTCTTTGATGGCCGCGGCGGCGCTGCGCAACTGCTGCCAGTCTTGTTTCTCGGCCACCAGCCGCGCACGTTTGGCTTGGATGACGTCGGTGGCGTGGGCTACGTTTTTGCGCAGTTGGGTGTCGCGCAGAATCGGCAGCGCTGCTTGGGGAAAGGGAGGCGCTTTGCGCGGATTGAGAATGACCTGGCTCACGCGAGCTCCTCGACCGGTTGGGACCGCGTGTTGGCGAGGATTTGCGCCAGGTGCACGGTGCGCATGGGCGCGAACTCACGATGCATGGCGCCGCCAAGATGCATCAGGCAGCTGTTGTCGAGCGCGGTGCAGTATTCAGCCCGGGTGGTGAGCAGATCGCGCAGTTTCTCAGAGAGCATGGCCGACGAGACTTCGGCATTCTTAATGGAGAAGGTGCCGCCGAAGCCGCAACAGCGATCCATGTTTTCAAGCGACACGAGCTCGAGTCCACGCACCTTGTCAAGCAGGCGGAAAGGCCGGTCACCGACATGCAGCCCGCGTAAGCCGTGGCAGCTGGCGTGGTAGGTGACGCGATGCGGAAAGTAGGCCCCCACGTCGTCGATGGCGAGTTTGTCGATCAGGAATTCGCTCAGCTCGTAGATACGCGGAAGCAGAGCGTCCAGCTCTTTGCGCAAGCTTTCGTTGCCCAGTTCTTGCATCAGCCCGGGATACTGCTCGCGCATCATGGCGACGCAGGAAGTGGAGGGGATGACGATATTCTCCACATCGCGATAGAGCCGGATGAAGCGCTTGGCCTGGGAGAACGCCTCGGCGCGAAAGCCGGTGTTGGCGTGCATCTGTCCGCAGCAGGTCTGGCTGGGCTGAAAGTCGAGCGTAACGCCGAGCCGCTCGAGCAGGCGCACGACGGCGCGACCGGTTTCGGGAAATAGAGTGTCGTTGTAGCAGGTAATAAAGAGGGAAGCCTGCATCGGGTGCTCCGGCCGAATTGGCCAACGCTCGAAAGGGTATGGTATTCGACTGCAGGATCGCTTGTCGACACGCTCGACTACGCCGTGGTAACGCGCATGGGATCAAAAAAAAGCGGGGAGGGCATTTGCCCTCCCCATTTCCAGGGGGAAGCCACCGGAAAAATCACTTCGCGAGCTTGTCGAGATCGAGGTTGAGGGCAAGCACGTTCACCCGCGGTTCGCCGAGTATGCCGAGCTGTCGGCCAAGGGTATGCTGCTGCACCAGCTGCCGCACCTGCTCCTCAGCCAGTCCGCGGGCCTTGGCGACACGACCGACCTGATAGAGAGCGGCATCGGGCGTGATGTCGGGATCGAGGCCGGAGGCGGAGGTGGTGACCAGGTCGATGGGAACCGGCTTGCCCGGATTTTGCGCGGCGAGCTTATCGATGTCGCCCTGCATGCGCTGCACGAGCTTGGCATTGGACTGGGCAAGATTGGATCCGCCGGACGAGGTCGCGTCGTAGCCGTTGCCGGCTGCCGAGGGACGGGGGTGGAAGTAGCGATCCGAGGTAAAGCTCTGGGCGAGCAATTCTGAGCCGATGACCTGGCCGTTCTGCAGAATCAAGCTGCCCGCAGCCTGATGCGGGAAGAGGACCGAGGCGATGCCCGTGACGAGCAAGGGATAGGCCAGTCCGCATACGAGCATGGTCAGGATCGTGAACCGGATGGCCGTTCCCCAGATGGAATGTTTGACGGCAGTCACGGGTACGGTTGCGGTGATGGGAAGCGCGGAGGTTGCGACGGAATGCATGAGAGCTCCTTGTTATGCCAGGTGCAGCGCGACGATGACCATATCGATCGCCTTGATGCCGATGAAGGGAATGAACACACCGCCTACGCCGTAGACAACCAGGTTATTGCGCAGCAGAATATCGGCGGCCTTGGGTTCATACTTCACGCCTTTCAGCGCTAGCGGAATGAGGGCGATGATGATGATCGCGTTGAAAATGACGGCCGACAAAATGGCCGACTGCGGCGAGTGCAGATACATGATGTTGAGCGCGTTCAGCACCGGAAAGGCTCCGGCAAACATCGCAGGAATGATGGCGAAGTATTTGGCAACGTCGTTGGCGATGGAGAATGTGGTGAGCGCACCGCGCGTCATCAGCAACTGCTTGCCGATTTCGACGATCTCGATCAGCTTGGTAGGATTCGAATCCAGGTCGACCATGTTGCCGGCTTCTTTGGCAGCCTGCGTCCCGGAATTCATGGCAACGCCTACGTCGGCCTGGGCCAGGGCGGGCGCGTCGTTGGTGCCGTCTCCTGTCATCGCGACCAGTTTGCCTTTGCCTTGCTCGCGCTTGATCAGGTCCATCTTGTCTTTGGGCTTGGCTTCAGCCAGGAAGTCGTCGACGCCGGCTTCGCGTGCGATTACTGCTGCGGTGAGGGGATTGTCGCCTGTGATCATGATGGTGCGAATGCCCATGGCGCGCAGGCGCGCGAGGCGCTCCTTCAGACCGCCCTTGACGATGTCTTTGAGATAGATCACGCCGAGTGCCGAGGCGTTCTCGGCGACGACGAGCGGTGTGCCCCCCATCCGAGCAATATCTTCGACGGCCTCGCGCACTTTCTTCGGCAGAGACGAGCCTTGATCCTCGAGAAAGCGGGAGATGGCATCGACGGAGCCTTTGCGGATGCGGACTCCAGGAAGGTTGACGCCGCTCATGCGGGTCTGCGCGGTGAAGGGAACAAACTCAGCGTGGATGCCGCCCAGGTCGCGGCCGCGCAGGTTGTACTGTTCCTTGGCCAGCACGACGATGGAACGGCCCTCCGGGGTTTCGTCGGAGAGCGACGCGAGTTGAGCGGCATCGGCGAGGCGTTCGGCATCCACATCGGGCGCCGGGCGGAACTCCGTAGCCTGACGGTTGCCGAGGGTGATGGTGCCGGTCTTGTCGAGCAGCAGCGTGTTGACGTCGCCCGCGGCTTCGACGGCGCGGCCGCTCATGGCGAGCACGTTGTATTGGACGAGACGATCCATGCCTGCAATGCCGATGGCGGAAAGCAAGCCGCCGATCGTGGTGGGGATGAGGCACACGAGCAGAGAGACCAGAACAAAGATGGTTTGGGGCGCCTTGGAATAGATCGCAAACGGCTGCAGCGTGACCACGGCGAGCAGGAAGACGATGGTGAGGCCGGAGAGCAGAATGCTCAGGGCGATCTCGTTCGGTGTCTTCTGCCGTGTCGCGCCTTCGACCAGCGCGATCATGCGATCGAGGAATGTTTCGCCAGGATTGGAGGTGATGCGCACTCTGATCCAGTCCGAGAGCACCTTGGTGCCACCCGTAACCGCCGAGCGGTCGCCGCCTGCTTCGCGGATCACGGGAGCGGATTCACCGGTAATGGCCGATTCATCCACCGAAGCGACGCCCTCAATCACTTCGCCGTCTCCCGCAATGTAGCTGCCGGCAGCAACATAGATCACGTCGCCGGCGCGCAGCAGACCGCTGGCAATATCTTCGAAGGTTCCGTCTGCCTTGTAGCGCTTGGCGATGGTCTCGCCTTTGGCTTTGCGCAGCGTGTCGGCCTGGGCCTTGCCGCGCCCTTCGGCCATGGCCTCGGCGAAGTTGGCAAATAGCACAGTGAACCACAGCCAGAGCGTGATCTGGAGATTGAAGCCGAAGCCGGGGCGATGATGGGCCCAGTTCTCAATGAGTAGAGCGGTGGTGAGCATGCTGCCCACTTCGACCACGAACATGACTGGATTTTTGACCATCCAGCGCGGGTCGAGCTTGCGCAGCGAGTCCACCAAAGCCTGGCGCATGATCTGCGTGTTCCAAAGATTTTTCTTTTCTGCCATGACCGTTCGTCTCTTTCTGGTTGCAACGCGTTAGAAAACCTGCCCGTGCTGCAGCAAGAGGTGTTCAAGGATGGGTCCAAGGCTCAAGGCCGGGAAGAACGTGAGCGCACCCAGAATGAGAACCACGCTGATGAGCAACACGGCGAAGAGAGGCGTGTTCACAGGGAAGGTTCCCGGCGAAGGCGGAACACTCTTCTTCTCCGCGAGATTGCCTGCCAGGGCCAGCACAGGGATGATCATCAGGAAGCGACCGATGAGCATGGCCCATCCCAGCGCGACGTTGTACCCCCAGGTGTTCGCGTTCAATCCTGCGAAGGCCGAGCCGTTGTTGCCTACGGCCGAGGTGAACGCATAGAGAATTTCGCTGAGTCCGTGGGGGCCGGCATTGTTCAGGCTCGCGAGCCCGACGGTCGGCGAAAGAACAAACAGCGCTGCGAGCCCAAGCACGACGAGGGGAAAGATGAGCACGAAGAGCATCGACATTTTGATGTCGTAGGCCTCGATCTTCTTGCCCAGGTATTCGGGGGTGCGGCCCACCATCAAGCCGGCGATGAAGACCGATTTGACGACGAAGATCAGCATGCCGTAGAGCCCTGCGCCGACTCCGCCAAAGATTACTTCGCCGAGCATGATGTTGGTGAGCGGAACCATGCCGCCCAGAGGCGTAAAGCTGTCGTGCATGCTATTGACGGCGCCGCAGCTGGCGTCTGTCGTGATGGTCGCGAACAGCGCGCTGTTGGCCACGCCGAAGCGAACCTCCTTGCCCTCCATGTTTCCGCCGGGAGCGGTGGCCGTGCCGGTCTGCGCCGCGCCGTGAATCAGCGGATGAGGATGCGACTCGGCCCAATAGGCGGTTGTGAAGCCGGCTGCGAACAGAACGTACATGGCGGCGAAGACCGCCCAGCCGTGCCCTGGTGCGCCGGTCATGCGGCCCAGCGTGTAGGTAAGGCCGGCGGGAATAATGAAGATCGAGAGGATCTGGAGGAAGTTCGAAAACGGGGTGGGGTTTTCGTACGGATGCGCGCTGTTGGCGTTGAAGAATCCGCCGCCGTTGGTGCCCAGCATCTTGATGGCTTCTTGCGATGCGACGGGCCCCTGCGCGATGGTCTGTGCCTGTCCTTCAAGATTGTGAGCGGTCACGTAGGCGTGCAGGTTCTGCGGTACTCCTTGAGCCACAAGCAGCAGCGCATAGAGCACCGAGGCGGGCAGCAGGATATAGAGCAGGGTCCGCGTCGTGTCGACCCAGAAGTTGCCGATGGTGGCGGACGTGGTGCGCTTGATACCGCGAATGAGAGCGATGGCGACTACGATGCCCACGGCGGCAGAAAAAAAGTTGTGGGTGGCGAGCGCGACCATCTGCGTGAGATAGCTCATCGTGGCTTCGGGCGTGTACGACTGCCAGTTGGTGTTGGTGGTGAAACTGGCGGCGGTGTTCCATGCCAGATCGGGCCCGACGCCGGGTAGTCCCTGGGGATTGCCCACATGCAAGACGGCCTGTGCACGCTCCAGGGCATAGGTCAGCACCATGCTGACGGCCGAGAACCCGAGCATGGCGAAGGCGTATTCGCGCCAGTTCATTTCCTTGGCGGCGTTCACACCGCAGAGCCGGTAGGTCAGGCGCTCGATGGGTCGCAGGATCGGGTCAAGCCACGTGCGCTGGCCTTCAAGCACGCGCGCGAGGTAGAGCCCGACCGGCCGCACAGTCAGGATCAGTACAACGGAGTAGAGAACAAATTGAAACCAGCCGTTCGCGGTCATCAGAATTTCTCCGGATAGAGCAGGGAAATGGTGAGATAAGCCAGAAGAAGAAGGGAGCAAATGATTGCGATCAGAGTGACCAGGTCCATGGCTACCTCAACTTCTGGCAGGCTTTGACGTAGAGAAACGCCACGCCGAAGAAAATGACGGTGAACAGCAACATCGCGAGATCTTGCATCGTAGAAACCTCGTGGCAGGGGAGTTCGCCCGCAGAACGCGCGGACGAGATTCCTCATGCTCAGATCGATCTTGAAGGGTGGGGCATTGCAAGTGCGGAAGGAAAATCTAAAGAAAAGATAAAGACCGGCCAACGACAAGGCTTCGAGTCTGTTTCATGTACAGGCTGTCGAAGCTGAGGTTTCGGGTATCGCCGGAGTGTCGAGTTGTCGCTCGCTGCGACGACGAACCTATTCCTGTTCGCCCATCCAGCCTTCGGGGACAAAGCGATAGCCGACCCAAGGCTCGGTCTGGATGTATTGGCGACCGGTCTCGTTTTCGAGCTTCTTGCGCAGCTGGCCCACAAATACGCGGAGGTATTCGGGCTGATAGGCTGACTGCGCGCCCCACACTGCCGTCAGAAGGACCCGATGGGTCATGACCTTGCCGGCGTTGCGCGCCAGGTGAACCAGCAGTTCGAATTCTTTCGGAGTGAGGTGCAGGGGCTTGCCTTGCACGGTCACGGAGTGTGCGTTCTCATCGATGACAAAGTCGCCGGCTTCGATTGCCGCTGTGGCTCGTTCGGGCGCACGACGCAGATGAGCCCGTACGCGCGCCAGCAGTTCCTGGATACCGAATGGCTTGGTGACATAGTCATCGGCCCCGGCATCGAGGGCCTCCACCTTGGTTTTTTCGTGATCGCGCACGGAGAGAACGATGATCGGCGTGGTCGCTGTGGATCGAATGGCGCGGCAGACTTCAACGCCGCTCATGACCGGCATCATCAGATCGGTGATGACCAGGTCAGGCTGCCACTCGCGAAAAACGCGGACTCCCTCTTCAGGATCGTTGGCTGTCCGCACGTCGAAGCTCTGTGCAGAAAGCGAAGCGCGCAGAACGCGGGTAATCTGCGGCTCATCGTCGATAACAAGAATTCTTCCGGGCATGTCGTTCTTCTTTCGTCCTTGGGCAGATTACATCATCTCTCCGGGCGGTATGATTCCGAGTGAGACGCCTGATGCCCTTTGCCCTCGATCTGCCCAGCGCGCGGCGCTGGCTCGCTTCGACGCTTGCCGCCGTGTGCATGACGGCATTGCTGGCGTGGCTGCGCGCCGATTCGAACACTGCGGGCCTGGTGTTCCTGGTGCTCGTGGTCTGGACCGCGGCCCAGTCGGGCATCCTTATCTCTCTCTACAGCTCGGTTATTTGCGCGCTCGCCTTCGACTTCTTCTTTCTTCCGCCGTATCACACGCTGCGGCTGGCCGGTACCGGGGAGTTGGTGGCGTTTGTTTCGTTTGTTGCGAGTGCGCTGGCCGCCGGTCGCGTTGCGGAGCGCGCGCGGAACCAGGCGCGCCAGGCCGAGCAGCGGCGTGAGGATATGGAGCGGCTCTACGCGCTGGG
>DATAVC010000078.1:0-31814 GCA_036267935.1 Occallatibacter sp. | reverse complement strand
CGCAAGCCGTGTGGAACATCTGAACTCTTCAGCACAAGGTCCACCGGTTCGCCCTTCTTCACCGTGATCACTGCAGGCTCGAATGCAAACTTCTTGGCCGTCACCGCTACGTGCTGCGCAGAAGGCTCTGCACCAGCGACCCGCACCAGCACCTGGGGTCCCATCATCAAAAGAAACAAAGTGACAATCAGTTTCCAGCTACGCATAAGCTCCTTCATCCTTTGTGCCGGCAGCCTGGACGGCTCGCCGCATTTCGCCTCAACGTGCTTGTGAGGCTTGGGTAAATTCCAACCGCGTTCTCAAACTAAACGGCGGATCAGCCGTGGGTGTCATGCATGTGTCAACAGATTGTCAACGATTTGTTTCTGCCGTCGTTGCAGACGTCACGGGGTGCATGCCGGCGCCACGCCAGACGGATCCGGAGCAACCAGCCGGCGAAATGACAATGCCCTGACATTCGCAAGACAGCGTTCTGACACGCACCAGCCGAGCCTCGCCCAGCATGGAGAAATGTCGGATGTCTTCGGTTTCTTCTCTTCCCGTCCACTGCGCCATATTGCCGCGGCCCTGGCCTTGAGCACGGGTATGTCGGCAGTTGTCAGCGATGCATCTGCGCAAGATACCCCCCTCATCTCCGGCGGAGTTGGCTTCTTCAGCAGCACCAACGGCGGAAACACGACCTATCTCCCGGTCCTCTCGCCTCTGCTCGCGGCGCCCATCGGCTCGCACGTGCTCGTTGAAAGCCGCGCGAACTTGATCGAGTCGTTCTTCGTAAAAGGGAACGGTCAGCCCGGCTATACCAGCGCGCCGTTTCTCAATCTCACCTTTCTGCAAGGTGATTTCCTTGTCTCGCCGCACCTCACCATCGTTGCCGGAGACTTTCTTACGCCCTTCGGCACCTACAACGAACGGCTGTCGCCTATCTGGATTGGCAAATTCGAAGATGGCCCGCTCATCATCCCGCTCGGCACCATGGGCACCGACTCCAGCGTCGGCGGCATGGTTCGTGGTTCTGCGATCTCCAATGCGAAATTCTACGTAGACTACGCCGCATACTTCTCGACCACGAGCACCAATCTGCAGTTCAACTCTGAACGGTCCAGCGGAGGACGCGCGTCGGTCTACTTTCCCCAAACCGGCCTCGAAGTCGGCGGCTCCTACGGACGCCTCCTGCAAGGGACGCATCAGAATTACTCCGGCTTGCACGTGTGGTGGCAGCCCATCGACAGCCCGTTCCACCTTCGCTCTGAATACGCACACGGCGAACACTCGCAGGGCTACTGGGTCGAGACCGACTATCGCCTCTCGCACTTCGGCGGCCCCGATAGTGCAGTGGGCAGGCTTGAGCCGATCTTTCGCATGCAGCAAACCTTCCGCAACAGTCCCGATCCCACCGACGGCTTGCCCTCCGCAGACACCAGGCGCGCCGACTTCGGGCTCGACTACTACCTGCCTCACGAGCTCCGCATCAACACGAGTTATGCCCGTCAACTCTCCTCGACAGGCAATCGCAATGTGTGGGAGACCGGGCTCGTTTACCGCTTTCTCTTTCCCACCTGGAAGGGCAAATAATGCGCACCCTGAAAATCGCGATGTCATCCTTGTTCCTCGCTTACACGTTGTTGCTTGCGACGCAGACACGAAGCCTTGCCGCCGCTGCTGAGCCAGCGTCCTCCGGGCAACAGGACAAAGCCTCGCGCCCTGAACCGCCCAGCGCAGGCGAACGAGCCTTTCGGCAAAACTGCGCTCGTTGCCATAACGCTCCGCAAAGCTTCCCGCCGCGCATCTCCGGAACCATCATTCGCCACATGCGCGTACGGGCGAATCTCAGCCGCGAAGATGAACGCGCAATCCTGAAATTCCTCAACCCGTAGCGGATCCGCCGCAAAGGCCGGCACACCATTAAGGGTGGCTGGCCTTTGCTCCCGCGGAACGAAGAAAGGCGATAATGTCCGCTCGCTCCTCGGCACTCGGCACACGAAATGCCATGTCATTATTGGGGATCACTGACTCGGTATCCGTCAGCCACTTGTCCAGCGACACGTCATCCCAGGTGATCTGCACGCCCTTGAACGCGTCGGAGTATTGAAAGCTCGCGACGGTGCCGGCTTTGCGGCCATACACCGTGCGCAGAGGCGGACCTTCCTTCGCCTGATCCAAGGAGTGACAACCGGTGCAGCGTTTCTCAAAGAGCGTTTTGCCGTGAACGGCATCTCCGGTCGGGCCGTTCGCCCCATAGCCGCCCGGAGACGTACCGAAAACCGTCACGACCAGCATCACGGTCCCCGCCAGGCAAGTGAACTTCTCCGGCAACATCTCGTTCCGTCTTGTTGCTCTCGACCTCAAGCCGTAGCCTCCGGCGCCTTCAGCTCGGCGCCCGACAACGACGCATCCACAATGGCCAGCGCATGGCGGTGCGGCACGAAACTCGCTTCGGTGATACCGAGAACAGAGCGAAGTCGCTCTGCCGGAACCTTCATCGGCCCCGGAGAAGGCGCGCTCCCCGGCGCTGGCTGAGGAAAGGCTGTCGACGTCGCAGTATGAAACGCCACGTTGCCTTCAACCTTTTGCATCACCTGGTGAATGTGCCCGTTGAGCACGGTCACCGAGCCAAAGCGTTTCAACAGCGCGAACGCCTGTTCGCTGTCCGACGTTCCCCATCCCCAGGCGGGATAAATAGCCCAGAGTGGGATGTGCGCGAACACCACGATCGGCACGCTGCTCTTCAACCCCGCAACGTCTCTCTTCAACCAATCCAACTGCGGCTGGCCCAGCCTGCCCATGCCTTCCAGTTGAACCACGTTGACGAGGCCGATAAAGTGCACGCCATTGTGGTCGAAGCTGTACCAGCCGTTCCCCTGCGAGCCTTTGCCGAACCGCTCAAGATACATCTTCCCGTCATCCACCGAGGTGTCGTGCTCACCTGGCACATAAAACACCTGCCTCTTGCTCCCCAGCATTTGGCTGAGAGTGTCAAACTCCCCCGGCTTCGACGAGTGGGTCAGGTCGCCGGTGTGAATCAGAAAGTCCGGTGCATGCGGCAGAGCGTCAATCTTGTCGAGCGCAGCCTGCAGGGTTGCCGTCACATCCGTGTTGGCGGGCTTATTGAAACCAAGATGGCTGTCACTGATCTGCACAAAGCTGAAATCGGCTTGCTTCCCATGGACCGGCTGACCAAAGACGCGCGATACAGGCACACCTCCCGCAAACGTCCACACCAGGCCTGTCCCAGCCCAGGCCATGCATTTCAAAAAGCCGCGCCGGTCGATACCGTCCTGGCTGATCTCGTTGGGTTCGGTACGGAGAGTCGGCTGCAATGTCACCACGCCACGCGCGTTTGGTCTGCTCATTTTTCATTCCTCGATGCTGCACAAGCTGTGTGCACTCACGAGAACTGACCGATGCGCTTTTTATTCCAGACCCACCAAACAAATGTTCTCCTCGCCGTCAAATCGGACTGCCCGCCTCTTTGCGCCTCGATTTTTGCCGGCAGACTGCTAGGATGGGTGCGACGCTCCGCAACAGCCGAAATATGAGAGGTCCGCCGCTTCATCCAGCGGCAACTCTTCGGCTCCAGTTCGCTGAGAGCATGGGCATCGCCACGGGTTGCAGGTCTTCCTGCTTCCTCAGATCCGGGACGACCATGCATCGCCGCCAACCTGGTCCTCGAGTGGCGCGTCACCGATCAATTTGTGCCGGAGACAAATCTATGACGCGTTGCTTTCGTGGACTTGCCGCTGCCCTGTTTGCAAGTTCTCTCGTATGTCTGGCTGTAGTTCTCGTCGCCCCTGGCGCACGCGCCCAGTCGTCTGCAACGGCAGGACCGCTGTTGTTGCGCAATCCTTCTCTGTCGCAGGAAAAAATTGCGTTCCTCTACGCGGACGATATCTGGACCGTGAGCCGCAGTGGCGGAGACGCCGAACGCCTCACATCGAACGGACACGTAGAGGCTGGCCCCTACTTTTCTCCCGATGGCGCCGAGATTGCCTACACCGCGCATCTCAATGGCAACTCCGACGTCTACATCGTTTCCGCATCCGGCGGCGTCCCCCGACGTGTCACCTGGCACCCGGTGGGCGCTGAAATTGCAGGCTGGACACCGGACGGCAAGAGCGTGCTCATCGCCACCAAAGCCCTCAGCTATCGCCACTTCCTGAAGCTGTTTCTTGTCCATGCGGACGGTTCTGGAATGCCCGACGCTCTGCCTCTGCCGGCAGGTTCCCAGGGCTCGTTCTCCCCCGACGGTCAATCCATCGCCTACAACCCCATCACCAAGTGGGAACCGGCATGGAAACGTTACACCGGCGGCCAAACAACTCCCATCTGGATCGTCAACCTCAAATCTCTCGACCTGGTCAAAGTACCGCGCGAAAACTCGAATGATTCCAACCCGGTGTGGGTCGGCAATGCGGTCTATTTCCTCTCCGATCGCAGTGGACCAGTCTCTCTCTTCCGCTTCGATGTTGACTCAAACAAGGTGACGCAGGTCGTTCCCAACTCCGGGTTCGATCTCAAGAGTTTCCAAGCCGGCCCCGAAGGCATCGTCTACGAACAATTCGGCTCCATTCATCTCGTCGACACTGCCAGCAACGCCGACCACACTGTTCCGATCCAGATTCACGGGCGAACTTCCATCTCTCGAGCCGCACATCGCTTCGGTGCGCCCCGACGAAATCACCAACGCTGCAATTTCACCAACCGGAGCACGCGCAGTATTTGAAGCGCACGGCGAAATCTTCTCCGTTCCCGCGGAAAAGGGCGACACGCGCAATCTGACCAATACGCCGGGCGCGGCCGAGCGCGATCCCTCCTGGAGCCCCGACGGCAAAACCGTCGCCTACTTCTCCGACGCCTCGGGAGAATACAAGCTCTACCTGCGCGATCAAACCGGCTTCAAAGAGCCCACGGTAGTCGATCTCGGGCCCAACCCCAGCTATTTTTACTCTCCCCAGTGGTCACCCGACTCCAAGCACATCGCCTACACCGACAAGCACAATCGCCTTTGGTTGGTTGATGTACCGGCCGGCAAACCAGTCCTCATCGACCACGCGATCTATAGCAGTTTCTCCACGTCCTTCTCTCCAGTCTGGTCGACAGATTCGAAGTGGATCGCCTACGCTCGCGACCTGGACAACCAGCTCGACGCTATCTTTCTCTACTCGCTCGACACCCATAAGTTCACCCAGGTGACCGATGGCATGAGCGACGCCACCAATCCCGCCTTCGATCAGAATGGCAAGTATCTCTACTTCCTGGCCTCCACCAACGACGGTCCTTCCGATGCCGGCATCGATCTGTCCTCGCTCGATCGAGCTGAATCGAACGCACCCTACGTCGTCGTCCTGGCCAAGGATGGGGCATCCCCCGTCCCTCCCGAGAGCGACGACGAAAAACCCAAAGACGAAAAGAAGCCCGACAGCGAAAAGTCTTCTGACAACGAGAAAAAAGACGCCAAGCCTTCAGCCAAGAATGAGACCAAGTCCGACGACAAAGACAAGAAGGATGCAGACAAGGACAAGCCCGCTGCCGTCACCATCGATCTCGACGGCATCGGCAACCGCATCCTCTCGCTGCCGATTCCAGCCCGCCGTTACAGCGACCTCTTCGCAGGCAAAGCCGGTGTCCTCTATCTCGCAGAAGGGTCGTCCATCGGCCGCTCTTCGAACGAAGACGGCGGACCGGGCATCCAGGCGCTATGGAAATTTACTCTGGAGAAACGCGAACCAGAGTCAGTCCTCAGCAAGCTCGACGCGTTCGAGGTCTCAACCGACGGCACCAAGGTTCTCTACGCGCGCAAGGGTGGCTGGACTATCGCTCCAGCAGATGATCTGAAATCGGGCAACGACAACCCCGGCAAGCCGCTCAATCTCGGCGAAATGCGAATGACCGTCGATCCGCGCGCCGAATGGCGTCAGATCTACCACGAGACATGGAGGATCGAACGCGACTTCCTCTACGATCCGCACACCCACGGCCTCGACGTTCCCAAGATCGAAGCCCGGTACCAACCCTATCTCGCTAACCTCGGCTCGCGAGCAGAGTTCACTTACCTCTCCATCGAAATGCTTGGCGAAATCACGATCGGCCACATGTTCATCAACAGTCCCGCCGACCATGACAACGCTCCCAAGACCGGGCTGCTCGGTGCGGACTACACGGTTGAGAACGGACGTTACCGGATCGCGAAGATCCTCGGCGGGCAAAACTGGACACCCGGCTTGGCCTCGCCGCTGACGTTGCCCGGTGTCTACGTCAAAGAGGGCGAATACCTGCTTGCAGTGAATGGCCGCGAGCTCCACAGCTCTGACAACATCTACCAGGCCTTCGACGGCGCCGCGGGCAAGCAGACCGTCCTGCGCGTTGGCCCTCATGCCGACAGCAAAGACGCGCGCGATGTAACCGTCGTTCCCATCGATGACGAAGACGGATTACGCAATCTCGACTGGGTCGAAAGCAATCGCCGCAAGGTCAATCAGCTCTCCGGCGGCAAGGTGGCCTACGTCTACATGCCCAACACCGGGGGCGCGGGATACAGCAGCTTCAACCGCTACTTCTACGCACAGCTCGATAAACAGGCCCTGGTGCTCGACGAGCGGTGGAACGAAGGTGGTTTAATTGCCGACTACATTGTCGATGTGCTCAAGCGTTTCCCGCTCTCCGGAGCGATCGAGCGCGACGGCAAGCCGGTACATGATCCCGTCGGTGCCATCTTCGGACCCAAGGCGATGCTCATCAATCAGAACTCCGGCTCCGGAGGCGACGCGATGCCCTGGTACTTCCGCAAGGCCGCTATCGGTAAATTGATCGGCACACGGACATGGGGCGGCCTCGTTGGCATCGGCGGCTATCCTCCGCTCATCGACGGCGGCCGCGTAACCGCGCCTCGCTATGCCATCTATGGCCTGCATGGCGACTGGGAAGTTGAGAACCACGGCATCGCGCCCGACGTAATGATCGAAGAATTGCCCAAAGACGTTGCCGCGGGCCACGACCTGCAACTCGAAACCGGCGTACAGACCGTGCTCGATGAATTGAAAGCCAATCCAATTCCCGCGATACCGATCCCGCCCTATCCCAACTACCACAAGAACGACGGCCTGGGCCGCAACTAACAAGAGTGAGGCAGGACGGGAAGCAAGCGAGCCTTGCTACCGTCCGCTGCTTCCGAATCCCTTCTCCGCGCGCGCCGACTCTTCGAGGCTTTCCACTTCCTCGACCGCGCCTGTCAATACGGGCACGGGAATCATCTGTGCAATTTTCTCGCCGGCTTTCACTTCGACAGCGACCTCGCCGAGATTGACCATTAGCACCAGAATCTCGCCGCGATAGCCGGCATCGATCACGCCGCCGGTTGTAGCGATCCCCCGCGCCGCCATCGACGAACGATCCCGCACCAGCAGCCCAAGCGCTCCCCCGGTTGCAGGATGACGGGCTTCCACGGCGATACCCGTTCGCAGGCGAGCCGTCGCGCGCGGAGGCAGCACTGCCGCCTCCAACGCAAAAATGTCATAGCCCAGGTCTTCGCCCGGATGCGCAACCACCGGCAGCTTGGCGCCCGGTTCCAGTAATTTCACACGCAACATGCTTCGATGGTATCGAAGACGCCGCAGGTGCCGGTGCAAGATGTCTCTTCTTCTTGCGTCGCAAGCAACGCATCGCGCTGCGGCGCGCCGCCGATGCCAGAGTGGGCCACAAAATGGCCAGCCCCGAGGGGGATCTCCCACCGGGGCTGATCGTGATTCGGCAAAAGGACTCGTAAGCCGAATTCTGTTTGATGCGGTCATTCCTCTAGGCGCCGCGTTGCCGCGGACACTCATCAGCGACCTACCCGGAGGTTTCGGCACTTGCTCGAGCCGCCTTGTCGCACCGGGCCGGTGCGCCGCATGAGCCTGGCTCTTGGCCCATGCATCCCTCCCTATTTGGTCTTGCTCCGTGTGGGGTTTACCCTGCCTCCGCCATTACTGCCGGAGCGGTGCGCTCTTACCGCACCTTTTCACCCTTACCACTGCGACCTTGCGGCCTCAAAGGCGGTATGTTTTCTGTGGCACTGGCCGTCCACGAGCCTTAAAGCTCGCGTCCCGGACGTTATCCGGCACACTGCCCTGCGGAGTTCGGACTTTCCTCCCCCGGTCACCCGGTTTCCCAGGCTCCCGGCAGCGACCGCCCGGTCCTCCTGCCGTCTCCCAGTTTACTCGAACGTGCCCTTCGGCATTCGTTACCAATAGGTTTCGGTCGACAAACCCACCTCCACCCTCCATAGTGGTCTGCAGCAGTTTTGCGCACCGGCTCTGATTCGGCTTCATCATCGCCGTTCTCAACGAGCGAATCCGCGCGAGGAGATAAAACCTATGAAGATCGCTGCCACAATCGCCCGCTACTTGATGGGTCTGATATTTGTTGTCTTCGGCCTCAACAAGTTCTTCAACTTCATGCCAACCGGACCCTTGCCCGGCGGCATGGCTGGCCAATTCATGACCGTCTTCATCGCCACCAAATACGCCATGCTGGTCGGAACATTCGAAGTGATCGCTGGCCTTTTTCTGCTGGCCAACCGCTTCGTCCCCTTGGCTCTCGCTTTCCTCGCGCCCGTGATCGTAAATATTTTGTTCGTCAACGCCACATTGACGCCACAGGCGATCCCCGTCAGCCTGGTCGTCACACTGTGCTGGATCCTGGTCTACTTCCGCGTACGCTCGGTATTCCAACCGCTCTTCTTGCCAACCAAACAAGAGTAGAGTGGGCACCTTGCCAGGCCTACTCCTGCGCGATCTTCAGCATCTTGCGCATGAAGTCGTCTTCAGGAAATAGCTCCATGTAGTGCTCCATCGCCGCGACGGCCTTGTCATATTGCTTCGCTTCAATCAAATGATCGACCAACGACTTTTGATAGAGCGCATGATATGGATCGAGGCCGACCGCCCTTTCCCCCGCCGCAATCGCTTCGTCCAGATGCCCTTCCCGCGCGAGCGCATCCGACAATAGGGATTGATCGATCGCCCTTTCCGGACTGAGCGCGGCAGCTCGACGAAGATGCACGATCGCCGCCTCCACTTCCCCCGCTGCAAGATCCCGCTTCCCCAATCCCTCCTGTACCGACACGTGATCGGGATCCGATTGCTCCAGTTCACCAAGCATCTTTTGGTACGCATCGGCATATTCAGGCTTGCGCTCCCCAATCTCTCGGTAGGCTTCAAGCCGGCTGATTGCCGGTAGATCGTCCGGCTCATCCCGCACGCGATTCAGATGCACCAGGTCAGGCATCTCCGGCGTGGTCTGCTCGAAGGCCTCCTCAGGCCACGGCTCCCCGGGACGCGCCAGAATCCGGTGATTGGTTAAGCTGGTATGCGCCGTTTCCGGGGCTTCCCGCTGCGGCATATGGCAGCCAATGCAGTTGTCCGCCGGTGCTGTCTTCTGGCGCGCCTCCATTGAGAGCCTGCATGCGCTGCTCTCGTGGCAGTTCATGCACTTTCGATTGAAATAGTCCGGCGCTTCTTCGCGGCTCGGTTCCACATGCGGATCGTGGCACGTCGCACAGCGCAATTGCCGGGAGCTCGCACGGAAACACTTGCTCATCGACATCTCGAAATAATGCTGCACATGATCGTGCGCATCCGGTGCGTCGCGCTTGATCGGAACCATCAGGATCGACACCGCTTTGTCCAGAGGCGTTCCAGGGCGAAAATCCTGATACGTCTTACCCGGCCGCGGCACCCGGCTGTCACCTGCCTCGTGACACGACATGCAAATATCGTTCTCGAGGTCAGCCGACAACCTGTCGGGATTGACGATATGAACTCCCGTGCTGCGCGAGCCGCCCGCCTTCATCGCCTGCACATGCGCCGCTCCGGGCCCATGACAGTTTTCGCAGCCGATCGAAGCCTGAAGAAAAGGCACGGGCCCAAACTTGCCCGTATCCTGGTCCGCCGGAGCCGGCCGTCCCACATGACAGGAGATGCAGCCGGCAAGCACAGGACGGTTGAAGCCGGTGTCTTGTTGCTCATACCCCGGCGACGGCTCCCACTTCTGCGGAGTGGAATAGTACGACAGCGGTGCTTCAAACAAAGAAGCGCCGCGCTGCACCAATCCGCCAAACCCGTTGGCGCCGGCACCCACAATCCACTTCACTTCCTGCGTAGCGCGGAAAGTCTCTTCACCATCTGCGCCTTGCGCAAATTCGCTTTGAAAGAGCTTTCCATTCCGGCTGAACACTTCGAAATGCCGATCGATCGCCTGGTCATAAAAAGATCCTGGAAGGGGAAGCTTGCGGACACTCGCAGGCGAGACTTTCGTCACGGAGTTGCCCATGCGCGTGCGGGCAAAGCTGGCGCTGATGTTGGCATGACACTGCGCGCACGCAGTCGAGCCAACATAGCCATCCTCATCGGCATGTCCGGTGGCGGACACGGCCGACAACTCTTGGTGTCGAATCGGCTTCGTCTGAGCGAACACCGACCAGGGCAGGGGGAATCCAGCGATCACCGTACCAAAGATTGCAACCCGAACCAGGGAAGGAAAAACAGAAGCAATCGACGCCCGCCAGCATGTTCGCGGGGCGCTCATCGTCTGTTAGACGAATGTGCAATCGCGAAAGTTGAGGCCCGTTCGTCACTCCGCCATGCCGGTTTGTAACTCTACAATGAAAGAGAGCCGATGATTCAAACCCTCTATCTCGGACGTGTCGCCTATGACGAAGGACTGCGCTTGCAGCAGGAACTCGTCGCCCTTCGTACCGCGGGCCTCATTGAAAACGTTTTGCTTCTTCTTGAGCACCCGCCCGTCTTGACCCTCGGACGCAATGCCACGCGCGCCAACATCCTGGCCTCCGATGCCTTGCTCGCACAGCGCGGCATCACCGTCCATGCGATCAATCGCGGCGGCGATGTCACGTACCATGGCCCGGGCCAACTCGTCGGCTATCCCATCTTCGACTTGCGCACCTTCAGCCACCTCAAGAATGGAGGCCGATTCGGCCCCGTCGATTTCGTTCGAGAAATGGAAGAAGCGCTCATCCGACTCTGCGGCGTTTATGGCGTGCGCGCGGGCCGCATCGCGGGCCTCACTGGAATCTGGTGCGGCGCCTTCGACGCGCCGTCCCCCTCGCCCCAAGGTTTGCCCCCTGCGGGAGGCAAGATCGGTGCCATCGGGATCCACGTCGCCCGCGGCATCACATCCCACGGCTTCGCCTTCAACGTCACAACTGACTTGCGCGACTTCCAGCTGATCAATCCATGCGGCATCACCGACCGCCCCGTGACGAGTCTCGCCCGGGAGATCCCCGTCGCCGATACCCTGCCGGATCTCGAGACCATTGCCCACGAAGCCGGACGACAGTTTGGCTTGGTCCTCGGCGAACCGGTGCTCGCGCTCGCCAGCCTCGAAGACCTCCGCGCCCAGGCTGCTAGCCGCCCCGGGCCAGAAGATACGCCGCTGCAGATCCCACCCGAAGTCGAACGCCTGCACGACCCGCGCGACCGCCCGGTGCGAGCCTGATCAAGACCGGCGCCCAGACCGATTTATAATCCGGCAGGACCTGTAAGGCACGGCAGCGCGGAGAGAACGATTCATGCCCACGGATGTCATCATGCCCCAGATGGGCGAATCCATCTTCGAGGGCACCATTACCAAGTGGCTCAAGAAGACGGGCGATCCCGTGGAAAAAGACGAGCCGCTCTTTGAGATCTCGACCGACAAGGTCGATGCCGAGATTCCCGCTCCAGTCGCCGGCGTCCTGTCCGAAATCAAATTCCCTGAAGGCGCAACCGTCCAGGTCAATACCGTGGTCGCCGTGCTCTCTGAGAACGGCGGACCGCTTGCTCGGACCAGACATCTTGGAGAGTCTGCGCCACCGGAAGTGGCGCCGAAGGCGCAGTCACCCGCACCGGAGGTGCCCCAGGCGCAGCTGGTCGTCATGCCGCAGATGGGCGAGTCCATCTTTGAGGGCACCATCACCAAATGGCTCAAGAAGGTTGGAGACTCCGTCCGCAAAGACGAGCCCCTCTTCGAAATCTCTACCGACAAAGTGGACGCCGAAATCCCTGCCCCCATTGCGGGCGTGCTCACAGAGATCAGGTTCGCCGAAGGTGCCACCGTACAGATCAATCAGGTTGTCGCGCACATCGGCGGAACAGCACCAGCGATGGCCACGGCTCCTCAAGTTACGCCTCCCGCACCCGCATCCATGCCCACGGCGGCACAACCCGCTGCGTTTGCCCCCTCCTCGAACCAGAACGCGCGCTCCTCGCCCCTGGTGCGCCGCATCGCCCACGAGCACAATATCGATCTCAGCCGTCTGACCGGAACTGGCTCCAACGGCCGCATCACCAAAGAAGACATCCTGGCCTATGTCAGTCTTCCCGCCGCGCAACGGTCCTCGACCTCGCCGAAGATCGATCAGCCGCAAGCGCTTCCCCTCAAGGAACAGGTGGTCCCCCTTACCAAGATGCGTGCGCTCATCGCCGAGCGCATGGCCGAAAGCAAACGAACCATCCCCCATGCGCACACGGTCTATAAGGTCGACATGACACGCATCGTGCGCCAGCGCGATCGAGAGCGTGCATCCTTCGAGCAACGCCATGGATTCAAATTGACCTTCATGCCGTTCATCGCCTCCGCGACGATTGACGCGCTCAGAAAATTCCCCATCCTCAACGCATCGCTCGATGGGACGTCGATCCACTACCACGGCAATATTCATCTCGGCATCGCCGTGGCGCTGGAGTGGGGCCTCATCGTCCCCGTCATTCGCGCTTCCGAGGGCAGCGCCTTCGTTGCCCTGGCCCGCACCATCCACGATCTCGCGTCCCGCGCACGCACCAAAAAACTTCTGCCGGATGAAGTCGGTGGATCCACCTTCACACTCACCAACGCCGGCGCCTTCGGTGGTGAATATGGAATGCCCATCATCAATCCACCCGAATCCGCCATTCTCGCCATCGGCGGCCTGCGCAAAGAGCCCGTCGTGCTTACCGATGCAGAAGGCAACGACACCATCGCCATTCGCTCCGTCCAGTACTTCTGCCTGGCCATCGATCACCGCCTGATCGACGGCGCCGATGCCGGCAAATTCATGACCGAGTTCAAGGCTCGCCTCGAAAACTGGAATCAGCCCCTCTCCTGAGAACGCAAGCCTCTTCCGATACACTCCCGTAGACGCGCCGCTTTCCCCGTGGCCGCTCTGAATCCCCATGCAGTCGACACCAGCGCAATCCGACCTCGCTGACCCTGCGCTTCCGTCCGCCATCGCGCGCGTCCGTCGGCGCCTTGCGCCCTACTTGATGCTGCTCTACGTCGTGTCTTTCCTCGATCGCGCCAACGTCAGCTTCGCCAAACAAGCCATGCAGGCCTCGGTGGGCATCTCGGAACATGCCTACGCGCTTGCCGCAGGCCTGTTCTTCATCAGCTATTCGCTCTGCGGTTTCCCCAGCAACCTCATCCTGCACAAAGTTGGCGCCAAACGCTGGCTCTCGTTTCTCATGGTCGGCTGGGGCCTGGCGTCCATGGCAACCATGTTCGTCGCCGGGAGCACGTCGTTCTATGAACTGCGCATTCTTCTCGGCGCTCTCGAAGCAGGCTTCTTTCCCGGCGCCGTTTTGTATCTCACCTACTGGTTCCCCACACGCGTGCGCGGCGAAATTCTTGGCTTCTTCTATATCGGCGTCCCGCTCTCCCTCGTCCTGGGAGGTCCGCTGTCGGGCCTGCTGCTCGATCTGCACACTCTCGGCGGATTGCAGGGCTGGCAGAACATGTTTCTTGTCGAAGGCTTTCTCGCCGTCGTGCTCGGCGTCTGCTCCTTCTGGTATCTGCAAGACAAACCCAGCGACGCCCAATGGCTGCCCGAAGTCGAAAAGCAAGCCCTTACGGCCACGCTTGCACAAGAAGAAAACATGCGTCGGCAGGCAGGACCGGCACAGCTCGTCCGCATGTTCCGTGATCCCCGTGTGCTGCGCTTCGTTCTGATCTATGCCCTTATCCAGACGAGCACCTACGGAGCCATCTTCTATTTGCCTTCCGAGGTCGAACGGCTCCTGCACCGCTCTGCCGGGTTGACCGTCGGCATGGTATCTGCGCTTCCCTGGATGTGCGCGGTCGCTGCCGTCTATCTCCTTCCGCGCTTCGCTGACCGCCGCCTCGCCCATCGCGGACTGGCGTCCCTCACGCTGCTCGTGGCCGGCTGCGCCAGCTTCGTCTATCCCACCGCGGGTCCAGTGGTCTCGCTCCTTGCGCTCTCCATCGCAGTCTCCGGTTTCATCGCCGTGCAGCCGCTCTTCTGGACATTTCCCACCGGCTACCTCGCCGATCGCGCCGCCGCCGGAGGCATCGCCCTCATCGGAACTGGAAACCTCGGCGGCTTCCTCGCACCGAACCTCAAAGTCTGGGCCGACGAACACTTCGGCTCACCTCATGCCGGCTACTACATGCTCGCTGTTCTCACGGTGATCAACGCCGGCCTGATCCTGACCACACGGCCCCGCAGCACGACAGCCTGATCGGAGCAATCCCGGGCACACCTTGGTTCCCCTAAGCGCCTCAATACGGGTGCACTTTCGCTTCGCCTGTGAGAGAATCGGCATACCCTGAAAGAGCAATTGCCAAGTACCGGCACGATCCGGCTAAAGTGCTCTAGAGCAAGGCTTAGAATCTGATTTCCCATTAGATTCTCCATGAAGGATGCAGGTGTGTTCCACGCGTTTCGTTGCCTCGTAGCGCTGTCCCTACTCGCATCGTGCTCGTGCGCCGTGGCCCAGGACGACTACCTCAATCACCTGGTCTTTACCAATAGCTCCACCCCCGACAACGACTTCTATACCGGTGCGCGCTCCGTTGCGCCCAGCGCGCTCGCCTCCCCAAACGGCCGCCTTCCCGTCGACACCCACACCTTCTTCACGCCGCCCAATGCACTCCGCCTCGAATGGAAATCAGTCGAAGGCGGCAGTTGGGATGCCGAAATCCGCGTGGTGAGCTACGACAACCGGCCCACCGATTTTCTCGGCGACACACTCTCCTTCTGGTGCTACTCCGGCGATCGCATGGCCGCGGCCGACCTGCCGCAGATTCAACTCACCGACGATCAGCACAACTTCACGGCGCGCGTTCCCCTTGGAGAATTTGTTAGCAACCTCCCCGCCAAAAAATGGACCCGCGTCCAGATCCCGCTGAGCCGCTTCGCCACAGAATCCATCCACCCCTTCGATCCGCAGCTCCTCCACTCCATCTTCTTTGCCCAGGGCAAAGCCGACAACGCGGCCCACACCTTGATCGTGGACGAGATTCGTATCGACGATGTGCCCCCGCCGTCCCCCACCAAGGCCGCCGCTCTGCCCGTGCCATACGATCTGCGTGCCGAAGCCTTCGAGCGCCATGTCGATCTCAAATGGGAGTCGAGAGACTCCAACCAACTCGCCTATACCGTCATCTACCGCTCAACCAACGACGGCCCGTTTGAAGCCGTCGGCATCCAGCAGCCCGGACTCCATCGCTATGCCGACTTCCTGGGCAAGCTGAATGTGCATGTCACCTATAAAGTCGCGGTGGTCGACAAGCAATACCGTCCCTCCGCGCTCTCCCGTCCCGTGGGTGCCGAGACGTATCCCATGTCAGACGACGAGTTGCTCACCATGCTCCAGGAGGAGTGTTTCCGCTACTACTGGGAACGCGGTTCGCATCCGACCTCGGGCATGGCGCTTGAAAGCGTGCCCGGCGACCCGCGCATCGTTGCCACCGGAGCCAGCGGCTTCGGCATCATGGCCATCGTGGTCGGTATGGAGCGCGACTTCATCACCCAGCCCCAGGGCCTCGAACGTCTTACCCGCATCGTCAGCTTTCTTGAGAAGGCGCAGCGCTATCACGGCGCGTGGCCACACTTCATGGACGGCGCCACCGGCCGCACCATGCCCGTCTTCGGCATGTTCGACGACGGAGGCGATCTGGTTGAAACTGCCTTCCTGGTAGAAGGCCTGCTCACCGCGCGCCAGTACGTGCAGAGTCGCGGCACCGCCGGCCAGGCACTCGCCGCCCGCATCACCCATCTCTGGGAAACCGTCGAATGGGACTGGTACGAACGCCAGGCAGGAGGCAACGCCCTCATCTGGCACTGGTCACCCGAGTGGTCGTGGCGCACCGATCACCATCTCACCGGCTTCAACGAAACCATGATTGCCTACCTGCTGGCCATCGCATCGCCCACCCACGGCATCTCAACTGACGCGTATTACGCCGGTTGGGCCAGTCAGTCTGCCGCAGCCGAACAGTATCGCGTCGCCTGGTCCGGCACTACCGAGGGCGATCATTACGGCAACGGCAACACCTATGAAGGCGTCAAGCTTAACGTCGGCGTCGGCAACGGCGGCCCGCTGTTCTTCACCCAGTACTCCTTCATGGGGGCCGACCCCCGCAAAATTCGCGACAAGTACGCTGACTACTTCGAGAACAATCGCAACATCGCCCTCATCGACTATCTCTACTGCCAGCAGAACCCCGGCCACTTCAAGGGATACGGGCCGGGCGTCTGGGGCCTCACCGCGAGCCTCGATCCCTACGGCTACCTGGCCCACGCACCCAACCCATCCAGCGACAACGGCACCATCGCACCCACCGCCGCCCTCGGGTCTTTCCCCTATACCCCCGGCGAATCGATGGCTGCGCTCAAATACTTCTACCGCACCCTCGGCGCGCGTCTATGGGGAATCTACGGCCCGACCGACGCCTTCAATATGACGCAGAACTGGTACTCCCCCGACTATCTCGCGCTCGACCAGGCGCCCATGGTCGTCATGATCGAGAACTACCGCAGCGGTGTCATCTGGCAGAACTTCATGGCCAACCCTGAGATCGAGCCGATGCTCAGTCGGATCGCTCCGCCGCAACAGCCCGCGATCGCCGTTTCGGCCTCCCCCTCCGGCAAGTAGTCCACAACCGCTGCTATGCTGAGGCGCGGGATCCAGCCACCCTTCGCATTTCCCCGCATCCAACCCCGATGGAATCCCACTGCCGAGAGGAGTCAAGCGATGCCGCTCACCGAGACCGAAATCTCTACCCGCCTCCCATCCGTGCCCAGCTGGAATGTTGAATCTGGCGAGCTCACCCGGACCTTTGCTTTCAAGGACTTTAACGGCTCCCTCGCCTTCGTGAACGCGGCTGGCGCTCTGGCCGAAAAAGCGGGACACCATCCCGACATCGATATCCGCTACAACCGCGTCCGGCTCGCTCTCGTCACCCACGACGCCGGCGGCCTCACAGCAAAGGACTTCGATTTGGCAGCAGCCATCAACACGCTGAAAAGTTGAGTCCTGGCCCCCTCAACTCTCATCAACTTCAGTATTTGGTGGAGCTTCAGTCATTTGACCGATATTTGCCCCACCGCTACAATTACCCTCATGAGTTTCTGCTCCATGCCGGTCTCCTGTTGTGCATGTTGTTGTGCACCGCGCCGGCCTGTGGGGTAAGACAGCTTTAACTCAGAACCATCCCATAAGCCCGCGCTGCAGAGTCCCTGCCGCCGCGGGCTTTTTCTTTTCCCCGCAAAATATCTCCCAAGAGGCCTTCTTTGATTACGTCGCCCCCTACCGATACGACCCTGCCGATCGCTCCGCCTGATTCCGGCGCAGGGCCCGGACTCGTCGACCCCGCCGCCTCTCGCGAACGCCTCAGCCACATCCAGCTTCTCGAGGCCGAAAGCATTCACATCATGCGCGAGGTGGCCGCCGAGTTCCAGAAGCCGGTCATGCTCTACTCCATCGGGAAAGACTCCTCAGTCATGCTGCGGCTGGCGCAAAAGGCCTTCCATCCCGCGCCCATCCCCTTTCCGCTGCTCCACATCGATACCGGCTACAAGTTCCGCGAGATGCTCGAATTCCGCGACAACTACACTGCCGAGCTTGGACTCAAGCTGCTGGTCTGGCGCAACGAAGAAGCATTGGCCGACGGAGCCAATCCGGTACGCCTCGGAACCCAACGCTGCTGCGGCCTTCTCAAGACGCAAGCCCTGCTCGATGGACTGCGCGCCTACGGCTTCGACGCAGCCTTCGGCGGTGCGCGGCGCGACGAAGAAAAGTCCCGCGCCAAAGAACGCATCTTCTCCTTCCGCGATGGCGCCGGCCAGTGGGACCCGAAGAATCAACGCCCCGAACTCTGGAGCCTGTTCAACGGCCGCATCGGGCCCGGCGAAAGCATCCGCGTCTTCCCCCTTTCCAACTGGACCGAACTCGACATCTGGCACTACATCCATCTCGAAAAGATTCCCATCGTGCCCCTCTACTACGCCAAAGAACGCAAGATGCTTGTCCGCAACGACTCGCTCATTCCCGTCGAGCAATCGTTCGTACAAGGCCTGCCCGGCGAAGAGCAGTGGGTCAAGTGCCGCTTGCGCTCCCTCGGCTGCAGCCCTTGCACGGGAGCCATTCGCTCCGACGCCGACACGGTGCCGAAAATCATTGCCGAGCTCATGGCCGTGCGAAACTCCGAACGCGCCAACCGCATCATCGACCACGACCAGGATGGTTCTATGGAACTGAAGAAACGCGAGGGCTACTTCTAAATGCTCGCTGCAGACCAAAGCCCCGCAGAACCCATCGTGAACGAGACCCAGGGCATCGCCCTCGCCGGCAATGTCGATGCCGAGATTGAGCAGCAGCTTGAGGCCGATCGCGCCAAAAGCCTCCTCCGCTTCTCCACCGCCGGCAGCGTCGACGACGGCAAGTCCACACTGATTGGCCGCCTGCTCTACGACTCGCGCAACGTCTACGACGACCACATCCGCTCGGTCACCCACAACGCCGCCATCGATTTCGCACAGCTGACCGACGGCCTGCGCGCCGAACGCGAACAAGGCATCACCATCGACGTCGCCTATCGCTACTTCTCCACGCCGAAGCGAAAATTCATCATCGCCGACACCCCCGGCCACGAGCAGTACACGCGCAACATGGCGACCGGTGCATCCACGGCCGACGTTGCCATCGTTCTGGTCGACGCGCGCAAGGGCATCCTCGACCAGACTCGCCGTCACACCTGCATCGCCGCGCTCCTCGGCATCCCCATCGTCATCGCCGCGGTCAACAAGATGGACCTCGTCGATTTTTCCGAGGCCGTTTTTAACCAGCATCGCAGCGGCCTCGAAGCATTGGCTACGCGTCTCCAGATTCCTCAACTCATCGCCGTGCCTGTCAGCGCTCTCGAAGGCGATAACGTTGTCCATCGCAGCACGCGCATTCCCTGGTACAGCGGGCCGAGCCTGCTTGAACTGCTTGAGACCGTGCCTCTTGCCATTGAGCGTTCCCAGGCCAGCCTGCGCTTTGCTGTGCAGCGCGTCGTGCGCCCCCATCAGGATTTTCGCGGTTTCGCCGGACAGATCGCCGCAGGAACCGTTCGCCCCGGCGATGAAATCCTTGCCCTGCCCTCCGGCCGCCGCTCACGCGTCAAATCCATCACCACGTGGGAAGGCGAACTCGCGTCCGCCGCTGCTCCGCAATCCGTCGTCCTTAGTCTCGAAGACGAAGTCGATTTGAGCCGTGGAGACATGATCGCCGCCGTGGCCACGCCTCCGCACAAAACCACGCGCTTCGACGCGACCGTCGTCTGGATGCAGACCAGCCCGCTGCAACCGGGCGCAACCTATCTGCTCAAGCACACCACGCAGACTGTGCGCGCGCAGGTTGCCGAGATCCGCTCCCGCATCGACGTCGTCAATCTCTCTGAGGGCGGTGCCGAACAGCTCGGCCTGAACGACATCGGCGACATCGTGCTCGAGACCAGCCGGCCGCTCCTTGCCGATCTCTACCGTGAGAACCGCACCACGGGCAGTTTCATCCTCATCGACCCGGCAACCAACGCAACTGCGGGCGCGGGCATGATGCGTGCCATCTCTGATTCCGCAGCGCATACACATGCGGCCACGGGCCTGCTGACCGTTGGGAATCGCTCCGAATTAGCCGACCGCCTCGAACAGGCGCTCCTCGACGCCGGTGCCCTCGTCTTGCGGACCCATGTCCAGATCTCGCCGCAGCTGCTTTCGTTCGCTCGACTCGGTGCCTTCGTCATTGTCGAGTCCGACGCACCCGCGCCAATCACTTTTGCGCGCGCCGACACACTCGACTCGAAAACAAGCGAAATCGAATCGGACAACTTCGAACAGATCCTCGGCGCGATCGAGCGCCTCGGGTCCCAGCAACTTGGAGATGACAATGACCACGGCCTCGGCATCTGACACCCTCGCTCTGAACGCCACCGACTTTTTGCGCAAGCGCCTCGCCTCTGCGCAGCGGCCGTGCGTCACCAGCAGCTTTCAGGCCGAAGACGTCATCGTGCTCCACATGGTGCGTGCGCTCCTGCCGCAGGTTCCCGTGCTCTTCCTCGAGACCGGCTACCACTTCCCTGAAACGCTGGCCTATCGCGACCGCATCGCCGCCGAGTGGAATCTGAATCTCGTGAACGTCCTGCCCGAACGCACGGTCGCCGAGCAGGAATCCACATTCGGCATCCTCTATCAGAGCGCCCCCGATCGCTGCTGCGGCATGCGAAAGGTTGAGCCGTTGTTTCGCTCGCTCGCGCCCTACGACACCTGGGTGACCGGCTTGCGCCGCGAGCAGTCAAAGACTCGCGCCAACCTGCAGATCGAAGAACCCTTCACCCTACCCACGGGTCAGATCCTCGCCAAACTCAGCCCGCTGGCCGAGTGGACCGCGCGCGATGTCTGGCACTACGCCGAGGGCCACGCGATTCCGCTGCTGCCGCTTTACGAAAAGGGCTACACCAGCATCGGCTGCGCGCCATGCACCAGCCTGCCCTTCGATCCCGACGATCCACGGTCGGGCCGCTGGTCCGGCCGCAAGCTCGAATGCGGCATTCACATCCAGGCATCGTAAGGCGGAGATCGTCATGGAACTGCTCATCGGATTCTGCATCGCCGCACTGATCGCCATAACCGGCGTCGGCGCAGGCACCATTACGGCGCCGATGCTGATCCTGTTTCTGCACGTGCCTGTTCCTGAAGCCGTCGGCACCGCGCTGGTGTACTCCGCTGCCGTCAAGCTCGTCGTTGTGCCCATCCAGATCTGGCGTCGGCAGGTTGTCTGGCGCACCCTCGGCGTCATGCTCCTGGCCGGAGTGCCCGGCGTAGTTCTTGGCGCACTGGTCTTCCAGCGTGTGGTCCGCACCCAGGGCCATACCCTCTGGCTCTACCTCGCCCTCGGCGCCATCATCGTGCTCTCGTCCACGTGGCACATCTATCGCCACTTCCGTCCCGCGACCACGCCCCTGGGACGCAAGAGCCATCCGTGGCTGCTGGCGGCCACCATGTTCCCCGTCGGCGCTGAGGTGGGCTTCTCGTCTTCCGGAGCCGGTGCTCTCGGCACCCTTGCCCTCCTCGGACTCACCGCTCTCGATGTGCCGCGCATCGTCGGTACCGACCTTTCGTTCGGACTTTGCCTCTCGCTCATCGGCGGCGGCATGCACCTGAGCCAGGGCGGCGTAAACACCGCTCTGCTCACGAACCTCGTCATCGGCGGCATCTTCGGCGCCTTGCTCGGAACCGGCCTCGCCCCACGCATTCCCGCACGTGCCATGCGCCTCGCTCTCGCGCTTTGGCTCTTCGCGCTGGGATTGCAGCTCTGCTGGCACGCCTTCGCCTAAGCCGGCACCAATCCTCCTCGAACTCGAAGCCGCCCCTTTGCAGTCGTAGAACACACGGCTCAACCCAGTCAGGCCGCTGTTCGCCCGCGGATGGTTGCCAGCCAAGCGTCCGGGTGGCGATACTCCCGATATGTCCGTTTTTCCGGCTTCTTCTTCGCGAGAGTCCGCTCCGTCGCGCGAGTTCTTTACTGCGCGCCTGGTCAAGAAACGATGTCTGTCCGAGTCCGCCCAAACTTACCATCTCGAATTCGCGCTGCCCGAGATGGAATCATTCTCGTTTCTTCCCGGTCAGTTCATCTCCGCGGTTGCCGACGACACGGCGGGCAAAGAGCAGACACGCGCCTACTCGCTGGCTTCGGCGCCCGAAGCCAACACATTCGACCTCTGCCTCAATCGCGTCGAGGGCGGCTTCTTTTCCAATCTCCTCGCCGACCTCCCCGATCTTCCCCTCGGCGGAGGCCTCCTCATCTACGGTCCCAATGGCTTCTTCACCCTGCGCGAGCCCGTCACCGATTCCATCCTCGTGGCCACCGGCACCGGCGTTGCGCCCATGCGCGGCTTTCTGCAGTGGCTCTTTCCTGCCAACGGCCCCGATCGCAGCAATGGCAAAGAAATCTGGCTGGTGTACGGCACGCGCCACGAGACCGAACTCTATTACAGCGAGGAGTTCCAGGCCTACGCAGCCAAACATCCCAACTTCCATTACCTGCCGACACTCAGTCGCCCGTCCGAAAGCTGGAACGGCCTCCGCGGCTATGTGCAGGAGCACATCGAGCCCATCGTCCGCGAACGCGCTGCGCGCCTCGGCCAGCCGCTTTCCGGTCCTCCCGTCGATCCAGGAATTTCCCCCGCCGAGTTGCACTTCGAGATCAACGCGTACGTCTGCGGCTTGAGCAATATGATCAATGCGGTCCGCGATCGCCTGAAGTCCTTCGGCTGGCATCGCAAACAGATCATCTTCGAACGCTACGACTAGAAGCAGATCGCCACAACCAACAAGACAACAGCTTGCGGCGTACGCAGCACTAATTCTGAGAGGAGGGTTCGCATGACAAACCGGTTCGAAGGCAAGACTGCACTCATCGCGGGCGGCACGGGAGGCTTGGGCAGGGCCGTAACCGTGGCATTTCTGCAGGAGGGCGCGCGTGTCGGCGTGACCTATCGAGCCGAACAGGAGTTGCAGTCGCTGCAAGCCGCCGCGGGAACAAACGCCAGCTTCCTCACTGGATGGCGCGCCGACGTGACCAACGAGAAAGAGATGGCCGACGTTGTGCAGAAGATCGGATCGCTCGACATTCTCGTCAATGCAGTCGGCGGGTACGCCGGCGGAACGGCGTTATGGGACACCGCATCCGAAACCTTCGAGCGCATGATGCTGCTGAATGTACGTTCCGGCTTTGTGCTCGCGCGCTTGATTGTTCCTGCGATGGTGCAGCGCGGCGCGGGAAGCGTCGTGAATATTGCCTCGCGCGCGGCAGTTGATCATGCGGCAGGCGCAAGCGCCTATGCTGCCTCAAAGGCCGCGGCCGTTGCGATGATGGATTCTCTGGCTGCGGACGTGCTCGGCCACGGCGTGCGCGTCAATACCGTTCTGCCCAGCATCATCGATACCGAAGCCAATCGAAAAGCCATGCCCGGAGCTGATTTTACAAAGTGGCCGAAACCTGAAGAGATCGCACGCGTGATCCTGTTCCTGTGCAGCGACGACGCAAAGCTGATCCACGGTGCGTCCATCCCCGTCTACGGCGCCAATGGATGAAACAACCGGCTCACGAATTCAAGCTCGTCAAAGATTGAACAATTCGCGCAGCCGCTTGGTCTGCCCGCGGCTCACCGGAATCTCCGTCTGCTTCTTGTCGTTCATGCGCAGCTGGTAGGTCGATTTGAACCACGGCACCACTTCGCGGATGTGGTTGATGTTCACCACGAACCCGCGATGCGCGCGCCAAAACACATCGGGATCGAGCTGCTCCAGCAGCTCTTCGAGAGTCCGGCACTTCGACTGGCCTTCGAACCCCTGGGTCACAACGCGGATCACACCCTCATCAATGGCTGCATAGCAGATCTCCGCCTGGTCCACCAGCAGCAGACGGCTCTGCGCCTGCACAATCAACTTGGCCGGCTGTGCGCCACGCACGGTCGCCTGCGGTCGATTCAACAGCTTTAACAGCGCGTCAATCTGATTTTCCGGTCTCGTGCCCGAACCGTTCTCGGCCATGCGGCCGCGCACGCGATCGATGGCTTGCTGCACGCGTGCCCGATCAAATGGCTTCAGCAGATAGTCGACGGCATTCACATCAAACGCACTCACCGCGTACTGATCGTAGGCCGTGGCAAATACCACTTGCGGCATGGGCTCCGCAGCATCCTTCGCATGCCGCTCCATCACCCGCTTGATCACGGCGAACCCGTCGAGCCCCGGCATCTGCACGTCGAGAAACACCACATCCGGGTGATGCTCTTCAATCAGGTCGACCGCTTCAATTCCATTGGCGCCCTGCGCCACAACGTCAACATCGCCGGCCTGGTCGAGCAGGTACTTCAGCTCGTCGCGGGCCAGTTGTTCGTCATCGACTATGAGAGCGGAGATCGACATGGGCGCTGTTCGGGCGATATTCGGGCAATGCCCGATTGTAGGAAGCCAGCCCCATGCCTGTCATCTGCCGATTCGCACGAATCTAGCTCTGTGCGGCCCGACCGGAGCCGCGCGGAGTCCGCCCCCGGGCCTGTCGCTGAACCCAACATGCCGTGGCTATTCCGAGGCCCGATCCCCGAACGCTGCCTAGTCCCCTAGAACGCGCAAGCGCGCAGGCATGTGGTCGCGCGCCAGTTCGTGCCCGCAGCGCGTGCAGAACTGGTCGGTGGGCCTGACTGTCCGGAAACAGCTGCCGCAACTGGCCGTGAGCTGGTAATTGCACTGCGGACAGAAGTGAAAATCGCTCTGCACATGCGTTCCGCAGGCCGCACAGCTCGATACCAGCGGGGTCCGCAGCAAAAAGTAGAGCACCGCGCCGATGCCGCCCGGCATGACAAAACAGATCAGCATCCAGAAGCGCGCGCTCATCGACCGGCGTGGAGCGTCCTTGCTGACGAAGCCGACCATCAGGAAATAGACCGCCGCCAGCAACCCCCACGACAGGTTGAGGTACACACGCAGGCCGATCGGCGTTACATGGTGCTGCTGCTTCGGGAAGACGATCCAGAAGTAGTACTCCACCAGTAAAAAGACCGCGGCAGCGGCCATGATCGACCAGGCAGGGATCAGCCGCGTGTCTTCACTGGCGTGGATGGACTGTGGTTCAGGCATAGTGCCGCTCCCTGCCGAACTGGGTCTCTTGGGAATTAAACCAAGCTTACTCACTATTCGAATGGACGGGAAGGTGAAAAAGGAAGTTGCGAATACTTTGGGGTGTCTCAAAATCTTACGACTTGCGGCGCATCCAGCCGGCCAGCAAGGCCGATCCCAACAGGGCCGTACTCATCAAAAAGCCCCATACGGCGATCTCGCTCACCACGCTTGTCAGCCGCTCTTCTTCAATCAGGGTGTCGGCAAGCCACCATACCGGCGGCCCCACGATGAAGAACACCAGCAGCGTAGCAGCCAGCGCCACGGCCCGGTTTTTCCTGCGTTCGGCGTTGATTTCCTTGAGGACGCCAAGCGACGCCAGCACCACCCGGCGCGTCTGCTGCGCCACGGCGCGATCGCGATCTGCGTCCACGCCAGACAAGACACGTGCCAGGTCGTCCGCGCCGGCTCCACTGCCTGTCACTGAACCCAGGTTCATCCCGCCATCTCCCCGTGCCGTGCCTGCGCCCGCTCCAGCTTCGGCTTGATGGCCGCAAGTCCCCGATAGAGGCGCGACTTGACCGTCGACAACGGGGCCCGTGTCACCTTGGCAATCTCCTCGAGCGTCAGTTCCTCGTGGAATCGAAGCACCAGTACTTCACGATATAGAGTCTCCAACTGCAGCAGGGCACCCGCAATCTGCTCTCTGTCTTCAATGCTCGCATACCGGTCGAACGGCGTCGGATGATGGTCGGCCACTTCAAACGTCATCGGGCGATCATCGTCGTTGCCGGTCTCAATCAATTCGTCGAGACTCGACATCGTCCGCTTGCGCCTGTAATCAATCACCAGGTTGCGCGCGATAGTAAACAACCATGTTTCAAAGCGCGCCTTGCCGTTGAACTGCGTGCCTCGCGTCAGCACACGCATCCACACTTCTTGAAACAAATCTTCGGCCATCTCGCGGTTGCCGGTTAAAAACAGCAGGTAACGCAGCAGCCGGTGCTGGTAGCGGACAATCAGCTCGTCCAGCAACCCCGCTTCCTGTCGTTTCAGCCCTTCCGCAACGGCAAGGTTTTCCCGCTTCGCTTGCTCGTCAGCAAGGGTTGCAGCACCTGAAGCGAAGATCGAGCGAATCGCAGCAGTCGCACTCATCGTAGTTGCTTAGACGCCAAAACTCAGCGTGAAGCCGCATCGAATTCGAATCCTCGCACCATTTTTTGCACTTTTCATGCGGTGGACCCACTCATTGCGTTCAAGTTAGTCCAACTCGAAGCGATCCCGGTCCTCCTTGCCGTTCTCCACCATGCCGCTTTTTCGCCGGGCCACCACCAAACATTTCTCGATGGCGTAAGCGGCGCGGTGCTCCCGGGCCTGCACGCCCTGGGCCAGAAAAATGCCCAGCAGATGGTTGCGCCTCTGCGTCGGCGTGCTCGCCTTCCAACCCCGCTCAGCCATCGGCTGACGCTGAAAGGCTGCGCGCAAAATCGGCGGCGGAATCTCCTCGCCCTCGATCACCTGCATCACCGTTTCGGCAATCCGCTCCGCACGCTGCTTCCTTGTATGCGCGCCCTTGGCCTGGTCCACAAACATCGCAAACCACCGGCGCGTCGACGGCGTCATCGAATTGAACCACCTGCGCAAATCCTTGTCCTGCCGCAGGATGGCGGTCAGCTCTTTGGGTTCGGCGTAGACATTTCCTTCAGGATCGGGCTCGATCTGAACCTCGACCTTGTCCCCCGCCTTGACGCCTGCGCCCTCCATCATCTTCTTGTAAACAACAAAGCAGTAGCCGCGTTCCTTTGAGAACAGGAGCGAGGTTTGAAACGCGAATCCATTCACCGTGCCCCGTACGCGCCGCCTCTCCAACTCCGGCCACGCCTTCTTGGCATCGAAAGGCAGGCGCGCAATCACCCAGGTGGGAACGGTCCCCACCCGCTCCAGCACCACGCGGAATTTCTTTGCGGCATTCGTCTTCATACGGTCCAACACAACTCCGATTGAGGCCGTCGCGGCTTCAACCCGATCCACGCCCTGCGTCACCGACAATCTAAACTAACCCAATGGATGTTCTCTATGGCCTCCACTCCGTCGAGGAGGCTTTGAAGGCCCGCCGACGCCGCTTCGACCAGGTATTCGTTGCGCGCGAACGCCTCGACGACCGCCTCGCCCGCCTGGTCGACCGCTGCCGTGAGGCCGGCGTCCGCGTGCGACAAGAGGCCCGCGAACAGCTCACCCAGCTGGCCGGAACCGCGGCACATCAAGGGGTTGTGGCCATGGTCGGCCCGCAGGACTTCCTCGCCCTCGAAGATCTTTTTGCCCCGCTCGCTACCGGGGCGCCTCGCTTGCTCCTCGCCCTCGATGGTGTCGAAGACCCACAGAATCTTGGCGCTCTTCTCCGCGTGGCCGACGGAGCGGGCGTCGACGGCATCGTGCTCACCGAGCGGCGATCCGCCCCCCTGAGCCCCGTCGCCGTCAAAGCCAGCGCCGGAGCGACCGAGCATCTGCGCATCGCCCGCGTCGTTAATCTTGTGCGGGCTCTCGAAGAGTTGAAAAAGCAGAATATCTGGGTGATCGGCCTCGACGAACGAGGCTCTTCCGACTACGACCAGTTCGATTTCTCCGGCGACTGCGTACTGGTCCTGGGACGCGAAGGAGCAGGCCTCCACGATTTGGTCCGCCGCACCTGCGACCACCTGCTGCGCATCCCCATGGCCGGAGGCGTCAGCTCGCTGAACGTTTCCGCCGCCGGAGCTGTCGTGCTCTATGAAGCTGCTCGTCAACGCCGTGCTGCCGGGACGGCCACCTCATCCGTCCAAGACTCTGCTGCACGCAGTGCTGCCCCACGCAGTGGCAAGAAGCAGAAAGGTTTAGGTTCGTGAAGTTTTTCTCTCTTTTGGCGGCTATTTTCGCAACGATTCTTTCCGCCGCAGATTCTTCCTCTCTTCCCGCGCAATCCCCCGCGCCGGGTCAAAGTCCCACAGCGCCGGTGACTTCAGAACAGGCCGCCCCACGCAGTAACGGCACCGTCATTTTTTCGCGCTCCACCGATGAGAACGGCAAGACCACAACCACGGTCGGGTCTGCTGCAGAGTCTGCACCCGTCGCCGCCACCGAGCCTTCGGCCACCGATGCCGAACGGCTGGCCATCACCTTCACCGTCCTCGATCTCGAAGTGCATCTTCAAACCGCCTCCCACCAGATCGCGGCCCGCGCCAACATCACCGTACGCAACGACGGCAAGGTCCCGCTCACGCACATTCCCCTGCAAATCTCCTCGTCGCTCAATTGGGAGCAGGTGCGGGTCGATGGCCGCAGCGCCGCCTTCCCGGTCGCGACACTCAACTCCGATACCGACCACACCGGCCAGCTCCACGAGATTTCTGTGCCGTTGGCTGCACCGCTCGCCCCCGGCGCAACCGTCTCCCTCGACGCCCGTTACTCCGGCACGATTGTGAAGTCGGCGCAACGCCTCCTGCTTCTGGGCACGCCTGAAGCCGTCGCACTCCACTCCGATTGGGATGAGATTTCCCCTGACTTCACTGGTCTCCGCGGCTTTGGCAACGCGGTCTGGTATCCCGTCTCCACCATTCCAGTCGTCCTGGGCGACGGTGCACGCCTCTTCGACGAAGTCGGCCGTCACAAGCTCTCGCTCGCGCACACCCATTTCCGTCTCCGTCTCACCGTCGAGTTTCCCCAAGGCAACGCGCCCAGCGTGGCACTGGTCAATGGCCTGCCCGTGCAACTCAACGTTGCCGACGCGCACGGCATCGACGCGGATCTGTCCGGCATCGCGACCGCAAGTTTTGAAGAGTCCGCGATGGGCTTCCTCGCTCCCAGCCTGTTTGTCGCCGTACGCAAGGCCCATCCAGCCGCGAACCTCACCGCCTTCACCATCCCCGACAACGACATCTCTGTACAAACCTGGCTCGCCGAAGATACGGCAGTCACGCCCTTTGTCCAGGACTGGCTCGGCCACCAGCCCCGCGCCCAACTCACCCTGCTCGATCTTCCCGATCCACAGGATTCGCCCTTCGAGACCGGCGCCCTGCTCGCGACCAGCCTCGGCGTGGGACCGTCGGGTAAGTTGGATGGCGTCCTGGTGCACACGCTGGCCCACGCATTCCTCGCGTCACCGCAGCATCCTGAACCCGCCTGGCTCAATGAGGGCGTCGCCACATTTCTCGAGTCGCTCTGGGTCGAGAAGCAACACGGTCGCGATCGCGCGCTCGAGATGCTGGAGTCCGATCGCACCGCCCTCGCGCTCGTCGAGCCCTCCAGCCCCGGCGTCTCCTCAGGTATCGCGCTGCCCATCGCGACTGCGCCGATTTACTACCGCACCAAGGCAGCCTACGTCCTGTGGATGCTCCGCGATCTAACTAGCGACCAGGCCCTCAGCGAAGCCCTCCGCGCCTATGTCGCCGATGCGTCCTCCTCCGCTTCCACACCCGGCACATCGCTCCAGGCCCTCTTGAAAAAGGCAGGAATCGCGCGCGATCTCTCCTGGTTCTTTTCCGACTGGATTGACGCCGACAAGGGGCTTCCCGAGCTGGCCATCGACAACGTCTTTCCGTCGCCGGCCCAGGCGGGCACCTACCTGGTTGCGGTCCACGTCAGCAACACAGGCTATGCGGCTGCCGATGTGCCCGTCACCGTGCGCACCGCGAAAAACACCGTCACCGAAAACATCCTGATTCCCGCGCGCGGAACGGCCATTGAACGCATGGTGGTCGTGGGTCCGCCGACGCAAGTCCAATTGAACGACGGAACCGTGCCCGAAACAACCGCTAGCGTGCACGTCACCGACATCCGTTCCCAATCGTCCGCCGGGCCCGTGCCACCCGGATCGTCGAGTTCCACCACTGCGCCGCCCGATGCGCAAACGCCTGCACCTCCGCAGTGAGCAGGTGCCCCGGGCCGTCCGCATCAAAGCTAGAAAACGCACGACAACCAATGCAGGAGAGCAAAAAATGGCGAAGGTTCGCGTCGCTGGATTTGGCGTTTCGTTGGACGGTTTCAGCGCAGGCATCGAGCAGAGTCTCACCGACCCCCTGGGGCGCCGGGGCACAGAGATCTTTCAGTGGTTCTTTCGCACCAAAACATTTCGCGCGATGCATGGCCAGGAAGGCGGCGCCGTCGACCTCGACGACGAGTTCGCACGGAAAGCACTGGAGAACTTCGGAGCCTTCATCCTCGGGCGCAACATGTTCGGCCCGGTGCGCGGCCCTTGGCCCGACGAATCATGGAAAGGCTGGTGGGGCGACAATCCTCCCTACCATGCCCCCACCTTCGTCCTGACCCACCATGCGCGTCCGCCTCTTGTGATGGAGGGTGGAACCATCTTTACCTTCGTGACCGGCGGAATCGGCGAGGCGCTGGCGCTTGCTAAAAAAGCGGCAGAGGACAAAGACATCAAGATCGGAGGTGGCGTGTCCACCGTGCGGCAGTTCCTGAAGGCCGGCCTCATCGACTCCCTGCATCTTGCGTCATCCCCGGTTCTCCTCGGGCAGGGGGAGTCGCTGTTCGAAGGGCTAGACCTGCACGCTCTCGGATTCTCTGTCACCGATCGCAAGGCCACAGACCACGCCACCCATCTCACCCTGGAGCGGGTTTAGGAATCGGGTTGAGAGCGGCAGCGCTCTTGAGACAACAAGCGCGCCTGGCGCTCTCGATCCGCGTTGCTCAAGCCGGATCGACGCAAGGAGAGTTCACTGCACGCAGTGCCTCCATCGAAAGTTCGATGTGCGCGCCTCTCTGCCTGCGTACGATGTCCGTGTTTCGCTTCCCGGCTTTACCGATTGCCACATCCCTGGAGCTCTCCATGCCTCATATCGCTCTTCCCGACCTTCCCGGTATCCGCGGCGCCATGGCCTTTCGCCCCGAAACAGCCCGCCCCCTCAACGCTCTGGTCGAAGTCCTGCTCACCGGCCCCAGCACGCTGACTAAAGGCGAACGCGAGCTGATTGCGACCTACGTCTCCAGCCGCAACTGCACCCAGTATTGCCACAACATTCATGGCGCCATCGCGGCCGCGCATCTGGGCGGCAACGAAGCGCTGGTCAAGCAGGTCAAAACCGACTTTACCCAGGCCGACATCAGCCCCAAGCTCAAAACCCTTCTGCATATCGCGGGCAAGGTGCAGCAGGACGGCAAGCTCGTGACCTCGGCCGACGTCGAAGCCGCGCGCAAAGAAGGCGCCACCGACATCGAGATTCATGACACCGTTTTGATCGCCGCGGCATTCTGCATGTACAACCGTTATGTCGATGGACTGGCAACCGCTCTGCCTGCAGACGAATCCTTCTACCGCGAGCGCGGACCGATCGTCGCCCGCGACGGCTACGTGGCAGTCAGCAGTCAGTACCTCGCCGCCCATGCACGCTAGCGTGCGAAGCAAGTTCACAGTTCAACGTTCGCAGTCGAGCCCCAGCCGAGAACTCCGAATTCCCGCACGGCGCACTCTGAACTGTGAACTAACAACTGTGAACTGCTCACTGTGAACGACTCACTATTCCCGGAGGAACCATGGCGCACATCGATCTTCAAGGCAACTTTCCCGGCATCGTCGCCGGATTCAACTTCCGCCCCGAGACAGCGAGGCCGATGCGCGAACTGGCGCACCTCTTGCTCCATGAACCCAACTCGCTCGCGCCCGGCGAACGCGAGCTCATTGCAACCTATGTCTCGTCGCGGAATTGCACTACCTTCTGCGCACTGAGCCACGGCGCTGCTGCGGCCGCACACCTGGGCGGCGACACGGTCGTCAAGCAGGTCAAGACCGACCTGGCCACCGCTGAAGTCAGCCCCAAGCTGAAAGCCTTACTGAACATCGCGGGCAAAGTCCAGCAGGACGGCAAACTCGTGACCTCCGCTGATGCAGACGCCGCCCGGCAACAGGGCGCGA
>DATAVC010000077.1:0-184943 GCA_036267935.1 Occallatibacter sp. | reverse complement strand
CGCGCGAAGCCGGGGTGCGTAACCTCGAGCGCGAGATCGGCAATGTGTGCCGCAAAGTAGCGCGCCGCGTGGTGAAGAAGGGCTCAAAGCACAAGGAAGAAATCACCTCCGTCAATATCAACGAGTTTCTCGGCGTGATCCGATTCCGCGACTCCGAAGTGCACGAGAAGAGCGAAGTTGGCCTGGTCACGGGCTTGGCATGGACTGAAGTGGGCGGTAGCATTCTCACCACCGAGGTCCAGGTGCTTGACGGAAAAGGCAAGCTCACCATCACCGGCCAGCTCGGCGACGTGATGCAGGAGTCGGCCCAGGCCGCATTGGCCTACATTCGCAGCAAGGCGCAAGCTCTCGGCCTCAGCCGCGAGTTCTATCGCAGCCTCGACATCCACCTCCATGTACCCGAGGGCGCCATTCCCAAGGATGGCCCTTCCGCTGGCATCACCATGGCCACCGCTCTTGCCAGTTCGCTGGCCAGGATTCCCGTACGCCGCGACATCGCCATGACCGGCGAGATCACGCTGCGGGGCAAGGTGCTCCCCATCGGCGGCCTCAAAGAAAAGCTGCTCGCCGCGCTGCGCGCCGGTATCTTCGAAGTGATTCTGCCGCGGGCCAACGAGAAAGATATCTCAGAATTGCCTGACAACATCAAGAACTCGATGAAGATGCACTTCGTCGACATGATGGACGAAGTTCTGGCCCTGGCGCTCGAAGGTCCCCTGCCAACGGCCATCCCCACGGAGACAGATGTCCTCGCATCTGTGCCGCCCAACGAGGTCGGCGGCGGACAGGTCGCACGTCAGTAAATCCCAACTTCTGTCGAATCAAGCCGCCTTCCGGTCTCAACCGGAGGGCGGTTTTTCATAGCGCTCCCTTTTACGAGCACTCTAAAATTCCCGTGCCATTCCCCTCATCCTGAGCCCTGAGCCGTCCCCGGGAAAACCTGAAGAGGTCACCATAACCACTAGAATCGACTTACTGGCCCCCATCAAACCAATGACTCAATGGCTCGAGCGGCTCTGCCGCGGCCGCGACCGGTATCCTTAAGAAGCTCATGAGTCCCGCTCGGTACAACACGCAGTTTCTTCTCTCGGCTCTGTCGGCAGCGCAGTTCCCTGCACCGTCTGTGCCCGAGATCGCCTTCCTCGGCCGATCCAACGTAGGCAAATCGAGCTTGCTCAACGCCCTTGTCGGCGACAAGGCGGCGAAAGTTTCCTCCACGCCCGGTCGCACCCGTGCCATCAATTTCTTCATGCTCGGCGACGAAAGACAACGGCCACAGCGCATGTTTGCCGACCTGCCCGGCTACGGCTATGCGAAAATTTCGAAATCGATCTCCGCCGAATGGCCCAAGTTCATCGAGCCCTACCTCGCCGAACGCACCACGCTCGCCCTCTGCATCTGCCTCGTCGATTCCAACATTCCGCCGCAGGAAAGCGATCGTCAGCTCATCGATTGGCTGCGCGCCGCAGGCCGAGACTTCGCCGTCGTCGCCACCAAGATCGACCGTCTCAGCGGAAACGAGCGCGTGCGCAATCTGCTCGCTCTTAAAAAGGGCCTTGAGCTCGACGAGATTCTCGCGGTCTCGGCAAAAACCCGCGCCGGCATGGGCGATCTTTGGGCGCGCGTCGAATCGGCCACGGCAAGTCAGGCCTGAGCCGCGTCGCTTTCTTGCTTTGAGCCAAACAACAGTAGATCGCTGCTCAACCCCTCCGAGAGCACCTCAACCCGTCCCGGCACGTTGATCTCGGCCCGTTCCACCATCGCCCGCACTCGCTCAATCATCCGCACCCCAAATTCGCGGGTACTTCCCACCAGGTGCTCTGCCTGCCCAAGCCTGCCCAGATAACGACTTGAGCGCAGCAGCCAGCGCCGCGCGATCGCATCTTCGGGCCCCAGGCAGTCCAGCGCAATCGCATCCAGCTTAGGCAGCCACAGGGCCGGCGCAAGTTGTACACGCCACACCACCAGCACCCGGGGGCAGTTCCCGCCGGCCTCTGCGTTCCCTGCCTTCTCCAGCTCTGCCAACCGCACCACATCTTCGCGAAAAATATCCGGCTGCACTCCGCGCTCCAGCCTCTCGCGCTCCACTGCCTCCGGGGGCGCCGCCACGCACACCGCCACCGTCTCGCCCTTGCGAACTTCGTTCTTCAGAATGCGCAGGGCCTCGTCAAGTGAGTTCACCAGAAAATCGACGACGCCCTCGCGAACTGCCTGGCGTTGTGCTTCTAGATCGTTCGTTGCGGCCAGCGTCGCTGCCCCGGCAATGTTCGCGGCAACCGTCAACGCGCGTCCTGTCCCATCCAATGCGCCGGCCCAGAACAGTTGCCCGCCCAGCGCTTCAGGCACACCGGCAACACGCGCGTCCGCGCCCCGCATCAGGCTCGCATGGTAGCTATAGGTTTGCAGGATGAACGGATGCGCGGCCGCCAGGTCAGAATCGTGGGCCAAAAGACTCTCGCTAACGTTGAGGTGCAATGCTGCGAAGGATTATTGCAGAACCTGTTCTTTCCAGTTCCGCTTCCGCACAAACAGGACAAACTCACCTGGCTTGGCCTCGACCTTCACCTTGTCGGCATCCTTCGGGCGTACGCAGTCGTTGGGAATTGCCAACCCGCTCCTCAGGATGTCGCTTACCGGATACCAGCTATCCAATGAAGTGTCTTTCTGCTTCGTCATGTCGCAGTTCACGTAGTACTCAATGGAGTTGGCATAGGTGGCGCGCACCGACAGCGACGTCGCCTGGGCGGGCAGCGACAATTGCACCGTGCCATCGTCATTCACCTTCACCCACTCAATGTGATTGGTCTGCTGGCGGTTGACGCGCACTTCGATGTTATCCGGCGTAATTTTCTCGCCGGTCTTGCCGTCCAACACGCGCACAGTCACTTGCTTTTGCGCATGGGCCGCCAAACCCGCAAGGCTTGCACACGCAACCAACAGAAGAACCTGGCCTATCCTTCGTCCCATCCCTCACCTCTAGCATCTACCAGGTCGAGTAGGCCCGATCATCCGATCCAGACTCCTGCGATCCCGAGTGCACATCCGTGATGCCGCCCGAATCGGTTTGATCCACCGACATCAGCGCATCGCTTGTATCCGTCACCCAGGTCTCACTGCTGTGCGTCATGGGGTCTGCCGGAATGCTCCGAAGGTAGCCATTCTGGATCAGGTCGTCAAGTGACTGAGGTGCTTTCTGCTTATCCATCGTGTACGAGTCGATGGCGGCCCGCATGACATGCAGGTCTTCGCGCAGCACGGCTTCCCGCGCCGATCGCAGCGCTCCGCGAAAACTGGGCACTGCCAGCGTTGCCAGAACCGCGATGATCGCCATCACGATCATCAGCTCCATCAACGTAAAGCCCGCGTCTTTTCTCGAATTCCTGCGCATGGCTTGCCTACCAGTCCGAATACTTGGTGCCGTCCAGAGCCGTGCCCTGCGACTTGGAATACACGTCAAACACACTCTGTCCGCCAAACGAATCGGCAGTCGGATCATCCTGCATCGACCGCATTCCCCACTCCGCTCGTCCGGTCATCGGATCGACGGGGATCCGTCGCAGAAACTTGACCTTCTTGCTCTGCACGTCCACCCCATTCACCAGCGTATCCAGATCGGGCGGATAGTTCTGGCTGTCGACCTTGGTCTGAAAAGCACCGCGATCGGCCGCATCCTTGTAGTGATCGATGGCGTCGCGCATCTCCCAGAGATCCCGGCGCAGCTCACGCTCCCGATCGCGCTTCATCTTGAACCGCGCCACCGGAACGGCCGCCGAAGCGAGAATCGAGAGAATCGCGACGGTCACGATCAGCTCGACCAACGTCAGGCCTCGCTCCGAGCGCTTCGGGATGAGCTTTTTGATCATCGGTACCGCTACTTCACCACGATGGTGGTCTGCGCGCCTTCCGCCTGCAGAGGCTGCTGTGCGCTCGTCATCGCTCCAGAATGCGTGATCGCCACTTGCGCGCTCCCAGAGGCCTTCGCCTGGAAAGTCAAGACGCACACGACACCCGCTCCGCTCACGCCCACCGCACCCGGGGGACGCGACGCGTTGAGCACAATCGTGCCATGTCCATCATCGCGATGCACCAAGGCGACTGACTGCCCGTCACTCTGAAGAAAATCTCCATCGCCGACATTCACAAGCGCCATCTTTGTCGGGTCGTATTGCACCTGGAGCGGAATCGAAGCAAGGTCACGCGCTCCCGTCACCACGATCGGCACCTGGAACGTCGTTCCAGCCGTGACCGTGGATCCCGCAGACGGCACCAGCGAGAAGCGAAGTCCGGCCAAAGGCGGTCCTCCACCCGGCGGTGGTCCGGCTGCATTCGGTGTGGGGGGCGGCGCATTGCCCTGCGCTGAATTGCGGAACTGCTGTAACGCTGCGGATCCTGCCGCTTGTGCACTCTGGCCGGGAACTGTGCCCACACCAGCCTCCACCGACGGCCGCGCAGGCATCGCAATCGGCGACAGACTTGCCGGCGAGTTGTCGATCGAAGTGCGCCGCAATTCTGTGTACTGCCCCGTACCCACGTCCACCGGCGCCAGGTTGGTCGGCGTCACATCGGGCGCGCGCACAACATGCGGCACCAGCAGGAAGACAATCTCGTCGTCCGTGATCTGGTGATCCTTCGAGCCAAACAGATACTTCAGAATCGGAATCGAGCTCAACCCCGGAATACCGGTCCAGGTCTGCAAATCCTGCTGATTCAAAATACCGGTCAGCACGCTCGCCTCGCCTTCGCGCAAACGAATGGTCTGTTCGCTCTTCTTCTGCGCGATGATGGGCTCGGTCACACCCTCGATGGTCACGTTGTTGCTCTCAGAGCTGACTTCGATCGCGAGCTTCATCGTGACGTCGCCGTTGTAGTGGACCGTCGGCGTCATCTCGATGTTGACACCGACATCGATGTACTGGAACTGCGTCTCGGCCAGCGGAGTCACCGCCGCAGCTACGCCCACGCCCGATTGAAATGATCCCGTCGCAATCGGAATGCGCGAGCCGATCTTCATCGTCGCCTTCTGTCCATCGGTCGACCGGATACGCGGATTCTGAAGCGTCTTGGTATTCGAATCCGACAAAAGCGCATTCGCCGTCGCAGTCCCTATCGACACCGCGAAATCATTCGAAGTCAGATGGGCCAGGTTGTAGAGCGTCGGATTCGTGCTGGTCCCGGTACTGGCAGTACAGGTCGTGCTTCCGGTCGGGCAGGTTGTGCTGGTCGCGTTGGGCGACTGCAGCGTCACCGCCGCACTCTGGGGCCAGGCAATACCCAGCGTCCGCTGCCAGTTCTTGCTCACTTCGAGCACCGCGATGTCGACCACCACTTCCGGCCGAGCCTTGTCCAGATCGTTCACCAGCTTCTGCGCCAGCAGAAGCTCATCGGGAGTCCCCCGCATCACGATCGCATTCTGGCTCGCGATTCCATAAGCGTGCGCATTGGGCAGCACATTACGAATCGCGGTCTGCACATCCTGCAGATCGTTCTGTTGCCATGCGTTGGTTAAATAGAAGGTCTGTACCGCCTGCTCATCCAGTTCCGTCCGCTTCGATCGCGTGTTGGCCGCCACAAAGATCGTGTTCGAGGTAATCGGCCGCCAGAACGTGCTCGACAACGTCCCCACGATGCGCAATGCATCCATCAGAGAAACGTTGGTCAGATCCACTTGAATGCGTTTGCCCGTGTAGTCAGGATCGAAAAGAATATTGACGCCGGCTGCCTTGCCCACCGCCTGATAAATGATCTTCGAATCTTCGACCATATGCAGCGTGAGGGGCTCGTTCGATACCACTTTCAGCTGCGCCGGGGCTGAGATATTATCCAGCCTCGATTCCTCTCCAGCGCTCTCGGGCAGGCCATTCCCGTTCGGCGGTGGCTGCTCTTTGTGCAGCGCACGCACCTTCGCAATCTCCTGCTGCGCCGCTTCGTCGCTGGGATCAATCTCCGAAGCGCGAATAAACTCGATCAACGCGCCTTGCTCGTCGCCGGTCCGCATCAGCCTGCGCCCATTTTTCATGTGCAGCGCAGCGGTCGGTACCTGGACGCGATAGAAGGCTTCCTTATACGTCATCTCCTTCGGAGCAATCGAATAGGCCTTCTGATAATCATTGAAGGCGCCGTCGAAGTCCTCGCGCGCCTCCGCATTCTGGCCCTGCTTGTACCAGGATTTGGCCGACTGCGCATGCAGTTGCGCCGTACCCGCGCTCAAAGCAGCCAGGAGCAGAAGAAACGCAATTCGAAATGTGCTTTTGAAAGAAGCCACTCCCGCAGTCGAACTCCTTGGGGTCTTGTCCGGCTTGTCAGTTGCCGAAGGCCGCCTGAGGGGGGCAGAACCGGCCATGACGCAATCTACGCGAATCGAAACACCCATCCAACGTCGCCCCATTCTAGCAAAGTCCTGCCTGATCTTGGACTTCGCGCCCGCCCAGAATACTCGTTTTCATACCGATGCTACGATGAAGATTCGAGGTAACTTCGCTTTGCCCCGCCAATCCAGTCACATCATCGTTCCCCAAGATCGCCCCGGACCGCAAAAAGCTGCGAAGCCGCGCGACCCCGTGGCCAGCGGTGACCGCGACGCGGCCAAAAATCGGGTGGCTAGCCACGACTACTTCCTCTTGGAGAAATTTGAGGCCGGCATCGCCCTGCGCGGTACCGAGGTCAAGTCGATCCGCGAAGGGAAAGCTAATCTCAAAGATGCCTATGGTCTCGTGAAGGATGGCGAAGCCTTTCTGCTGAATGTACATATAGGACCCTATTCGCATGGCAATAGCGCGAATCACGATGAGACCCGCACCCGCAAACTGCTGATGCACCGCGAAGAGGTTCGCAAGCTACAGTCAAAGACGCAAATCAAGGGACATACGCTCATCCCCACCCGTCTTTATTTCCGCAACGGCCGCGTCAAGTGCGAGCTCGCCCTGGCCAAGGGCAAACAGGACTGGGACAAACGCGAAACCGAGCGCCGCCGCGAGGCCGACCGCGAAGCGCGCGCCGCCATCAACGCCAACAAGAGCCGCCGACGCGAATAAGAACGCCCGCCCCTGTACGGCGCAACCCGTGTCGTTCCTGCACTTCCCTCTGCCAATCTCCCAAGTGCAATAGAATCGCTCCATGCGGACCAACTTGTCCTTCGCTCCCCCTTCTGAAACCCCCTCCGAGCTCCTCGCTGTCCTGGCCATCGACACACAGACCGAAAAAGGACCCGCTGCCAAGCCGGCGCCGGTTCTTCTCAGCTCTGACCCGGCCTTCGCTGCCGCCGCAGCCGCGGTGCTCGCCAGCGGCGAATTCAAGGCCGCAGCCAACGAGACCCTGCTGCTCCATGCACCCTCTGGATTGGCCGCCAAGCGTCTGTTGATCGTCGGGCTCGGCAAACAAGCCAAAGTCACCCTCCACAGTGTCCGCAACGCAGCCGGAACCGCCGTCCGCTTCACCAAGCCGCGAGGCATTCGCGAAATCGCCATCGTCCTGCCAGAGAACAACTCCAGAGGCACGCTCCCTGCAATGGTCCCCGCAGGAGTGTCGCGGGCCATCCTTGAAGGCGCATTTGTCGCCGATTTCGATCCCGACACCTACCGCAGCGAGCGTAAAGATGTGAGTGTGCAGTCCTTCACCCTGGTCGCTCCATCCACCACCGACCGGGCTGCCGTCGAGGCAGGATTCAACGAAGGCGTCATCGTGGGCCAAAGCCAGAACTTTGCCCGCACGCTCGTCAACGAGCCAGGCAACAAGCTCACGCCCACCGTCATGGGAGAACGTGCCGCGGCAATGGCCAAAGAAGTCGGCCTGGCGTGCGAAGTCCATTCCACCGAAAAACTGCACGAGCTCAAGATGGGTGCCTTCTGGAGCGTCTCGCAAGGCTCCGCCGAACCTCCCGCTCTCATCGTCCTGCGCTACGAGCCCGAAGGCGTAAAAGATGGCCCCCTGCTCGGCTTGGTCGGCAAAGGCATCACCTTCGATACCGGCGGAATCTCCATCAAGCCCGGCGAGAACATGGAGAAGATGAAATACGACATGGCAGGCGGCGCAGCCATGCTCGGCGCCATGCGCGCCATTGCCCTGCTCAAGCCCAAGGTGCGCGTCCTCGCCATCGTCTGCGCCGCGGAGAACATGCCCGATGGCAAAGCCTACAAACCCGGGGATGTGATCACGGCCATGTCCGGCAAAACGATCGACATCATCAACACCGATGCCGAAGGTCGTCTCGTCCTCGCCGACGGCCTCACCTACGCACGCCGGCTCGGCGCGACCCATCTCATCAATGCAGCGACCCTCACCGGCGCCATCGGCGTCGCACTCGGCCTCATCAACGCCGGTGCCTTCTCCAACAACGACGAGACTTTCGAAAAATTCCAATCCGGCTTAACGACTTCTGGCGAAAAATTCTGGCGCATGCCCCTCGGCGACGAATACGCCGACATGATCCGCTCCGACATCGGCGACATCAAGAACACCGGCGGACGCTGCGGCGGCGCCAGCACAGCTGCGGAGTTCCTCCACGCCTTTGCAGAAGACACGCCCTGGATTCACCTCGACATTGCAGGCCTTGCCTGGATCGACGAGAACAAGCCCTTCATCGCCAAAGGACCCAGCGGCGTCGCCGTCCGCTCGATTCTCGAATGGGTCCGGAGTTACGCAACCCGGTAACCGCTCAGCGATTACCGGTTCCCGCGCGTTAGGGAGTTTTTCCTTCATTTCCTTATGCGATCTTTATTGATCGCCGACCTTCCGTGGAGTAAACCCAGAACAGGGTCTTACTCGAAAGCCAGCGGAGGACAATCGCGATGATCTTGCAGACGGCACAACTCTCGCCCAGCCAGAAGACAGACCTCGAAGAACCGGTCGGACGCCAGCTTACAGCCCAGGAGAACATCGTGGCCTGTGGCGACGTTCCCAAAGTCGCCAGCGCGGCAGAACGCGAGACCGCGGTTCATCAGATGCGCTATCGCCTCTCGCAGCTCGACACCAGCCAGCGTCGCATGTCCATCGCCGACAGCATGGCAGCTCTCCTCGGTGATAGCCCCGCAGAACAGACAGCCTGATTCCTCGCTGTCACAGCACCCGAATCAAACCCCTACGATGTTTCCGTCGTCATCCACGTCGATGGCCAGCGCCCGCGGTTCACGGGGCAGGCCGGGCATCAGCATCATGTTGCCCGCAACGGCGACCACGAACCCCGCTCCCGCCGAAAGCTTGGCATCGTTGATCTGCAGCGTCCACCCCGACGGCGCACCCATGCGCTTCGGATCATCGGTCAACGAGTATTGCGTCTTGGCAATGCACACCGGCAAAGTGCCGAATCCCCACGCAGCAAAGCGCTCGACCTTCGCCTGGGCTACATCGCTCAACTTCACACCGGCCGCCCCGTAGACCTTCGTCGCCACCTTGGACAACTTTTCTTCCAGCGTGTCTTCGGGCGCATACACGGGCCGCACGCGGGGTGCTGGATTGTCTTCAATCGCCGCAACCACCTTCTCCGCCAGGTCCATCGATCCTGAGCCGCCTTGGCTGAAAGCCTCGGTCACCGCGGATGCGACGCCCAGTCGCGCGCACGCGCGATGGATAGCCTCCAGTTCCTCGATAGTGTCTGCGGGAAAGTGATTGATCGCCACGACCACGGGCACTCCATACGCCTGCAGTACCTGCACATGATGCGCCAGGTTTCCGAATCCGGCAGCCAGGTTGCCCTCGCCCTGCCCCTTCAAGCTCTGGACTGTCGCCACCAGAACCGCCGCGGCGGGCGTCAAACCCGATTTGCCCATGACGATGTCGAAGTACTTCTCGGCGCCAAGGTCAGCGGCAAAGCCGCACTCGTTCACTACGTAGTCCGCAAGACGGACACCCATCAACTGCGACAGGACGGAACTCGTTCCGTGAGCGATGTTCGCGAATGGCCCTGTGTGCACAATCGCGGGCGTGCCTTCCGTCGTCTGCACAAGATTCGGCAGCAGAGCCTCGATCAGCAACGCCATCATCGGTCCGGTAGCGCCCAGATCCTTCGCCGTAACCGGCCCGCCATCGCGTGAAACGCCGATCACGATCGACTCAAGCCTGCGCCGCAGATCCCCTCGGCTCGATGCCAGTCCAACAATGGCCATGATCTCCGACGCCGCAGTAATCACAAATCCCGTCGCGCGATTGGCGCCCTCGCGCCCGGCCTTGTCCTGCTCACCCGCACTCACCACAACATGGCGCAGCGCCCGGTCGTTCATGTCCAGCGCCCGTGGCCATTCGATTTGTTCCGGATCGATATTCAGCCGATTGCCGAAGAACAAATGCGCATCGATCATCGCCGCAAGCAGATTGTGTGCCGCCGTGATGGCATGAAAATCGCCGTGAAAATGCAGATTGATCTGCCGGCTCGGTTCCACTTGAGAGCGACCGCCGCCGGCCGCGCCCCCCTTCAGTCCAAAAACGGGACCAAGCGACGGCTCGCGCGACGTCACGATCACCTTGCGGCCAATGCGCTCCAGCCCCTGCCCGAGCCCGATCGAAACAACCGTTTTGCCTTCGCCGTGGGTGGTCGGCGTTGTGGCCGTCACCAGGATCAGCTTGCCGTGATGCGTTGCACGCGCACGGGTCAGAATGTCGAGGTTCAGCTTCGCGCCGAACCTGCCTACAGGTTCGTACTCCTCGGCCGAAAGACCGAGCTTGCGCGCAATGGTATCGATAGAAAAGAGCGTTTCAGTTTGCAATACTTTACCCGTCATAGAATCAACCGGTCCGCACTATACCGCGCGGAGTGAGCATTCCATGTGATGACTGCAACAGGCGCGGCACAGCGCTACATCGCCTCAGGACTCTCAATGCCCAGCCAGCTCAAGACCGTCACCAGTTCCCGCAGTACCACCGCAGCCGTTGCCAGCAGAAATGTTTTGCGTGCCGCATCCTCTTCGGTGAGGATGTGATGCTTGTGGTAGAAGTTGTTGAACTCCTGCGCTAACTGGAATGCATGCTTCGCCAGGTACGCCGGCTCCGAGGTCGCAATACACTGCTGCAGCACCGCCGTGCGGCGTCCAGCGCGCAGCCACAGCGACCAGATGTCTTCGTTTGCCTCGCCACTGAGAAAGCGCGAAAAATCCTTGTGTGCCGAGCCAAATTCCTTCAGCACGTCTTCGCCCGTCGTTTCCGCTTTGCGAAAAATGTTGCGCGACCGCACCACAGCGTACTGAATGTACGGCCCTGTCTCGCCCTCAAAACTCAACGCGTCCTTAAAGTCGAACGCGATCACCGAATTCCGCGTGTACTTCAGCATGAAATACCGCAGGGCCCCCATCGCGATCTGCACAGCTATCTTCTGCCGCTCCGCGTCGTCCCGCCCTGTGTGCCGCGCATCCACCTCGGCGCGCGTCGCCGCAATCAGTTTGTCGATCAGATCATCGGCCTTCACACCGAATCCCTTGCGGCCGCTCACTTCGATGTACGCGCGACCACGATCCTCTTCCGCCACCTCGTAGCCCAGATCCAGCGCACAGCGCGGCGTCAACGCCACCATCTCGTATCCAAAATGGGTGTAGTGATCTGCCTCTGCCGTGTACCCCATCCCGCGCAGCGCCTGCACAACATTTGCCTGCGGATCGGACTGGCGCGAATCAATCACGTTGTAGATCGCGTTGGCTCCCCCAAAATGCGGATGCTCCGCCTCGCCCTTTTCCGTCGAGATCCAACACTCGTGATCGCGATACGTGAAAAATTTCTCGTAGCCGAAATCCCGCCCCAGCAGGCCAAACTTCCACAAGTGATAGGCGATGTCCTTGCCGACGTACGTCACCGTGCCGTTCGAGCGGACAATTACCTTCGCGTCTTCATCCGGGCCCGTACCGCCTTCGCCCTCCGCCGCCTCGCCGCCGCTCTTCTCCGATGCGCCCGGCCGCGTCATCACCCAGCAGCCCTTGTTCTTCCCTTCGTTCTCGAAATACAGAACGCCCGTCTTCTTCAGCTGCTCAAACGCCAGCGCCCAGAAATTCAGGTGCAGAATCTCACTCTCGCGCGGCAGAAAATCATATTCGATATCGAGCCTCAGCATGGTTTCCAGATGCCGACGCAGCACCGCGGTCGAGATCAGTTCAGCCACTTCTGCCGTGTCGTTGCCCCCCTGCTCGATCGCATGCAGCGTGGCGTAACGCAGCTTCTTGCGCGCATCGTTCTCCGCATCGGTCCCGGTCGTGTACCACTGCGAGGTCTTCGCGTACAGGTCCCAGCACAGGGAGTCGATCGCGTCCTCAAAACGTCCGCTCTTCGAGAAATTGCGCTCGCTCGCTTCAACCAGTGCGCGCACATCGGCCGCTGATTTCTTCTCCAGATGCAGGAACCCGACCACCACATCGGCCACCTGCACACCGGTGTTATCGATGTAGTTCTGCACCATCACCTGCTGGCCCGCGGCGCGTAACAGGCGCACAAAGGTGTCACCCAGAATTGCGTTGCGCAGGTGCCCGACATGCGCGGCCTTGTTGGGATTGATGCTCGTGTGCTCCACCAGGGCCTTCACGCCCGAGGAAACAATCGCGAGGCCCTTGCCCGCCGCCACGCTCGAAACACCCGCCGTCCGGTCGAGTCGCGCGTTAATGTAGCCCGCACCCGCGATCTCAAAAGACGCGAACCCATCGACCTCGCCAAGCGCCGCCACAATCTCCTGGGCAATCACCTTCGGCGCCTTGCGCAGCGTCCGCGCCAGCTGCAGCGCAATCGGCGTCGCCAGCTCACCGAATTTCAGCTCCGGAGGCGTCTCCAGAGGAATAGTCTCGACCGTCAGATCGTACTTGGCCTTCAGTGCGTCACGGATCGCCGCATCCAGCCGTTTTTCGAGTTCCAAATACACGCAGAATCCTCAGAAATCCTTGATTTTCAAGGTGATTTTACCACCCGCGACGAAACGGCCTCCCTCCGCAGAACTCCCTCGAAAGTTTCGTCCACGGACGTGCCAGGACTGATTTTTACCCCCGATCCTGCCGATAGTCATCTCGTCTCCGTGCGCAATTTGCACCCGCTCGGGAAAAAACAGGCCCAGACTCCCCAACGAGCCGTGGCTGCAAGGAGCGGGCGATGCGCAAAACGACGGAAGCAAAAAGGCAACTAGGCGGAGCGATCTGTTACGGAGTGGCTGTTCTGCTTGTTCTTGCCGGCTGCGGCGGAACAACCGCCAACTCGCCCGGCACGACGAACCCTCCCACGACCGCCCCCACCGACAGCATCACCGGCACAATCACCTACAAGGGAACGCCGCTGGCCGGTGTCACGGTAACGGAGTGGTCGACCAACGCCAACGTCATCCTGGCGACCACAACCACCGATTCCAACGGAAGCTACGACTTCTCCGGCATTCCAACCCAGGGCGACGCTGCCCTTGAACTTCACCTCTGGGCAACAAAGGCGGGCTACGGCTTCGTCCCGAGCACCGGCAGCGGCGCCACCGCAATCCGCGCCGACCACACCGGCCAGTTCACCGGCTCCCAGCTCGCAGGTGTTTATCTCAATGTCATCGACTTCGTTGCCCACCCCAATACATCCGTCACCAGCGCCAACTTCCTCGCCTACGACGGCGGGACTTCTCTGGTCAGCCTCGCCGCGACCGGCCAGCAGACAAGTTACGTCCCGGGCGACGACGGCACACTCCACAAAGGCGTCGCATGGCCCGCGCAGCGCTTCGTTGATCACAGCGATGGCACCGTGACCGACACCCTGACCGGCCTCATCTGGCTCAAGGACGCAGGTTGCCTGCCCCCCGCGCTTTGGACTGCGGCCCTGACTGAAGCCAACCAGTTGGCCGGCGGTTCCTGCGGCCTCAGCGACGGCTCGAAGGCCGGGCAATGGCGTTTGCCCAATCTCGTCGAACTCGAAAGCATCGTCGACGTCTCGGCCAGCAATCCCGCCCTCACGCCCGGCAACCCGTTCACCAACGTCAGCAACACGACCTACTGGTCTTCCACCAGTTATTTCGGCGGCCAGGGCGGCTCACCCAACGCGTGGGCCATCCGCATGACCGATGGCCGGTACATCAATGACAGCATCACAAACGTCAAAGCCACTTCGGTCAACCAGGTCTGGGCCGTGAAAAGCACGGGAGGCGGCGTCCTCCAACTGCCGTCCACCGGCATGTACGTCGTCTTCTCCCCAGGAGACGACGGCAGCGTCCAATCGGGAAAAATGGCGCCTTACCCGCGCTTCATCGACAACGGAAATGGCACTGTGAGCGATTTGCTCACCGGCCTCACCTGGCTCAAGCAGGCCAGCTGCATCCAGGGCGATTGGCCAACGTCCGTCGCTGCGGTCAACACGCTCGCCAACGGTCAGTGCGGCCTCACCGACGGTTCCACCGCCGGCAGCTGGCACATGCCCAACCGCAGCGAGATGGAGAGCCTGCAGGACCGCATGCAGAGCAACCTCTCCCAACTCCTCAATCAGACCGACTACAACAGCGACGGCTCCGTTTTCCAGGCCGCGATCCTCTCCAGCTTCCTTGCATCGCAGTACTACTGGACCTCGACGACCGACGCCGCCAATCCGAGCGCAGCATGGACCGTCTACAGTTGCGACTTTGGCGTGTACGACACTCCGAAGACCGACATCGGCTACACCCTCGCCGTGCGCTGAGGCGCTTGAAGGCACAGCGCCCGGGCACGCAACCCGCGCTCTCCCGCACCCGCTCCGTGCCGTAAGATGGAAGAGAAACTGCCTTCAGGCTTGGGCCGCAGATAGGTTTGAAGCCGAAGCCACGAACCTTCCATGGCCAATCCCTCCACCAGCGCAGAGCGCTTCTATCTCACCACGCCCATCTACTACGTGAACGCGCGCCCGCACCTGGGCCACGCCTATTCAACCATCGTGTGCGACGCGATCGCGCGGCGCAAGCGTGCCCTGGGCATCGAAACATGGTTCTTGACCGGCACCGACGAGCACGGCCAGAAAATCGAGCGATCCGCCCAGCAGGCCGGCCGCACACCGCAGGACTTTGCCACCGCCATCGCCGCCGAGTTTCGCGGTCTCTGGGATCGCCTCGGCATCACCTACGACGACTTCATCCGCACGACCGAACCGCGGCACATCCGCGGTGTACAAAAACTCTTTGCCACCCTGCGCGACAAGGGCTACATCTACAAGGGTTCTTACACCGGCCAATATTGCGTCTCCGATGAAGCCTGGGTCGATGTCGCACCCGGTGCCCCGTGTCCCGACTGCGGCCGCATCACCGAAACTGTCAGCGAAGAAAACTACTTCTTCAAACTCTCCGCCTTCGAACGCAAGCTGCTGGAGTTCTACGACGCCAACCCCGGCTTCATGCAGCCCGAGTCCACACGTCGCGAAGTCACTTCCTTCGTCCGCAGCGGGCTCAAAGATCTCTCCGTCAGCCGCGCCAGCTTCACCTGGGGCATTCCCGTTCCCGGCGATGAGAAGCAGGTGGTTTACGTCTGGCTCGACGCGCTGGCCAACTACATCACGGCCATCGGCTACGGTTCTGACGCACCGGCAGACCAGGAAAAGTTCGCCAAATTCTGGCCCGCGAACATTCACCTCATCGGCAAAGAAATCAGTCGATTCCACTGCGTCTACTGGCCGGCCTTCCTCATGGCCGCGGGAATTCCCGTGCAGCACTCCGTCCACGCCAATGGCTGGCTTCTGTTCGACCAGGGCAAGATGTCCAAATCGCGCGGCAACATCGTGCGCGCCGAAACGGTTCACTCCGTTTTAGGTTCTGACGCATTGCGCTACTTCCTGCTGCGCGAAATTCCCTTCGGCCAGGACGGCAACTTCTCCTTTGACGCCCTCGTCCAGCGCTACAACGGCGACCTCGCCAATGGCTACGGCAACCTCGTCAGCCGCGTGGTCAACATGATGCACAAGTTCTGCGGGGGCGCGGTGTCCGAAGTGCAGGAGCACGACATCCACGACACCGCGCTACGTAATCGCGCAGAGTTCACTATCTCAGAGATTGCGCCCCTTTTCGACCAGTTGAACTTCTCGGGCTTTCTGGAGAGTGTTTGGCTGTTAGTTGCTCAGACAGATCGCTATCTGACGACCAATGCTCCGTGGAAGAAGCCTGCGGAGCGCTCCGATGAGGAGCATCGCCAGTTGCAAGCGCGCGTCCTCGCCAACGCGGCAGAAACGATCCGCATCATAACCGCTCTGGTGTATCCCATCCTGCCCGACGCCGCAGCAAAGGTCTGGCAGCAACTGGGATTGGGAGAGATAGCCGACTCTCTTAAGCATTACGTGGAGATTGGGCGAGTCCTTCCGGGATTTGAGAGCAGTCAGATTAGCCCGGAGGAAGCGTTCCTCAAGGGCGTTCAGATGGGGCGGATTGAGCCCGGCACTCAATTCAGCGAACCCGCGCCGTTGTTTCCCCGCGCGGAGAAAGACGCAGTCGAACGTATGCAGAATCTCGAAGACGAAAACAATCGAACCGCTGTCGAAGCCGCCAGCCAATCCACCGGCAAGAACCAGCCCGCCGTCCCCGCGCCACCCACTGCGGCGCCCTCGGTGGCCTCGACCACAAGCACCAACCTCGCCGACATCAAGGCCAACGAGAAGCTGACGCAGACCACCGCCGTTTCCGCGCATTCCGACAAGCCAGTCGAAACGGCAACGGTCCATCAGGTCCCCGCCGACGTCACCAGCAGCCGCCTCAGTTCGGATCCGACGACAGCACCGGCTTCCATCTCAAATCAACCCGCATCTCCCGAAACGTTACCCGCATCGCAGGCGCCCGGCGGCGCTTCGCCCACCATCGCCATCGAGGACTTCGGCAAAGTCGAGCTGCGCGTCGCCCAGGTCCTGGTCGCCGAACGCATTCCCAAAGCCGACAAGCTGCTCCGCCTCGAAGTCGATCTCGGCTACGAAAAGCGGCAAATCCTCGCCGGCATCGCGCAATACTACGAGCCCGAAAAACTCATCGGTCGCAAGATCGTCATCGTCGCCAACCTCGCCCCGCGCAAAATGCGTGGCCTCGAGTCCAACGGCATGCTCCTCGCCGCATCGCTGCCCGACGGCGCGCCCGTGCTCGCCAGCTTTCTTGAAGATGTCCCGCTCGGCGCGCGCCTGAAATAAGTCGCGACGAATCCGCCGTCCCACCCCAATCGGAGACTGCTCGTTTGCTGATCGACTCCCACGCCCACCTCGACAGCCCACGCTACGCCGACGATCGTGCTGAAATGCTCGCCCGCGCCTACCAGGCCGGAATCGGTGCGGTGCTCTCCATCGGCATCGGCGAAGGCCCCGCCGAAATGCACCAGGCGCTCGATCTGTGCCGCCAATTCAACGGCCAGCCGGGCATCCCGCGTCTCTACGCCAGCGCCGGCATCTATCCCCACGCCACGCCCGAAGCCAACGACGCAGCCCTTGCTAAACTCGACCGCCTGCTCGCCGAACCCGAGGTCATCGCCTGCGGCGAGATCGGCCTCGACTACTACCACGAGGGTGCTCCGCGCGAGATGCAGCACGCCAAACTCATCGCCCAGCTTGAAATTGCTGCCCGCCGCAAGCGTCCGATTCTGATCCATTGCCGCGGCACCAATGAGACAGCCGATGCGTTCGACGATCTCCTTCCCCTTCTCGAAGCCCACTGGCGCGCCACCGGCCTGGGCGGCATCATGCACTGCTTCGGCACCGGTTGGGAACAGGCTCGCCGCTCTCTCGACCTCGGCTTCCTCATCTCCTTCGCCGGCAACCTCACCTATCCCAAGGCCCAACCCCTTCGCGACGTCGCTGCCAAAGTGCCTGCCGACAGCATCCTGGTTGAAACCGACGCTCCCTGGCTGGCGCCGGCGCCCGATCGCGGCAAGCGCAACGAGCCGGCCTTCGTCACCCGAACCGCCACCATGCTCGCCGACCTGCAGGGTCTCTCCCCCGACGAACTCGCCGCCGCAACCACGCGCAACTTCACCCGTCTGTTCGCCCTGCCCTCCGGCATGGGAAACTGATAAAGGTAGTCCGGGCTGGTCCCCGGCACAAGGCCAGCGGATCGAGGAAGAAACATGGCGCAGGACAATTCATTCGACATCGTCAGCAAAGTGGATATGCAGGAAGTTCGCAACGCGATCGAACAGGCTCTCAAAGAGATTCGTCAGCGCTTCGACTTGAAGGATTCGCACTCCGAAATCAATCTCGAGGGCAGCGACGTCATCCAGCTCGCCTCGGCCAATGAGTACAAGCTCGAAGCCGTGAAAGAGATACTCGGCCAGAAATTGGTGAAACGAGGCGTCTCGCTCAAGAATCTTACCTATGGCAAAGTCGAGGCCGCGACCGGACAGAGCGTTCGCCAGAAAATCAACCTCCAGCAAGGAATTCCAGGCGAAAAAGCAAAAGAAATCGTCAAAATTGTCAAGGAATCAAAAAAGAAGCTGCAGGCCAGTATTCAGGGCGATACTGTGAGGGTAGCCGGCAAAGACCGTGACGATTTGCAGGGCATCATGGCCATTCTGCGCGGACACGATTTCGGCGTCGAATTGACCTTCACTAACTACCGCACGAATTAAAGAAGATTCCCGGCCGGCTCGCGGGACCACGCACGAGACGCCGCACTGGAACGGAAAGCGCGAGACCGACACATTTGAGCACCTTGGCGATAGCAACGGCACGAGAAGTCTTTGAGCTCCTGCGTGAAGACCTTGTCGCCATCGAGCAGGAGTTGGGCCGCGACGCCGCTTCAAGCGTCAGCACCATCACCGAGATCGCCGAATACCTGCGCGAAGGCGGCGGCAAACGCATCCGACCCTCCCTCCTGTTGCTGGCAGCCCATACGCTCGACTACTTCGGCCCCAGTGCCATTCGCCTCGGCGCCGTCGTCGAGATGGTGCACACCGCGACCCTGGTCCACGACGACATCATCGACGGCGCACAGACCCGCCGCGGACGCCCTTCACCCAACACCACCTGGGGCAACGAGAAATGCGTTCTCGCCGGCGACTGGCTCTATATGCAGGCCTTCCGCGTGGCCCTCGAAGAACGCAATCTCCGCGTGCTCGACCTGCTCATCGGCCTCACCCAACAGATGGTCGAGGGCGAATTGCTGCAGATCCAGCGCCTCGGCAAAGCCGTCTCCGAGGCCGAGTACTACGACCTCATCTACCGCAAAACCGCCTGCCTTTTCTCCGTCTCCATGCGGCTCGGCGCAGTCCTCGCCGGAGCCACCGAGGCTGAAGAAAACAACCTCGCCACCTACGGCCGCGCCGTCGGGCTTAGTTTCCAGATCGTGGACGACGTACTCGACCTTACGGCCACCGAAGAAGTCCTCGGCAAACCAGTCGCCAGCGACCTCCGCGAAGGCAAGGCCACCCTGCCCGTCGTTCACTCCATCGACCACGGCACAGCACGGGACCGCCAGATGATCCAACGTGTTCTCGACGACCGCAGCTTCGAACACGTCAGCCGCGAACGGATCCAGGAAATTCTCGTCCGCAACGGTTCGGTCGAATACGCGATGGCGGCCGCCGACCACTACGCCGAACAATCGCGCCAGGCTCTTGCTCCCTTGCCTGACTCGGACTTCAAACGCGCCCTGCTCTGGGTGCCGGATTTCGTCGTCGCTCGCGATAAGTAGTTCCTCGTTCCCCATGGCTAAAAAACCACAAACAGTGTGGACAGAAGTCGATCGCTACTTCGGCGACCTGCTCCTCGCGCCCGATCCGGCTCTCGATACCGCCCTCGAGGCCAATCGCAAGGCCGATCTACCGGCCATCGACGTAACGCCCCTGCAGGGCAAGTTCCTCGAGTTGCTGGTCCGCATGTCGGGCGCGCGTCGCATCCTCGAAATTGGCACGCTCGGCGGCTACAGCACCATCTGGCTCGCCCGTGCCTTACCCGAAAACGGCTCTCTCATCTCGCTCGAACTCGAGCCGCGTCATGCGGAGATCGCACGTAAAAATCTGAAGATGGCCGGCCTCGCGCAGCGCGTCGAGATTCGCGTCGCCCCGGCGCTCAAGAGTCTCAAGAAGCTCGTCGCCGACGGTGTCGATCCGTTCGACCTCATCTTCATCGATGCCGACAAGGCCACCTATCCCGACTACCTCGACTGGTCCCTCAAGCTCTCACGTCCAGGCACCGTTCTCCTCGCCGACAACGTCGTGCGCGACGGCGCAGTGGTCGATCCCAAGTGTCCCGACCCGAATGTGCAAGGTGTTCGCCGCTTCACTGAAAAGCTCGCGGCCGAATCGCGTCTGACCAGTACTGTGTTGCAGACCGTCGCCGGCAAAGGCTACGACGGCTTCGCTCTTGCGATCGTTCTGCACTGATTTCCGCGGCTCCGCAAGCGACGAAACAACAAAAAACGGCGTGCAAGGAGCGCCAAAGCGGTCTCAGACCGTCTCCCGCACTCCACGCACACCGGCATCTTCAGTTGTTGCCCTTAGCGCTGCTCGAGTTGAGGCTCTTGTGCGCCCTGCTCCGTAATGTGTACGGAGTGCTCCAAACGGAACGTGAGCAGCGTTTCCGAGGGCAGCAGAATCTGCTTGTTGCCGGTGAACGCCGCTCCTGCCGTTCCCGCGCCGCCACCCGCGAGAGCTCCAATCGCCGCACCCTTGCCGCCGCCCGCCAGGCCGCCGATCAGAGCGCCAAAACCGGCACCGCCGCCGATAAATCCAGTCGACCGCTTGCCCTTGCCCTTCTGGGCGCGCTCAATCGAACTCGTCGAAACCGGATAGCTCCCCCAACGGGTGTGCACGCGTTCAAGCCGCACCGCCAGCAGCGCGCCGCCTTTGAAATGCCCGAGCGACTTGGCATCCACAACAACCCCTTCGGCGCGAGCGCCCCTGGGAATGATCGTCTTGCCGCGCACGGTCACCGGATCTGAAACCGTGGCACTGAAGGCGTCTCCTGCATGCGAAATCTCCGAGCCAAGGTCGGAGTCCAACCGCACGCTGAGCTCCGACCCCTCAGGCAACACCACAACAGCCGGAGGAGGAGGGGGCGGTGGCGGTGCTGCTGCCTGTTGCGTCGGAGCAGGTGAGGTTGCGCCTGAAGCAGGGGCTTGTGCCGAGGTTGCTCCCGGAACCGGCGCCGCGCTCGGTGAGGCAGCGCCTGCCGCCGGAGTGCTGCTCGCTTGCCCCGTCGCTGCAGGAGCGGCGCCGGGCTGGGCCTGTCCGCTGCCTGCAGGTTGCGCAGTCGGGCTCGTCGTGTTCGCGTTGTTGTTCGATTTGCAGCCGCTCAATGAAAGAGCAGCCGCAAGACTCATGCTGGCAAAGAAAGCAAAACTGCGGGGGAAGTTCATTCGTACGCGCTCCTGGTTTTCGATTCTCTGCAACAGAACGAACCAGGCAAGGAAAGATGCAGTAGGTCAAGAAGGATGGAATCTGCCCCGAAGGCGTTAGGCGCCGCTCGTTGCCGCGCTCTCGGTCATCAGCGCATGTAAGGCCGCTGCGTAGTGTTCCGGCAAGGCTTTCTTGTTCAGGCGATCGTCGCAGACCACGTGCACCGTCTCGCCTTCAGCCAGCAACGTGGGCTGCGCGCCGTCGTCGCCTTTACGTAGGATGCGGTAAGCGAACTTGATCACCGAACCCCGCAACAGAGCCGGACGCGTCTCAATCAGAATCTCGTCATCATACCGCGCAGGAGACCTGTACCGGCATGTTGCCTCCACCACTGGAAGAATGCACTCGTGCTCTTTTTCCAGTTGGCTGTAGGCCAGCCCCAGCGAACGCAGCAGCTCCACACGCCCCAGTTCAAACCAGACCAGGTAGTTGGCGTAGTACACAATGCCCATCTGATCCGTCTCGGCGTAGCGTACGCGCACCTGGTGCGTCAGAGTGGGCATCTGCGTTCTCTTTCCTCGAAAGATGCGCGAATCGCTTACGGTTTCAAGTGGCTGAAGACGCTCAGCTTCGCGACGTCATTAAAGCTGACGTACGCGAAAAACATCACCAGCACAACGAACGCCGCCTGGTAGATGCGTTCCTTCACCACCATGCTGATATCGTGCCGCAACGCGCTTTCAATCAACAGCAGCACGATGAGCCCGCCATCCAGAATCGGGAACGGAAGCAGGTTGAGAATACCCAGGTTCAGGCTGATGCCGGCCGCCAAGCCAAACTTCGGCGCCCAGTACTTCGTCTCCGCTGCCTGTCCGGCCGCATGGGCAATGCCTACCGGGCCCGCCAGCTGCTTCACTGAAGCCTGTCGCGTCAGCAGCTTCTTCAGCACATCCACAATCAAAAGCGAATTGTCTGCGCAAAAGTCGCGCGACTCGCCCACCGCATCGCCAAACGTCATGGGGCGCTCGTGCATCGGGGGATCTGCAGGAAGCACCGGCATAAATCCAAGCCGCCATTGCCCTTCCTGCACCGAGGGATGAACGACCACCGGCGGAATTGCAACGCCGCCGCGCTGCAGCGTCAACGTCACCGGCTTGCCTTGGCCCTGCTGCAAATAATCCAGCAGCGGGTCAACCGTGTGGAACGCATGTCCGTCGACGGCCACAATCGAGTCGCCGCCCTTCAGTCCGGCGCGCTCTGCAGGAGAACCCGGCACCGTCTGGTCCACGCCGATCACGCCATGCGCGTATTGCAGATACATGCCGGTCTGGCTCAGCTCAAAGCCGGTCCTCGTCGACTTATCGGGAATGTGCAGCGAGGTCGAAATTGTTTGCCCGTTCCGCTCCACAACCACGGGCACCGTCTGGTTCACGCCATCGCGCGTCAGGTCGATCAGTGCCTCAAAGTCCGGATTCTTCACTTTGCCGAACTGGCGAAATACGTCGCCGGGCTCCAACCCCGCATCCGCAGCCGCCGAACTCGGCGTCACCCACTCCAGCGTCGCATTCTTAATGTCCGGAACTTCATTGATCCATCCGAAATAAATCACCATCAACACAAACGCCAGAACGAAGTTCGAGAAAGGTCCCGCCACCCCGATCAGCATGCGCTGCCAGCGAGGGTGCGCCGAGAAGGCCGCCGGATCATCCGCCAGCTGATCCTCCCCGGGATTCTCGCCCGTCATCTTCACGTAGCCGCCCAGCGGCAACAGGCAGACCTTGTAGTCAGTTTCGCCGTGCTTGATCCCGAACAGCCGTGGACCAAAGCCCACAGAGAACGACTCCACGCGGACACCGCAAAGCTTGGCCACGGCAAAGTGTCCAAACTCGTGGACCACGACCATGATTCCGATCAGGACAATGAAGGCGAGCGCTGCGACTAGAAATTCGTGCATACGTGTAGGGGTAGATCCTTAAGCCTGCATACTCTTCGACGCCGGTTCAGCCTCTGGTGTCACAACCAGCGCACGAGCCATCGCGCGCGCTTCCGCGTCCGCGGAAAGCACACCTTCAATCGTCATGGGGTGAGCTTCTGGGGTCGATGCAAGCACTCTCTCAATTGTACGCGGGATTCCGTTAAATGAGATTTTTCGGGCCAGAAACGCCTCCACCGCCACCTCATCCGCCGCGTTCAAAGCAATGCAATGCGCGCCCCCCTTTTCCGCGGCCTCGTACGCTAAACGCAAGCAGGGGAAGCGGTTAAAATCGGGCGGCTCAAAGTCCAGATGACTCAGCGCAGCCAGGTCGAACGTCAGCCGCGACGCCGGCCGCTCGGGATAAGCCAATGCGTACAGAATCGGCAGCCGCATGTCGGTCACGGAGATCTGCGCCACGATCGAGCCGTCCACATATTCCACCAGCGAATGCACCGTCGACTGCGGATGAACCGTCACCCGCACCCGGCTCGGCGGCACATCGAACAGTCGGCATGCTTCAATGATCTCCAGCCCCTTGTTCAACATGGTGGCCGAATCAATCGTGATCCGCCGTCCCATCACCCAGGTCGGGTGCTTCAACGCCTGCTCCGGCGTAATCGAGTCGAACTGATCCAGCGGCAACCGCCGAAAAGGACCGCCCGACGCCGTCAGCCAGATCGTCTTCACCTCGTCGTGCGCGCCAACCCGCATGCACTGGTGCACCGCATTATGTTCGCTGTCGATCGGCAGAATCGGCACGTTGCGCTCGCGTGCCGCCGCCGTCAGAATCTCGCCTGCCGCCACCATGCATTCTTTGTTCGCCAAGCCAACCGGCTTACCGGCCAGGATCGCGGCGTGCGTCGCTTCCAGTCCCGCAACACCCACAATCGCAGACACCACAAAATCCGTGTCGACATGCGTCGCGCAGACAACCGTGCCCTTTGCCCCGTACACCACGTCAATGTCAGGGATCGAAGCAGCGCGTAAACGCTGGGTCAGCGCGCCGGCAAGTTCTTCCGTGGCCAGCGAGACAATCTTCGGGCGCCACCGTACCGCCTGCGCAAAAGCCTCGTCCACATTGCGTCCCGCAGCCAACGCCGTCACCGCATAGCGATCAGGAAACTGCTCAACGATAGAAAGAGTGCTTTGCCCAATCGAGCCCGTGGATCCGAGAATGGCGAGTCGCTTCAAAGTAGGTTGCGTGCCTCTCTTCCATTATCGCGCGGACCCATCACCGGGCGCGGTATCGCAGCTCTCAGCGAAGCGCTTGCAACCACCACAGCACCGGAGCCGCGATCAGCAACGCATCGATGCGATCGAGCACGCCCCCGTGCCCCGGCAAAAGGCTTCCCGAATCCTTTACCCCGGCCGAGCGCTTCAGCGCCGACTCCGCCAGGTCCCCCACCTGCGCGGCCACGTTCACCACGACTGCCATCACCAGCCAGTACCACCAGGCCTCTTCAGTGAACGAAAGCTTCGTGAAGTTCCACTGCACCAGCTGGAGAGAGAGCCAGTACAAGCCCACCGTCACCAGCACGCTGCCCAGCACCGAGCCCACCGCTCCTACCCAGGTCTTGTTCGGGCTGATCGCGGGAGCCATCTTCTTCTTGCCCCACAACCTGCCCACATACAATGCCGTGATATCGCCGGCCCAGACAACGAACAGCAGAAAGATCACCAGCGAAGGCCCATTCGTTTGCGCGCGCAGCGTGGGAATCGCCAGCAGGGTGAGCCCGATATAAAACAACGCGAAGACCGATGAACACGCATCGAGCAGGACACGCTCCACCGGCGTGCGAAACGTGCAGCAGGCCACCAGGCTCAGGCTCAGCGCTCCCAGGATGATCAGCGTCTGGTCGGGCCACTGATAGTTGCCGGCGAACAAGGCCAACACGGCAGCCATCACGGCAAAACGCGGAGGCTTGGCGCCGCAATGTTCGGCGAGCCCCAGAAACTCCCACCCCGCCAAAGCGCCCACGGCAGCAACCACCAGGGTGATCAGGACCTGCGGGGCAAACATCACCAGGGCCAGCACCAGGGGGGCCAGAACTGCAGCAGTTAGAACTCGTCGCATGTCAGGGATGAGAATACACCGCAGAGCGAGGCCTGCAAGTTACGGATGGCGCGACGGTTTGGCTCGTTCCGCCGGACAGCCTTAGCGCGAAGGCCACTCCCACTTCGGCGTATTGAATTTCGTCTGGCCGGCCAGTGTGGTTTCGCCGAACGATTTTTCCAAATGGAGCCGGCGGCAACTCTCGATCTTTTCGAGGGCCTCAATCAACGAGGGCGAATGCGACACGACGACAACCTGCGTGCGCCCGGCCGCAAATGCGATCAAGCGAGCAAGCGCGGGCAGAAGGTCGGGATGGAGGCTCGTCTCGGGCTCATTCAGCACCATCAGTTCCGGCGGACGTGGCGTCAAAAGTGCTGCGCTCCACAGCAGGAAGCGGAGCGTGCCATCGGAGAGCTCGGCAGCTCCCAGCGGCCGCAGCAGCCCATGCTGGCGAAGCTGCACTTCAAAACGCCCGCCTTGCCCTTCCACACTGACCTTGGTTCCTGGAAACGCATCGTCGATCGTACGAGCCAGTGCTTGCCTGTCGCCGAACAGATGGATTGTCTCGATCGCCGCAGCCAGGTCAGTGCCTTCGTCGCTCAGCACCGGGGTAAACGTGCCCACTTGCGGCACACGCACCGGAGCATCCTTATCGGTGCGAAAACCCTCGTAGAATCGCCAGCCTCGAATCGACTCGCGCACCGCCAGCATCTCCGGCGCACGCTCTGGATCCGCAATACTGGCCAGCATGCTATCCGTCAAACTCAGCTCCTTGGTCAAAAGTACAGGCTCTTCGTGCTTTTCCGTTTTTGACGGGGCGAGCTGTACCAGGCGGTTCTTGCGATCAACGAGAACCGCCGCGCGCCGATACACCGCACCATGCCAGATGCACTCGCGCTTGATCGCGGGGTCCAACGGAAAGGCCAACTGCGCAGGCGGAGGATAGCCGAGATCGATGCAATAGCTGAAAGGGGTTCCCGAAAAACCGAGCTTCAAACTCACCGTTTGTTGACGGGGTGTTCCCTGCACCGGGTGCTCGCCTAGCCGCACGCTTCGAGCAATGGTTTCCGGGCCCGCCCAAAGCGTCGACAGAAGACCACCCTCGCGCGCCAGCGAACCTACCACCGCGTTGAGAGCGGCATCTGCCAAAAGACGCAATGCACGATAGAGGCTCGATTTTCCCGCGCCATTCGCACCTGTGACCAGGTTCAGCTGTCCCAGCGGCAGAACGACGTTGCGCAGGGAACGATAGCCCGAGATCGCGAGCGTTTGCAGCATGCAGGGAGAATAGCAAGCGCAGAGCGGGGCTTATCCACCCGGACCTCAGCCTGCCGCGATCTTCATCCGCTCGGGATCTTCTTCCACTTCGCCGCAGCTCTCGCCGATGCCGCCAAAACGGCGCTCGCGCCTCTGGAACGCTGCGATCGCTTCAAGCAGATGAACGCCGCGAAAATCGGGCCAGAGCCGCTCCGTCACAAAGATCTCGGTGTAGGCGATCTGCCACAACAGGTAGTTCGATACCCGCATCTCGCCCGACGTCCGGATCAGCAGATCAGGGTCGGGCATGTGCGCCGTATACAAATGGCGATGGATATCTTCCTCGGTAATGCGGTCCGGGGAGATCTGCTTCTGGCGCATCTCGGCATGCAGCGCGCGAAATGCATCCACCATCTCCGAACGCGCACCGTAGTTCAGTGCCAGGGTCAGCGTCGTGCCGGTATTCCGCGCCGTCGCCTCTTCGGCCCACCGCATCTTGTCCTGCACCTCGGGCGGCAGATCGTGGGTGCGCCCGATGTACCGGATACGCACATTGTTGTCCATCATCCGCTGCAGGTTCGATTCCAGATAGCTTCTGAGAAGCCGCATCAGGAAGTTGACTTCGGCCCGCGGTCTGCGCAGATTGTTTTCCAGAGAAAACGCGTAGAGCGTCAGCCAGGGCAGACCAATACGCGACGCAGTCTCGGTCACCATCTGCACGCTCTTGGCGCCTTGCTGGTGGCCAAGAAAGCGCTTCAGAGAACGGTGCCCGGCCCATCGGCCGTTACCGTCCATGATAATCGCTACGTGATCCGGAAGCCGCTCGGGCTTCAATGTTGCATAAATGGCACGCTCATCCGGAGTGAGTTCACCAATACGCAGCGTGTCAGACAGTTGCAACGGAATCGCCTCGTGAATACGCTTGCGGCTTCCAAGCTGGCGCGCTGAGACATGAACAAACGGTCATGCGGCGCTCAGATCAGATGGAGGGCCAAAAGCCTAACGCACAATGGAGCCGTATCCGGCCCCATCGCCTAGAAAGCTTCGGCACCATCGAACCTAGCACATGCCCTGACGGGTCGCAAACCGCCGCAGTCATCTTCGACAAACGGAAGTGTCAGCGCGTGCAGACAAGGCATCGGCGGCGTCCCGGCACTAGGCCGTGCGACGCCGGTCCGTGACCATGTCGCGCAACGATCCGTAGATCAGCGTGCGATGCAGGTTATCCAGTTGCGGCAACAGGGCAGCAATCTCCGCCAGAAACGGATCGGCAAAAATCGCCACCACTTCTTCTTCCCGGCGGCTGCGGGAATCACGCACCAGCTGGCTCACTTCCACCTCGAGCGCCCGAGCAAGACGCTCCAGCGATCCCAGCGTGGGAATTGCCTTGCCGTTCTCGATCTTCGAGATGTAGGTGCGAGGCACCTGCATGCGGCCCGCCAGCTGACGCTGGCTCAAATGCCGTGCCCGCCGAATCTCTCGCACCTGCGCTGCAACCTGCAGACCGGCCTCCGTGGAGGTCGGAACCGGCGTGGTCGTCACCAGCTGGGGAGTCAGGGGAGCCGGCTCCTCGATGTCCAGGGGCCTGTGGCACTTTCTGCAGAGAGAGTTGTTGGTCCGGTACTGCACTAGCTTGCAATGATCGCAGCGCAGGACTTCTCTCGTATCCACACTTACAAGGGTGGTTGCCATCGTTTGGTTGCGGAGTGCCAGAGCGTTGGTCTCCGCGGTGCGTGTTGCACCGTGATGGGTGTTACTTTGGGGGAGGTGAACCATAATTGTCAAGTACAAACTTAGGCTCTAACCTAAGATTCACCCATCATATCCGGAAAACCCCGAAGATACACGAACCAAATGCAGCAACAGGAGGCAATTTTTCTTATGCAACCGAAGACCCACGGCCGCGACCAAGCCTGGCAGTTGTTAACGGAGTGGACCCAGGGCGACAGCCTCCGCAAACACGCGCGTGCCGTCGAGATCTGCGTCTCCGCATGCGGCCAAGCCGAAGCCGACCGGCTCGGTTTGACCGACGATCAGCGCGAGCAGTTCATCGAGCTCTATGCCACCACCGCCCTTCTCCATGACTTCGACTACGAGCAGAATCCCTCGCTCGAAAAACATCCCTTCGTCGGCGTCCGCGAACTCGAGCGCTTGGGCTGGCCCCAGGAAATGCGCACCGCCATCCTCGGCCATGCGCAATACTCCGGCGTCCCCCGCGTGACCCATCTCGACAAGTCCCTGTTTGCCTGCGACGAACTCGCCGGGTTCCTTACCGCCTGCGCCCTCGTCAAGCCCACCAAGGCCATCGCCGACGTCGAAGTTGCAAGCGTGCGAAAGAAGATGAAAGACAAAGCCTTCGCCAAAGGCGTCAACCGGCAGGATGTGATTCAGGGCGCGGCCGAACTGGGCGTCGATCTCGATCAACACATCGGATTTTGTCTCGAAGCCATGAAGAAACGCGCCGGCGAGATTGGGCTGTAACAAAGCTCGATGAACAAGGCAAAACCATTGCGCCTTCTACCCTTCGAACCCCGTGCCTCCCGTTACCTGCAGACCGAAGCATTTTTGCGCTAGGATAGCTGCACCGCCGGAACTGCAGGCCGAGAGAGGTTCCGTATGACGCGCTTCAACTACATCCTCGCTGAGACGTCCAACGGCGTTCGTACTCTCACCCTCAACCGGCCTGAGAAGCGCAATGCGCTAAGTCCCGAGCTCATTGAAGAGCTGACCGTCGCTCTGCAAGACGCCGCCGAGTGCAGCTGCGGCGTGGTCATCCTCACCGGTGCCGGACCCGCTTTCTGCGCCGGTCTCGACCTCGATCACCTCGCGACCATCTCCGCCAAAACTCCCGAAGAAAACCGCCGCGACTCCGCGCATGTTGCGCGAGTCCTGCGGGCGCTCTACGACTTTCCCAAGCCGGTCATCGCCGCGGTCAATGGACCAGCCATCGCCGGCGGCATGGGCCTGGCCACCATCCCTGACTTCACCCTGGCCGTGCCTGAAGCCAAGTTCGGATACACCGAGGTCCGCATCGGCTTTGTCCCCGCCATCGTCGCTTCGTTTCTGCTCCGCCAGGTCGGCGAAAAACATACCCGCGATCTGCTGCTCACAGGCCGCCTCATCAAGGCTCAGGAAGCGCTCGACCTCGGCTTGGTCACACAGATCGTCACCCCTGACCAGCTCCTGTGCACCGCCAAGGCACTCGCCCAGTCGTTGCTTCAAAACAGTCCCCAAGCCATGCAGAGCGTAAAGCGGCTCCTGGCCAAGCACGCCAGCCGCCGGCTCGACGAAGAACTTGCCGACGCCATCGAAGCCAATGCCTCCCAGCGCTCCACCGACGACTTCAAAGAAGGCGTACAAGCCTTCCTCCATCGTCGCCGCGCCGATTGGCCCAGTTTGAAGCCGCACGGCCAAGCCGCCGACTAAGACCCCGCGCCGCTTGTTAGCCGCCTTGTAACAGGGCACGGCTTGAGCCGTGCCAAATTATCGGGAAAATGCGTGGGGGCTTAAGCCCCTGAGGAGTCTGCCCTCGCGGTGCTGGGCCGCTCCATCCACCGGCCGCTTTCGACGAACCGTTCTTCACCCGGCGTTCCAACGAAGTCATACACCCAGCAGTTGAGCACTCCACCCGCTGTCAGCGTCGTCAGCTGCTCGACCCGCACATACTCATCACCCTCGTACGCATCAAGCCTGCGCAGAATCTCCGAGTCCTCCGGCAATTCGTACACGGTCCCGTAAATAACCCAAGCCGACGCGGGGTCAATCACCGCGCCCGGATAGGAGCCCAGATCGTACAGTTTTCCGAACAGGAATCCTTCGCCCACCGGACGCAGCTTCTCGACCGCGGTAGCAATCTCCGCAGGCGCAAACCCCGGCTGCAGCGTGCCATAGGCAAACAGAAATCGGATGGGCTCTGTCGGTGGTGCGGGACGAACCCGGATCGGTCCAGTCATCGGCTTCGAAACAAATTACAGCGGATTCTTCGCGCGCAACTCCGCCACAATCTCCCCTGCGGCCTGCCGTGCCTTGTCCGCCTGGTCCGGTGGAAAGCTGATGGCGCCCACACGGGCATGTCCCCCGCCTCCATAGCGCTCGCAAATCAGCGCCAGGTTCACCATCTTCGCCGGATCGGCCTTCGTCCATGGATTCGATCCCACCGCCACCTTGGTGCGGAAACTCGACCGGCTCAAACCGATGGAGTACGTCGCATGGGGATGCAGATAGTAGGGAATGAACTTGTTGAACCCTTCCATCGGTTGATCGGTGATGTCAAAAAAGATTGTTCCGTCGCGTTCTTCGCTGCGTTCGCGAATCAGCTCAAACGCGTGCCGGTGCCGCTCCATCAACGGCGGCAAGAGCGAAGCCACAAATGGCTGCGCCAGCACGCCCGCCAGCGGCATCTCCGTCAGCAGCGGAATCAGCCGCGGGATAAACGCGGGATCCTGCGTCGCTTCCACAATCAAGGTCAACTTCATCGCCGGTGCAGCCATCTCCACCGCTGCTTCGGGACTTTCATACTGCGCCCCATCGACGATATTGGCCCAGTGAATCATGTCGGCCATCGGCGCCGTGTTGAAGCCGAACTTCGCCGATCCAATATCCGCCAGAAACTTGGTGCACGAGGTGTAGGTCGGATCGAAGAACTTCCGCGACGCGCAGACAGGATCCTTCTGGCACGCCTTGAAGTGCTCGTTGTCCTGCGGGGTCAAAAAGGCGGAGAGATGATGATCGAACCACCACGTAATCCGGGGCGAAGCCGAATACTTGAAGTCGACAATCGCGTTTTCGTCCCCGGTAAACTCGCTCTCGTCAAACAGCGCGCCCGCCCGGTGCACTAGGCCGTGATACTCATAGCCGGCACCCTTGGCGATGCACTCGCGATGAAACCGCGTGAACAGCGACGCAGAGCAGGCCCCGTCAAAACACTTGTCGTGATAAAAGACCCGAACTTGCAATCGCCGCTCCGAACACTCTTCCCGGGCAAACCCGGAAAGTTAAGCATCGTGCGCCGGGCTCGATGTGTCAAGACACCAAGGATATAGCCGGTACCGGACGTACCCGCTTTTGTGATAAGCACCGCACCCGCCCGCAGCCGCCCTTCAGTAGAATCCTCTGCAGGGAACGAGCAAAAAGATTGAGCGATCCGATGGAGCCGCAGACTCCTTCTGCCCAAGACGAACGAACACGCGGCAGCGCCGGTCATCCTCTCGTTGGCCCGCGAGACCCGGCGCCCCCCGAGCGTCCCTTCCCGCCCGTGCATGATTCCGCGTGGCTCTTCACCGGTGACGACGGTCTTCGCTGCGGATGGTCCGCACTCCTCTTTGTCGCGCTCTACTACCTCCTGCTCTTCGTGCTCGACATCGTCGCCATCACCATCTATCCGCACCTCGCCGACAACATCTTCAGCCCGGTCCAGGTGCTCATCTCCGAATCGGTCCCCCTCACTGCAATCCTCATCGCCGGTTCTGTCATGGCGCGTATCGAACAGCGCCGTCTAGCCGACTACAACCTGGCCGACACCCGCATCGCCCGCCATTTCTTCACCGGATTGTTCAGCGGCTTCGCCACCCTCTCGCTCCTGGTGGCAGTGCTCGCCCTCGGAGGATGGCTTCACTTCAGCGCCGCATCCCTCCAGGCAGGTCCGGCATTCAAGTACGGCATCCTCTGGGCCGGCGCATTTCTTCTCGTCGGCCTGTTTGAAGAAGGCAGCTTTCGCTGCTACCTGCTCTCAACCCTCACCCGCGGAATCCACTTCTGGTGGTCGCTGGCAATCGTTGCCGTCGTCTGCCTGCTCCTGGTCGCGAGCAGCAACCCCAACGGCTCGGGCGGTGTGTTTCTCATTGCCGCTCTCGGCGTGGTTCCCTGCGGACTCGTCCATCGCAGCCGACTCCCCAGTTCCAGCTTCTGGCAGGCCGCATGGGCCACCTCCACCACCTTTGCTTACTTCCATACCAACAACAACGGCGAGAACTCGATCGGTATCTTCGCCGCCGGCCTCGTCGGGTTCGTGTTCTGCGTCAGCGTGCGGGTTACAGGCTCCGCCTGGTGGGCCATCGGCTGCCACACGGCGTGGGACTGGTCCGAGACATTCTTCTACGGAACCCCCGATAGCGGCTTGGTCGCGCCAGGCCATCTGCTCACTACTGCTCCTGTCGGCAATACCTTGTGGAGCGGCGGTACCGACGGCCCCGAGGGCAGCCTGATCGCTGTACCCGTCATCCTCCTGCTTCTTCTCGCGCTCCTGCTCATCGGGCGCAGCCGCGGTATGCGCTCTGCGCATGCCTCTCTTCGCGACCTCCCGGAGCACCTCTCGGCCTGAAAGCATCGATTGCCGCATGGCGGTATCCTGTTCGTGACCGATGCCCTACTCGGCGAGCGACCCATCCACGACCTCTCCGCGCCGCACCAGCCCTCAACACAAGGGGCGCGGCGTCGTGCGCATCCTTGTCCGCTGCCTCGCCGGACTCGTGCTCTTACTGCTGATCGCCACAAGCGCGGGAGTGCTCTACCTCCGCTCCGTCACCCGCGCAGCTCTTCCTCAGATCGATGGCGACCTGCAGATCGCAGGGCTCTCCGCCCCGGTCACCGTGCGCCGCGATGCCCACGGCGTTCCCCACATCCAGGCCGCAAACCAGCAGGATCTTTTCTTTGCGCAGGGCTACATCACCGCACAGGATCGCCTCTGGCAGATGGACGCCTACCGGCGCAACGCCAACGGCGAACTCGCCGAGGTCATGGGCCGGTCGCTCATCCAGCACGACATCTCCCAGCGCGTGCTGCAATTTCGCAACACCGCGCAACGCATCTACACCAATCTTCCCGCCGAAGAACGGGCACGCATGGACGCCTACGCACGCGGCGTCAATGCCTTCATCGCGCAACATCCTGACGCCCTTCCACCCGAATTCGCGCTCCTCCGTTACAAGCCGCGCCCATGGACAGCGACCGATTCGCTCTTCGTCGGCATGATGATGATCGAGACCCTCGACTCCCGCTTCGACGTGAAACTCGCACGCGAGCGCATCGCGCAGAAACTCCACAACCCGAAACTTGAAGCGAATCTCTATCCTGTCGGTTCCTGGCGCGATCATCCGCCAACCGGTCAGATCGTTGACCTGACCCAGCCCCACGCCGTTCCCGCCACCCCGCAAGGAGACGACGACGAAGACGACGATCGCACCCAGACTCGGCTCATGCCTGGCGGCGACATCCACGCCCTGCGCGCCCAGCTTGGACTCCCTTCGTGCGACGGCTGCCAGCCCGGCTCCAACAACTGGGTCATCTCCGGCCAGCACACAGCTTCAGGAAAACCGCTGCTCTCGAACGATATGCACCTGTCCCTGACCGTGCCCAACATTTGGTACATGGCCGACCTCAGCGCGCCCGGCTACCATGCAGCCGGCGTCACGCTCACCGGCTTCCCCTACGTCATCGCGGGCCACAACGAGCACGTTGCCTGGGGATTCACTGCGCTCTATGCCGACGTACAAGATCTCTACGTCGAGAAACTCGATGGCAAAGGCAACTTCCAGTCCGCGGACGGAACGTGGAAACCGCTCACCGTGGACCACGAAATCATTCATGTGCGCGGCAGCAATGACCTCCCGCTCGACGTCCGCTCCACCGATCATGGTCCGCTCATCAATCCCCTGATAGAAAACGATGCACGCCCCATGGCTCTTCGTTGGACCCTCTACGACTCCTCGCTCAACGCGCTCCCGATCTACCTCATGAACACCGCCGCCAACTGGACCGAATTCTCCGCGGCGCTCGGTTCATGGTGCTGGCCCACGCAAAACGTCGTCTACTCCGACGACCAGGGACACATTGCCTACCATGCAGTCGGTAGCATTCCCATCCGCCCCGCTGGAATCGCGGACAAACCCGTCAACAATCCCTCGTACGCGTGGCAGGGATACATCGCCTTCGATGACCTGCCCAGTGCCTTCGATCCGCCCTCCGGATTTCTGGCGACCGCCAACGCGCGCGTCACCAGCGATGCATCGAAGTATCCACTGAGCGATGAGTGGTCCGATCCCTACCGCATCGAGCGCATCTACAAGCTGCTGCAAGGCCGCGACGGGCTTACGCCCAAAGACTTGCTCGCCGTGCAGACCGACGTCTACAGCGAAGTCGATCAGGAAATGGGTCACCGCTTCGCCTACGCCATCGACCACACGCCAGGCGCCGACGATCGCTTGCGCAAAGCTGCCGATCTCATGCGCAGTTGGGATGGCAGGCTCACCACCGACTCCGCAGCGGCATCAATTGTCACGACGGCCCGCGCGGCCCTCAAGCCGATGATCCTCGAACCGAAGCTCGGCAATCTATCCGGCGAGTACATCTGGTCTGAGTCCAACTTCGCTCTCGAAGAAATCGTGATGCACGCCAATCCTGACTGGCTCCCACCCGGCTTTAAAGACTGGGACGCCGTGCTGAGCGAGGCTGTCCGTCGCGGCATCGACAACAACAAGGCGCCCGCCGACGTGAGTCACTGGACGTACGGAACCTGGCACGTGATCGACCTCGAGCATCCTCTCGCCGCGTTCCTGCCCATCGTTGGCCGCATCGCAGGCACCGGGCCCCAGCCCCTCAGCGGCGACACCGTCACCGTCAAGCAAGTAGGACGTGCCTTCGGTCCTTCGCAGCGCTTCACCATGGACTGGAACAACATCGACGGATCCACTGAAAACATCGTCCTGGGCGAAAGCGGCAACGCCCTCAGCCCTTACTTCCGCGATCAATGGGACGCCTACTACCAGGGCACCACGTTCGCGCTGCCCTTCAGCTCCGGCGCCGTCGCCGCGCAAACGCAGCACACACTGCGCCTCCTCCCATGAGCTTCCAGCGTGCGGGGACCAGCGAACGCGGGCCTGCAATCCCACCCGAAATCCGCAGGCAGCGATGGCTTGGAATCGCCGTCATCCTCATCGCCGCGCTCATCGCCATCGCCCCCCAGCTCTTCCTCGGCAACTCCTGCGGGCACGACTTCGACTTCCATCTTGTTTCCTGGCTCGATGCCCAAGCCAGTTGGCGCCACGGAATCCTCTATCCGCATTGGTCCACCAGTTCCAACTACGGAGCCGGCGAACCGCGCTTCATCTTCTATCCGCCCCTGTCGTGGATGCTGGGTGCTGCACTCGGCTTCGTCTTTCCGTGGAAGCTCGTGCCCATCGCCATCACTTACCTGTTTCTGGCAGGCACGGGGCTTTCCACACGCGCGCTCGCTCGCCAGAATCTCGACGAGGGTCCCTCCGCGCTCGCTGGGTGCGCCGCTCTCTTTTCTGGATACGCTCTCTTCACCGCCTACGAGCGATCCGACTTCGGCGAATTGGCCGGCGGATTCTGGATTCCTCTCCTCCTCCTGTTCATGCTGCGCGACCGCCTCCCCCATACACCCGGCGTGCGCCGAGCCTTCGACGGTTCTGCGGTTCCGCTCGCTCTGGTGCTCGCCGGAGCATGGCTCTCCAATGCGCCCGTCGGCGTCATGGCCAGCTATCTCCTCGCCGCCTTCGCACTCGCTATTGCTGTCTTGCGTCGATCCGGAGCGCCCTTGCTCCGCGCCTTCACCGCCGCCGTATTGGGGCTGGGCCTTGCCGCCATCTACATCGTTCCCGCCGTAGTCGAACAGAGCTGGGTCAACATCCGCCAGGCCGTCGACGACCCGGGCTATCAGGTCGAAAACAGCTGGCTCTTCGCCCATCACACCGATCCGTCCCTCGAACTGCACGACCTCGAACTCCTCAAGGCTTCGGCAATCGCGGCCACCATGCTCGCCGTGGCCATCTCGGGCCTCCTCGTCTGCTGGGCCCGTCATCAAATTCGCGGCCGGTCGCGTTGGTGGATCCCCCTCGCCTTCATCCCTTGCGCAATTTTGTTTCTGCAGTTTCCCATCTCCGATCCGCTCTGGAGAGTTGTCCCCGAACTGCGCTTTCTGCAATTCCCGTGGCGATGGCTCGTCGTTGCCGAAGCTCCCATGGCAATCTTCTTCGCCTCTGCGGTGTGGACGAAGCGCAGCCGCTGGCGCATGGCCATCCTTACCGTCTGCTTCATCGTCTTCCTCGTCGCCACCGGGGCGGCAGGCTTCAGCTTCTTCCAGGACTGCGACGAAGAGGATGCCGTCGCGGGCATGCTGAACGTCTACCACGCAGGCACAGGCTTCGAAGGCTCCGACGAATACGCTCCAATCGGCGCCGACAACACGCTCGTAGCTCTGGGTCTCCCCGCTGCCTGCTTCTCGTCATCTCCAACCGACACGCTCGGCCAGGTATCCACCGACACCAATCCCGCATGGACCGCCAGCCAGGGCACCTGCGCACAAACGTTCTCGTTCGCAGCGACGGGCACCCCCGAGCACCTGCGCATCCATGCCGACGTCCATCAGGACGGCTTTCTCATTCTGCGTGTGCGCAGATATCCGGCATGGGACGTGCGCATTAACGGAAAGCCCGTCGACGAGAATCAGCCCGCCCGCGCCGACGGACTCATCGACGTTCCCGTCACGCCAGGCAGCAATCAGGTCACTGTCGATTGGACCACCACCCGCGATGCCTGGCTGGGCCGCTTCATCAGCTTGCTGGCACTGATCTTGCTCGCGCTCCTGTTTTGGGCCGAGAGAAGGCAGGCGCGATTCGTTTATCATGAGATGAATGCCGAGTGACGTCCAATCTCTGATCCATGAAGGTGCGGAACTCACCGACCGTGCCCTGGAAGCTTTGATTCCCAGCACCGACGTCGTTCCCGCATCGATCCATGGAGCCATGCGGCACTCCACCTTCGCCGGCGGCAAGCGTCTCCGCCCCGTCCTGGCCATGCAGGCCGCAGCCACCATCGCAGGAAAGCTCCCCCAAGGCATTGAACGGCTCGGTGCAGCCCTCGAAATGCTGCACACCTACTCCTTGATCCACGACGACCTGCCGGCTCTCGACAACGACGATCTGCGCCGCGGCAAGCCAACCTGCCACAAGGCCTTCGGCGAAGCCACCGCCATTCTCGCGGGAGATGCCCTGCAAACACGCGCTTTTGAAGTCCTCGCGGGCCTCGACGCTCCACCCGCAGCCGTAGTACAGATCATCAGCCTCATCGCCCATGCCGTGGGAACAGTCGACGGCATGATCGGCGGCCAGGTGCTCGACCTCGAAAGCGAACACCTCAAAGCAACGCCAGAGTTGGTCGAAGCCATCCACCGCGCCAAGACCGGCGCCCTGATCCGCGTAAGCGTCGTCTCGGGCGGCGTCTACGGCGGAGCAACAAAAGACGACGTGGCTCGCCTCGACGTCTTCGGACGCAAAGCAGGATTGGCCTTCCAGATCGTCGACGACGTGCTCGACATGACCGTGGATTCAGCGCATCTGGGCAAGACCGCAGGCAAAGATCAAGCCACGGAAAAAGCCACCTGGCCGGCCGTCTTCGGCATCGAACAAAGCCGCCGCGACGCCGCCGCCCTCATCGACGAAGCCTTCGCCGCACTCGCGCCCTACGGCAGCAGCGCCGACGGTCTCAAATCGGTCGCACGCTACCTCGTCGAACGCAAAAACTAAAGGCAACTCTCAGCCGGGCACGCAGTGCGCATGACTCCCTCACGGGAAAAAGCATCGCCCACCCCATTGTGGTGAGAATCGCTAGAAGCTGAAGGCTAGAAGCTGTGTTGACTGAAACCGACATCCTGACCGCCCTGCGCGACTGCTACGACCCCGAGGTCAAACTCAACCTCGTCGATCTCGGCTTGATCTACAAAGTCGAAACACAGCCCGACCCCGACTCCACTCCCGCATGGCCGCGCCAGTTGGTCAAGGTCACCATGACCCTCACCACCCCGCAATGCCCCGCAAGCGGTCTCATCTTCGAACAGGTAAAAAACAGGTTGGCAGGCATTCCCGACATCAGCCGGGTCGATGTGAATTTGGTGTGGGAGCCGAAATGGACACCCCACCGCATCAGCGAAGCGGGGCGTCGCCAGCTCGGAATCTAGGCAACGCCGAATTGGGGTAAGCGGGGCGAAGCGTCTGCTTGTTTGCGCCTTCGACATCGAAAGCCCGCAGCGCAAGTGGAGCAGTCTAGTGCCCGGTGCCCGTCAACACGTGACGCAGATTGTCGCGCGTCACCGTGATCTCTTCCATCGATTCCTTCACGCGGTCCACCATGTTCTCCAGGTGCCCCACGTACTCGGGGACCTGCTCCCACCATGAGCGAACCATGTCCTGCTCGGTAAGCAGCGTCAATGCGGCTCCGGCTACCGAGACGGCAATGCCCGCCCGCCGATTTCCGGTCAGAAGAAGAATGCCTCCTGCAATCAGGGTGCCGCCTGCCGCAACCTTCATCAGGTCGGGCGACTCCACCTGCGATGCAATCGCCTTTTTGATTTGCTGGACTTTGCGCTTGGGGATAGACACGATGCCCATTTTTTGGCTCCTTCAACTCACAGCTATTATGCGCACAAAGAGTTCGATGCAGCTCGAAACTGCCTGAGGAAAAGCGGTGCCGAAATCTTTGCGGACAACAGGCTAGTCGAGGTCGAAGTCACGCAGAGGCTTGCCCTCCGGCGCATCTTTGGCCTTCCGCAATGCTTCGGCAAACTTCTTTTCCAGCAAGTCTTCCTTGTTCCGTTCCGCATCCACCGACTGACGAAAGATCGACTCTTTCCGCTCGTCGGATTCGCGCATCGCTTTGGCCGCCGTCTCCAGGTCCTCGAACATGCGCTTGCGCGGCGCCGGGGTATGACTCACCATAAGCCCTGTCGATCCATCAATCTTCAACATTGCCCCGCAATCGGGACACGCCACTTCGAATATCTTGTTGGTCTCTTTCGCCATGACACTTGCATTGTACGGCGAGGCCTGTCCCCGCTGCATCCAGACGTTCATGGCCCGCCATCGAGCCGAAAGTCCCCCTCTGGGCCAACCAGCTCATGATGAATGAATTGTCATCAACTTTGCCCTGAACAGCGTCCCACGACGGGCCGATAAGGCTACACGGACCCCGAAGGAGGTCTTTCATAAATTATGGTGACAGGCGTATCTGCAAGCAATCCAGCCGACAACTCTTCTATCGCCGAGCAATCGATTCACAAAGCAAGCCCAGCCCCCGCGCCATCGAGCGCCCACGAGGATACGGTCACGCTCAGTTCCTCCGCGCAGAAACCGGCCACTGCAGGCGACATCGACCACGACGGCGATAGCCACTAAACTGCGCACACCCTCAACCCAAAACAAAAAGCCCTGCTCCTTCGAGCAGGGCTTTTGCTTCTTTTGGAATCGATCAGTTCTTCTGTTGTGCCGACGCAATCTTGGCTTCGGCTTCGGCAATCACGCGCAGCGCCTCTGTATACGCCTCTTCGCTCTCGCCCGCCTCTTTCCACTCCTGCTCGCCGCGCTGCAACTGCTTCTCGGCGCGCGCCACATCGATCTCCGCCGGCTTCAGTGCGTCGTTCGCCAGAATCGTCACTCGATCCGGCAACACTTCCACAAAGCCCCAGTTCACGTTGTAACGTTGTCCATCCTGTTCGCCGCCGTGTACAACCACATCACCGGCGCCCAGCAGCGACACCAGCGGCGCATGGCCATACAGCGGCTCCAGGTAGCCCGTCTTGCCCGGCAGATCGACGGAGTCGGCCTGCGTCTCGAACAAAACACGCTCCGGCGTCACTAGCCGTACCCGCAATTGATTGGTTGTCGTGTCCGCCATGGGCTCCTTTTAGTCGCCAGTAGTCAGCAAGTTCACGCCGGAGACCAACGTCTACTGGCAACAGATCACTGACGACTGATTACTGACTCTTACGCCGTCGCCTTCAGCTCTTCTGCCTTCTTCAGCACGTCTTCGATTGCACCCTGCATGTAGAACGCCTGCTCGGGCACGTCGTCGTACTTGCCTTCAATGATGCCCTTGAAGCTCCGCACCGTATCGGCGATCTTCACGTACTGGCCCGGGATGCCGGTAAATTGCTCAGCCACGTGGAACGGCTGCGATAGGAACTTCTGCACCTTGCGTGCGCGCGCCACGGTCATCTTGTCTTCTTCCGAAAGCTCGTCGATTCCCAGAATCGCGATGATGTCCTGCAGATCCTTGTAGCGCTGCAGAATTCGTTTGACGCCTTGTGCCACATCGTAGTGTTCTTGGCCCACCACGCGCGCGGTGAGGATGCGCGAGGTCGATCCCAGCGGATCGACGGCCGGATAAATGCCGAGTTCCGACAGCGGACGGCTCAACACCGTGGTCGCATCGAGGTGCGCAAAAGTAGTCGCTGGTGCCGGATCGGTCAAGTCATCGGCGGGCACATACACAGCCTGCACCGAGGTGACCGAGCCCTTGCTCGTCGACGTAATGCGCTCCTGCAACTCGCCCATTTCCGTGGCAAGGTTCGGCTGATAACCCACCGCCGAAGGCATACGGCCAAGCAGTGTCGACACTTCAGAGCCGGCCTGCGTGAAACGGAAAATGTTGTCGATGAAGAGCAGCGTGTCTGCGCCCTCCACGTCGCGAAAGTACTCGGCAACGGTGAGGCCGGTCAACGCCACACGCAGACGCGCTCCGGGCGGCTCGGTCATTTGACCGTACACCAGCGCGCATTTTGATTCCTGCCACTTGCCCGGCTTGATCACGCCCGATTCCGTCATTTCAGCCCAGAGGTCGTTGCCCTCGCGGGTACGCTCGCCAACGCCGGCAAACACCGAGAAGCCCCCATGCTTTGTGGCCACATTGGTGATCAGTTCCTGAATCACAACCGTTTTGCCGACGCCGGCGCCGCCAAACAGGCCAATCTTGCCGCCCTTCAAAAACGGCTGAATCAGGTCGATGACCTTGATCCCGGTCTCGAACATCTCTTCGCTCGTTGCTTGCTCATCGAAGAGCGGTGCAGGGCGATGAATGGGATTGCGTGTCTTCTCGCCGATCGGTCCAAGCTCGTCTACCGGCTCGCCGATCACGTTGATCACACGCCCCAGCGTCTCTTTGCCCACCGGAACGCGAATCGGACCGCCTAGATCGATCGCCTTCATCCCGCGCACCATGCCGTCCGTGGCTTCCATCGCCACCGTACGCACGCGTCCCTCGCCCAGATGCTGCTGCACCTCAAGAATCACGTTGATCGGCGTCGGAACCTTGAAGCCGTCGCTGGTCACGCGCAGCGCCTGGTAAATCGGCGGCATCGTCGCTTCTTCAAACTGCACGTCCACTGCGGGACCCGAGATCTGAATTACCTTGCCAGTGTTTTCTGCCATGTCTGCCTTCTTCGCGAGCTAAACAGCGGCCGCGCCGCTGACGATTTCAATGATTTCCTTGGTGATGGCCGCCTGCCGTACACGGTTCATCTGCAACGTGTAGGCATCGATCATGTCCGATGCATTGTTGGTCGCCGAATCCATCGCCGTCATGCGCGCGGCCTGCTCGGCTGCCACCGACTCCGCCATGGCGTGAAACAGCATGGCGAATACATATTGGGGAATGAGACCGGCAAATAACTCCTCCGCCGGCTGCTCGTAGATGTAATCCACTTCTGCGGTGCCGAACTTCTTCGATTCTTCCTCGGCCTCATGCAGATCGGCCGCTTCAATCTCGATGCCCGCACTGCGTGCCGCTTCCGCCGCACGTTCCTTCTCTTCCGCCGTCGGTTCCACCGCTCCCGCAATCCGAGGGCTCCCAATCTTGATCAGCGGCAGCATCTGCTCTACCACCAGCCGCTGCGAGATCACCGACTTGAATTCGTTGTAGACGATGTAGGCCGAATCGATCTCGTCATGCACGTACCGCGCAATAATGTCGTTGGCCAGATCGAACACCCGTCCGGTCTCCAGCTTCTCCAGCATGCCCGGATGATCGCCTGTGATCTCGATGGGCCCCTTGCGCGAACGTGCCTTGCGCGTGTGGCCTTCGGCGTCCGTCGTCTCCTGGTAGGCAGCCACGGGATAACGCCGCCGCATCTGGTCGCGTCCCTTGCGGCCCACGGCCTCGACGTCGATTTCCTTGTCCTTGTTGCCGCCGATAAACTGGTACGCAATTTTCAATATGTTGGCGTTGAACGCTCCGGCAAATCCCTTGTCGCCGCTCACAATCACCAGCAGCACGCGTTTCTCGGGCCGCGTCACAAACAGCGGATGACGCAGATTCCCCGTCTCCGGATCGAAGATCTCAATGCGCCGCGTCAGCGATTCCAGAACACTGGTGATCATTTGCGCATACGGACGTGCCGCCAAAGCACGCTCCTGCGCACGACGCAGCTTGGCCGCAGCCACCATCTTCATGGCCTTGGTGATCTGGCGCGTGTTCTTCACACTACGAATGCGCCGCCGAAGATCGAGTACATTTGCCATAAATCAGCTTCCAGCTACTAGCCTCTAGCTCGAGGCTTCGTGCTTCCAACACCTTGTTGCGTTCTAGCTAGCAGCTAAAAGCTGCCCTTACGCCTTCACCGCTTCTGCCTTCTCCGGCGCGAATCCCGCCTTGTATTCCTTCAACGCCGCATGCAGCCGGGCGCGTACGTCATCGTCGATCTGCTTCTTTTTGGTCAGGTCCTCAACCAGGGCCGACTGCGCCGTCGCGAAATACTTGTGCAAGCCGTCTTCAAAGGCCCGGATGTCCGACACCTTCAAGTCGTCAAGATAACCCTGCGTACCTGCGAAGAGCACGATGGCCTGTTGCTGCCATGTGAGCGGATGGAATTGCGGCTGCTTCAGCAACTCGGTCAACCGCTGGCCCCGGTTCAACTGCTTTTGCGTCAATGGATCGAGGTCGGAACCGAACTGCGCGAAGGCAGCCAGCTCGCGGTATTGCGCCAGGTCCAGCTTCAGCGTCGATCCCACCTGCTTCACAGCCTTGATCGCGGCCGAGAAGCCTACACGTGAAACCGAAAGACCCACGTTCACCGCAGGGCGGATACCAGAGTTGAACAAGTCTGTCTCAAGAAAAATCTGGCCGTCCGTAATCGAAATCACGTTCGTGGGAATGTACGCCGAAACGTCACCGGCCTGGGTCTCAATCACGGGCAGAGCGGTCAACGAACCACCGCCGCGCTTGTCGCTCAACTTGGCCGAGCGCTCCAGCAAACGCGAGTGGAGATAGAACACGTCGCCCGGATACGCCTCGCGGCCCGGCGGACGCCGCAACAGCAGCGAAATTTCGCGGTAGGCCATCGCGTGCTTCGACAAGTCGTCATACATCACCAGCGCGTGCTTCCCGTTATCGCGGAAATACTCGCCCAGGGCCGTCGCCGCATAGGGCGCGAGGTAGAGCATTGGCGCCGGCTCCGAGGCCGACGCGGCCACGACAATCGTGTGCCCCATGGCGCCCGCTTCGGTCAGCGTCTGCACCACGCCCGCAATCGAAGAACGCTTCTGCCCGATCGCACAGTAGATGCAGATCAGGTTGTTCTTCGCGTTGTTAATGATCGTGTCGAGCAGAACCGCCGTCTTGCCGGTCTGGCGGTCGCCGATGATCAGCTCGCGCTGCCCGCGGCCGATCGGAATCATGGCGTCGATGGCCTTGAGTCCCGTCGCCATTGGCTCGCGCACACCCTGGCGGTCAATAATTCCGGGCGCCAGGCGCTCCACCGGCAGCGTCTCGGTGGTCGCGATCGGCCCCTTGCCGTCGATGGGATTACCCAGCGCGTCGACCACGCGGCCAATCATCGCATCGCCCACCGGCACAGACAGAATCTTCCCCGTCCGCTTCACCTCTTGGCCTTCTTTGAGCTCGGTGTAGTCGCCCAGCACCACGGCGCCCACCTGGTCTTCTTCAAGACTCAAAGCAAGTCCGGCAATTCCATGGGGAAAGCTGAGCAGCTCGCCCGCCATCACCTTGTCGAGGCCGTGCAGGCGCGCAATACCGTCGCCGAGTGAGGTGATGGTTCCAACCTCATCCACCTGGACCTTCGAGTCGTAGTTCGCGATCTGCTCGCGAAGAAGTTGTGTAATCTCGTCTGCCTTGATCTGAGCCATTTGCGTGTTCCTTGCAGTTCTTAGTTCGTGGTTCTCAATTCACAGTCGGATGTGACCGATTCGTAGAGTGCAATTGCGCCTGCAACTGTGAACTACGAACTGTGAACTGGTTTTATCCAGTCAATGCTTCCTTCAGCCGTTGCAGCCTTCCCCGCACCGAGCCGTCATACACCGTCGATCCGATCCGCACTACGGCCCCGCCTAGGATCGATTGATCCAGCTTGAAATTCGCTTCGATCTTCGCGCCTGCCAGCTTGCCCACGCCGTCCAGCAGCTGCGCGCGCTCATCGCCGCTCAACTCGCGCGCCGTCACAATCTCTGCCTGGCGAACACCCATCCGCTCCTGAAGCGCCGCACGATAGGCTGCCGCCACTTCGTGCACGCTCCCGATGCGGTCGTGATTGATCAACACCGCGATCAGATTCCTGAGCTCTTTCTGCATCCCCATCCTGGCGTTCAGCTTGTCGAGAATCCCTACCTTCTGCACCGCCCCCACCGCCGGGTTTTGAAAGAAGGTCTGCAGTTCCGCACTGCCGTCCCACGTCGCTTCAAAATCAGCCAGCTGCTTGTCCAGCGCGGCCGTATCGAGATGAACCGCCGTTACCACATCCAGAAACGCGTGCGCATAGCGCGAAACGAAGGCTGCCATCTAGTTCTCCATCCCCTTCGCCGCATCTCCCACAAATTCTGCGATCAGCGCGCGATCCGTCTCCGCCGTCAATACCAGTTGCTTCGCCGCCTGCTCAATCGCCAAATCGGCGGCAAAATTGCGCAGTCCCCGCTTGGCCTGTGCGGCGGCAACAGCAATCTCCTGCTCGGCTGCGGCAACAATCCGGTCGCTCTCTTCTCCAATGCTGGCCTTGATCCGCTGCTCGTCGTTCTTGCTCTCTTCTTCCACCTGCGAGCGAATTGCCGCAATCTCCGCATCGAACTTCGAGAGCTTCGCTTCCACCGCGCTCAACCGGGCATTCGCATCCGCAGTCGTTTTACGCGCCACTTTCAGATCGTGCTTCAACGTCTCCGACCGCTTGCGCATCACCTTGGGCAGGATGCGCATCAGGGGAATCACAATCGCGAGAACAATGATGCCGAAATTGAGGTACTCAAAAAGGCGCGCCGTGGTCTCCACATCCATGTGGAACGTCTTCGCCAGCGATTGCACCAGCGGTGTGTGCCGGTAAACATTCTCGTCTTCTGCCGCCGTTTCCTTGCCACCTGAATTGGCGATCGTCTTCTCCGCCGCCGACTGCCCATCCGACGAGCGCTGGGCCGCCGGTGCCGGCTCCTGCGCAAACACCTGCGCAGGCCGAGCGATTACCGCCAGCATGCCGAAAAGAAAAACAGAAGCCATGGGAAGAGCGAGGCGCGCCACGCGCGAGGACTGTCTCAACGGGAACCCCCGGCTGTCGCAGGCAGCACGGCGCGAACGACCTGTCCGGCCAACTCGCCCACCGACGACTGCACCACCTTGCGCGCCTGCTCGGCTTCGGTTTCCAGTTCCACCTTCGCTTGGCTCACGCGCGATCCGGCAGCCTTGCGGGCTGCATCCAGCGCAGTATCCCGCTCGGCGCTCCACTTCTTGATGCGCTCTTCCCGGGCCTTGAAAACTTCCCCACGGGCCTGCCGCAGCTTGGCGTCATACTCTGCAGCCCGCTTTTCCGCCTGCTCAATAGCCTTGTGCGCAGCGTCAACAGCACCTTCGGTGCGCCCGCGGCGTTCCTTCAGCGTCGTGCTCAACGGCCCCTGCACCAGAAACTGGTACGCCAAAACTAGGACGATGAACAGCAGGGAGGTGGGCACAGCTCCAATGAAGTAGCCCTGAAGTTGTTGGAAGATTTCTTGCATTCAGGCACCGATACTTGCGGGTGGTCAACTCGATAAAGATGCAGCGGGTGGAACACCTTTTTGTATCAGGCAGAAACTCGCAAGTCAACGCATGCAGCCCAATTTCAGCAGGCCGTGTGACTGCTATCACGAATAGGGAGTTTTGCAGAAGAAATGCCTTGATTTCCCTTGGAACAGGCCTAGACTAAGGATACCACCTAGACCCGGTTCAGGGTCCAGCGGGCACCGGTTTTGGGAAAGTCTCTCCACTCCCCAGGCCGGCTGCCCGCTTCTTAATTTTCAGTCCCAATCTTTCTCCCTCATCCCCTCTCCACAAATCCTCGTCTACCTCGTTGACCGGCGCTCCCCGCTCGACGTTCAGCCGGAGAAGGTACGGGAAACTCGCCAGCCGGCCGCTTCCCGCGAGTTTCAGAGACAACGGAGGAAGTTCAACCCAATGCGAAACAAGTTCTTCACCCTCGCCCTCGGCACCGCCCTCGCGCTCGGCGCCGGCGGCCCTGCTTTCGCGCAAGACAACGCCGCACCCCAGGATCAGCCCCAGGGACAACCCGGCCGCGGCCCCATGCGCATGGACCCCAACCGCCAACTCGAGCACATGACCCGCACCCTGGGTCTCAACGCCGATCAGCAGAATCAGATCCGCCCGCTGCTCGTCGAGCGCCAGCAAAAGATGGAAGCCCTCTTCCAGGATCAAGGCACGTCCCGCGAAGACCGCCGCGCAAAGATGCAGGCGATCCGGCAGGACTCACAGTCCAAAATTGAATCCGTGCTCAACGACCAGCAGAAACAGAAGTTCACTGCCATGCAGCAGGAACGCGGCCGTCACGGCGGACAAGGCGGCCCACCAGACGGCGCACCGCAACCTCAATAGACAAGGCCATCCCAACAGGCCGGGGTTCGCTCTAGATCTCCGGCCTGAATCGTGAGCTGGTTGATTGGCCGGCGCTGTGCTGAGGGCGTCCCGCGAAAAGGCTCGACTTCAGTCGTGCCGAAGAGATCGCAAAGTAGAGGGGCTTGAGCCCTGAGCGACACATCCGCGCAGTCGGCTCGCCGTGCCCCTACTTCACCGAGCTCGTGATGAACGCCGACAAATCGTCCCTGAGCTTGTGCAGCGCGTCCACATTTAGATAGATCATGTGCCCCGAAGGGTAGTAGCCGAACTGCACATTCCCCCGGAGCGCTGGATCGAGATTCATGTGGTCCAGGTCAAACTCGGTAGCGAAAAACGGTGTCGCCAGATCAAAATACCCGTTCGCCGAAAACACATGCAGATGCGGATTCTTGCGGATCGCGCTCGCCAGGTCCCCCGCGACATACGGCTGCGATTGATCGCCTCCGCCGGGCCCCGGCGATCCACTCGTCGGCTTGTGCTTCCAGTCCCACTGTTGAATCGAGTTTGCGCTCGGCCTGTACTCATCGGTCGATTCGTACTTCAGCTCGCGCGAAAGATAGTCGTGCAGCGCGGCCACAAATGCGCCGCTGATGCCCGTATCCGACGCGTCATAGCTGGGATTCTCGCCCGCCGCATCTACATCCATCCCTTCAAAACGCATGTCATAGCGCCCCAGGATCTTGCGATCGTCCCGCAGCACTTCTTTCCTGAAGCGCGTCGGCGACACCCGCAGGTTGGCCTCCTTCACGTAGTCCGCACGCAGGCCCGTAAAGTGGCTCACATGGCTCGCAATCGCATCCACCTGCGCCGCCGAAAGCGTATCGCCGGCAAACAACGCCTGCGCATACGGCCCCGCCGCAAACTCCCGCGCCTGCCCTACCCACGCCGCAACATCGGCAGGCTTGTTGGGAATCTTATCGAAATACCACGCTGCCGCCGCGTAGCTCGGCAAATTGAACACGTAGATGCTGTCGTAGCCAGGCGCGCGCACGTTGTAGTTCAAAATCGACGAGATCAGCACCACCCCGTTCAACTGCACTCCATCGTTGCCCAGCATGTCGGCCAGCGCCGCCGATCGCGTCGTCCCATACGACTCGCCAATCAAAAACTTGGGCGAATTCCAACGCTGGTTCGCCGTCACCCACCGCACGATGAACCGATCAAACGCCCGCAGATCCTGGTCGACGCCGGTAAAGTCCTTCGCCGTTCCCTTGCCCGCCGCGCGCGAATAGCCCGTCAGCGGCGCATCGATAAACACCAGGTCGCTCTTATCTAACAACGAATACTCATTCGGCACCAGCTTGAACGGAGGCCCCGCCGTTGCATGCGGACTGTCGGTCTCGATCCGTACCGGCGAAAACGAACCCATGTGCAGCCACAGCGTCGCCGAACCGGGTCCGCCGTTATAAAGAAAACTCACCGGCCGCGTGCCGGCATCCGCGCCATCCAGCGTGTACGCCACGTAGAACAAGCTGCCGTACGGCTTGTCCTCCTCGTCGCGAATCAGCAGCGTTCCCGCCGTCGCCGTGTACTTCAGCGTCTTCCCGTTCAGCGTCAGCTCGTGATGCGTGGCCGAAAATCTCTCCGGCGGAATCGGCGCACTGTCCTTATCCGCGTCCTTGTGTTTGTCCACGTCGGCCTGCACCGGCGCCTGCGCCGCAGCCGTTGGATGCTGCTCCTGCGCGGGAAGCGAAGAAGAGCCAACCAGGCCGAGGCCCACAATTGCGGAATACACAGCAAGCCGATACATGTCATACCTCCAGGGAAAAGAGCGAGAGAGAAAGCGGCACGTCATGTGCCAGCCAGAAAGAATGACTGCATCGTAATACACCGTGCGGATCAGGCAGCCTGCCTACTTCGGCGCACCGATCGACGGATCCTTCGTCAGCAGTCCTTGCCCGCGCAGCCATGTCTCCAGCAGGCTCGGCCATTGATCGAGAGACGGATCTCCCCTGCCCATGCCGCTGCCATGCGCGCCGTGCGGAAAGATATGCGCTTCGGCCGGAACGCCTGCCTTCACCATCGCTTCATAGAAGCGCAGCCCCTGCTCCACCGGCACCGTCTGATCGTCAAACGTGTGATACCAGAACGCCGGCGGCGTGTCCTTGGTGACAAACAAGTCAGGAGAATACTTCGTGCGCAGGTCTTCGCACTGATCCATCAGGTTGAAGATCTTGCAGTAACTCAGGTGCGACGTGTCCGAGCTGATCGCGCCGATCCATGGATACACCAGCACCAGGTAGTCCGGCCGGCTCGATACACGATCCGTGGGATCGGGAGCTTCAGGATTGCCGGCCACGAACTGCGTGCCCGCCAGAGCCGCCAGGTGTCCGCCCGCTGAAGAGCCCACCACCACGATGCGATTGGGATTGATGAGGTAGTCCCGCGCCCGCGATCGCACCAGCTGCACGGCACGCCGCGCATCCAGCAGCGGAACCGGCAACACGTACCCATTCGACGTCAGGCGATACTGCAGGATGAAAGCGCGAAATCCGCGGGCGGTAAACCAATCCGCATACTGGCGCCCTTCCAGATTGGCCGCCAGGTTGCGATACGCGCCGCCCGGCAAAATGATGACCGCGGACCCATTCTCTGTGCCGCGATGCGGCTCCAGAATCGTCAGCGTGGGAACGTCCTGACAGCTGTCGCCCTTCGCTTGCGGAGCAGGTCCAGGCCACAGCCGAATCGTCTGAATCCCAAGAAACTCGTTATTCTGGCCCGGCGTTGCGCACGTCGCCATCTGCGCCTCGGCCCTGACCCCGCAACACAACGCCGCACCCAACACAAAAAAGAACAATCGCCTCATGCAAACCCTCGCCCATCTTCGCGGCGATTATAAAAGGCCGGGAGCAGGGAACAGGAGATAGTTTCGCCCGATGGCGATTGCGCGAAGACTAAAACGGAAACGAACAAGGAAGCGGCGAGAAGGAAAACGTCGGCAGCGCGTCGAGCTCGAACCGCCTTCTTCCCCATTGCTCAAGGCTAAACGAGCAGCCCGACCACGAACCGTGCCAGGCTCCGAGTCCACTGTCCACTGAACCTACAGCCAAATCGACGTATGCCCGGTGCAGTTTTCCATGGCTTGTGTTGTCAGTTGCTCGGCGAGATCGAATCCGTAACGTCCGAAGAAATAGGCCGCACCATGCACCCGCTCCTGCAGAACACCGCCTGGATACAGCGCTCGACTGATGGCCTCGGCATGCCGCCGAATTGACTCCTCTTTCTGGATCTGGAAATTCGCGGCCAGCCTACGCAGCCGGTTCATCTGGTAGCGCATCTTGCGCGCTGCCGTCTCCGCCGACTTTCCCAGCCCCGCATCGAGCGAGCCCATCCACTCCAGCAGCGGCGTCAGTTCACCATCCAGCGTGTTGCCGGCCGCAGCCAGTTTGCGTTTGCCTTCCACCGGCATCGCGCGCGCCGCAAGCAACTGCGTCAGCGAGTCTGACGTCTCAGAAAAAATCCGGTCCAGGGTCAGCTCATGCTTGCGCAGCAGCTCCCCGATCTCAGGCTCAATCAGCGTCGCCGAGAAGCGCGGCTCCGAAGGCGTCATCTTCCCGCCCGCCCGCACCGCGATCCGCTTGTAGACAACTTCAGACTGCGCAAAGTACGCAATCTCCGCCGGGCCGCCGATCGTCAGCGATGTGCCCAGCAGGCAATCCTGAAACACCGGCCGCAACAAGGCAGAAGGCGAGATGCGCTCCGGCGCCGCGTCAAGAATTCCCACCAGGTCCGCGGTTGTATACCTTTCGCGCCCCGCCTGCCACAGCCCGTTTGGTTCCTGCGCAGTTGGAGTAGTCCGCTTCAGCGCGATTCGAGCTCCACTCTTGTCGTCAATCAAAAACAGCAGACTCGATTGCGGCGCAACCGCAACCTGCGCGTGATAGCCCGCTGCAACCAGCGCTTGATTGCGCTCCACCAGCGCAGCGTGAATCTCATCTGCCTGCTCCAGCCCCGCACGCAGCACCGATGCACCCATGCGGTGCACCGTGCGGCTGCTCGCATCCAGAATCAGCAATCCCTGCGCGGCAAATACCTTCGCGTAGAAATCCGCAAACGCCTGCGCGAACGTCCGGCCTGGCTTGTAGGCCTCGGCCAGCGCATCCATCGCGTCCGACGATCCAATCAGTTCCCATGCCTGGTCAACTAACGACGTAATCGTATCGTCGAGCACAACGCCGCCCACAGGAACCGGGGCTGTCGGCGACTTCTCATACACCAGCTTCTTCAGCTCGCGACGCGATGGAAACGTGACATGGTTAATCTCTGCAAAATCATGATCCTCGGTCGCCAGCCAGAACACCGCTTGATGAGGCTTGCCCGCAGCAGTCGCCTGTCGCGCACGCGCCAGCGCCGTCGCCGCCTTCAGCGGAGTGAACAACGGGCCGCCAAGCAATCCCACCTGCTGCCCTGTCACCACCACGCCCGCACCCGCCTGCAATGCGCTCAGATTTCCTGCCGGATTCTGCTCGCCCAACACCTGCACCAGCTCCGCCCAATGCGCGGGCCGCGCCGGGGCCGACTGCCAATCCGCATGCATGGGGACAAATCCGAAAAATGGCTCCAGCGCAGGTCCGCCCACACAGAAGTCTGCGTAGAGACGGCTCAGCCCGGGCGCAACGGCGCTACCGGCGTCTCCTCGTCCCTGGGGTGGTAGACCGGGGTCCCCGGGGACAGGTCCTCGTCCCTGGGGTGGTAGACCGGGGTCCCCAGGGACAGGTCCTCGTCCCTGGGGTGGAATCGGATGACAGTCTGCGAGATGCAACGCGTTCACTTCCTGCAAAAGTAAGACGTGATCAATCCAAAATCGGCGTCTCGGGGGAAAAAACCGGTTGTGTTAAGGATGCCATGCTGGACCGAATCGATGCACAACCAAACCGGCCGGTCCCGCCCCGGGGCCGTAGCTTATCCTGATCCTTCGTCGAAATGACGTACCAGGAGACTGCGCCCCATGCCGAAAAAATCCGCCAAGTCCGCCGCTAAATCCGCCGCCAAGGGCAAGTCCCGCAAAGCCCCCAAGAAAAAGGCGCCCAAGCGCGAACTGGTCGCAGTCGCGGAGATTCTCAGCTCTGAGGTCGTCTACAACGGCCCGCTCTTCAAAGTGCGGCACGACAAGCTCATCGAACCCGGCGGCAAACACAGCGAACGCGACGTCATCCGCCATAACGGCAGCGTCGTCATCCTGGCCCTCGACAGTTCCAAAAGCAAAAAAGATCCCTGGATCGTGATCGAACGTCAATATCGCCACGCCGCCAACCAGTTTCTGTGGGAACTGCCCGCCGGCAAACTCGATGCCGGAGAAGAACCCCTCGCAGGCGCCCAGCGCGAACTCGAAGAAGAGACCGGCTATCGCGCCAAAAAATGGAAGCCCCTGGTCGAATACTTCGCCAGCCCCGGCTTCCTCGGCGAATCCATGAAAGTCTTCCTCGCCGAAGGTCTCATTCCGGGCGACGCCCATCCCGAAGAAGATGAAGACATCGAGATTCGCCTGGTCAAGTTATCAGACGTCCTGCGCATGATCGAGAAGGGCTCGATTCTTGACGGCAAAACTTTGACCAGCGTTCTGCTCTATGCCCGCCAATCTGCGAAACGCGGCAAATAAAATTTAGCTCCTTCCAACCATCATCAACTCACTCAAATCAATGGGTTCCGGCGCCTTGCACGCCGCGGGAGACCTGTTGTCTCACTTTATGAACTCACTCCGTCAACTTTTGATCAACCTTTGGCGGCTCTTCTTCGTCATAACCCACATAAGGCGAACGTCTACCAACCCTTCGTTTGCCTACATTCCACAATCGTAAGAAAGGCAAGCCTGTGGCTCAGTACAAAGGCAAAGTCAAATGGTTCAACAACGCCAAGGGCTACGGATTCATCGGGCGCGATGACGGCCCCGACGTGTTCGTCCATTACTCGGCGATCCAGCTGGACGGCTATAAGACATTGAAAGAAGGCGATGATGTCGAATTTGACATCGTCCAGGGCCAAAAAGGTCCACAGGCGGATGGAGTTCTTCGCCTCAAGGACGCCGCCGCCCACACCGCAGCGTAGTTCGCCTGAAGTGCCGCCTCCGCGGTAGCGCAGGCGGTTCGCACTTCGAGCTCGATGAACCGTAGGGCGTAACATCCTATCCACAGCGGTGGAACAGGAAGGTTATGCCTGACGCTTGAATCTCACCCTCAAGCTCGACTTCCCTTTCGCCCGATCTCGCCACATCACACATTTCCTACCCTGTTCCCTCCTCCCTTGCCCGCCATCGTCGATACTGTTCGCGGAGATTTCTCCGCACGGAGACCGTCGCTTGGATAACACCACCATGGCTCGCCTGCTGTCTGAAACTGCCGACCTCATGTCGATTGACGGCGCCGACACCTTCCGCATCCTCAGCTACCGCCGCGCCGCAGAAGCCGCAGAACAGACCACTGCCGACCTCAGCGCGGTCGCCGACGACAAAGACCGCCTGCTCGAAATTCCCGGCATCGGCAAAAGCATGGCCGCGAATATCCAGTCCATCGCCGCCACCGGTTCCCTGCCCCAGCGCGATCAACTCGTCGCCAAATATGGCACCGGCATTCTCGAGTTGCTCAAACTCCCCGGCATGGGCCCCAAGACCATCGCACTCTTCTGGTCCGCAGCGCAGATCACCAGCATCGACCAGCTCTCCGCCGCCATCGACGACGGACGCCTGGCTAAATTGCCCCGCATGGGCGCCAAGCAAATCGAGAAGATTAAGAAAGGCATCGAGGACTACCGCCGCAGCTCCGGCCGCTTCCGCATCGACGAGGCCGAAGAAGCCGCCACCCGCCTCTCCGCCTACCTGCTCGCCTTCAACGGCATCGAGCGCGTCACCCCCGCCGGTTCCTTGCGCCGTGGACGCGAAACCGCCGGCGATCTCGACCTGCTCGTCACCGGACCCGCCTGCCAGCCCGGCCAATGCGAGCCCGCCGTCGAATACGTCGCCGCCTATCCCGGCATTCACAGCATGATCGCCAAAGGCGAAAACAAGGTCAGCTTCTACCTCGCCAACAGCCTTCAGGTCGACGTGCGCCTGCTGCCGTCAGAATCCTATGGCGCGGCCCTGCAATACTTCACCGGATCGAAGGCCCACAACGTCGCCCTCCGCCAGCGCGCCCTCAAAATGGGCTACACCCTCAGCGAATGGGCTCTGGCTCGGCTCGACGACGAGTCCGTCATCGTGGCCGCTGCAACTGAAGAAGACATCTACGCCGCCCTCGCGATGGACTGGATGCCCCCCGAGCTCCGCGAAAACCTCGGCGAGATCGAGGCAGCCGCCAATCACTCCCTGCCGCGTCTCATCGAACTGGCCGATATCAAGGGCGACATCCACATGCACACCGTCGAAACCGACGGCCACAATACCATCGTCGAAATGGCGGAGGCAGGCCTGGCCCACGGCTACCAATACGTCGCCATCACCGACCACTCCAAAGCACTGGCCATGACCAACGGCCTCGACGAGAAGCGAGCCCTCGAACACATCAAGAAAATCAGAAAAGCCGACAACGAGATGGAAGGCCGCATCCGCATCTTCGCCGGCATTGAGGTCGACATTCTCGCCGACGGCGCCCTCGACCTCGACAACCAAGTCCTCGCCCAGATGGACATCGTCATCGCCAGCATCCACTCCCGCTTCGACCAGGGCCGCGAAGAAACAACCGATCGCGTCCTCCGCGCCCTCGAAAATCCCTACACACGCATCCTGGGCCACCCCACCGGCCGGCTCCTTCTCCGCCGTGAACCCGTCGCCATCGACATCGGCGCTGTCCTGCGCCGTGCCGCCGAGTTAGGTGTCGCTGTCGAGCACAACGCCGCCCCTGAGCGCCTAGACCTCAGCGATCGCGATCTGCGCCTCGCCAAAGAAATGGGCTGCAAGATTGTCATCAACACCGACGCCCACAACCTGCGCGACTTCGACAAAATGCCCTACGGCATCCGCCAGCTGCGCCGTGCCTGGCTCGAGCCCGCCGACGTCCTCAACACCCGCGGGCCCCAGGACTTCCTCGCCGCCCTGCGCCCCCGCCCCTGACCCGTCACCACCCCGGGCAACATTGGCTCCCCAGGAAATCAGCTTCAACCAGGCGCACGTCCGTGACTACAACCGTCGCCTTCCTGATTTCGTGGCTCCGATCACACATGCCGGGATAAGATAAGGGCGCTATGAGTCTGCTGCATCAGGACACCCCGGGCGCGGTCGACGACGCAGCCAAAGGCGAGTCCCTCACCAAGGGTTCAAGCCACATCGTCATCGCCGCCGTCGTCGCCACCGTCGTGGTCTCCATCGCCATCGCGATCTACGTGATCACCGGCGAAAAGCCCCCCGTCGCAACCGCGCAGCTGGTCGACGTGTGGGCTCACCCCATGCACGAAGTCACACCGGCCTTCGACGCAGCCGGCGCATCGGTGTCTCAATCCACCTTCGATCAGGTTCTGGTCTTCACCCACGTCCGCTTGCAGAATCAAAGCAAGAACGCGATCTTTCTCCACCAGATCATGACCAACGTGACCCTGCCAGACGGCACCGTGGACACCAGCTTCGCCACCACAGCTTCACAATATGTGCGTATTTTTAAGGCCTATCCCGACCTGGCCCCGTGGTTCAGCGCGCCCCTCAACTCCGAGCTGACGCTCAAACCCGGTCAAACGGAGGAGGGAACATTCGTCTCCTCCTTCCGCATGACCAAAGAGCAATGGGATGGCCGCAAGGCGCTCGACTTCACCTTCGGCTTCCGCTATCAGCCAGAAGTGAAAGTGATCTCCTCGGGCGCGGTGACGGACCGGTAGGCAGAACTGAAACAGCCCTCTAGCCGAGAAGGTCGCCACTCCAGGAGAGCAGCGACCTTCGACAAACCTACAACCAGTTCCCTAATTTCCGCTCGGTGCAGCCGTCGGTGGAACCGGCGCAGTCTTCGGCGTCGCCAGATACCCCGACACTTCATTCTTCCCCGGCATCCCGTTCACCACGATCTCGTACAGCTGCGGATCCTTGCCGCTATAAAACTGCATCGGCTCGTCCACGTTCCGATCCTTCTTCTCGTAGCTGCGATCGTCGGCATACACCACCAGCGTGAACCGGCTCCTCTTCGAGTCGGTCTTCTTCAACTCCAGGCTCACCGTGCCCACGGGCTTCTTCTGCCCCTTCTGCAAAGTGAACTCGTAGTAGTTCCGGTCGCCCTTGTGCTTCAGCAAATCAAGTTCCTGTGCGTTGCGTGCAATCAAACTCGAATGATCGCTCAGATCGCCCTTCATCGAGGTCAGCTGCGTGATCGCGCCCTGCAGATCGGTCTTCGTCTGCGTCAGATCGGTCTTCACGCCGCCCACATCGGTCTTCACACTCGTAACATCGCTGGCCACAGCCGTCACTTGCTGCGCAGTCTGTTTCTGCGCCGTCTCAAGCCGCTTGCTGTCTGCCTGCTCGCGCGCGATCAGGGCCTGGGCCCGCTCATCCAGTTGTCGCTGCGTCAATCCCAGCGACTTGCCTAACTCGTCCGTCGCCACCGTCAGGCGCGCATTGGTCTCGCGCAGGTCCGCAGCCAGTTTCGTATTCTGCTGGTTCGCACTGGCCAGCTCGGCTTCCTGGTGCGTCACGCGGTTGCTCAGCGTATAGGCCCAGCCAAGCCCTCCCAGCGCCGCCACCAGCGCCGCTCCGATCACCACCAGCAACGCGCCGGAATAGGTTCTCGGGGCATTTTCGATTTCATCACTCATTGTTTCTTTTTCCTCCTGGTCAGCGGCTTGCTCAGCCGCATCCTCTCGCGTTGAGTCAATTTCATTCCCGACTCAATCAGTCCAAAATCGCCCGGGCCATACGTCATCGCCCATCGCGAACACCCGGAAAGCATTGTGCCATCGAGAGAACGCTGGACTGTACACCTCCGGGGATTGCACCCAATATAGAACGAAACAGCACTTCGCGCGACAAAGAACCGGCCCCAGCGGACGAAACAGTAACGCCCCGGAATGGGACAAGCCCGGCCCCTGTCCGTGACAACCCAACAATCGCTACGCTATAAAAGAAATTTGCTGCTCTGATGGTTCCGGCAGAACCTCCGCGCCGGGTTGGCAATCAAAAAGCACAAGAAGTAATTAGACGTACGAGGAGTCCGAAGGCCATGTCGACTGCCGTTGTAGGTAAGGGTCTCGAAGGAATTGTTGCCGCTAACTCCGGTATCTGCTGGATCGACGGAGATGCAGGTGTGCTCGCTTATCGCGGCATCGATATCCACGAACTGGCCGAAAGCTCCACATTCGAAGAAACCACCTACCTGCTTTGGAACGGCCACCTTCCCAACCAGTTCGAGTTACGCGAATTCCAGTCGCAGCTCTCCCTCGCCCGCTCCATCGACCAGCGCATCATCGACCTCTTGCGCAGTTTCCCTTCCACGGCCACGCCTATGGAAGTGCTGCGAACTGCGGTGTCGGCGCTCAGCTTTTATGACGCCGACGAAAAAGACAATACCCACGACGCCAACGTCCGCAAGGCCTATAACCTCACCGCACAAATCGCCATGATCGTAGCCATCTACGATCGCATCCGCAAAGACAAAGAAATTGTTCCTCCCGATCGCAGCCTTTCCCATGCCGGAAATTTCCTCTGGATGCTCAACGGCGTCAAGCCTTCTCAAACTGCCACCCGCACCCTCGATATCGCCCTCATCCTCCACGCCGACCACGAGCTGAACGCCTCCACCTTCGCCGCCCGCGTCATCGCTGCCACCCTGTCCGACATTCACTCCGCCATTACCGGCGCCATCGGCGCTCTCAAAGGCCCTCTTCACGGGGGAGCGAACGAAGGCGTGATGCGCCTGCTGCTCAAAATCGACAAAGAAGGCGCTGACCCGGTCGAGTACGTCAAGAACATGCTCACCGCGCGGCAGAAGATCTCCGGCTTCGGCCATCGCGTCTACAAGACTGAAGATCCCCGCGCCACCCACCTTCGCCGCATGTCCGAGCAGCTGGGCAAAGACGCCGGCCAGCCCAAGTGGTACGACATGTCGCGCGCCATCGAGCTCTACATCAATCAGGAAAAGAAACTCAACGCCAACGTCGACTTCTACTCCGCCTCCACCTACGCCACCCTCGGCATCGACATCGATCTCTATACGCCCATCTTCGCCGTCAGCCGCATCGCCGGATGGGCCGCGCACGTCATCGAGCAACTCGACGACAACCGCCTGATCCGCCCCCGCGCCGAATACATCGGGCCCGAATATCCCACCCACTGGATCGCCGTAGAAAAACGCCCCTAGAGAAAAGCACCCTAGAGCGATATCCCCACCCAATCATCCGGCGCCCCGTCCTGGCACCAACCAGGGTGGCCGAGCAGCTAGTCAACGGCCCTCGTTCCCCCCCCCGTCCCTTTCTCCCTGTCGTCCTCTTCTCCCCATCCCCCACAGCCGTGTCATCCCGAGAACCCGCACGCACGGGGCCCCGCGAACGATGCAATCGTTCGTGGGGTAAGCGGGTCGAAGGATCCGCTGTTGTCCCTCCGTTCAACGCATCGATCGGGGGGAGCAGGGGCCTTCAGGCCCCTGAAAATCCGCACCAGGAAAGAATGGCTTCCTCCGCCCTCCGCGCGCCCCATCCTCGCGCTAGAGAAGAAAAGGGACTGGCCTGAAAATCGCCCTCGCCAGCGCTCCCATCTCCCCTGAATTCCCGCCGTCCCCCTATCTTTCCGTGCTAATCTTTGGTCTCCCAGCGGCTTCCCCGCCCGCTCGCTTTCTCCCGTAGACGTTTCAAAAACCACACTTTTCTCGAAGGACTCGCGCGGTCCCGATTCAGCAAAGGAGATCCACCATGATCCTGGGAATGACTCTTGCGGCCTTCACCACTCTCCACGTCGTCATCAGCCTCATCGCCATTGCCGCCGGCTTCCTCGCCCTCTTCGGGCTGCTCGCAGCCTCCAGGCTTCCCCTGTTGAACGCCCTGTTCCTCGTGCTCACCGCGCTCACCAGCATCACCGGCTTTTTCTTCCCCTTCAAAGGCGTCACGCCCGGCATCGTGGTGGGAATCCTGTCGATGATCGTTCTTGCCATCGCGGCGGCCGCCCGCTACATCGGCCACATGAGCGGCGTCTGGCGCGGAACCTACGTCATCTCCGCCGCCCTTGCCCTCTACTTCAACGTATTCGTGCTCATCGTGCAGTTGTTCGAGAAGGTGCCCGCCCTCCACGCGCTTGCCCCCACCCAGACAGAAGGCCCCTTCAAGATCGCGCAACTGGTCACTCTTCTGCTCTTCATCGCGCTTACGGTCCTGGCGTTTCGCCGCTATCACCCTCGTCCCGCAACCGCCTGAAAAGCGCGCATCGCAGCGCCGATACCAGGCCCACACGCTTCACCACTTCGCACACCAGGAGCTTTCTCGATGGCAGCGGTTGTCTCTTCTGAAGTTACGATCCGGACCGCCACGCCCGCCGACGGCGCGATCTGTGGCCAGATTTGCTACGACGCATTCAGCGCCATCAACTCCGCACACAACTTTCCCCTCGACTTTCCCAGTCCTAAACACGCCATCGGCCTCATGACTTCCATGTTTGGCGCGCCCGGCATCTATTGCGTCGTCGCCGAAAGTCAAGGCCGCATCCTCGGCAGCAACGCGCTCGACGAACGATCCTCCATCGCCGGCATAGGGCCCATCACCATCGATCCCGCGTTACAGAATCACGGTGCGGGGCGCAAACTCATGCACGCCGTCATGGACCGAGCCGAGGCCGAAGGCAAAGCCGGCATGCGCCTTGTCCAGGCCGCATTCCACAACCGTTCGCTCGCTCTCTACACCGGCCTCGGCTTCGATCTGCGCGAACCGCTCAGCTGCCTGCAAGGCCGCACCGTGCAACGCAGTGTCCCCGGATGCAACGTCCGGCCCGCAACTTCCGCCGACCTGCCGCAATGCAACGCCGTCGCGCGCCAGGTGCATGGCTTCGAACGCGCCCTTGAACTGGCCCAGGGGATCGAGCAAGGCACAGCCATCGTCGTCGAACGCGGAGGCCGCATCACCGGCTACTCCACCTTCCTCGGCTTCTTCGGTCACACCACCACCGAGACCAATATCGACTTGCAGGCCCTCATCGCTTCCGTCGACTCCCTCGCCGGTCCCGGCATCCTCCTTCCCTCGCGCAACAGTCTCGTCCTTCGCTGGTGCCTCGCCAACGGCCTCCGCATTGTCCAGCCCATGACGCTGATGACCCAAGGCCTCTACAACGAGCCAGCCGGCGCATGGACACCTTCGGTCCTCTACTGACTTCCATCCAACAGGATGCGCGACTCCGACCGGAACACGTGATACTGCGTGAACGCCGCATCGTTGACGAAAATTTTCGTGGGCCCCAGTCGCGCTGCCTTGTCATCCCCAGACACCAGCACGGCGCGCGCCTTCGACACCGCCACACTCCGCGTCGGGCAGTAGTACGTCTTGCCGCCAATGTCCACCGGACCATACTCCACCATCACGTCCGCCCGCGACAGCGGCATGTCTTCTCCGGCTTCTTGCAACAGCGTCGGCAAATCTCCCTGGTCGAGATCAGCCTGTAGCGTCAGCCGCACAATGGTCCCATCGTCCGGGTCGACTGTGATCTCTCCGTGATACGCCGAGACCCGGTTCAGCAGCGAAAGCACCATCCCTCCGACCGGCACACAGCAGAACTTGACCTGGTAATTCGATTTCTCCATCGGCACGGTATAGCGAAAGACCGCCAGCGTTTTCGTGGCGCCCCGTTCCCAATGACTCCACACGGCCGTTCCGCGGCTCGCATCCACAAGCACCGTCGAGAGAATCGGACCGAACAGGCCGTACGAAAACAGCCCCTGCCCGCTCGCTTCCGCCTTCTTGTGTCGCCCCGCGGTCGCACTCACTTCTTCTTTGCCTTCGCGATACCTCACCGTCGCGCTCGACACGTCAACCATGCGCGGCGAAATGTGCCGCGCGGGCACCTCGTCCTTGACGAATAAATCTTTGGGCCAGTCTTCAAATCGTGTCGTCTTGCGCGTCGCGAAAAAGTTCGGCAACAAGTGATTCATCCGCATGACATAGTCCACGGCCTTCGCCATGATCTGTCTCTGGCGACCGGCATCGGGGTTCGCTTCCGCGGGAATCTCCGCAGCAGGTGCAGCGAGAAACGCAGACATGTCTGCGACAACCGTCAGCGCCTGCGTGCTCTTCTCCCCATGCAGACCATCGATCAATCGAGCCAGCGTTGCAGAATCCAACCGCTCCGTCAGCTGCATCTCCGACAAGCGCGTTGCCATCTGCGCATCCGATGCGGCATGCGAAACCACCAGTACCTGCTCCAACTGCGCAACCGTCACAGGCTCGGCGCAGAAGGCTCGCATCGCCATTCCAGCTGCTAGCCCGATCATGAGCCGCCTGCGCATCGCACCCATCCTACGACAGGTCACGGCTCCATGCCGCGCGGGCACATTCCGGCAAAGACGCTGCCATCTCGGCCCGCAGCATCAGCTCCTACATGCATGCGTTTGTTACGTTGCAATGGCCGTATCTCAGGAACCCGGTCAGCCGCTCCTGCTTATCCCCGCGTCTTCCACAACTGGTAGAGTCCCCACGTCGCAACCGTGCTCGCATCTGCGATCGTCCCATCGCGCAACATGCCTTCGAAGTCCGCCTCCGTCACGCTGCGCACCACCAGGTCGTGTTCCTCGGCGTCGCGATCCGTATCTTTTTGCGACAGCCCGGTCGCTAAAAAGACATGCTGCTTCTGCCGCGTGAATCCATACGCGATCCAAAGCATGCCGAGGCGAACCAGTCGCTCCGCGTGCAGGCCTGTCTCTTCGCGCAACTCCCCGCGAGCCAGTTCTTCAGGATCGGCGGATTCCTCTTCCCAGCTTCCCTGGGGCAATTCGAGCGCGCGCTGCTGAATCGTGTAGCGATACTGCTCCACCAGCCACACCCGCCCCTCGTCAAGGGGAAGAATGATCGCCGCATCGTCTTTCTCCGCGACGCTGTAGATGCCCTTCTGCCCGTTCGAGCGCAAAATCTCATCCTCGCGCAGGCGCATCCAGCGGTTGCGATACACCTCGCGCGTCGAAAGCGTCTGGATCGACGGCAAATCTTTCGCAGAATTTTCGTCGGCACTCATAGATCCAGTGTGCCATGTAACCCGGCCCCGTCCCGCCGCATCTCAGCATACCGACACCCCAAATTTCCGGAGGAGGATGCATGGCGCGCGACACAGCCCACAAATCGGTTGATCTGAGTGAAAGCTCGGTCTATGGAAAGGACGCTAACGACAATCAGGCCAATGACCGCGGCGACACGGCAGATGACGAGACGCTTGACCGCCTCGAAGACATCACCGGAGGTGCCGACGAACCCGGCATCTACGAAGGCGCATTAGGCCGCGACGTGGAGGCGCTCGACGCCACCACCGACGAAGAAGTCGACGCCCTCGAACTTGATCTTTTTCAGGACGAACCGCGCACCGATACGCGCGATGGCTCCGGCAGAATTGTCGACGACCTTGCCGAAGAAGAAATTGCAGGCTTCACTGAAGTCGGTCCCGATGTCGAAGATCGCGGCGCACGAAGTGTCGCTCCCAGCCTCGACGACACCAGCTCCATCCTCCGCAGTCACCGCCCCAATGCCGCAGTCACTCGCTCCGGCGACGTTCTCGAAGGCAATCTCGATGAGCCGCGCGACGAAGAACGCGGCGACAGCGTCACCGACGAAGATTCCGACGCCTGACCTGGCCTGCTGCTTTTTTATGCGCGACTAATGACCAACACCCATCGCTTGCTTAGCGCACAGCGGCATCGCGCACGCGATACGCGCGTAGCCGTCCAATCAACGACGACGGCCCGCTCACCCGCAGGTGCACAACATTGCCTTCGTACGCGCGCTGGTGAACCACCATCCCTGCATCAACCGCCGCGAGAACCCCACCTTCGTTCTGCGGAATGCGCAGCTCCGCATCCAGAATCGGATCGGACTGCAGAGCCTGATCGATCGCGGCCAGCAGCGCGCTCATGCCGTCGCCCGTGCGCGCCGACACCGCCACCGCATCGCCCGAACCAAGACGCGTGCCCTCGCCCGCTCCGAGCAGGTCAATCTTGTTCAGCACCTCGATGCGCGGCTTTTTCAACGCATTCAGCTCGCCCAGCACCTTCTCCACCTGAGTCTTCTGTTCGTCGCCGTAATGCGACGACGCATCGCGCACGTGAAGCAACACCTCTGCCTGTTCCACTTCTTCAAGAGTGGCGCGAAAACTTGTCACCAGCGTGTGCGGCAGGTTGCGGATAAATCCCACCGTGTCCGACAGCAGAACCTTGCGTCGGCTCGGCAACTCAAGCGCGCGCAACTTCGGATCGAGCGTCGCGAACATCCGCGACGACTGCAGCACGTGCGCTCCCGTCAGGCAGTTGAACAATGTGCTCTTGCCCGCGTTGGTGTAGCCCACCAGCGCCACCGTCGGCACCGGCACCGCCTCGCGACGCTGCCTTTGCTGGCGCCGCACCCGCCGCACCGACTCCAGATCCTTCTTCACCTGATCGATGCGCCGTTGAATCTTGCGTCGGTCCGTTTCCAGCTGCGTTTCGCCCGGCCCGCGCGTTCCAATGCCGCCGCCCAGCTGCGACATCGCCTTGCCCCGTCCCGTCAGCCGCGGCAGCATGTACTCCAGCTGCGCCAGCTCCACCTGCAGCTGGCCTTCACGCGTGCGCGCATGCCGCGCAAAAATGTCGAGGATCAGCTGCGTCCGGTCCAGCACCCGGCACGGCAACGCTGCTTCAAGGTTTCTCAGTTGAGTCGGCGAAAGATCGTGATCAAACAACACCAGGTCGGCATCGGTCGACGCCGCCACGCCTGCAATCTCTTCCACCTTGCCCGCGCCTACCAGCGTCGCAGGATCAGGCCGCGGTCGCCGCTGCATCAGCTCCGCCGTAACTTCAGCGCCGGCGCTCGTCACCAGCTCGCGAAATTCTTCCAGCGATTCGTCTGTGCCGAAGCCCGGCACCGGCGCAGAAACTTCGCCCGGCGTTTCAGTCGTGTCGGCCTGCGCAAGCGCAGCAAGACGCGCCCCCGCGTGCCCGGGACGGTTCCCGGTGGCGCGGGCTTTAAAGTCCACCCCGACCAGGACAGCGCGTTCCCGCACCTCCCGACCGGCGTGCTGATTCTTCTCGAGCAAAGACCAATTCCCTCGAACGCCCGGCTTCACTGCGTTCGATTGCTCACATGCTCCGACCCGCTAGCGTTGTTCCGCTGTTGCCGGAGTTGCCGCCGGAGCCGGAACCGCGGACGGTCCCAGTCCCGTGTGTGCAACCGCAGGCCGATGCTCCGTATGGAGAACGCTCCGATTGCTGACCACGGTTGAAATGGCATGTTTAAAGATCAACTGCTCCTGGCTGTTGTTCTCGAGCAAGACAGAATACTTGTCGAAGGAGCGGATCTTCCCCGTCAGCTTGACGCCGCTGACCAGATAAATGGTGATGGGAGTCTTGTCTTTGCGAACGGTATTCAGGAAGGTGTCCTGAATATTTTGCGCCGGCTTGTTTTCCATGTGCCGATCTCCTGCTTTCTTGGTCTAGTTGAAATGTCTGTCAACATCGTTGGTGAAATACAAAGAGGCGGGTACGGCGCCAGAATCCCCAGCTCCGCTTGGTCCCGCAATGTGTCAACAATAGCGGGGTTGCCCGTCCTTTTCAACTCTCGTTCGACGAGAACAACGTTCCCTCCGCGCGTGTGACCTCGCCCGCATCCGGTCCTTTTCGCTGGCTGCTACCATGTCTCCGTGCAGCAACCCGCTCCCTCTCCTGTCTCCTCGCCCCCCGGCAACCAGCCCGTTCCCATGCTGGATTTGAAGCGTCAGTACGCCCCTCTCCATCAGGAATTGCTCGAAGCCCTCGGCCATGTACTGGAGACGCAACAGTTTATCCTTGGTGAGCCCGTCGCAGCCTTTGAAACTGCCGCCGCCAGCCAACTCGGCGTATCTCACGGCATTGGATGCGCGTCGGGTACCGATGCGTTGTGGCTCGCCCTGGCAGCTGCCGGAATGGGCCCCGGTGCCGCCGTCGTCACCACCCCCTTCAGCTTCTTTGCCTCGGTCAGCTCCATCCTTCGCGCCGGCGCCCAGCCCGTCCTGGCCGACATCGATCCGGCCACCTTCAACCTCGACCCCGCTGCCGTCCAGACCATCCTGGCCGGTCCCCAAGGCAAGTCGGTCAAAGCCATCCTCCCGGTCCACCTCTACGGCCAGCCTGCCGACATGGCCCGGTTCGCGGGAATGGCCAAGACCCGCAGCCTCCGCCTGGTCGAGGATGCCGCCCAAGCTTTTGGAGCCGCGTCCGGCCGGGTTGCCGTCGGCGGCCTCGGCGACATCGCTGCCTTCAGCTTTTACCCCACCAAAAACCTCAGCGCTGCCGGCGACGCCGGCATGGTCACCACCAACTCCGCAGCCTTCGCCGAACGCGCCCGCATGCTCCGCCAGCACGGCATGCGCCGCCGCTACCACCATGACGAACTCGGCTGGAACGCACGCATGGACGGCTTCCAGGGCGCCATCCTCCAGGTCAAACTCCGCTACATAGATCAGTGGAACGACTCCCGACGCGCCCTCTCTTCCCGCTACGACGCTCTCTTGCGCGCTGCTGGCCTGGCCGACTCCGGACCCTACCCCGCCCACGGCATCATCCTTCCCCGCGAAGTCCCAGGCACCCGCCACATCTGGCATCAATATGTGATTCGAACCAGCCGCCGCGACGAACTCCGCACCTTCCTCGCCGACCGCCAAATCGGATCCGAAATCTACTACCCCGTCCCGCTCCATCTCCAGGACGCGCTCAAATCCCTCGCCTACAAAGAAGGCGACTTCCCCGAAGCCGAACGCGCTGCCCGCGAAGTCCTGGCGTTGCCCATCTTCCCCGAGCTCCGCGAAGACGAACAGCAAACCGTCGTCGACGCCCTCGCCGCCTTCCTGACCTAACGCCTCCTCTCTGTTTCACCCTTTCACCGTCTCACTGTTTCTCCGCTTCACTGTGTTCACTGCGTCTCCGTTTCACTGCTCACTGCACACTGTCGTTTACGCTTACAATCAACTCAATGAAGTGTCCCTATTGCGGCTTTCCGCAAGACCGCGTCGTCGACTCCCGCGAAAGCAAAGAAGCTGACTCCATCCGCCGACGCCGCGAGTGCGAAAAATGCAATCGCCGCTTCACCACCTACGAACGCATCGACGAAATCCCCTACATGGTCGTCAAGAAAGATGGCCGCCGCGAACGCTTCGACCGCGAAAAAATTCTCCGTGGACTCCTCCGCGCCTGCGAAAAACGCCCCGTCTCCTCCGGCCAGCTTGAAAAGCTCGTCGACGCAACCGAAAGCTATCTCATCGACGCGCCCGAGCGCGAACGCACCACCAGCGAAATTGGCGAGTTGCTGATGAACCAGCTCAAAGCCATCGACACCGTGGCCTACATCCGCTTCGCCTCGGTCTACCGCGACTTCAAAGATGTGCGCGAATTCAAAGAAGAGCTCGAAGGCCTGCTGGACTCCCACCGCGGCAAACGAACCTAAGCCCCGCGGCCCGACGCCCTAGCCCTCACGCACAGCGCAATGCCAGTTCCCTCACACACAGCCGGGGTGCCCCATCCTAGCCGCGCTCTGTGCGGCTAGGGTGGGAAAGCACGAACCCAACAGCCCGCACCCCCCGCGTCAGCATCCCTCATCCGCCGGGGTGCCCCATCCTTGACGCGTTCTGTGCGGCTAGGGTGGGAAAGCACATCCCCCCCCCAAAAAAATCAGCCTCACTCACACCGCAAAGCCGACACCGGATCCACCCTCGCCGCTCTCCGCGCAGGAATCCACGAAGCCACCAGCGTCGTTCCCGCAACCACAGCCAGCGCCGTCGCAAACGTCAGCGGATCAACCGGCCGAACGCCAAACATCTGCGCCTTCACCAACGTCGCAGCCAGCAGCGACAACGGCAGCCCCACACACGTCCCAATCAGCAACAGCAGCAACGATTCCCGCAGGATCATCCCCACCACAGCCGTTCCCTGCGCCCCCAGCGCCAGCCGGATACCGATTTCGTTCGTGCGCCGCGCAACGTTATAGCTCATCACTCCGTACAAGCCGATCGCCGCCAGCAGCAGCGCCAACCCCGCAAAAATCGCCGTCAACGTCGAGATCAGCTCCTCGTGCGAGATCTGGTTCGACACCTGCTCCTTGATCGGAGTTACATCCAGCACCGGCAAATTCGGATCGATCGCCGCCAGCGCAGACCGCAACGCGCCAATCGTCTCCGCCGGATCCCCCATCGTCCGCAGCAGAACAATGTTGGCATACGCATCCTGGTTCTCTTCGCGCTTCCCCGCCGACGTCTCCTTCCCCGCCGCCACAGGAACATACGGATCAATCTGCGCCAGCGGTATATACGTCATGCGCGCCGGGTCCGTTTCCCGCGCACTCCCCGGCTTCGTGTCCCGCGCTACCCCCACAATCTGCCACGGGCCCTTCACCGAATCCATATCGATCGTCAGCATCTTTCCCACCGCATCTCCATGCGGAAAATAATGTCGCGCCAGCGCCTGGTTCACCACCGCAACCTTGAGCCCGCCGAGCCTGTCTTCCTTGTTGATCGCTCGACCGGACACAATCGCAATCCCCGCCGTCTCGAAATACTGCGCCGACACCCGATTCAAAATCGAAACCATGTTCTCCTTGGGAGCAGCCGTGTACCCCGATAGCGCAATCTGCGAACTCCACGATCCCCCGCTGATGGGTGGCATCTGCGCCATCGCCACCGAGCGCACCCCGGGCACCGCCGACAGCCGATCGATCAGCTCCTGGTGCAGCGCCGGCAATTGGGGTGTCGTGTATCCGGCCAGCCGCGCGCTCGTGCGGACCAGCAATAAGTGCGTGCGCTCAAATCCGTAATCCTGGTCGGCCAGGTTGCGAAACGTCCGCAAAAACAAGCCCGCCACCACCAGCAGCAGCAGGCACACCACCACCTGCGCCGCCACCAGCGCCTTCGGCCACATGTTCGACCACTTCCCTCCGGCACTCTGCGCCGTGCGCGTGTTCGCGTTCAGCGTTCCGCCCGCATCGTGTCGCGCCATGCGAATCGCCGGAGCCAGCCCGAACAACACACCCGTCAGCAGCGAAATCCCAAACGTAAATCCCAGCACCCGCCCATCCGGCAGAGGACTAATCGCTACGTACGCCGCCCCTTGCCCGACAAACGTAATCAGTGCGCGCGTCGCCAACACCGCCACACCCAGCCCCAGAACGCCGCCTGTAACCGCCAGCAGAAGGCTCTCCAGCAGGTTCTGCCGCACAATGCGCAGGCGGCTCGATCCCAGCGCCAGCCTCGTCGCCGTCTCGCGGTGCCGCGTCGCCGCCCGCGCCAGCAGAAAATTCGCCAGGTTCGCGCACGCAATCAACAGCACCAGCGCCACAATCACCATCAAGATCTGCAGCGACTCGCCATACTGGCTGCGAATCTCCGACACCCCTTGCCCCGCCGGAACCAGCGTCACCGTCTCGCGCCCAATCTCCCGCTGCCGCGCCGCCGACGGAGCAGTCCCTTCCCGGTCGCGAATCCCGTTGTGCACCTGCGCGTTCAACCAGTTCTGCGCTTTCAAAAATTCGGCCTTGTCTCCTACTGCCTGCGCGCTCAACCGGCCAAAGGCGTTCAAAAAATACAGACCGGAATGAGGCGTCAGCAGCGACAGAAACAGAGAGACCTTCGCCTGCATGCTCACCGGCGCCCAAAGGTCCGCAGGCTCCAAACCCTGCTTCATCCCCGCAAATCCCTCCGGCATCACCCCAATCACTTCAAACGGCGTTCCGTTAATCGAGAGCGACTTGCCCACAATTTGCCCATCGGCCGACAACGACTGCCGCCAGAAGTGATGGCTCACCACCACCACCGCGCCCGTCCCCGGCTCGCCATCGTCCGACGGCAGAATCGCGCGCCCTAGAAACGGCTGCGCTCCCATCACCTGAAAGAAATTGCCCGACACAAGACTGACCGGCGCAAACCACGCAGCCGCATGTGCCGACTCTCCGCCCTGCCCCTCCAGCCGTACCATCGCCTTGTCTGCGAAGCTCCCATACGCCGCGATCCCCTGAAACGGCCCAGGATTCGCCTCCAGCTGCCGCGTAAAATCCCACGGAAAATACCCGCCAAACTGCCCCAGGTCGATCCCTCCCGCAATGCCCGAAGAACGGCCGTCGCCGAAGGTCACCAGCTGCTGCGGATCGCGCACCGGCAGAGGACGCAGCAACACTTCACTCACCAGCGTAAAAATCGCGGTGTTCGCTCCAATGCCCAGCGCCAGTGAAAGCAGCGCCACCGCCGTATACCCCGGACTCTTCACCAGCGCCCGCACACCCAGCCGCAGATCCTGCGCCACGCTCTCCGCCACCGACTCCCACCGCGACGACCACACATGATGCTTCACCGCGTTCCGGCTGCCCATCTCAAGCGCCGCCTGTCGCCGCGCTGCGCTCTCCGGCATCCCGGCGCGCATCTTCTGCTCCACCGACGCCGCCACAAAACCATCCAGCTCTTCATCGAGATCGCGCTCCGACCGCTGCTTGCCCGCCAGCGCCTTCACGCCCGCGCTCAGATTCGCCCACCAACGCATACCCATCCGCACCCCCCGCTGTCGTATCCCCAGCCAACCGTCAGGCCTCGAGAATCCGAGCAATCGCGCCAATCTGCATCTGCCACTTCTCCGTCTCCGACAACAGGGCTTTGCGGCCTGCCGCCGTCAGCAGGTAGTACTTCGCACGGCGATGATTCTCCGTCGCCCGCCATTCCGACTTCACATCCCCCGCCCTCTCCATCCGGCTCAGCGCCGGCAACAGCGAACCCGGGTTCACGCGGAATACCCCGCCGCTCATCTGCTCAATCCGCAGCCCGATCCCATAGCCATGCAGCGGCTCCAGCGCCAGGGTCTTCAGGATCAGCATCTCCAAAGTCCCTTGCACCAGGTCGCTCGACCCGCTCTCCCCAGGATCATGTTTGGGATCATTTTTCTGTTGTGCGCTCACGCTGCAGCTCTCCCCTAGACAAACTAGAGCAAGAGTACGACCACTACCCTAGATCGTCAAGAGGAGAGAGATGAGAAGTGACTTCGGCGAAAAGGAGAAGAACAAGAACCTGAAAAGTGAGAGAACCCCGTCGTGCACGGCATGGGCGCAGTGGCCGCGTTGGTGCGATGCCCCCTCCAGATGCGCAGAAACCGTGCTCCCTATTATTAGCGAAAGGGATTCGTCCGAGTCTGCCGTTTATACAATTAGCTTCAGAATCCACCCGCTCACTAGCAAGACCACAGAGTATTCAAAAACTCAACGAGGAGTTCTAACCATATGGTTCGACCGATGGTCCTGGTTTCCTCGTCGAGCGTTCTCCTCATGCCTGGATCTTCCAGCCTGATCAAGGCTATGGATGATGCCATCCGATCTGATCTGCAGAGCTCCAGCGATTTCTTCTTTTGGTTGGCCCTCTTATCTTCTGCCATTGTCGTAGTTGGCGTAGCTCTTGAAGGCCCAGAGCTGCTCCATGAGTTATGGCCCAATAAATTTTCAATTTTCGCTACACGCTGGGTGAAGACAGTGGGGTTGGTTGGGTGGCTGCTGGTACTTGGGGTGGGGGGGGAGGTGTCCTTCGGGTTGCTGGAAAACAAAGCCCAAGGGCTGTCGCAAACATTCAATGAAATCTTGTTGGCTGATGCCCAACGCCAGAGTAGCGACGCCAATGAACGAGCAGGTGGCGCATACGAACGAGCGGCTGAAACAGAAGGCGAGGCGAGCCAGGAAAATGAGCGTGCCGCTAGGGCGGAACATCAGGCGTCTGAGGAGAACGCCCGTGCAGCCCAAGCATTGAAAGCCGCAGAAGTTGCCAGAAACAATGCTGAAGGTTTCTCGTTACAAATAGCGCAAGCTAATGGACGCGCGGCATCTGCAAATGAAATTGCTGAACGAGAAAGATTCGCTCGGCTCCAATTGGAAGCTCGGCTTGCTGATCGTGTCATCACGCCAGATCAGCAACACCGCATCACTGAGGCGTTCGCGTCGATGAAAGGTCAAACGGTGGATGTTGTTCTCATCGGCGATTCGCTGGAAACAAACAAGACCGCTAATGCAATTATCGAAGCCATCCACGGCGCAGGCGTGTTGCTCAATTTCTTCCATCCATTTGGGGGGGGAAACGCCGAAGGCGTGCTCGTCGCCATACGAGCGGATGCGCCAGACGAAGTTAGACAGGCCGGCAATCGGCTCATTGCAATTCTCCGGGAAACACTTGACGGCGGCGTAGGCCAATATGATTTCGAAAAAACAGCGGTTAATGGAACTGGGAGCATGGGGAGCGAGAAAGGAGCGACGCCGAGCGGGAAAGCGCCTCTTCGACTCCAGATCGCGCCCAAATAGATCAGAGTTATCAGCGCGACAGGCAGGCCATGGAAATCGGACAAGAAGCACCCCCTATAGCGAGCCGCCACTCCGAGTTCCCAAGTCGCGATGTGGCGGCACCATGCCTTCAGCAGTTGACTCCTTTGAAGAAAGAAATCTGGAATGGAGCGGGTGGAGAATTTAGGGCGCGGGCACAGTAGTTTTGCAGGTCATTTCCGCGTTCCTGCCACAATAGAAACAGGCACAAATACAGCAAGCAGCTAGAACCTGGAACCTAGCACCTAGCCCCTAGCACCTAGCCCCTAGCCCCTAGCCCCCCTCCCCGTGTCACGGCGCCGCTTCGCGCCATTCGTTATCCTCGAAGCTGGACACGAAAGGGCAGCAGCTAACAGCTAGCGGCCAGGAGCTAAATCGTTATGGTGCACCGCATCACCCTCATTCCCGGCGACGGCGTCGACCCTCGGATTGTCTGCCCCCACGAAATCACTTTGCAGATCATTTCCGCGTTCCTGCCACAATAGAAACAGGCACAAATACAGCGAGCAGCTAGAACCTGGAACCTAGCCCCTAGCCCCCCTCCCCCCTACCCCCTGCCCCCCCTCCATCACCGCCCCCCCCGCCGCAATTCGCTATCCTCAGAACCAAGCACAAGAAAGCTAGCGGCTAGAAGCTAGCGGCTAGGAGCTGCCTTCCTTTGAAGACCCACCGCATCACCCTCATCCCCGGCGACGGCATCGGCCCTGAAGTCACCCACGCCGTCCTTCGCATCCTCGAGGCAACCGGCGTCCAATTCGAGTGGGAACGCTTCGCCGCCGGTGCCGAAGCCTTCGAGATCTACGGCGAATACATCCCCGCCGCCCTCTACGAATCCATCGAACGCAACAAGGTCGCGTTGAAGGGGCCCGTGACGACTCCGATCGGGGGCGGCTTCAAAAGCATCAACGTCACCCTGCGCAAAAAGTTCGACCTCTTCGCCAACTTCCGGCCAATCAAAAATCTCCCCGGACTCGAAACCAAGTTCCCCAACGTCGACCTCATCATCGTCCGCGAAAATACCGAGGGCGAATACGTTGGACTCGAGCACGAAGTCGTCCCCGGCGTCGTTGAAAGCATCAAGGTCATTACTGAAAAAGGTTCGACCCGCATCGCCAAGTTCGCCTTCGAATACGCCCGCAAACACGGTCGCAAGAAGATTCACTCCATCCACAAGGCCAACATCATGAAGATGTCCGACGGCCTGTTTCTCCGCTGCGCCCGCCAGGTCGCCGAAGGCTTTCCCGAGATCTTTTACGGAGAGCACATCATCGACAACACCTGCATGCAGCTGGTCATGAATCCCTGGCAATACGACACGCTGCTACTCGAAAACCTCTATGGCGACATCGTCAGCGATCTCTGTGCAGCCTTCGTCGGCGGACTCGGCCTCGTTCCCGGAGCCAACCTCGGCATCGACTGCGCCATCTTCGAAGCCGTCCACGGTTCCGCGCCCGACATCGCCGGCAAAGACCTCGCCAATCCCACCGCGTTGCTGCAGTCCTCCGTCCTCATGCTCCGCTATCTCGACGAAGAAGCTGCCGCCAACAAGATTCAAGGCGCCATCGAAAAGGTCTACTCCGAGCACCGCGCACTCACCCGCGACGTCGGCGGCAACGCCACCACCACGCAGTTCGCCGACGCCATCCTCGCCGCCATGACAGAACAGCCCTGATGCGCGCACACCTCGGCGCAGCGCGATCCGCGTAACGGCCAATTCAGTCCTGCGGCACGCGGGTCCACGTTCCCAGCGTCTTCACTTCATCGTCCGTGTCCAGGCTGCGCGGGGACACTGGTTGGCCGCCCTACTCCACTCTCCTGTACACTGAAGGGTTCACGGCCATGCAATCCAAGCACCCCATCGGCATCCTCGGCGCCACCGGCATGGTGGGCCAACGTTACATCCAGCTTCTCGAAAACCATCCATGGTTCGAGATCACGTGGCTCGCTGCCAGTGATCGGTCCAGCGGCAGATCGTACGGCGAAGCCGCCAAGTGGCGTCTCGATACTCCGCTTCCTGAGCGCATTGCGAAAATGCAGGTCTCCCCTGCCGATCCCAAGGGAGCGCCGAAGATCATCTTCTCGTCGATCGACGCGCCCATCGCGCGCGAGCTCGAGCCCAAATTTGCCGACGCCGGTTGCGCGGTCCTGTCGAATTCCAGCGCCTTCCGCATGACACCCAATGTTCCCCTCGTCATCCCCGAGGTCAATGCGGAACACCTGCACTTGATCGAGGATCAGCCGTCGCGCAAGCAATCGGGTGGCTACATGGTCACCAATCCCAACTGCTCCACCATCGGCCTGGTCATGGCGCTCAAGCCGATTCAAGCCCGCTTCGGCATCGACCAGATCTTTGTCTCCACCATGCAGGCCGTCAGCGGCGCAGGCTATCCCGGCGTAGCGTCGATGGACATCCTCGACAACGTCGTCCCCTACATCGGCGGCGAAGAAGAGAAGATGGAAGCTGAAACTCTCAAGCTTCTGGGCAAACTCGACGGCCACTCCGTGCTTCCACTTCCTGCCAGGATCACGGCCCACTGTAACCGCGTGCCCGTAGTCGACGGCCACACCGAATGTGTCTCCATCCAATTGAGCAAGAAGGCGACGGAAGAAGAAATGCTTGCGGCCTGGCATGACTTCAAGCCGCTCGCAGGCCGCGATCTGCCCTTTGCGCCCAAGCAGCCGGTACAGTTCGCCGCGCAGCCTGACCGCCCTCAGCCCCGGCTCGATCGCAATCGCGAGCGCGGCATGGCCGTCACCGTGGGTCGCCTGCGCCCGTGCAGCCTGCTCGACTGGAAGTTCGTTCTGCTCTCACACAACACCGTGCGCGGTGCTGCCGGCGCAACCATTTTGAATGCAGAGTTATTGGCTGACCTCGGCAAGCTTGAGCCTTTGGCTGAAGCAGTCGCCCGTGCCTAATCGAAACGTCTGACTAGGGAATTCCCCCATGAGCATCGTTGTGATGAAGTTCGGCGGTACGTCAGTAGAAGATCCCGCCGCCATCAACCGTACGGCCGACATCGTCGCCGGTCGCCTGGCTCTCGGCATGAGTCCGGTAGTCGTGGTCAGCGCCCTCGCCAAGGTCACCGATCAACTGCTGCGGGCGGCGAACGCCGCAGCCGTCGGCGATCGCACCGGCGCACTGGCCATCAGCTCCCGTCTCCGCTGCCGCCATCGCGACACTGCGTGCGCGCTCGTCAAAGACGCTGGCACCCTGGTCTCGCTGATCGATCAAAAATTCGATTCACTCGACGAAATTCTCCGCGGCTTAGCCGCTATTCTCGAGCTCACGCCGCGCATCTCTGACCTCGTCGTCAGCTACGGCGAGCGCATCTCCAGCCGTATCGTCGCCGCCGCCTTTCGTGAGCGGGGCATCGGCGCAGCCCATGTCGACGCCCGCGAAATCATCATCACCGACTCGCAGTTCCAGAAGGCGGTGCCGCAAGACAGCCTCATCGAGAAGCGCACCTCCGAACATCTTCGGCCCTTGATCGACGACAAGAAGGTGCCTGTACTGGGCGGCTTCATCGCCTCCAACGAAGACGGCATCACCACCACGCTCGGCCGCGGCGGATCGGACTTTACCGCCGCCCTGATCGGCGGCGCCCTCACCGCGGGCTCCATTGAGATCTGGACCGACGTCGACGGCATCATGACTTCTGACCCGCGCGTGTGCCCCGATGCCCTGCGCGTCAAGGTCATCAGCTTTGAAGAAGCCGCGGAACTCGCCTACTTCGGTGCCAAGGTGCTGCACCCGGCCACCATTTTGCCCGCGGTCAAAAAGAACATCCCGGTGCTTGTGCTCAACAGCAAGAACCCCTCGAACGAAGGCACGCGCATCATCTCTGTCGCCCCGCACTGCAAAAGCCCGTTCAAGTCGATTGCCGTCAAAAAGAAGCTCTCCATCATCGATGTCGTTGCCAGCCGCATGCTCATGACGCACGGCTACCTGAAAGAGATCTTCACCATTTTCGACAAATACCAGTGCCCGGTCGACATGGTGTCTACCAGCGAAGTCTCGGTTTCGCTCACCGTTGACTCCAACGACAAGCTCCCCGCCATCGCGTCCGAGCTGGGTAAAGTGGCCGACGTAAAGTACGAAGGCAAGAAGGCGCTTATCTGCCTTGTTGGCGAAGATATTCGTGGCCAGCAAGGGATGGCTGCCCAGGTCTTCGCCGCGATCCGCCACATCAACGTGCGCATGATCTCCCAGGGCGCCAGCGAAATCAACATGAGCTTCATGATCGAAGAAGAGGATGCCGACGAAGCGGTGCGCTCGCTGCATGCAGCCTTCTTCCAGACCCCCGATCCCGCCGTCTTCGATGTCGAAGCCCGCCGGGCCCTGGCCCAGACCTGAAAGACAAATGCTCGTAGACCGGCGGCTGTATCGCCGAAGTTCGCAGAGTAGTCTCCAACCGGCCTGGCCGGAACCCGAGTAGACAAGGAACGAGCATGACCATTCTGGTGCTGGGAAAAGGAAAGACAGGGTCGCTGGTTGCCGAAGTGGCGCGCGAGCGCGGCCACGGCGTGCGCATCTACGACATTCACGAGAATCCCCACGCCGCCGCACTTACGGCGCCGAACCTCGCCGGCATCGACGTGATCATCGACTTTACCAACCCCGCCGCCGCCGCCGAGAATATCCGCGCCGTGCTGGCCCTCGGATGCAAAATCGTCGTCGGCACTACCGGTTGGTACAGCCGGATCGACGAGATGCGGGACCTCGCCCAACGGCGCGGCGGCGCCCTTCTGTATGGAACCAACTTCTCCATCGGCGTCCAGAAGCTGTTCCGCCTGACTTCAGAGCTGGCCAAACTCGATGGGTACCGGTTTTCCATCAGCGAAACACACCACACATCCAAGGTCGACGCGCCGTCGGGCACTGCACTCACCCTGAAAGAGATCCTCCTCGCCTCCCGGCCGGCCATCGAAGTCCCCATCGAATCGCACCGCATCGGCGACGCGACGGGTGAACACGTCGTCACCGCGCGCAGCGAATACGATGTCCTCGAACTTCGTCATGACGCGCATTCCCGGCGTGGCTTCGCACTCGGCGCCGTCCGCGGAGCAGAATGGCTCCACAACAAATCCGGGGCATGGGATTTCCGCGACATCTTCGATCAGCTGTAAATGCCTGAGCCCGCTCCGCTCACCGGTCCGTCCATCGCGCCAGCCAACTCCACACCCAAAAGCTGAATCCCGTTAGATATGAAAACGAGATGGAATCTTCCCTTGATTCTGCTGGGGGCGACCCTCGCCAGCGGACCGGCCCTAGGATGGAGTGCGCAAGATAGCCCCAAACAAGACATGAAGGACGCGGGTCACGAAACCAGGAACGCGGCCAAAGACGCCGCCCACGGCACCAAGGTAGGCACCAAAAGGGCTTACCACTCTACAAAGCGCGGCACCAAAGACGCCTACCACTCCACGAAGAACGGCACCAAAAATGCTTGGAATAAGACAAAAAACACCACGAAGGGCGCGGTCCATGGAGCGAAAGATGGCTCCAGACAGCCGCCGCAGTAGACCGCCTCAGTGGAACGCGTGAACCGCGCTCTTTAGCGATCCAGCGAGAAGACCACGTGGATGGTCGTTTCAACTTCAACGGGCTGGTTGTTGAGCAAGTATGGTCTGTAGTGCCAGGTCTTCACCGCTTCAAGGGCGGTGTTACGCAGCATCGCGGGACCACTCAACACATGCAGGTTGCTGAGCTGGCCGGTTTTGGTGATGTTGGCGCCGAGCACCACCGTACCGCTGACATGTGCTGACTTGGCGATCTCCGGATAAACCGGTGTGGTCTTGTGCGTCAGCATGCCCTCGGCGACCCCGGCCGAGATGGCCGAAACGGCCGGCACAACCTTCACATTGCGTGCCCCGCTGAAGAATTGGCCGGGCAGCGCGGCCCCGCCGTCCATACCCCCCGGCGCAAATCCAGTGGGTGGTGGCGCATCGCCCTGAGCCGTTGGCCTCTTCAACGACCCGGAGATCCGCGTCGGCGCATTGAGCTGAGCGTCCATCATCGACGACGAAACAGGTGCCGGCTGTGCGGACTCGTCCGCAACGCGCGACGCAGCCGACGGCTTTGCTGTCGCGTGTGGATCGACGGCGGCCGGCGTTGAGGATGCAGCTGCGGCAGGCTGTGTCGGCACAACGGTCTCTTCCTGCGGTGCGGGCGGCACACTGGACCGATGCGACGGCAGGAAAATCATCATGACCAGGCCGATGACAACCAAAGGAATGCCGCCAAGAATTGCGTACCGCACCCATGGACGCTGCGTCTGCCCCGAAGTCTCGGTGTCCATCTGGCGGAAAAGTGGCGCGGCAGCCGCAACCGCGGCAACGGGAACTGGCTCCGGCTCGACCCGCTGGGCCGCTGCACGCTGCACCAGTTGCGGTCCACTCGGAGGTGGAGCAGGCGCGGCAACAACCGCTTTTCTCTTGGCCGGCGGTTCTGCCGCCGAAGCGGAAGCATGTTCAGGCATCTTTCCTGCAGCCAGCGCGGGATGAATCCAAAGGCTGTCCCAGGCGTCGATATCGTCTTCTTTTTTCGCGGGGGCCGCTCCCGGCTTCTCTCCTGCGGGCTTGGCAGGCGCGGCGGCAGCAGGAGTCGCCCGGCGAAGTTCCTCGGGCTGCACATGCTCGACATGTTCCGGACGCCGCCCTTCAGACGGAGGCGCGACCGTCTGCTGAGCAACCGGCTGAGACACCGGTGGCGGAGCAGGTTTACGGGACTCCACAAACTGCGGGCGCGACGGAACACTGTATTGCTGGGGCGGATCAACGACTGCCGGAGCGGAAAGAGACTCTGGTACTTCGCGCGGCGTGGCAAGCAGAAAGTCCGCAGGATTCAACGGGGCTTCTTCTTCGAAGATTTCCGGTTCCGGTGCACGCAAAAAGTCGGCTGCATTCAACACCGGCTCAGCTTCGACTGCCGCGACGGGTTCAGGCAGCGGTTCAGGCAGAAGTTCCGGCTCGGCCTCGATCATGGGTTCGGGCTCGACCGCCAGTTCAGAACCAGCTGCGAGTTCTGCGTCCGCCGCCGCTTCTTCCGGAAGAGGCAGAAAATCGCGGGCTCCCGCACGCATGCAATCGCGGATCAGATCCGGATCGCTGCGCATGGAGTAGGCCATGACGATCGACGTGTTGTACGCTGCAATGCTCGCGATAATCTGCATCGCGTAGCTCTGGTCGCTGTCGATGTCGATCATCACGACATCGAAATGCTCTTCCATCAGGTGGGGAATATCGCCAAGATTGGCGGGATAGTCCATGAACTCGCGTACGTCCCGTGCCTCGGGGCTGGTGAGAGCCTTGGCCATCACCCGGCGATGCGTGGCATTTGGGCCGATCAGGGCGATCGATGCGATCGCCGAACTGCCGCGTTCGAGGTTTGGATCCTGAAGGGTGGTCGACATTTCGTTTCTGCCGCTCATAAGTCCTTCGTCCTTCAATGACCGAACATAAAAGACATTGCCCTGTGCGACGATTCGAGCGCGAGGTCAGACATGCTCGCGTCGCGTTGCGAACCCAATGCAGACCCATGGGAAAAATGGAACGGCTGCCTGCAATTCTGTTCTTGAAAACATTGCAGGATGAAAATCTATGTATTCAAACTCTTGGACAAACACTTCGGCATCGCCGAATTGTGATGCTGCAATTCCCCTGTCAGACGATGGTAAACGCGCAATGACCTTCGGCGGAACAGTGGTGTTACCAGGTATACATGCCTTTCGTCATGAAGAAAGTCTAAGACGATCTTGCAGTTTGGACATACGTTTGCCCTGGAAGCCAAATCGGCCCCAAACCGTTAATCTCAATCTCATGTTGCTTCGAGCGGCGGTTACTGACGACATCCCTGCCATCCTCCAGATAGAACAAACACCCCTCGCACGTACTTATGTCGGCCAGTGGACCGAACAACGCCACCTCGCGACGCTCACCGGAGGTGACGCTCGTTATCTGGTCAACGCTTCAGAAACCGGTTCCTTGCAGGCCTATGTCATCCTGCGCGGATTCAGTGAGGACTCCAGCGCCATCGAACTGAAGCGCGTCGTCGTGGCCATGCCCGAGCGAGGCCTCGGGCGCAAAGTCGTGACCGAGGTCCAGCGCATGGTCTTTGAAGAGATGGGCGCCCACCGGTTGTTCCTCGATGTCTTCGAAGACAACGCGCGCGCCCGTCATCTCTATGAGAGCCTTGGCTTCACCTACGAGGGAGTCATGCGCGATGCGGCCAACCGCGACGGGGTATGGTACAACCTGCACTTAATGTCGATGCTCGAGAACGAGTACCGCGGCCGGCCGGCAAAGTCTGCAATCTAAGGTCGCCCTTCCGTTGCGCGCATGGGGGGCCCTGGGGCGCTGAAATCCACGCCCGCCCGGTATACACTCTCTCTGATGGAAACGACGGGTTGCGGCACAGCCATAGTCACGCCTTTCCGGGCCGACGGCGCCCTCGACGAGCTAGCTCTGCGCTCGCTGGTGAACTGGCAAATCGACGCGGGCATCAACTTTCTCGTGGCCTGCGGATCGACCGGCGAAGCGGCGACGCTCGACGAAGATGAGTGGCTCGACACCGTGCGCATCGTCATCGATGCGGCCGCGGGACGTGTGCCCGTGTGGGCCGGTTGCACCCACAATTCCACACGCACCCTCTTGCGCCATGCCTCCCTGCTGAGCCAGATTCGCGGAGTAGACGTCATCCTCTCCGCCAATCCCTACTACAACAAGCCCAGCCAGGAAGGCCAGTATCGCCATTTCCTGGCGTTGGCCCAGGCCGTCGATCCCATTCCCGTCTGCCTCTACAACGTTCCGGGACGCACCGCCGCCAATCTCGAGCCGCTCACTGTGGTCAGGCTGGCTGAATCCGCGCGCAACATCCAGGCCATCAAAGAAGCCAGCGGCAATCTCGCACAAATCGCCAAGCTCGTGCATCTGCTGCCTGCTGGTTTCAAGATTTTTTCCGGAGACGACAATCTCGCCCTCGCCACCATCGGCGTAGGCGCCCATGGACTCATCAGCGTCGCGTCCAACGAAGTGCCAGCAGAAGTGGGGGCGATGGTTCGTGCCGCGCTCCACAATGACTGGGCCAAAGCACGCGCGCTCGAAGCCAGATACGCCACGCTCTTCGAAGCCAATTTCTGGGATGCGAATCCGGGACCGGTGAAGACGCTCTTGAGCCTGATGGGCAAATGCACCGATCACGTGCGGCTCCCCCTGGTTCCACCCGAACCCGCGACGCGCGCTCGCCTCGAAAAAGTGGCGGCAGACCTGGGCCTGCTCAAATACGTCTCGGCGGGCCAGACGCGTTAGATTCGACTACGCCGCAGCCAGTTCTCGTGCGAATTCAACCTCTTCACTCCGGTTGAGAATCACACTCAAATTCATCAGCGCGCGCGACGAGCACGCGGGGCACTCTCGATTCGCGTCGCTCACACAACTGCAGTCAAGGCAAAGTACCGCATGGTCGAGGGGAATTGCCGATTTTTGAATCAGGGTTTTCATCTCTTCCTCAAATCTTTCAAAACTACCTGTAGATAAGACACGCCCATGGGCACGAGAGTTGCGAAAACTAACACCTTGGTAGCATCCTTGCTCGAGTTTCCCAGCGCAGAATAAGCACTTACGCCCAAACGATTCTTTAGCATTTCTTTTGCTCCGTTTGTCGAAATCACGCTCTTCCGCGCGTCATGGGATTGGGCGCACACAGATCGACGCCTACAATCCAAACCGGAGGGGTTCCAATGCAATATCTACTTACGCTCTACTCCAACGAGGGCGTCTTCGAAAAGATGACACCGGACCAACAGCAGCAGGGCTTTGCAGCCTACATGGCCTATACCGAGGCGCTCAAGGCCGCCGGCGTGCACGTCAGTTCCAACCGCCTGCGCCCCAGCGCAACGGCCACCACTCTGCGGACGACCGATGGCAAGACGCAGATTCTTGATGGCCCCTTTGCCGACTCCAAGGAACAATTGGGCGGCTACTACCTCATCAACGTCCCCGATCTCGATGCAGCCCTCTCATGGGCAGGCCGCTGCCCCGGCGTAGGCCACGGCGTTGTCGAGGTCCGCGCCATCTGGAGCATGTAAAGTTCGCGATGGAATCCAATGGCCACAGCTTGCAGGCGCGCGAAACAGCCGACGCAGTCGCGCGCCGCAGCTATGGCAAACTCGTCGCCTATCTCGCCGCGCGCACCCGCGATGTGGATGCAGCAGAGGACGCTCTGGCTGAAGCGTTCGCCACCGCACTTGCCGACTGGCCCCACAAAGGCTGCCCCGACAATCCCGAAGCGTGGTTGCTCACTGTTGCGCGCCGCAAGTTCCTCGACACCGTGCGCAACCGGCGGCGTGAAGACACGAGCGACGACATCGAGAGCATGGCCGACAGTCTCGCCGCGGCAGTGAGCGAATCGGACTTTCCCGACCAGCGCCTCGGACTGATGTTCGCCTGTGCTCATCCCGCCATCGAGAACGTCATTCGTGCTCCCCTGATGTTGCAGGCCGTGCTTGGACTGGATGCAGCCCGCATCGCATCCGCATTCCTCCTCTCGCCAGCCACCATGAGCCAGCGCCTTGTGCGCGCCAAACAGAAAATTCGCGTGGCCCGGATTCCCTTGCGCATCCCAGAACGCGAAGAGCTGCACGAACGCCTCGCAACCGTGCTCGACGCAATCTATGCAGCCTTCTCTGAGGGCTGGATCGATGCATCCGGCACCGACGTCGCGCGACGCGATCTCGCCGAAGAAGCCATCTACCTCTGCCGCCTGGTCACAGAACTCCTGCCCGCCGAGCCTGAATCCATGGGCCTTCTCGCACTCATGCTCTATGCCGAATCACGCCGTCGTGCGCGCCGCGATGCCGACGGACAATACGTCGCGTTCATCCAGCAGCGTCTCGAGGAATGGAATATGGGAATGATCGAAGAGGCCGAACGCCTCCTGCTGCGTGCAGCACAACAGAAGACCGTCGGTCGCTATCAACTCGAAGGCGCCATTCAATCCGCGCACGTCGAACGGCGACGTAGCGGGAGAGCAAACTGGGCACAGATTGTCGAGCTCTACGATGCGCTGCTCATCTGCGCACCGTCCCCCGTGGTCGCCATCAATCGCGCTCTGGCCATCGCCGAACGCGACGGACCGCAATCCGGACTCGCTGCTCTTGAAGCCATCAGTGGAGATGCCCGCCTCACGGAGTATCAACCCTGGTGGGCCGCGCGGGCCGATCTTTGCGCACGCACCGGGAATCTTGAGGTTGCACGACATGCCTACGACATAGCCATCGGCCTCGAGAAAGACGAGTCGGTGCGCAGATTCCTGGAGCGTCGTCGAGCCTTGGTTGCGCTCTGAGATGCGCGAGAATGCCCAGACGTAATCGGTATTTACCTTCGCCCACGTTACGACTGGAATGGAACCTGCAAAAAATGTTGCATACCTCCACAACTATCGTGCGCAACCTGGGGTTCGAGTCTCCAAGGCAGCATCATCGGTAGCTTTCTCGCGCATCAGGATCCACTCCCCCAACTCGACTTCGTTGTTGTTCGCCCGCCTTCTCAGAACAAGGCGGATCATCCAGCTCATCAAAATAAGCACGACCTCTCCATCCTGAGCAGAGATTCGCTGCGACATGCGCCAAATTTCCGCGCGGTTTCCGTGGAGGCCACGGACAACCACTGAAAGTGTGTCTACAGATGCATCCTAAGATGCTTGGAAGAGTTTTTCTTCCGTCGATCCTTGCACTGGCCGTTGTCTCATTGTTGATTGCGGGTTGTACCAGCGGCATGGTCACCAACTCCACCACCGGCAACTCCACCACACCCACAGGCGCTTCCTTCGTCATCGGCACCGACGCACCCATGGCCGCGGTGACCTCATTTGCAGCACAACTCTCCGCGATCAATGCCTACACTTCGAACGACTGCAGCGGCACCGGCGTGTCGCTCATCAGCGCGCAAACCGTCGACTTCGCACGCTACAACGGTCTGCAAAGCCTCATCGACATGAATGACGTCGCAGCAGGAACGTACAACTGCGTGTCGATCTCGCTGGGCACCGCGACTCTGGGCTATCTCGACACCACTGCCACAGAACCCAAAATCACGACCGAGACCGCCACACTCTCCACTGCGACTCTTAACTATCCTCTGACCAATCCAATGGTGGTTGCAACGGCTGGCGCTCCGGTCGGTTTGCACATGGACTTCGATCTGCGCAAGTCAATCCAGGTGGACTCGGGCGGCAATATCACCGGCGATGTGACGCCCACCTTCACCGTGAAAGCAGTCAATAACTCCGACAAGGGCGCCTACATCGACGAATTCATCGCTGCGGTCGTCACCACCGACACCACTGCGAATACCTTCACCGTCCAAGGTCCGCACGGCCGGCAGTTCACCATCAGCGTCAACGGCCAGACCGAGTGGGATGGCGGCGCATCTTTAAGCAGCCTGAACTCAAGCAGCATCGTGCAGATCTCGGGCTCCCTCGATCGCGCCGATGCAACCATCGATGCCGACGAAGTGGGTTTGATCTCCGATACCGGCTTCTACGCAGCAGGCCAGGTCACCTACGTGACGCCGGCAAGCGGTGCGGCAACCAGCTTCGATCTCTACGTGCGCGGCACACTGCCCACAGGCACCGGCGTCACCGATGGAGACATTGCAACCGTGAATCTAAGCGGCACTGAAAAGTTCTCCATCTACTGGATGCACGGCCCACTGGCCCAGTTCCTGTTCAACCCCAGCGCTCTGCTGCCTGGCCAGCACGTCGCAGTCGGTGGACCGGCAACCGGAGCGGCCAACGCATCATCACTGACCGTGAAACGCGTGATGTTGCGCGACTGGGGCTTCAATGGAACGGTTGTCCCGGGTAGCGAAAGCGATGGCAACGGCACATTCCAGATGCAGGTCAATGGCTTTGCCGGCGTCCTCATCCCGCAGAAGGTGACCGTCTATATCGCCGGCAACTGCGACTTCCGCGATGGGTTCAGCGGAATCAGCAGCATCACCGACAACGCCAACGTCCGTGTCGTGGGCCTGCTGTTGAAAGACCCGACCTCCGGCAATCCGATTCTCGTCGGACACTACGTCGACGACCTCGACTAACCCACAAATCAACCACAGCGCGCCGGAGCGGGCTCGTCCTGCTCCGGCATTTTATTCAGGACAACGCCCATCAACGAACAGTCATGTTCCCGTCAAAACCCGTGTCTCATGCTTTGCCTTGAATAGAGCCCGTCCGTCAGCAGAGCCTTCTTGTCCGGCGCGCCTTTGTCGACCGGCTTGTCATCCTTGCCCCACGTCCAGTAGATCCCCGCATACGCGTAATTTTCTGTTTGGCCGGCAATCGAGTGGCCATACGCAAAAAGAAATTCTGTGTCGGGTTCCTTCTTCAGATGCCAGTATCCGCCCGCGTCCATCATGGTTGACTTCTGCGTTTGCGCAGCAGCAATCCCCTCCGCGCCATGCGCGAACACCTCTGCCGCAAGTTCCAGCCGCTCACTGATCTCCCGCTTCACCAGGAACCCTCCATAGGGAAAATCGTGAAGCCCGGTCTGCGGCACCACCTCTTCACCCGCGCCGCCATCGAACAGCCACTTGCCTTCGTTTTTCTGCAGCCACACCGGCAGCTTGTACCAGACCTTCCCTACCCCGAGCCCCTGATCAGCGTTCCCGGTCGGCATCTCGACCATGGTGAACGTGCCGATCTGCGGCGTCACCTTGGTCTCATTAAAGATCGCCAGCTTTACGCCCAGTTCCATATCGGTCAGGCCGAACGCGCTTGGCCCCGTGCCCCCCGGGGCATACACCGCCTTGTTCGAAGGAAAATAACCGCCCCACGGAAGAATCGCATGCAGCTGCACGCGCGGCACCGCGCCCCAGTTGAATTCGAATGCAGGACCCGTCGAGGCGATTGCCACCGGCGTGCCGTCTGTCGCGCCAAAAATATAGAACTCGAAATGACGATAATCGACGGGAACCGGATCATCGACCTGAAAGGGCGGCCCTTGTGCGTACAAGGACGGAACGACCAACAAGACCAGAATCGACAACACGAGCGGGAAGAAAAGGCTCGTGTGGATCTTCATCGTTGCCCCCAAAACAATCCGGGCCCAATGACTTCAGAATAGCGATCTTCGTCGACACGAGGAACGGCGACGAGCCGGTATTCACACACCTTTAGCCCGCCAGCGCAGCCTTCACCAGCTCGCTCACAATACGCCCTTCGGCACGCAAACCCTTGGCCTGGATCTGCGCCTGCACCGCCTTGATCACTGGCCCCATGTCTTTCGACGTAGCCGCGTGGCCCGATGCTGACGTGTGCGCCGCTACCGTCTCCGCCACCAGCGCCTTCAATCCTGCCTCATCGAGGGCCTTGGGCAAAAACTCCTCGATCACCACAATCTCCGTAGCTTCTTTAGCTGCCAGTTCCGGCCGGTTGCCCTTGGTGAACTGCTCGATCGAGTCACGCCGCTGCTTGATCATCGTCGCCAGCGTCTGCTGCTCCTCGGCCGGCGTCAGCGACGCATTCTTTTCGACAGCTTTGTTCATCAGCGCGGCTTTGATCAGGCGCAGCGTGGTCGTGCGTTCAGCATCGTGTGCCTTCAGTGCGACAACGCTTTGTTGCGTAATATGCGCGGCAAGTGCGCCCGGATCAACCATGATGTCCCTCTCAAAGAGTCGATTGTAATGGAGCGCGCACCGCTCTCTCCCACGCGAGAGAAGAAGGCATGTCGACAACCCTGGAGACGCGACCATCCTACCGATCTGGAATTTCGACTGCCACGATGTCGCCATCCTTGAGACCCAGCGCATCGCGCAGCCGCACATGCGCGGCGATCTCGACAATTGTCTTCGGATGAGGACCGCGTCCTTCCTCATTCAAGTCGGTGCGCAACACAAACGCGGGCAATCCCTGGATCGTGCACGGAACCATGCTTACCGAAACCGTGCCTCCATATTCATGCCCCTCCAGCCGGATGACGTCCTCCGGCAGCGAATACGCCTGCTCCAGCGCAACGTTGAGCGTTCCTGGATACAGATCCATGCCCGTCTTCGACAGATAGTGGTCGTGCAGCTTGTCGATCCAGAACGAGAAGTTCCCCATTCCCGAGGTCACTTTTCCGACATATACAGACATGCTTTTTCTTCGATCACATGCGGGCGCGCTTCATTCGCTCGAAGCAAACGCCTGACGCACCCCGGGAGAGGTGTAGAGAATTGCCACGGCAACTACCTCCAGGGCAATCGCAGCCAGGATCATTGACGTGTCGACCGGAAGCATCAGAGACGAATAGCCAAATACATGCTCCATGACCCACCACGGGATCGCGGCAACCAGGGGCAAGGTACACGCCGCCCTGGCCCAGTTCCCTAGCGCAAAGAGGCCGAACGTGACCACGACATGAAATACCGCGAGAAGAGCGAAAAACAGGAAATACGGTGCCGCGAAAAGCTGGCTGTGAGCCTCAACCTCGCCAAACGGAGGGATGCCCGACCCTGCAACCTCCCAGCATTGCCAGAAGACCCAGGCTAAAAATCCTGCCTTCGCCAGCTCGTAGAGCGCGACCGCAATCACAACGAGCGGCACCTTGCGGTCGATTTTCATTGCGGGCTGAGGCAAATTCGACGGCATCGATCTTCCTTTTGCCAATAGAAACAATAGCTTACGATGAAACTTGTCCCTCTCATTGTAGCCAAGGCCTGAGACGGCGCAAGTGTTTTCCGCGATTCCCTCGCGCGCACCACGTTCGCGGCATTCACAAAAACCACATAAATGTGTATTCTGTGATTTCTTAGCTCCTGACATTCTGCTCCAACGAGGGAAACTATGTTCAGAAAGACACGCCTTTACACCCCCGGACCGACTCCGCTGCTTCCGGCCGCACAATTCGCGATGGCTGCGGCCGACATGCACCACCGGACTCCTGAATTCCGCGCCCTCTACCAGAAAGTCCTCGCCCAGCTCAAGGTCTTCGTCGGCACGCAAAACGATGTCCTGTTGCTCTCCTCGTCGGGCACCGGCGCCATGGAAGCTTCGGTCTCCAACCTCACCTCCCCGGGCGACAAGGTTCTGGTCCTCACCGCCGGCAAGTTCGGCGAGCGTTGGGTCGACCTCGCCAAGGCCTTCGGCTGCGCGGTCGACGTGCTCAAGGCTCCCTACGGCGAGACCTTCAAGCTCGACGACATTCGTACCGCCCTCAAACCCGAACATCGCGCTGTGTTTCTGCAGGCCACGGAAACCTCCACCTGCGTTCGCCACGACATCCAGGCGATCGCGGCTCTTCTCAAGCAAGCCGCACCGCAGGCGCTCTTGGTGGTCGACGGCATCACCGGCCTCGGCACCACCCACTTCGATGTCGATGGCTGGGGCATCGATATCTTGATCGGCGGATCGCAGAAAGCAGTCATGATTCCCCCGGGCCTTGCCTATCTCAGCGTCAGTGAGAAGGCGTGGAAGGCGATGGATGCTTCGAAGAACCCGCGCTACTACTTCGATCTCCGCAAGGAACGCAAGAATGCCGTCAAGGGCGAAAGCGCCTACACTCCCGCGGTCGCGCTCGTGGCTGGTCTCGGAGCTGCACTGGACTACATTGCCGGTCAGGCCGGCGGCGATCTCGAGAAAGGCCGCATCACCCTCATCGACAACGCGGAGCTCAATGCCGCCGCGACCCGTGCGGGCCTCACCGCGCTCGGCTTCACGCTCTTTGCCCCGACTGCTCCGTCCGCTGCAGCCACTGCGGTTGCCGTGCCCGAAGGCATGAACTCCGGCGACGTGGTCAAAACGCTGAAAGCAAAGTTCGCGCTCGTCATCGCCAATGGCCAGGGCGAGATGCAAGGCAAAATCTTCCGCGTCGCGCACCTCGGCTTCTTCGACTATCTCGACACCGTGGCCCTGCTCGGCGCCATGGAACACATCGCCAAGAATACCCTCGGCCTGCCAGTGGAATACGGCACTGCCGTGGCCGCCGCACAAAAGATCTACGCAGAAGCCGCGAAAGGATAGCGGAGTGAGCAATCTGAGCGGAGCTAGCGGAGTTAAAGGCGTCGAACTCGTGCTAACTCCGCCAACACGCGCGAAGCGCGGCTAACACCGCTAACACCGCTCTACAACTAAGAACTGTGAACTGACTTATGCCTGACCTCACTTTCGGAGAAAAGCTGCTCATCGCACGACGGCAGCTCGATCTCTTCCAATACCAGATGGCCGAGAAGCTGGGCGTTCATCCCAACTCCCTCACCAAGTACGAGCGCGGAGAAGGCAAGCCCCATGCAGCCGTCGTGCGCATGTTCGATCTCTTCTGCGAACAAAATGGCATCCGCTTCGACGAATATCAACCCGCACAGCAAGAGAGAGGCAAAGCGATGAAGATTGTTCTGGCCGAAAAAGTGTCTCCCGCGACAATTGCAGTGTTCGCAGCCGAGTCTGGCTGGGAGGTGCTGACCCACGACAAACTGCCCGACGGGCTGCCTGCCGCCCTCGCCGAGGCCGATGCGCTCATCGTCCGCTCTGCTGTACAGGCCGACGACGCGCTGATGGAAAAGGCCCCCAAGCTACGCGTCATTGGCCGGGCCGGAGTAGGCGTCGACAACATCGATGCCGAAGCGGCCACGCGCCGTGGGATCGTCGTCATGAACACGCCCGGCGCCAACGCCGTCGCCGTCGCCGAACTCACCCTCGGCCTCATGCTCGGTCTCGCACGCAAACTGCCTATCGCCAATGCCACCATGCACGCCGGCAAATGGGAGAAGAAGAGTCTGCAGGGCTCCGAACTCCGCGGCAAGACTCTCGGCATCCTCGGCCTCGGCCGTATCGGCCTTGAGGTCGCCAAACGCGCCCGCGGCTTCGGCCTCGAAATCGTTGGAAGCGATCCGTTCGTCTCCGCTGCCGTCGCCCGCGAAAACGGCATTGTTCTTTTGCCTTTGGACGAGCTTTTCGGCAAAGCAGACTATCTTACCCTCCACGTCGGTCTCACCCCGCAAACCCAGGGCATCATCAACAGCAAGACCATCGCGACCATGAAGAAGGGCGTACGCATCATCAACTGCGCCCGCGGCGAGCTTGTCGACGATGCGGCACTCGTCGCAGGACTAAAGTCCGGCCAGATCGGCGGCGCTGCTCTCGATGTCTTTGCCGAAGAACCGCCCAAGAATTCGCCCTATGTCGAATTCGATAACGTGATCCTCACACCTCACATCGCCGGCTCAACCGCCGAAGCGCAAGAAGCCGTCGGCATCCAGATCGCCATGCAGGTCCGCGAATACCTCAAGCTCGGCGTCGTGCAGAATGCCGTCAACCTGCCATCGCTCAGCCACGAGGAATATGTGCAGCTGGCGCCGTTCATCGATCTCGCTGGTCGCCTCGGCTCGTTCCTCGCCCAGACCGGAAAGGGCGGCATCGAGGCCATCAACCTCATCTACGGTGGAGCGCTGGTCGACGCCAAAACCGATCTCGTGCGCAATGCCGCCATCGAAGGCCTTCTCCAGGGCTCAGAGAACGTCAACCGCATCAATGCCGCTGCCGTCGCCCAGGAGCGCGGCATTCGCGTCCACGAAGACAAGCGCGAAAGCCACCGCGGCGGCGCTGCTACCGTGATTTCCATCGAGCTGCATGCCGCTTCAGGCGTTCGCCACGCCACTGCTACCGTCATTCATGGGGAGCAGCCCCGCCTGCTCGAGTACGACGGCATCGACATCGAAGCGCCCCTCGAAGGCAACCTGCTCGTCTGCCGCAACCTCGACGTACCCGGCGTCATCGGCCGCATCGGCACCATCCTCGGCGAACAAGGCGTCAACATCGCCAACTTCGCTCTGGGCCGCGAACGCGAAGCCAAAGGCCCCATCAAAGCTCTGGCCGTCGTACAGATCGATGCGCCGGCCTCCGGCAAGGTTGTGGAGGCGCTCCGCACCATCGAGGCATTGCTCGAAGCCACCCCTGTGCAGCTCTAACTCAAAGCCCATCTTTCAATGAAGGATGGGCTCTATCCCTTCCTTTGAACCATGCGCTATGTCGTGGCGCACAAACCAGAGGTGCGTCCACATTCCATAATCGTCCTCGGGATTCGTTCGCGAGGGAGGAAGTATGGGGACAAGAATGTTGCGGCGCACTTTTCTGAAGACGAGCGCAATCGCGCTCGGCGGCGCCGCCGTGGGCGATTTCCGCAGCTTCGCCGAGGCCGCTCAAAAACTGACGACGCCTCCAGACAAATCGCAGGTCTTTTTCACCGATGACATCAGCGTCAACGGCTTGCTCAAGATCTACTCCCGCATCAATCAAGACATCACCGGTAAGGTCGCCATCAAGCTCCACAGCGGCGAGCCGCACGGACCCAATCTGTTGCCCATCGAGCTCATCCGCGGTCTGCAGCCGACCATTGCCAACAGCACCATCGTCGAATGCAACGTCCTCTATCCGAGCCCTCGCCAGAAGACCGACACCCATCGCGAGACCATCCAGACCAACGGCTTCGACTTTTGTCCGGTCGACATCATGGATGCTGAAGGCGACACCGGCCTTCCCATCCCCGGCATGCGCGCCTTTCTCGACGGCTACTCGCCCTTCGACGGCAAACAGCCTCCCTACACACCAGGCACGCATCTCACAGAAATCTCTGTCGGCAAGAATTTGCTTCTCTACGACTCCCTGCTCGTCTACACGCATTTCAAGGGACACACCATGGGCGGCTTCGGCGGATCGCTGAAGAACATCGCGATCGGCTGCGCTTCAGGCGCGGCCGGCAAACGCCAGATCCACGGCGATGGCTGGCCCAAAGGGAGCCTCTTCCTCGAACGCATGGTTGAATCCGGCAAGGGTATCGTCGACCACTTCAGCCCGCACATCGCCTACATCAACGTGCTCAAAAATATCTCCGTGGATTGTGACTGCGACGCACATGGCGCCAAACCCACCTGCAACGACATCGGCATTGTCGGTTCGCGCGACATCCTCGCCGTCGATAAAGCTTCTACCGACTTGGTCTACTCGCAGCCCGAGTTGCAGCGGCACGATATCGTCGAGCGCATCGAATCGCGCGGCGGCCTGCACCAGCTCGAGTACATGAAGACTCTGCAAATGGGCGACGACGCATACGAGCTCATCACCCTCTGACAAGCGACAGCCGGCCCTCCGTGGCGCTTCAGTCGTTTGGCGCCAGTCCGCCGCACTTCCGCGGCAGCCGGTTGGTCGGCGTTTCACGAATCACCAACAAATCGAAACATTCGGCACTCGTGTCGTCCACCGTGGGCATCATGCTCCCGACACTGGGCATGCCACCCGGACCGGCGGCGCCGTAAAGGGCGCCAGCTTCATTTGCAGCATCGGCCCATCTCAGACACCTTCGCAATGCGCCATCGACCTTCGCGGACGCTCTTTTCGAGCTTTCTAGCGCCCCAGCAACGCCGTCAAAACATCTCCGGAAACCCGCATAAATGCTGCATATTTCGTGCATATCTCAGGGAAAAATGCGCGCGCGCAAAAGAATGCACCACCGCTGGTGATATCCACAAATTTACCTGAGATTTACACTTGCTTCCACAGATCGAACCGTCCTAATGTCTCAATCAGTTGGTGACCCTGTAGGGAGTTGGACAGCAGTTGCAGCTCGGCAGGAGATGCAAGTTTGATTGAAGACGGTTCCCGCGGTCGGCTTGCCGATAGTGAGAGACGGAAGAGATTAAGAAGGCATCGAGAATCAGGCAGGAATTGCGAAACCTGATTGCACACGAAGATTCATCCGCGGCGCAAGTCGAGGATGCAAAGTTCGAGTACAGCCAGGGTTCATCATCGACCCAGCCGTTGAGACGAATCGGGGAGACCCGAGGAAGCGAAGACGGCCCCGCCGAGGGATAGCGTTTCGGGGCGAACCGAAACTCAGTCCTTCGGCACCGCCGAAAGGCCAAAGCTCCAGGGCGAACTGGAGTCAGGCAGATCGGAGGAGCCAGAGATCAAAGAAGCTTCGGGGTGACCCGGGGATTCTCTCTGGCGAAACCGGAGGGTGAACAAACCGGGGAAACTCGGGGATGTTCATCAGCTGGTGCCGGAAGATGCGGGTTCTGAGGAAACTCGGAACCTGGTCGTCGGCGATACCGAAGGAACGCTGTACGGGGCAACCCGGAAACGATCAATCGGCACCGCCGAAAGGTGCGACCCTCGACTCGCCTCGAGGATACATCACCGGTAAAGCCGGAAGATGCAGGACAAGGGGAAACCCAAAGCCAGCATCGAAGGCGCAGCAGGCACCGTGAGGAGCCGGGGCAACTCGGAGCTTCGCAGCAGGCAGCGCCGAAGGATGGCAGATTCGAGTCGCCTCGATGATCCATCGCCGGTAACAGTCAAAGGATTGCGGTCCGGGGTAACTCGGAATGTGATCGCCGACGCAGCCAACGGGTGCGTGACACGGGGTGACCCGGAGACGCATTACGGGCTGAGCTGGAAGGATGCAGAGACCGGGGCAACTCGGAATCGCGCGTCCGCGAGACTGAAGGGACGATGCATGATCCAATGAGCTTCAGGACACCCGGAGAGCGCCAGGGACCGCAAGGTTCCTGGCGTTTTCGATTTCGGGCCATTTGGGCCCATCCCGCTTAAGCCCTCCCCAGTCTGCAAACAGCGATGGAATTTCTCGCTGGCAATCTCCGTAAATAGAAAAAGCAAAGAGGACCGCGGCATGTTCTGTGCCCGGCCCTCTTTGTCTGTTTCGAATTGTGCCGCACGACTCAGTGCATCGCTGCGCCGCCGCCGGCACCCTGTCCCGGACGGTTCTTGCTTAACAGAAACGCCATGATGATCAGGAAGCACGACATCCACGACAGCTCCATGTAGACGTCTTGATAGCCCTGCATCTGCGCTTGCAGGTTCAGCTGGTTATACAAATTCGCGGCGGCCATCCCGCCGCCATTCGGGCCGCCAAAGTGGCCGCCCAGAAATCCCGACAGCGTATTCAAATGCTGCGAGTAAGCGATCGAGCCGGGAACCATGTCCGCCTGCAAATGCTGCTGGTGCCACATAGCCCGCGACGTCACCTGCGCATTGGTGATCGCAATCAAGATGCTGCCACCAAGGTTACGCACAAAATTGATGAGCCCGGCGACCTGGTTGCTCTCTTCCTTCGGCATGCCCACGTACGCAGCATTCGTAATCGAAATAAAACAGAACGGCAGGGGCAGCATCTGCACCACGCGCAGCCACGACGCCTGCGAAAAACTCATGTCGAGGGTAGTCACGTACGCCGCGATGCGAAACGTGAAGACGAACATGATGAAACCGCAGACCGCCAGCGTGCGCGCAGAAATTCTGCCCGTAGCAATGCCCGCCAGCGGCATCATGATAATGAGCGCGAAGCCGCCGGCCGTCAGCGCCAGGCCCGCATTGGTGGCGTTGTAGCCCAAGAGCTGCTGCAGAAACTGCGGCTGCAGCACGGTATTCGCGTTCAGCACGCCGCCCACCAGCATCATCAGAAAACAACATATTGCAAAGTTCTTGAACCGGAATAGCTTCAGATTGATCAGCGGATTCTTATGCTGCCACTCCCACACAAACAGACCGATCATGCCGCCCACAAAGAGCACCGCGAAGAACCGGATGAAGCCCGACGCGAACCAGTCGTTCTCTTCGCCCTTGTCGAGCATGATCTGCATACCGCCCATGGCAACAGTCAAGAACGCGAGCCCGACATAATCCATGTTGCGAATCTTCGAGGGATCGGCCTTGATCCACGGCGGATCATCCACCAGGCGCGTCACCAGGAAAAACGCCAGAATACCGACCGGAATGTTGATGAAGAAGATCCAGCGCCACGAGAAGTTGTCGGTAATCCATCCGCCGAGCGTAGGCCCGATCGATGGCGCCAGCACCGCCACCAGCCCATACAGGGCGAAAGCCTGCCCGCGTTTGTGCGGTTCAAACGAATCGGCCATGATGGCCTGCGCCATCGGCTGCATTCCGCCACCACCCGCGCCTTGAATCACGCGGAACAACAGCAGCAACGGCAGCGATGGAGCAGCGCCGCACAAAAAGCTCGCAGCCGTGAAAATCAGGATGCAGAACACAAAGAAATTCCGCCGCCCCATCAGGCTCGACGCCCACCCGCCCAAGGGCAGCACGATGGCATTCGACACCAGGTAGCTCGTCAGAACCCATGTTCCTTGATCGGTGCTCGCGCCCAATGTACCCGCAATGTGCGGCAAGGCAACGTTCGCAATCGAGGTGTCCAGCACCTCCATAAAGGCCGCAAGCGCAACCGTCGCCGCAATCAGCCACGGATTAACACGCGGCTTCCACGCCGTCGTCGACCCCCCACCGGAGTTCGGAGCACTCATGGTCTTGCCCCCTCCGGAGCCCGGCGCTGCAGTTTGCGAATCAGCCAAGTCGGCTCCTTAGGAATCGATACAGAAATACAAAGGTCGGGGGAGGGCTGAAATGATCGGGACCCGGGAAGCGAAGGTCACGCCAAATCTTACGTATCCAGCATACGGAAACTTAGATTCGAAAGACACCCGGGGAGGTGCAATTTCTCCCCTTCGAAAAATTCAAACGGCCCACGGAAGCGTCTCAGAATGCGGACCCTACGCCTCCAGCCCGGTCGTTTCGACGCCCCTCCAGCCCACCAGCGCCACAACTAGGGCCGCCAGCTGCATCACGACAATAAACCCTACGCACGCGGGCCACTTCCCAAGAGCCCAGAAGATGCCCGGCACCACTCCCGCAGCCGTACCGCCCAGGTAGTAGCAGGTCAGATAAAGTCCCGCAGCCGTCACCTTCGCTCCCGCGGGCGCCGCAATGCGCAGGTGGCTCTGCGAAGCAGTCTGCGCGATGAACACTCCGCTCGACAACATCGCCAGTCCGACAATCACCACCGGCAGCTGATGCACAAGCGTCAACAGAACGCCCACAATGGAGCACGCCATGGCCCCCGCGATTCCCACTCGCAGGCCCATCCGCGTAATCAGCAATCCGGCCGCCGGCGTAACCACCAGCCCGACCAGGTACACGAAGAACAGCGAACTCAATCCTGTAGTCGATAGAGAGAAGGGCGGCGCAGCGAGATAGAACGTGATCCACGTGAACACGCCCACCAGCGAAAACAGTACATTGAATCCCACCGCAAACGTTGCCACCAGCCGACGGCTCCGAAACATGCCTTGCGCCTGGTAAGGAAACGCCGGCAGCTTGTCGAGGCTCTTCACGACCGGCGTCCGCGGACTTCCCTTGGGCAGCCACAGCGCAACCCCGGCAGCGCCCGCCAATGCCGCGGCGCCCAGCACAAGAAAGCTGATGCGCCAACTGAACCACTCCGCCAAGAGCCCCGCCGTGAGACGGCCGCAGAATCCTCCCAGCGCGGTTCCACTGACATAGAAGCTGATGATCAATGCCACGCGGTCCGGAGGCCACTCTTCGCCGATATAGGTCACCAGCACTGCAATCACGCCCGGCACCGTAATGCCTTCAAGAAACCGCCAGAACACAAGCTGCGGAAGAGATGTCGAGGTCGCCGCCAGCAAGGTCGGCACCGAGATGCCCACGAGCGACGCCACGATCACGCCTTTGCGCGGCAGTCGCTCCGCCAGTGCGCCAAAAATCGGCGCGGAAATTGCCACACCCAGCGTCGCCGCCGAAACCGTCATCCCCACGCCGGTCTTCGACGCATGAAAAATATGCGCCAGCATCGGCAGCAGCGGCTGGGTGCAATAGAGCTCTAGAAAGGCGCAGACACCACACAAGGCCACGGCTGCGGCAGCGCGCTTGCCGGGCACAGTGCGTTCCTGGATGAGTTCGGCCAAACTTCAGAATACCGGACACCTCTTGCTTTAATCCGACCCACGCAGACGGTCGCACGACCTGCCCCAGCCCTACAAACAGCAACCGCCGAGGAGAACCTGCTCCCCGGCGGCCGATTCCCAATAACCAGCAACTTCAGAACTGCAGCTTGGCTCCGAACTGGATCTGCCGCGACGTTGTCGATGTTGCCGTGATCACGCCCGCGCTGGGAGAGATGCCCGAGGTGGCCGAGGTATACACCACTTCATTCGGCGTCAAAAAGTTGGTGTGATTCAAAACGTTGAAAAATTCAGCGCGGAACTGCAGTCCGAGCCTCTCGGTCAAATGCGCATTCCGTGTCGCCGAGAAATCCACTTCCGTCAGCCCCGGCCCCGTCAACGAGTCGCGCGACACATTGCCGTACGTACCGGTTGCCGGCGGCAAAAACGCGGCAGGATTGAAGAACTGATGCGGCCCACCCGGGTAGAGCGTCCCGGTAAAGTTCGGATTCCAGTTCGGACGCACCGGGTTGCGGGAGTCGCCATTCCCCGTGGGGTTGTACCCCAGCTGCGGCGTGAAGGGGAACCCCGCCTGCACCGTCACAATCCCACTCGCCGTCCAATCGCGGATCAGCAAGTTCACGGGCCGCGCCGCATGATTCAGAAAACGACGGTTCGTGCCGAACGGCAATTCATAACTGCCGTTGAACGAGCCGGCATTCCGCACATCGGTCGCAGCCGGTCCCCAATCCAATCTTGGATTCAGCGGAAACTCGACGAACGCCGGCGTATTGCCGCTCACACTGGTGTTCCACGCCGATCCGTCATCGAGATTCTTCGAGTAGGTGTAGTTGCCGCGAAACTGGAAACCGCTCGCGAACGAACGCCGCACATCCACAACCAGCGAGTTGTAAAGACCAACCCCATGCGACACCCACGACGTCGAGTTCGCCAGGCTCGGGTTCGCGTTGGTCGCGCCCGTGGGATAAAACACCGTCCCATCCGCTTCGTAGCTCGGCACCGGCTCGTTCATATCTTCAGAAAGAATCTGGTGGTAGCTGTGCGATCCGATATACCCCACCGTGAGCGACGTCCGCGGAGCGATCTGCTGCTCGATCCGCAAACTCCACTCCAGCACTGCCGGTGTTTGAATATCGGGCTGCACATTGCTCGGCGAGACTTTCGTCCCAGCAGGCGGCGGCGTGCCGGGCGTTATGCTCAACTTCGAAACTGCGATATTCGAAATCGACTCCGCCGTATTAAACGGTGCGGTCTGATCGAGCCGATAGTCCAGGGTATCGAGCAGGCCGTGATAAATGCCGAAGCCGCCGCGTACTGCCGTCTTGCCGTTGCCCCACACGTCCCACGCGAAACCCACGCGAGGCTCAGGCAGAAACACCGCGTTGTTCTTAGTCAGCGCGGAGTTCCCCACGACCGGCTGCGTTTGCAGCACCCCGCCCACAATCGCATAATTCGCTGCGCGCCCTTGCGCTTCATGCCAGCCGTTCGTCGACTCCGACCTGAAACCGGCACGCACCTCGAGCCGCGGCGTCACCTTGATCGTGTCTTCCGCGTATCCCGCGCCTTCCAGCGAGCGCCAACCGAGTTCCGTCGGCGATGGCACCACCGTGAACGTCTTCACCGTGCCCAGCAAGAACGATTGCAGCGTGCTGAACGAAGCCTGTCCGTATTGATCCTGCGCCAGCAGATCATTCGACTGAATTCTCTGCAGCCATACTCCGGCTTCAATCTGGTGCCGCCCGTGCGACCAGTACACGTGGTCATCGAATGTGAAGAGATTGCGCGCCGCGGAATTGTTGCTGCCCACGTTCAGGCCCGCCTGCGTAATCGCCGACGCTCCGTTCGAGGCCGTACTGCCGCTGATCACGATTGCTCCAACCGGCTCGCCCGTCACCCATCCCGGCAACGACACCGGCGTGTAACCGGTAAAAAAGTAGCTCGCCCGCGAATAGCCGAAACGCGCCGTGTTCAGCAACGCGGGCGAGAAGACATGCTGCTCCTGCACACTCGCCACTTGCTCGCGCAAGCTCTCGTTCACCAGGCTCAGCGGATTCGCCGACGGCGTGTTCGCGGTGCTGTCATCGCTCGTGTACACGGCAAATAGCAGATCTTTACCGCTCAGGTTATCGTCAAAACGCGCCGTGCCAAAGTCCTCCCGAATATGCTGCGGCGGATGGCTGAACGCCTCAGCAATCCCACTGCCTAGCTCAGGGCCGTTCTGCACAGGCCACAGCGCCAGCAACGGAGCCACCGCGGCGTTGACGCCAACATACTGTTCCACTCCGGCCGAGTTGGGCAAATAACCCTGCCGCGCCTCGTTGTCCGGCACCAGCGCCAATTCACTCAGCTGCCAATTCTGCCGAAAACCTTCGTAGTTGCCGAACAGAAAGAGCTTGTCGGTGCGAATTGGGCCGCCGAGCGATCCGCCGAACTGATTCCGCTGAAACTCTGGAATCGTGCCTTGATCAAAATAATTCCGCGCATCGAGCGCGCTGTTGCGGATGAAGTCGAACGCTGTGCCATGCAGGTGATTCGTACCCGACGACGTCACGATGCTCACTTGCGCTCCGTTACGCTTGCCATACGTCGCGCCATAGGTATCGCTCACTACGTTGAACTCTCGCACCGCATCGACGCCCAGCAGCTGGCCGCTGGTCCCACCAGGCGTCACGTTGATCAACGACGCCCCCGTGTACTCAATGCCGTTCAACAGGAAAAGATTGTCCTGCGGCCTGCGCCCGCTTACGGCAAACATGTTGCCCACTGAAGAGTTCGACGTGCCGATACCGCCCGAACGCTGGTTGGTGTAGTTCACCGTTGCCGGATTCAACGTGAGCAGTTCGTCGTAGCTGCGTCCATTCAGCGGCAGCTCCTTCACTTGTCTCTCGTCAATCAGTCCCGCTGTCTGCTGCGTCGTGGTGTTCACCGTCTCACCCGAATCCACAACCACCACCTGTTGCTGCACGCTCGCAAGACCCAGCACAAAGTTCAACTGCAAGCTTTGGCCCACTGCCAGCACAATGCCCGTCTGCTGCTGCGTCTCGAACCCGTCATGCACGGCCGAGACTGTGTACGACCCAATCGGAACCGATGGCGCAAAGAAGCGACCTTCAGAGTCCGTGGTCAGCGTGCGCGTCGCCCCTGTCTCCACCTGGCGCACCGCCACGGTGGCTTGCGCCAGAGAGGCCCCGCTGGCGTCGTGCACGGCTCCGCTCAACGTTGCACCCACAACCTGGGCCTTGGCCGCAAGGGCACCTGCTAAAACGATGAAGACAAAAAGGCGAGACAACTTGAGTGCGTAAGTCACAGGATCTCCAGAAATATTGAGTTGAATCGATAAAGGGAAATTGGGATTTGCGCGCAGTCAGCGAGTCAGTCGTTCCTCTGTCGCGCGAATGCCTTAAGACAGAACGTCAGCAGCTACAACAACAACGGTTCCGCCAGGCGGCGGCCGTTGGGAGCTGCGGATAGTTTGGCGACGTTCGCATCAATCGAATGCGTCTCTTTCGGTTGGAAAATTAAAAAACCGCGTTAGCAGAGCTGAAACGCGGTCGCGGGTGAAGCCAGGAGCTTTAGAGTGAGCTCATCCACACGACCGGTACAGCGTCGAACAACACGCCATCCGCATCGCCTTGGAGCTCGAACCCATGTAGTCGACCTTAACAATCACCCACCCGCAAGTCAAATCCGCGCTCCTCCGGCCGTCCACAAAACGTAACCCCGTCACTCGCCACTCAAGGATCTAAATTCATGTCAAAGCGCAGGATTTCCCCTCGCGCAGCGCGATAACCTAAAAGAAGCCAATGGATTCCCCTCCATCCAAACCTCCCCGGCGCGGCATCGAAGCGTTTGCCTATCGCGACTTCAGGCTCTATCAGATGGCCCGCGCTGGCGCCATCCTGGGCGCCGAGGCACAATCCGTCGCAGTGGCCTGGCAGGTCTACTCCATCACCCATCGGGCGCTCGACCTGGGCTATACCGGCCTCGCACTCTTTCTTCCCGGCTTGATCTTCCTGCTTCCCGCGGGTCACATCGCCGACCGCTTCGATCGCCGGCGCGTCATCCTCGTGTGCTATTCGGTGCAGGTGCTGGGCACGCTCACCCTGATCAACTTCGCGCACGCAGGCATCAACCGCGTCCTCCCCATCTACGCCGTACTGTTTCTCATCGGGACAGGCAGAGCCTTCTCTGCTCCTTCCAGTTCCGCGTTGGTGCCCCACCTCGTTCCAGAGAAGCACTTCGTCAATGCAGTCACATGGGGCGGAGCGATCTTTCAATTCGCCAACGTCAGCGGTCCGGCCCTCGGAGGCCTGCTCTTCACCTTGCCGCTCGGGCGCTGGCTCGCCGGAACCCGCATGCAAGGCGCAGGCATCGTCTATGTCTTCTGCCTCCTCAGCCTCGCGTGGTTTCTCATTCTCGTCGGCAGCTTGCACGTGCGCCCGGGCCGCATGGAGCATCGCGACATTTCTCTGCAGGTGGTCCTCGCGGGATTCAAATACGTCTGGAGCATGCCCATGCTGCTCGGCTCCTTCTCGCTCGATCTATTTGTCGTCCTTCTCGGCGGAGCGGTCGCGCTCATGCCCATCTTTGCCAACGAGGTTCTGCACACCGGACCGCGTGGGCTTGGCTTGCTGCGCGCCGCACCCGCCCTCGGTGCTCTCAGCATGTCTCTTGTCATGGCGCGCTTCCCCATCCGACGCGGCGCCGGTAAACGACTGTTCGTGTGTGTCTCCATCTTCGGCGTCGCGACCGTCGTCTTCGGGCTCTCGCACAATTTGTGGCTCTCGCTCGTCGCCCTGGCCATCGGCGGCGCGGCCGACACCATCAGTGTCATCATTCGCGGATCGCTGCTGCAACTGGCCACCCCACCCGAGATGCGCGGCCGCGTCAGCGCTGTGAACTCCCTCTTCATCGGCGCGTCCAACGAGTTGGGCGAATTCGAAAGCGGGCTCACCGCGCAATGGCTCGGCGCGGTGCGCGCCACCATCTTCGGCGGACTCGGCTCGCTCGCCGTCGCGGGTCTCTGGTCGGTGCTGTTTCCCGATCTCCGCCGCGCCAGCGCACTCACATCGGCTACCCTGCGCCGCGCCGCTGAACCCCTTGCCGACGAAACCCCCGCCAAAATCTGAATCGCAACGAAGTCTGCAGTCCACCTGGCAGGCTCCGAGCCGACTCAACGGCTATACAGCTCTAACAAGTTTTCAATCCGCAGGAAAATAGGTGCCCCGGTCTCGATTCTGAGACCTGGGAAAGCAAGCCGACACCCGCGACTGACGCCCTCTACCGCTGCAGCAGATCGATCGGCTTCGTAAAATCCGTCACGCGAAAATGCTTGGCCAGCGTCGGATGCTGCCGCTGCATCGCCAGAAACATCTCCCACGCCACGCGCCGATAGCTGAAGTGCCCGGCAGGTGCTGACCGCAGCTCGCTGATGTACTGCGCCTCGGCAAAGTCCATCTTGAACAGGCAACGAACCCGCGTGGCCAGCGGCAACAAATACAGAGCCGAAGACGATGCCTCGGGAGCCGATCCCGCTCCAATCTTCGCGCTCGCCGCAAATGCTGCATCCGCAGCAGCCTTGTAGTTCTCCAGCGCGCCTGCCTCTGCCAGCAGGTCCACAGCAGCGCCCAGGTCGCCAGCCATCGGCGTCTCGTATCCATGCACTGTCGTAAACCGCTGCTGAATCTGCACGCAGCGCCGATGCCGATGCATATCGCGAAATCCGCCCACGTCCATCAGGATGTCGAATCGCAAGGCAGCTCCGCAGTGCAGCACACGCAGAGCCTCATCGTGCCGTCCCCGTTGCCGCAAACCGATTTCGATGATCTCGGTGATGCGATTCTCCGGTAGACTCGCCGCCAAATCGCGCACTTGGCGATAAGGATGTTCGCTTCCCCAATAGAGCAGCGTCGCCGCTAGTTCCACTTCCAGCGATTCCGTCCGCTCGACGAGATCAACCACCGGGGCCGCCGCGGGCGCCGCCCCTTGCAGCAACTCGCGCGCCGCCTGCTCCAGTTCCTTCCGCGTCTCCACCAGGTACGAATTAGGCTCCGCGTACTTCACCAGCGTCGGCGCAGTCCGCACTTCGCGCGTCAAAAGATGCGCCGCTTCGGCCGCCAGCTCCGGCTGGCTTGCAAGCTTGTCTACAAATGCAGCACCGGCCTGCGCCTGCACGTTCCATGCCGGGCCCGTCGCCGCTTCGCGCAATCTCTGTCCCAGATCGCGAACCTCGGCCATCGGATGCGACAGCAGGCGCGAAACCTGCGTCTCCAGCGTGCGTGCATTCACAATCTGCCCCAATGAAGTATTCGTCGCCAGTGGCAGCAGATAGCGCGCGACATCGAACGCCCGCGCCTTGAGCGTGCGCTCGTAGGCCTCCGGCTTCATCCCCTCGGGACACGCCACCCTCCGGCGCAACGCCTCCTGCACCGCAGGCGTTGTACGCTCATAGGTCGCGAACAGGTTCGTGATCGTTTCGCAATAGAGCTGTTTTGACGCGCTGTCCGCCCCGAAATCCGGAAGAAACCACCCCGATTTCAGAAAATTCTGGTAACGCGTCGAACGTTCCTGCCCATCCCACCGTTGCTCATCCACCAGAACAATCGCCGCCAGCAGGCTCAAACGCTCGATCGCAAACGCCACATGCGCCAGGTCGGCAATCGAACGATGCCCGTATTGAAAATAAAAGGTGTTGAGAAACTGCTCGGCACGTTGCGCACTGATTTCGGTCAGCGATTCGCGCATCGACAGCGACGAACGCGAATACTTGGCCATCGCATAGGCCAGGACTTCAGGGTCCGCGCCATGAACAGCATAGACGTCCGTCTGATTATGGGCGCCTGCCGGGAGGAAAGATTCACTGGACATTCACTTGGGCTCGCGACCAGAATACGGCATGGAGTGGCTCTCCACAGGCAGCGCACGGTGGGAAAACGGTCCGCCTTTCTCGCGGAATTTCGCCCCTTGACGTTTCGCTTCGTTCCCGATCAGGCAGAAGGACCTCGGCAGCCTTACACAGGACGCAGGGCATCCCAAAAACCTCGGCTCACGTCCTAAATAACAGGAGCGGCAGGCAATGCGGGAGATCAAGCTACGCACATCGCAGCGACCTCGGCCTTTGCCACCTGGCCGGTGGGCTATGACCCAGCGGTGGAACGACTTGCTCTTTGCCCATTGGCGCGCCCATCCCTCGCAAGTCGCGGCCCTGTTGCCACAAGGCCTGCACCTCGACACATTCGACGGCTCGGCATGGGTCGGCGTGGTTCCGTTTTGGATGGACCGCATCAAGGTGCGCGGCATTCCGTCCATTCCCGGTGCGCGTAGTTTTCCTGAGCTCAATCTCCGTACCTACGTGCGCGATCACCGCACCGGAACCCCCGGTGTCTATTTCTTCTCGCTCGATGGCGCAAACCTGCTCGCCGTGATGGCCGCCCGCAGCTTCTACCACCTGCCGTACTACTGGGCCGAGATGCGCATCGAGTCCAAATCCGAGCGCGACTTCGCCTTCTACAGCCGCCGCCGCTTCGCCGCCAAACCGGTCATCTTCAAGGCCCGTTATCGCGGCTTGGGACCAACACGGAAGCTGGCCGAAAGCCGCAGTGGCACGATCGAATATTTCCTCACCGAACGCTACTGCCTGTTCACCCACAACAGTACGGGAGATTTGGTGCGCGCCAACGTCCACCATGTTTCATGGCCCCTCGAAGAAGCTGCGGCCGAGATCGAACGCAACGACTTGCCTGCTTCCGTCGGCATTGCCCTGCAAGACAACGAACCCGTCCTCCACTACTCACGCCGCCTCGCCGTCTACATGTGGCCACCCGAGCTGGCGATTCCCGCCCATCGCCGCCAGCGTATTCCCGCCCAGGCGATGCCCTCCGCCTGACATCACAAGCTGTTCGACAGTTCCTTCCGGCGAAGAACCTTCCGTCCGAGAACCACGAAGCCGACAACCGCCAGGGCATCAAAAACGATCTTTCCAACCACGTCCACCGTGGGCCAGCTTCGAATCGTAAAGTACGGCATACTTTCGCACGCCAGCGTCGCTCCCCAGCAAGCGCAGAATCGATGCATATCGCTCCACGCCTGCCGCGAAGTCCACCACAGAAACAGAATCAACCCCAGTAGCGCCCAGGCTCCGCCCGCGGCCAGCGCCTTTTCCCATGGCTGTATTGGATTCGGAATGAAGAGCTGCCCGATCAGGTCAAACCACGCTGCCCCCATCCCCAGCGCGATCACTCCCGCCACAACCGCCGGCGCCGTCCTCCCTGCACCTCCCCGGCCTACGTTGCGGAATACGTACGCAAGCCCGATCAACGCCACAATCGCGGCCAATCCACCCGCAATCAAAGTGGCCGGGGGATGGTACGGCGCAGCGCCGAACCTTGGTCGTGCCTGCTGAGTCCACCCGTACCAGGCGATGCGGCTTCCGACCAGAAACGCGATCCCGCACGCAATCCATCCGCCGCGCCGAAGCCATCGAAATTCACGCTGTTTCGGATAAATGAGATTCGTCACCTGTACCGGAACCACAACCACCCAGACGCTCTCGTATCCCAGCATGAAGAGCAGATAAACAAGATTGATGCCTGCGATCCGCCCATAGTCGGCGTGCGCGCCGGCAAACGGCAGCGGAGCGATTGAGGTCTGCTGGATGATGAACTCCTCGGCTACCGACAATGCCATCCCCAGCAGCAGAAGACTCAGCCCGCCGCCCTTCCAACGGCGCACCAGTTCGCGAGCCATCAGGGCGCCGACACCCCACACCATGACCTCAGGGACGAGGACAAACAAGATGCTCGTGCGCGTCGATCCGCTCAGGACCTCGGCGATCATCGGCGCGAGAAGGATCAGCGTCCAAATCGGCGCCTTATAGCGTTGCACCGGCGCCTCAATCGCCAGAGAAGAAGATTCAGTGGCCATCGCTACTCCTTTTCTTTGGCGGCCGCATGCCTGTGCTCGCGGACGTCGCGAATGATCTGCTGAAAATCCCAAGCGAGTTTGCCACCGCGAATCTCCTCGGCGAGACGCCGCACCCAGACAAGTTCGGCCTTCAGCATGGCAACGAGATATTCGCTTTCCACCAGGTTGATTCGCAGCACATGCGACGAGGCCGCTGTCAGGCCTGCACTGCGTCCGGCAATTTCGCTTTCCAGGCGCTCGCAGCGCTCCTTCAGACGAGGCAGAGCTTCGTCCGGCGCAAGCTGAACCAGAAAGCTCATGGCCGCCATAAACTCCGAGGACTCACGCCGCGGCGTGGCAATCATCTCGCGCAGCGAGCGACTGAGTTCTTTGCGGCCCGTGGCGCTGATGCGGTAGGTCGTGCGCTCCGGACGCCGCCCTTCGCGCTCCCTCGACGAGGCCTCAATCAGCTCTGATTGCACCAGGCGCCGGATGGCGTGATACAGCGAGCCCCGTTTGAGCGCAAGAATCTCGTCTTTGTGTCGGTCGCGGAGCAGTCGCTGCATCTGGTAAGGGTGCATCGGCGCTTCGCGAAGAAGCGTAAGAACTGCGATTTCCCAGATTCCAAGATCGAAGGTCATATAGTTCAACTGAACTATATCGCATGAACTAATACAGTGCGAGTCTTCCCCATTCCACCCCTCTCCCGCGTCCGCGTCCGAAGAGCCTGCCCTGCGCTCCCTATAATGAGCATCGGAACGTCACGGCGCGATTCTCACGCACCGCGCGGAGGAAGACTTACACGATGGGGGATTTGCAAGGCAGAATCGCTCTGGTGACTGGGGCCAGCCAGGGAATTGGGCGAGCATGCGCACTGGAATTAGCAAAACGCGGGGCCATCGTCGCTCTGGCAGCACGCAACGTAAGCAAGCTAGCCGAAGTTGCCGCTGAGATCACCGCGGCCGGCGGCCAGGCTGCGGCCTTCGCTCTCGATGTCGCCAGCGAGGAATCCATCAAAGTTGGCGCTAAAGCCATCCTCGAGCGTTTTGCCAAAGTCGAGATCCTCGTCAACAACGCCGGCATCACCCGCGACGGCCTCATGATGCGCATGAAACGCGCTGACTGGGACGACGTGCTCTCCACCAACCTGACTGGAGCCTTTCTCCTCACGCAGGCGCTTCTACCCACCCTGCTCCGCAATCGCTGGGGCCGCATCATCAACATTGCCAGCGTCGTCGGCCGCACGGGCCAGGCAGGCCAGGTGAATTACGTCTCCTCCAAGGCAGGACTGATCGGTTTCACACGGGCGCTCGCACGCGAGGTCGCATCCCGCAATGTCACGGTCAACGCTGTGGCTCCCGGCTACATCGAGACGCCCATGACTGCAGTCCTCGACGACAAGCAACGCGAAACCATGATGTCGCAGATCCCCCTTGGACGCGCCGGCACCGACGCCGAGATTGCGCAGTCGGTCGCCTTCCTCGCTTCCGACGGCGCGGCCTACATCACCGGCCACGTTCTCGACGTCAACGGCGGCATGTTCATGGGCGGATAAAGCCAGTCTCTTCTGGTCCCCCCTTGCTCCAGAGCCGGCTATTCAGAGGCCCGAGCAACAACCATCGCGCAAGTCTCATCCCATACGACAACAGCCGCCGCCGCTTTTTTGCGCGGACTGCGGTGAATTTCGTTCGAGGAGACCGCGCATGGAACGCACGGAATGGTTGGAAAAACAGGCCGCTGAAAAACAGGAAGCCGTCGAAGACCTTCTCAAAGAGGTATCGAAGATTCGGACCACGGTAAGAGATGCTGTCGAAGATGGCGTCGAGTCTGCCCTCAAAGCCATCAAACAAGGCCGTGAAACCGCCGAAGACGTGCTCGACGACGCCAAGAGAGCCGTCAAGCGCAATCCGTTTGAAGCGGTTGGGATTGTGTTCGTCGCCGGAGTCTTTACCGGCTGTCTGGCTGCGTGGATCGGAATGAGCCGCCGAGACTAGCCTTCCCTCAAGGCGAAGGAAACCAACGCCGGACGGCTGTCGCTCTGCCAAAGCAAGTTCTGATCCTACTGGGGCGTGGCAGGCGGCGGCTGGCCCGGTCCGTTGCTTGCGCCGCGCGGCCCATTCGGGGGCGGTGCCATCACCGCGACGGTTGTAGCCACAAATGTTCCGTCCTTCACTGCGCCTTCCACGCGCACCATATCTCCCACCTGCACATCGGCCAGCGTGATCGGATCGCGCCGCTTGCGGAAGGTTGTGTTTTCGTCCGCCACAAAGCTGTGCGGCGCGCTGTCGGGCCCTCCCTGCAGGCTCACTTTCACTTCGTTAATTGCCGTCACCTTGCCCATCAGCCACGTCTTGCCATAGTTCGCCTCCATCGCGCGCATCTCCTTCGCCCGCTCTGGATCGATCAGCATCACAAACACTGCGCCCACTGACTTTGCCGACGCGTCAACCTCGCCTCCCGCCGCAATCACATCCCCTACCTTGATGTCGGTCGGCTTGATCGGCTGCGGAGGGGTACGCTGTTCGCCCCCACCCCCACCCTGATTCTGGCCGCGCCGTGGCCCGCCGCCCGGCGGCTGCTTCATCATGCGGGTATTCACGCTGAAATGAATGGTGTAGATCTCGCCAAGTTCTGTCTTGACAATGAAATGATCCGCTGTCGCCTCGGTCACAGTTCCTACCGTGCCGCGCCCCATACCGGCTCCATTGCCCATCCCCCGGCCGCCGCGCTGCCCTTGCCAACCTCCCTCGGGCGGCCCCTGGACTCCGGGTGCGTCCTGCGCCCACACCACACTCATACCCGCAAACAACGCCATCGCGGCAAAAAAGCGCACGTTCATCTTCACTCCGTGGCTCTCAATCGAGAGGTCTTGTCAGGATAGACGGGGGAGAGGCGAGGAGGGACGACGAGAATCGGGTAGGCAGGTACAGAGGGCATCTCTGAGGTAGCCCTCGAGTTCCCGCCAACAGCATCTACTGCATCTTCTGCTCGGCAATCAGTTGGTCGAAGGCCGGCAAGCCATGCAGACCGGCAAATTCCTGGTCCGCCGCCACCTTCTTGGCGTTCGCAAAGCCTTCATTCATCGCCATGCGCAGGTATTCAATCGCCCGCTCATTCTTGCCTGCCCGGGCACATCCTTTAGCCATGAAGTAGTTCATCGCGCCGCGATCCTGCACCGACGCTGGATTCTCAACCCGCGGTCCATTATTCCGATCAAAGATCTGCGGATCGACCGCCAGGGCCTGTTTGTAGACTTCCCAGCCCTTCTTGTAGTCGTGCCGCGCCAGCAAATCGGTGCCCAGGTTCTTCAGCACCAGGGCCGACTTGGGATCGACCTTCAGCGCCTTCCGGTACATCTTGACCGCCGTCTTGTACTCCCTCATCGAGTCGTAGATCGTCCCCAAATTATTCAAAACATTCACACCTTTTGGATCGATCTTGAGCGACTCCTGGTAGCACCGCATCGCGTCCTGCAGATTGAACATCATCTGATATGCGATGCCCATTTTGTTCCAGATCACCCCTGAAGGCGCGGGGGCCTTCTTGTACGCTTCAATCGCTGCCTGGTAGCGGCGATGGGCCATCAGGGAATCACCCAGAGCTTCGGGCGTCGGCTGCGGTAACGGCAGAATGGAAGTAGCTGCTTCCGTGGTCGGCCGGGTCGAGGCGATTTCGGTCGTCGGAGTCTGAGCGCTCGCCGAAAACGACACAACAACAAGGGCCGCAAGGATTAAATTTGCCGGCAGCCGGCGGCGTTGATTCAGATACATATTCCCTCCTCAAGAAGGAATGGGGAGACAAATCTTGAGGATCGTCAGTGCGGAATTAAAGCACCTTTTTTGGTGATGCGCTACATCACAGACGCGAGATTTGCAAAACGGTCCTCAAACAAGCCAAAACGGCAGCATTCTGCCCTGCACTGGTATCGCACCCACCGTACTAAAGCTCCGTGACGCTCAGCACTCAATTGACCGTTGTGATGCAGAAAAGGAAAGATAGGGGAGGAAGATTTCTTGATTTCCCGCATCGAACAAGATGCCGGCCTCATCCCATGCAAGAGGACTTAGCGTGAGTTCGACTCCTTCGTTGGCCCCAAATACTGCAATTGCCTCACGATTCCGTGCCGCACGCAGGCGTACCCTCGCCCTCGTCGACTCGCTCACGCCCGAAGACATGATGGTCCAGGCCTCGGCAGAAGCCTCGCCGGCCAAGTGGCATCTGGCGCACACCACGTGGTTCTTTGAGTCCTTCATCCTGCGCGAATTTCTGGCCGGCTATCAGGTCTTCCATCCTGACTTCGCATGGCTCTTCAACAGTTATTACCAAAGTTTCGCTGCGTTCCCTGAGAAGCGCCTCCGTTCCTCCTTCTCGCGGCCCTCTCTCGACGCGATCCTGCGCTACCGCGAGCATGTCGACGAAGCCATCGATCGCCTGCTCGAAAGCAATCCTGATCCCGAAGCTCTGCTGCGCCTCGACTTGGGCGCAAATCACGAGGAGCAACACCAGGAGTTGCTCCTCACCGACATCCTGCAAGCGTTCTTTACCAACCCGCTCCGTCCCGCCTACAGGCCTCTCACGTCGCACGACAACTTCTCCAGTGCGCGCCAAAAGCCAGTGCCTCTACAGTGGATCAACTTCGATGGCGGCCTCGTTGAAATTGGTCACACCGGCGACGCATTCTGTTACGACAATGAGTTGCCGCGGCATCGCGTCTGGCTCGAGTCGTACGCCCTGGCCAACCGCCTCATCACCAACGGAGAATATGCAGCCTTCATCGCCGACGGCGGCTATCGGCGCGCGGAACTGTGGCTCTCTGCGGGTTGGGATACCGTGCAGCGCGAAGGCTGGCGCGCTCCGCTCTACTGGACGCAGGCCGAAGGCAAGTGGACCCTCTTCACTCTGCGCGGCGAACAACCGCTCGAGGCAATGGAGTCAGCGCCCGTCAGCCACGTCAGCTACTTCGAAGCCGACGCCTATGCGCGCTGGGCCGGCGAACGGCTCGCCACTGAATTCGAATGGGAAGCCGCAGTCGAAGATCAGCCCATCGCGGGCAATCTGCTCGAGTCCGGCAATCTCATGACCGTACCTGCTCCCCATTTCTCCGCCGACCCCCTCGTCCAAAACGAAAGCCGTACGCTGCACCAGTTGTGGGGAGATTGTTGGGAGTGGACCGCAAGCGCCTACCTCGGCTATCCCGGCTTCCGTCCCCTGCCCGGCTCCCTGGGCGAATACAACGGCAAATTCATGAGTGGCCAGATGGTTCTACGCGGGGGATCGTGCGTCACATCCATTGATCACATCCGCGCTAGTTACCGTAACTTCTTCTCCCCCGAGACTCGCTGGCAATTCTCTGGAATTCGCCTCGCGAAATCGTAACCGGTTTTCACCCTCACGCATCCAAAACTGCACATGGCGATCACGGTACTTCCTTCTTCCGCAGCGCGCATCTCCGAACGACTCGCGACCGCGGTTCGCGACGGGCTTGCATCCACTCCCAAAACCCTTCCCCCCTGGCTCTTCTACGACGAGTCGGGCTCGCAGCTCTTCGATCAGATCACCGAGCTCTCTGAGTACTACCTCACCCGCACCGAGCGCTCGATCCTCGCCGCGGATGCAGGCGCCATGATTGCGCGCGCTGCCGCAGGCGACCGTCTTCGCATCACCGAACTCGGCGCCGGCTCGGCCGACAAAACACGCCTGCTGCTCGCTGCGGCCGTACGCCGCCAGGGCTCCGTCCTCTACGAGCCAGTCGATGTGTCCGCCACCGCACTGATCGCGGCGCAAGAACGCATCGAGAACGAACTCCCCGACGTCCTTGTCGCGCCGCAGGTCATCGACTATACCGAGAACTTCACCCTCGAAGTGCCGGCCCCAGACGAACGCCGCCTCGTGCTCTACATCGGATCCAGTATCGGCAACTTCGAACCCCGCGACTCCGCCATGCTGCTCAACCGTGTGCGCGCCGCCCTTCGCCCCGGCGATGCCATCTTGCTCGGCGTCGACCTGGTGAAAAATCCCGACGTACTGCTCGCCGCCTACGACGACGCTGAAGGCGTCACCGCCGCGTTCAATCACAACATGCTGTTCCGCCTCAATCGCGAACTCGACGCCGATTTCGACACCGCCGCCTTCACGCACCGCCCCCTGTGGAACGCGCTCGACTCCCGCATCGAAATGCATCTGGTCAGCGAGAAGACACAAACTGTCCGCCTGCCCGCGCTCGACATGACGGTCGATTTCCGACGCGGCGAATTCATCCACACCGAAAATAGTTACAAATATCAAACTGGACAAATCGAAGCCCTGCTCACGTCTGCCGGCTTCACCCCCAACAGGACCTGGACTGACCGCCGCGGCTGGTTTGCCGTTTGCCTCGCGCGCGTGTGATCCCCCACCAGCGAGACCCGACCACCGAGCACTGACAGAGGTTGGCCCGACGGTCAACTCTGACAACCGCGCCCGCCCCTGTCAGCCTGAGTGACGCGAACGTGCGTCCTCACGAGTCGAAGAATCTTGTCCCGGTTGCCAGTGTTCCCAATTTGGCATTTCGTCACAGCGGGCTGTGATGGAAACGGGAACCCTTCGTTCCGCCTGTCCGTACCATCGGGCATCATGGCCAACGATCTGCGATTTACGATCCGCCAACTGGTCAAAGCGCGCGGCTTTACGCTCACCACGATCCTTACGCTTGCGCTGGGCATCGGAGCCAACGCGGTGGTGTTCAGCATCCTCAATGCTCTGATTCTGCGTCCGGTCAATGTGCCCAACGCGCAGAACCTCTATATGGTGCAGCGCTTCAAGTACCCCTCGCAGTCGTATCTGGATTACATCGACCTGCGCGATCGCAATCGTACCTTCCAGAGCATGATGGCTTTTCAGATCGTCGGCCCCGTCGGCATCGACACCGGCTCCAATCCCTCCACGGCCTGGCCCTACCTGGCCAGCGGCAATTACTTCGATACGCTCGAGATGCAGCCCTATCTCGGCCGCTTCTTCCATGCCTCCGACGAGAAAGGCGCCAACAGCGCTCCCTATGTGGTGCTGAGCTATGCCTATTGGCACAGCCGCTTTCACGACGACGCCGGCGTCATTGGACGCGGCGTCTCGATCAACAAGCATCCGTTCACCATCATCGGCGTGGCGCCTCCCGGCTTTCGCGGCACCGAGCTCTTCTTCGTTCCTGCGCTCTGGATTCCCATGGTCGAGCAGCCCACCATCGAGGGCTACAGCTCGCTTGAACAACGCGGCAATCACTCGCCATCGGTCGTCGGCCGCCTCAAGGCTGGAATCACACCTACCCAGGCCACCGCCGACCTGAATACCATCGGTTCCTGGCTGTCGAAGACCTATCCCTCCGATGACGAGGGACTGAACTTCACGCTCGCAAAGCCTGGCCTCGTCGGAGACGTTCTCGGCGGCCCCGCACGCTCTTTCATGGCCGGGCTCATGCTGCTCGCCGGCTTGATCCTTCTCGCGGCCTGCGCCAACCTCGGTAGCCTCTTTGCAGCTCGAACCGCGGACCGCGCCAAAGAAGTCGCCCTGCGCCTTGCACTCGGTTCGCGCCGCGGGCTCATCCTGCGCCAGCTGCTCACTGAAGCAGTCCTGGTCTCTCTGGCCGGAGGTGTCTTGGGGCTAGCCGGTGGCGTCGCCATCCTCCACTTCCTTAATGCGTGGCAACCCATTCCCGACGTCCCCATCAACGTGCCCGTCAATCCTGACTTCCGCACCTACGTGGTCGCGCTTGCCCTGGCGCTTCTCAGCGGATTGCTCTTCGGTTTGGTTCCCGTCCGCCAGGTGATGCGAGCCGATCCGTGGCAGGTGATTCGCACCGGCGTCAACCTGGGCAAATCAAGACGCATCACGATCCGCGATCTGCTTCTTGTCACTCAAATCGCGATCTGTGCCGTGCTCGTGACTTCGTCGCTGGTCGCCGTACGAGGCCTGCTTCGCTCGCTCGAAAACAACTACGGATTCCGGCCCCAGAACGTCACCGTACTCGAGTGCGATCTCCATATGGCCGGCTACAGCGACGACCGCGTGCCCGCCATGCAGAGGCGCATGCTCGACGCCGTGTCCACCATCCCCGGTATCACCGCCACAGGCTATACGAGTCAAATTCCGCTCAACTTCGGAGGGGGCGACTCCTACGTCTACGCCGATACCGTCACTGACTTCCGTCCCACCAACTACGCCGCGGATGCCATGGTCTACCGCGTCTCGCCAGGCTATCTTGCCGCTGCCGGCACACGCCTGCTGGCAGGTAGAGATCTGACCTTCAGCGACAACAGCACAGCCCCCAAAGTGGCGCTCATCAACCATCAGTTCGCGGTCAAGGTCTTCGGGTCCGACAACAAGGCCATTGGACAACACTTCAAGCATTGGGGCGGCCTGCGCGCCGAAGTCGTCGGCGTCGTCGAAGACGGCAAGTATCGCGCAATGACCGAAGATCAGCAGGCCGCCATGTTCTTCTCGTTTCTTCAGCAGCCGGTCAGCCCTACCTGGATCCTGGTGCGCTCCAACCGCAGCCCCGAAGATCTCTCCCCGGCTTTACTCCTCGCCATGCGAGGCCTCGACCCCGCTCTACCCTTCGCCGTGCGGACCTGGACACGGGAGATGGACTCCGCGCTCTTTCCAGCGCGCGTCGCAACCGTTGCCCTCGGCGTTCTCGGCTTGCTCGGTGCCTTGCTCGCCGCCACAGGCATCTTCGGCATGGCCTCGTATGTCGTCAGCCGGCGCCTGAAAGAACTCGGCATTCGCGTGGCCCTCGGCGCAAGCAAGAGCAACGTCCTCGGCGCCGCACTCGGCCGAGCACTCCGCTTGCTGGGCATCGGCTCCGCAGTTGGACTGTTGCTTGGCGTGCTCGCCACGCGCGTGCTCTCGTTCATCGTCTACCAGGCCACACCGAAAGATCCGCTGGTGCTGATCGGCGTGACTCTCGCCATGGTGCTGATCGGCGTGACTCTCGCCATGCTGCTGCTCGGTCTCATCGCCACCTGGATCCCGGCGCGCCGCGCCTTGGCCGTCGATCCGCTCGTCCTGCTCCACGAAGAGTAAGCGTCGCCGTTTCACAATCGTCAGCTATTCTTCGCAAACCGTTCACGGCATCACTGCACCAAGGTACGGCGCACAGAGAGCGAATTGTTCCACGTGGAACATTTTGGAGGCGCCCGCAAAGCGCTCCATGGGCAGCCCGGTCCCCGAAAATGTTCCACGTGGAACATTTTCTGACTCGAACAATCCACTCCACGCCAAACGGGCTGCCTCGCGGCAGCCCGTTTGGCGGCTCTGAACTGTGAACTGTGAACTGTGAACTGTGAACTTTCTTTTAGAAGTTGAAGGTCACCTTCGCCGTCAGCGCTCGCGGCGTCACATAGTGCGTGCCGCTGAACGTCGACAGGAAGTTGTACAGTGCGTAATCGTTGGTCAAGTTCACCGCCGTTACATCGATGTCCGTCTTGTACCGCTCTTTGTGAAAGATGTTCTGCTGACCGATGGTCATATCGAACAGGTTGCGCGGAGCAATGCGCTGTGGATTCTTGTCATCGTTCTCGGTGCCTGGCGCGGGAATCTTGACGAGCGACGAGGTATATTGCGACGGCGCGCACGACTGAAATCCTGCCGTGAGCGTCGCCTTCACTCCGTTGCAGGCAATGCCCGCCTCGAATTGCTCATCGTTCGACAACCCGCTCAAATCCACCGGCGTCGTCGTATCTGTGGCGAACGGCATACTGCCCGCCACCTGGCCCGAGTCGTACCGCCAGTTCCATCCCGCCCACGGTCCACGCCTGCCGAATTGATATTGCACGTGGGTTGTCTGGTTGAATTTTTCGTCGTGGTCGATGCGGAACGGCTGTCCGCTCTGCCCCACCGTCGCGCCTGCGCCGGCCACCTGTGGCGGAAAGAAACGAGCTGCCACCGACGACATCACCGCATACGCGCTGAAGTGGTGCATCTCGGGTACCTCGACGTTCAAGGCATAGCCTGGAATCTTCGAGTTGTGCCAGTCAATGGGGAACGTGATGGGCGTGTTACCCAACACTGAAAAATCGAATGCGTTGTGGGTGTATTTCCAGATGTACTCGCCGCTCACGATCACGTGCTTGCCGACTGCCTGTTGCAGTCCAGCGTGAAATTCGTTGCGGAATCCCGGCACTTCGACCGTCGAAACGCCCGGCGAGCAGCTCAGCAGAGGAGCCAGAACCGCGTTGCCGCAACCCTCGCTCGAGAGCACGAGGTTCTCGTTAAACGGCGTCTCCAGCGTGCGCGCATACGACACACGCAGCACCGTCTTGGTCGGCTTTATGTTGTACGCGATCCCGATGCGCGGTTCGGCTTGCTGCGCGCTGGTCAGGCCGTTGTACACATCGCCGCGAATGCCCACGTTGAAGTTCCAGTTCCCTGCCTTGATCTGGTCTTCAATGTAGGTCGACAGCTCTTTCACGTCCGTGTGACCCAGGTAGTTGTAGAAACCGCCGCCGCGCGTCAGATCGTAGGGCAGCAGCACGGGCAGAAACGCCGGGTTCGCGCTATGACCAATGCCGCACGCCGATGGATCAGAGTAGCCCGCGATGGGATTGCCGCTGGCATCCACGCAGGGCGCGTTGTAGGTTGCTTCCGCGATTCCCAGATTGTCGCTCTCGCGCAGAAATGTCTGCTCGTACTCCAGCCCGATCTTGATATCGTGCCTGCCTCTCGCATAGGTCAGATCGGAATGCACGCCGGCGTTGGCCAGCGAACGATCCTGAAAAATCGACGAGGTCTGCAGATTCGACGGCCCCAGGTCGGCAAGAGGATTGCCGCTCGGATAGTAGTGGTAGAGATCCTTGCGCATAAACGCGCCAACGTTCAGCACGGAGAATTGGTTGACTACGCGCGTGTACGTCGGCGAGATGTTGAACGTTCCAATCTGCGATCTCTGATCCGCATTGCCAATGACGCCGAAGACGGGGTTGGCGGTTGCGCCACCGCTCACCACGTTGCTGACGTTCAGATTGTCGAAGGAGTTGGGATTCTGGAACCATGAACGACTGTAGTTCAGGTCCAGGTGCACCGAGTCCGCTCCCGTCAATGTGTAGTCGACGCGATCAAAGAGATTCTCTTCGTTGCCTTTGTCGTGGAAGACGGCGAACTCAGGGGGATCGAGGAATCGACCTGAATTCAAGCCATCTGCCTCAACAAAGTTGCCCCACTTCTCTCCGCCATACGACAGATCCACGGCTGCGGTTGCCGAGCCGAAGCTTCCATACGACGAGCTGATGCTGCCCGTCGGCTTGGTCACGCCCTGGCCTGACCGCGTGGTTGCCACGATCACCAGGCTGGTTTTGTCGCCGTATTCCGCGGGCGGCGCCCCAGAGATGACCTCCATCGACTGAATTGAATTGGCCGGCAGCTGGTTTGAAAATACCTTGCTCTGCTGGTCGGTGATGGACTGTCCATCGACCGAGAAGGAGTTCGAGGCGTGGTCGCCCAAACCATGAAAGAGTCCATTCGAGTCTGCCGAAACGCCTGGAGTTGAAACCGTCACCAGCGAACTCAGCGACGATGACTGGCTCTCAAGCGGCACCTTGATGAACATGTCGCGGTCCACATCGGTGTGGAACGTGGGATCGTTTTCGATCAAATCGCCGGTGCTCGCTTCGACGGTTACCGTCGATGCCGCGGCCGCGACCTGCAGCACCAGCTTCAGCGTGGCGCCGAGGACAGACCGGAGTTCGAAGCTTTGGTCGAGCGGCGAAAAACCTGTTGCCCTTACAGCGACCTGGTAGGGATTGAAGGGGATGTTAGCAAAGGTGAACTGGCCGGTGGCATCGGTGATCGCGGTGCGATCGAGTCCGCTTACGGCATTGGTGAGGTGAACTGTGGCATTTGAAATCACCGCGCCGCTAGGGTCGGTGACGGTCCCGTGGACTGCGCCGGCATTACCGTCTTGCGCTACGGCTGCGAGCGTCCCGCCAAGAAGGGCGAGCGCTGAAAATAGGACAAGAAATTGGCCGCGTTTGAGCAGCATGTTTGTCTCCCAAGGATGGCTGATGAAAAGAGGAAGGCCGGCGTTTCCGCGGCCGCATCATCGCTGCAATCCGGGACATCTCTCCGTTTGTGTTGAGTGCGGCGCCTTCGCGCCCAACCTTGCGGCTGAACGGGAAGACTTTCTTTTGAAACGGAGGACGCCCTAACGGCGGGTGGGAGGGGGACGTGTAAACAGCTGCGCGTGCCAGGGCCGGGTAACCGTCTGCGGTTCGAGAACGGGCGGGGTGGTCGCAATCTGCACCAGGGCAATCAGCGCCACCGCCGTGAGAACCGGCGCGGCCGCATGGATCATGAGGCAGATGGGGCAATGATCGGAGTCGCTTACTCCCTGATGGCTATGTGCAACCTGCACAACCGACACCAAGGCCAGAAGGATCACGCACACAATCGCCACCGCGACAAAGGCGCGAGGCCGTTGACGATGCGTTCGATTGCGTGGATGGAAGGTAGCGAACACGATCTTAGCCTTCAGAATACACGGATATTGGATGCCGCACATCCGTGGATGTCATCGCACGCCGGTACGAGGGTGCCCACTTTTCTTCGAGACCGTCGGCTTCGAGCGTCGTCTAAACTGAGGGACCATGGCACATCTTCTTGATTTGCGAGGCCTGATGGGGCTTTGTCTGGCTGCGACGCTGACGCTGTCGTGCGGGGCGCAGACGCCTCAGGACCGCAAACCTCTTCCCATGCCCGTCGGTGTGCCGGGGACGGGTTCGAATCATCGACTGATTCTGAAAGACGGCAGCTTTCAACCTGTCCGGCAGTATGAAATTGTGGGCGATCGCGTCCGTTATCTTTCGCAGGATCGCGGCGAATGGGAAGAGATGCCCGCCGACCTGGTGGATTGGGAAGCGACACGGAAGTGGGAACGCGATCACGTCAATCAGCCGTCGGAGGAGTCTTCGCCTTCGATGAAAGAGGCTGCGGATCTTGATAAAGAAGAAGCGGAAGAGCGCGCGGATCAAAGAGCGCGCATGCCCGAGGTGGCCAAGGGACTGGAACTGCCGGATGAGAGCGGCGTATTTGTCCTCGACACATTCCAGGGAACTCCTGAACTGGTCGAATTGCTGCCCTCTGACCTCAACATGAATCAAAAGAACAAGCACGGCCTGAGCACGCTGAACCCGCTGGCAGGCGAAAGGGCCAGCATCGAGTTGGATGGGGCCCACGCCAAGGTGCATCTGCATGTGAACGATCCCGCAATTTATCTCTCGCTCGACACGGGCGAACAGCCGCCCCTCAAGACGCATGCTTTTACGGTGGAGACCAAGGGGGCCAAGGATCTAGCGAATGGCAAGCATGGCGCTCATTCGTCTGCCTCGGGGTTCGCCCTTGTGCATGTAGACGAGAGGCGTGCTGTCCGCGTCGTGGGCGCCATTCACATCAGCGCCAGCGGCAGTGTGACGCAGAATGAGGATGTGATTGCCGCCAAGTCCGAGGTGATGCCGGGCAAGCACTGGCTCAAGTTGACGCCCTCGCAGCCATTGACCATCGGCGAATATGCGTTGGTCGAGATTCTGTCGGCGTCCGACATCAACCAGACCGTATGGGATTTCCGTGTCGATCCGCGCCTGGGCGACAATCCGGGCTCCATCGGCCCAATCCAGAAGCAGTAAGCTACTCATCCTATCGGGCCATAGCACCAACGATCCTGGTGTATAGCGTGGCGTTACAACCCAATGATGCAGGCAAACTGAATGAGCAACTGACTGTTCTCAACGCCGCGACCAAACCGGAGCAAATGAACGTCGCGGGGTGGAAACTTCATGCTTTGCAGGGAGACTTAATGGGCCATTGGGCAGTGCGTGTGAATGGGAACTGGCGTCTGACGTTTGCGTTCGACGGCGAGGACGCGATCCTGGTCGATTATCGCGACTACGACTAGGAAGGGAGACGGTTATGCGGATGCACAATCCAGCACATCCGGGAAGAATCCTGGCCAACTATCTGGATGGCCATTCGGGGACTGAAGTCGCGCGGCACCTTGGCGTCACGCGGCCTTCTCTTTCGCGGGTGCTGAACGGCAAGGCGGGGATCTCAGCAGACATGGCATTGCGGCTTGCGGAGGCGTTCAACACCGACGCTGAGCTATGGCTGCGGTTGCAGGCGCAACGCGACGTGTGGGTGGCTTCGAAGAAGAGACGCGCCCGAGTGAAACCTCTCTCGGCCGCCGCATAAATTAAATTACGCCTAGGGCGCCTCGCGCCGGGCAATCTTGACCCGGCGCTTCTCCCACTCTGCGCTGGAGAAGATGCGGGGACCGACCTCGATGAGCCGCGGCATCATGTTGAAGACGGTGACGCGTGTCCAGGGCTTGCCTTCCCGGGTGCGAAAGCCCTTCTCATTCAGGTCGCTCACGATGCTGGCGTACGAGAAGTCCTGGGCCAGCAGATCCATCATCAGCAGCAGCACCTGGTTTTCGTGGCGATCGACCTCGAGCCGCTTGCAGTCATCGGAGATGCGCAGGCCGAAGGGAATGTCCTCGTTGAAGGCTCCTTCGTGAGGCGCCTCGGAATCAGGCAGTTCACGCCGCCATTCAATCGACACCATCTGCCAGCCGGATGCTGCGCGCTGGCGGATGACCTCAGGGCTAAAGGGCTCGGAGATCAGATCGCGAATTCGTTCAAAGTACGCCATGACCACGCCTCCCAAGAGAAATCAGTGTCTACTAGCAAGCAATTCAAAAGCCAGTTCCCGCATCGCCTACGATCGATCTAATTTGCTCAAAAGGCAGGGAATTATCTCCGAACGACCGCCCCGCTGCCGGTCGGTCGCTGGCCATTTTCGTCACAGACTGTTCGTTCGCGAACAATGCCGCGCATCGATTTGCAGCGAAAGTTCAGCCGGGTCCGACAAGCGCCTTCGTTGCCCTCCGCGGGCTTAGCGAATGTTGAAGCTATAGACGATCCTGCTTAGCTGGTTCTTTGCCGTCTCTTCGTTACAACAAACAGCGCCAGCAGGAGCACGATTGCGGCCGTACTCAACACCGCATCGGTCGCAGGCATGGCCCGCGGTCCCCAGTGCGCGTAACCCCGGCCATTGAGGTAGGCCATGTAGGCAACAGGCAGGTTGCCGAGCGAGTTGATGATGGCATAGCGAGCGCTGCCGCTCTTGCCCGACCCGCCCAGAAACTCGAGAACGACACCGGTGAAAAGGGCATAGCCCGCTCCAATAGAAAAAAGGAACAGCACGGTGCCAATGAAATAGACCGTGGGCGTTTGGGGGCCGAGGCTCAGCACCGCCAGAGTCGCGGCGTTGAAGAGTCCTGCAATCAGAAATGCGATGGGCGCTCGAATGTGAACCGGGATCAGCGACGCAGCAAGCGCACCGGCCGCCGTCAGTAGCGCGCCTGCGAGACCGTTGATCCAAGCGACTTGCTGGCCGGTAACGCCGTAGTCCGCGGCCAGCGCCGGAAGCAGGCCGATCATGGCGCCGCTGCAGCAGGGCGCTGTCACGAGCAGTGTGTAGGGAATTGCTTCCCAGCGCAGAAAGGTCGATTTAAATTCGCGCCACACGCGGGCTGCGGTTTCGCGGGGGGTATGCTCTCCCACAACCGGTTGCGGAGGCGCGACCAGGGCGAACAGCGCGGGAAGCGCGACCATGGCCGCGACGATCCAGCCCAGGGTGCCGAGGGTGTAGCGCGCAGCGAGAGAGACGAGGACAAACACAGCGATCGCGCCAAAGGCTAATGAACCGGACTGGTAAAAGCTGCCGGCGCGCCGTCGATTCTTTTCGTCGCGCAAGGTGCCCATCATGCCACCGCAAGCTGCGACGGCAAACTCGCCGAAGCAGGCGCTCAGAAAGAGGAGCGTCACGCCGCCCGTGGACGCAAGGGCGGGGCGATGGAAGGCGACGACCAGAGTTGCCGCGGCAGCCGCAGCCGCCGCCATGAGCCAGGTTCGGCGCCGCATCCAGAAATCCGTAAGCGGGCCCCAAAGAAAGTAGATGGTATGCGGCAAGCCGAGCAGAGCGACGATACTGGCGGCGCGGCCCGGGTCTACGCCCTCACGGCGGAGAAGGTACGACAGCGCGCCGTTCACCAGTCCGATGGCAATGACTGCGCCAGGTGCGATGAGAAAGTTGAAGAGCCACGGCCGCTCGGGGGTCACAGCGGGGGGAGAAGTCTCAACCTCCGGTTGCGCGGACGGCGGCATGGGGCCTAGCGTACCACGACGTTCTTCGCAGATCGTCGCGCGACGCTATCGGGTCGCGGATCGGCACGTGGACGTCAGAGTTATTCGCGGGCCGCGATGCCCAGCGCTTTCATCTTCCGGTAGAGGTGGCTTCGTTCGAGGCCCAGCATCTCGGCGGCGCGGCTCATATTGTTGCGCGCCTCTTCAATCTTTTTGAGAATGTATTCGCGCTCGTACGCGTCGCGGGCCTGCTGCAGCGTGGAGAAATCCGCAGTTCCCTGGGCTCCGGACTTATGCGTCAGGGGCGGCAGATGTTTGCGCTCGATCCGCAATGCGCGCGGATTAAGAATCATGACGCGCTCGATGACGTTCTTCAACTCGCGCACATTGCCCGGCCAGTGATATTTGGCGAGTGTCTCCAGCGCTTCTTCGTTGATCTCCATGCGGGGGCGGCCATACTGCCGTCCAAAGTCTGCCAGAAATTCTCGCGCCAGCAGTGGAATATCCTGCTTGCGTTCACGCAGGGGCGGAACGAAGAACGGGACAACGTTGAGCCGGTAGAAGAGGTCCTCACGAAAGTTCCCTTTCGCGATCTCCTCTTCCAGATCTTTGTTCGTCGATGCGATGACGCGCACGTCGACGCGGATGGGCTGCACGCCGCCGACCGGGGTGAACAACTGATCGTCGAGGGCGCTTAGCACCTTGGCCTGCGTCTTGAGACTCATGTCGCCGACTTCATCGAGAAAGAGCGACCCGCTGTCTGCCCGCTCCAATGTGCCACGCTGCTCAGGGGGGCCACCGGGCTGTGCGCTGTGACGATAGCCAAAAAGCTCCGACTCAATATGATCTTCAGGAATCGCGGCACAATTCAGCTCCACGAAGACGCGGTCGCGGCGCAGGCTCTCCGCATGAATGGCGCGCGCGATCAGTTCTTTGCCAGTGCCCGATTCGCCGTAGATCAGGACGCGCCCATTGGTGGGAGCCATGAGGCGAATCTGCTGACGCAAAGCTTTCAATGGAACGCTTTCGCCGGTCAGCACCGACCCCACGCCGAACTGCCGGCGAAATTCCAGGTTCTCATTGCGCAGCCGCCGCGCTTCCACGGCGTTCTTCAGCACGATGAGCGTGCGCGCGAGGGAGAGCGGCTTCTCAAGAAAGTCGAAGGCGCCCAGTTTGGTTGCCTTCACTGCGCTCTCGATCGTTCCGTGCCCCGAGATGATGACTACTTCGGGGCGCGACTGGGCATCGATCGCATGAATCTCGGCGAGAACTTCGAGGCCATCGCGGTCGGGCAACCAGATATCGAGCAGCACCGCTTCATAGGGGGCGTCGCGCACCAGCAGCAACGCTTCGGTGGCCGTAGCGGCCGTGGCCACCGCGTATCCTTCTTCGCGCAGAATCTCTTCAAGCGACGCCCGAATCTCGGCTTCGTCGTCGACTACCAGGACATGGTTCATGAATGTGCTTTCGTAAGCGGTTCGCTGGCGGCGCCGTCGGCGGAGTGCGTCGGTGCCATCTCCATCAACGGCAGACGCAGCAGGAAGCGCGCGCCTTTCGGGGTATTGCTCTCGGCGCGGATCGAGCCGCCGTGCTCCTGCACGATCTTAGCGGCAATGGAAAGGCCCAATCCTGTTCCTCGCTGTTTGGTGGAATAGAACGGCAGAAACAGCCGCTCGCGAATTTCGTCGGTGAGCCCATGGCCGGTGTCAGAGATCATGATCTCCAGCGCGGCGCCATCCTCGCTCAACCCGCTGCTGATGCTGAGCATGCGCAGAAGACTGCCTTGCATCGCCTCGGCGGCATTGTCGATCAGGTTAGCCAGTGCACGCCGAATTGCTTCTGGATCCGCCAGCACCATGGGCAATCCGCGTCCCAGCTCGCGGTGAACGGTGATCCCGTCGAGACGATCGGCAAACAGTGCCAGAGATTCTTCGACCACCTGGTTCATATCGCAGGGGCGCGGCTGAGGTGCGGGAAACTGCGCAAGCGCGGAGAACTGATCGACCAGCGTGCGCAGTGTGCCCACGCAACCCAGAATCACCTCGCTGCATTTGCGAATCACGCTGTTCGAGTCGGGCTGGCTGCGATCGAGATGGCGGCCGATGCGCTCCGCCGACAAGGCAATCGGGGTCAGCGGGTTTTTGATTTCGTGTGCGACCCTTTGCGCCACTTCTTTCCACGCCAGCTGCCGTTGTGCACGCAGCAGTTCGGTCGTGTCTTCAATCACGAGAACGGTCCCGGTCTTTCCGCGAGCCAGTTCAAGGCGTGCGCTGGTCACGGCAAGATGCATCGTGCGTCCTCGCGCGTGAACCTCGATTTCGATCGATGCCGCGCCCATGCGCTGGCCGCGCCGGATCACCGCGCCAAATTCCTCGACGCACTCGGGCGGCAAGAGGGCGTCAAGCTTGTTGCCTTTCAATTCAGGGTCGGCCTGCCGGCCCATGAGTACCGCGAAGGCACGATTGGCCTGCAGCACCACGCCTGCACTGTCGAGCGTGACCACGCCGCTGGGAATGGTCTCGACAATCGTTTCGAGTTCGCGGCGACGCTCTTCGATGGCCATGTTGGCGGCAATGACCTGCGCCGATGATGTCTCGGCCAGCTGCCGGCTCGTATCAAGATCCGCAGCCATGTGATTGAACGACGTGACCAGCTCCGCCATCTCGCCCGTAGTCAACAGCGCTACGCGGTGGTCGTATTTGCCGGCTGCGATCTTGTCCATCGCATCGGCAAGAGCTTCGACAGGCCGCGTGATCTGTTTTGACAGGAACAGGGCCAGCCACACGCTGGAGAAAAACACGACAACCGTAATCAGCAGGAGCATCAGGAAGAACGTCGACCGGATGCGTTGGCGTGAATGGAAGAGATCCCAATAGGCCGCGGCGCCTTCGCGAATACGCGTGGTGGTCTGGCTCAGTCCGCGCGGCATGGGCAGAGCCGCCACCACAAATTTTCCAGACGGCGACAGCGCCATCCCCAAGGCGTAGTCCTCGCCCGCGATGCGAATAATCGGCTCGTCGTTGCGCTGTGCCGCGATCAGCAGGTTAGCCGACAACGGTCCCTGCAGCTGGGTCACGGTCTCGTCGGTGCCGGCGACGTTCTTCTCAGGAAGCCAGGGAACCAGGCTGGCCGGGCTGGAGTCGGGGGGCGCCTGGTAGCTCGTTAAGACATGCCGGTCTTTGGAGTAGACCAGCGCAAATCCGCCCTGCAATGTAATGCGGTGCGATCCAAGCACATTCCGCAGAGCAGCCTGGTCTTGGTCCACGGCGCTGCTCGAGCCGATCGATTCAGCCTCGTCTCGTGCATTGCTGGTGACGTATTGTGCCAGTTCGAGCACGACGCGCGTCGAGTCTTCGCGCAACTCTGAGATATTCGGCGAGAACCAGCGGTCGATCGACCGATTCATCAACTCTTTGTTGAACAAAAACATGAACGTCGCGGGCGTGACGGCGATCAACACTGCGCCCAGCACCATCCGCGTGCGGAGACGCGCACCCAATGCGCTGCTGCTCTGATCCGCGTAGATCTTCAGGATGTTCCTGAGGAGGAGCATCAACAACACGAGCAGAAGAAGAAAGACGATGACCGTCAGTCCCGTAAAAACAAGCGTTTCGCTTGCGGTCTCGGGATTGAGGAACGAGATATTCGAGGTATTGAATGCCTGCAGCCCACCCAGCAGCGCGAAGAACAGAAAGACGCCGAGGCCCAGCAGGACCACGGTGCGCCGCCGCGCATCGCCTAGGAAGGACATGGGGGGATTATAGGCTCAGAAACAATGGACTTGCCATTTGAAACAGCTGCTGCAACAGCTTAGGAGATTACGTCCGCGGCCGGTGTCCACGGCTTCTGCTGGCTCTCGGCCACTCCCCTATAGGTGAGCGTACCGAGCCACGTATTCAGACCTTCGGCCAGGCCAGCGTCTTTCTTCAGCGCCTCGCGCACCCCGAGATTCGCAATCCGCACGAGGTAGGGGAACGTGGAGTTGGTCAACGCCAGGGTCGAGGTATGCGGCACGGCTCCGGGCATGTTGGTCACGCAGTAGTGGACGACGCCGTCGACAACGAAGCTTGGATTGGAATGCGATGTGGGGTGCGCGGTCTCGACGCATCCGCCCTGGTCGATTGCGACATCGACGATGACTGCGCCCTTCTTCATCTGCGCGACCATCGCGCGGGTCACGAGCTTGGGAGCTGTCGCCCCAGGAATGAGCACGCCGCCAATCACCAGATCGGCTTCGCGCGTGGCATTCGCAATGTTGTAACTGTTCGAGGCCAGCGTGTAGAGCCGTCCGCCATAGAGGTCGTCGAGCTCGCGCAGGCGATTCAGATTCAGATCGATTAGGGTGACCTTCGCGCCGAAACCCAAGGCGATCTTGGCCGCATTGGTTCCGACGATTCCGCCGCCGAGGATCGTGACATGTGCCGGTGGCACGCCTGGGACACCGCCCAGCAAGATGCCGCGTCCGCCACGTTCTTTTTCGAGATAACTGGCGCCGACTTGCACACTCATGCGCCCCGCGACTTCGCTCATGGGTGTCAGCAGCGGCAACGTGCCCTGGCGGTCACGCACGGTCTCATAGGCGATGCCGATCACTTTGGAGTGGAGGAGTTTCTCAGTGAGTGCAGGCAGGGGAGCAAGGTGGAGATAGGTAAACAGCACCAGCCCTTCGCGAAAGTAGACGTACTCCTTCTCGATGGGCTCTTTGACCTTGACCACCATTTCGGATTTGGCCCAGACATGGCCGGCATCGCCCACAATCTCGGCCCCGGCATTCTGATATTCGGCATCTTCAAAGCCCGAGAGAACGCCGGCCTGGGTTTCGACGAGGACCTTGTGACCCGTTTCGCTCAGAGCTTTGACGCCTGCCGGCGTCACACCGACCCGCGCTTCGTTGTCTTTGATTTCCCTTGGAACGCCGATGATCATGCGGTCTGCTCCTCTATACCTATAGAACACCCAAGGGGGGAGGGCTCAGAAGGAAGCAGGCTGCGTGCCGGATTTTTTGAAATGGGGAGGGCTGGGTTCCGGCAAACGCAGTGCACTTCCAACCAGAGAATCGTACGGCGAATTGAGTGGCCAATGTGTGCAAAATTCGTGATACAACTACCGCATGAGCATGAAACGTGAGAAAAATGCGGCTATTGCGCACAAATCGCCCGAACAAGAACCGGAGAATGCTCTGGATGATCTGGACGCTTCGATCCTGCGCTATCTCGAACGCAAGGGCCGCGCGACAAACTTCGAGGTAGGCGAGGAAGTGGGGCTTTCGGCATCAGCTGCGTCGCGGCGCATTCTCGCGCTGGAAGAGACGGGAGCGATTCGCGGCTATCGCGCGCTGGTGGATGACCGCCTGCTGGGCAAGCGCATGACGGTTTATATTCGCGTGACGCTCGAACGGCAGTCGGCCACGGTGCTGGGAGGGTTCGAGACGGCGGTCCGCCGTTGCCGCGCGATCGTGAGCTGCCACCTGATGGCGGGCCAGTACGACTACATGCTGGTGGCGCGGGTCGGGGGCATCGACGACTACGGCCGGCTGCATCAGAACGAGCTCTCGCGTTTGCCGGGCGTAACCCGTATTGAAACCAGCTTCGCGTTGCGCGACGTTCTCGAAAGCGTCAAGACGTAACCGCGCCGGCGCCCTGCTCCGTGCTCACTTCGGATTCCGCGTCGATCTAGCGGTACGACCGTGGATCGCGGGACGACGACGCTCCTGCGGGCGTCAATCACTCTCCGCAATTCCGATCTGGTGCGTTAACCTTGGACACACGCAGCACGAATTGCGCCCGGGCTTTCCTGCGCCGGTCTCTCTCCCTGTTCGACCTTACTTTTCTGATTTCCTTCTGAAGGAGCGTCGATGCCCTCGATCCGTCCGAACTCGCGCCTAGGTTTTCTTGTCTTCACTTTCGTGTGTTGCCTGTTCTGCGTTGCTGCTTCGCTGCGCGCCGAGGTTCCCACGCCGATTTCGGTGCTCGGTCACAACCCCGGCGACGATTTCTACCTGGCGGACTACGAAGACACGGTGCGCTACTTTCATGCCTTGGCGGCGGCGGCCCCCGATCGCATGAAGATGTTCACGGTGGGGAAGACCACCGAGGGGAAAGACATCGAGATTGCGGTGATCTCGTCGGCGCCGAACATCGCCAAGCTCGACGAATTGAAGCAGATTGCGGGCAGACTGGCGCACGCGACGAATCTGAACGATGCCGAGGCGTTGCAACTGGCTCGGACCTCGAAGGTGATCGTGCATATTGATGGCGGCCTGCATGCCGACGAGGTTGCGGGGCCGCAACACACCATGGTCCTGGCCTACAAACTGCTTTCCGCGCAGAACGACCCCCAGGTGGACGCCATTCTCGACAACGTGATCCTGGTGCTGTGGCCGACGCTGAATCCGGACGGGCAGGATCGGGTGGTGCACTGGTACCGGCAGAATCTCGGCACCAAATACGAAGTGGCGCCGATGCCTTGGCTCTACCAGGAGTATGTGGGCCACGACAATAATCGCGACGGCTACATGATGAACATGAAAGAGGAGCAGGTCGTCGTCAAGACCCAGCTGGAGTACAGCCCCGATATTTTCTACTGCCAGCATCAGACCGCGCCGTTTCCCGCGCGTATCTGGATTCCGCCGTTCTCCGATCCCATTTCGAGCAACATCAGCCCGCTGGTGCGGAGCTGGCTCAACCTGGTCGGCGCCAATATGACGGCTTATCTCAACGCGCACAACATGCCGGGCGCCATTTCGGAGTCGCGCTTCGATAACTGGTATGCCGGATTTACGGACTGGGCTCACGTGTTCCGCAATGAGATCTCGTTCTTTACCGAGACGGCGCTCTATGAGTACGCCACGCCGCACTTCTACACCGTGCGGGATTTCCCCAAGAACTTTCAGGATCTGCGCGCGCTCAGCATGTACTCCACTCCATGGCAAGGCGGCTGGTGGCGTCTTAAAGACGCAGTCGACTACATGGTCGGCGGATCGATGTCGGTGCTCGACATTGCCGCGAAGAATCGCGAAACCCTGCTGTACAACCGCTACCAGGCTGCGCGCGACAACATCCAGCACTTCAGCAAGGAACCACCGTTCGCCTACGTGATTCCGTCGAAGCAGGCAGACACACCGGAGGCGGGGCTGCTGGCGCAAAAGATGATCGACAACGGGCTCGACGTGTACGCCACGCAATCCGGCTTCAAGGCGAACGGCGTCAACTATCCCACGGGCTCGTGGGTGATCCCGATGGATCAACCCTTCTCGGCGCTGGCGAAGGAGCTTTTCGAGCGGCAGCGCTATCCCGATGCGCTGGAGAATGGAACGGCCAAAGCAGTGGACCTGCCCTATGACGTCACCGGGTGGACCCTGCCGCTGCAGATGGGCGTGAATGTCGACGCGGTGACTGATCCGCTGGCCGCGGAGCAGCGCGGCCTGCTGGCGAAGATCGATAAAGTTGTCCTTCCCGAGGCGTCGATCGATGGCACGGGCGCGGTGTTTGCAGTGAGCCACAAAGCCAACGCATCCTTCCAACTGGTGAATGCGGCGCTGCAGGCGGGCGCCACCGTATCGCTCGCGCAGGACCCGGTCAAATCTTCCGATGGATCCGAAAGCGGGGCATTCCTTATCGGTGGCTTGAGCCGCTCCGCGACCGCGGACCTGGCCAAGAAGTATGGCGTGCCGGCGGCTGCCGTCTCCGCTCCTGCTCACGCACTGCCGATCAAGAAGGCGCGCATCGGTCTTTATCGTCCGTGGATGCCTTCGATCGATGAAGGCTGGACGCGCTGGATCCTCGAGAACTACGGCTTCGAACCAAAGAGTCTGTACAACGCGGATATGCGGTCGGCCGGTCTGCGCAGCCGCTACGACGTGATCGTGGTGCCGGACATGTCTTCGAAACAACTCACGGACGGATTCGGCGTCGGCGTCGTGCCCGGCGAGTATGCGGGCGGCATCGGAGAGGATGGCCTCGAGAACCTGCGCGAATTTACGCGCGAGGGAGGAACGCTGATCGCACTCAATCGGACCGCGGCTGCCCTTATCCCTCTCATGTCGTTGCCGGTGCAGAACATCCTGGACGGCGTAAAGAGCGACAAGTTCTTTTGCTCCGGCGCGTTGCTGCGCGTTGAGACCGAACATGGCGATCTGCCGGCCAACTATGGCGTCTCGACCGCGCCCGTAGTCATGTTCCAGAATGGCCCGGCTTTCCAGCCTCTACCGGGTTTTCACGGGGCCGTGCTTGCCCGCTATCCCAAGGAGACCAACCCGCTGGAGAGCGGCCTGCTGCTGCATCCCGAGGCAATCGAAGGGAAAGCGGCGTCGGTTGAGTTGGCCTATGGGAAGGGCCGCATCGTGCTTTTTGGCTTCAAACCCCAATTCCGCGGCCAGTCGCATGCCACGTATCGTTCTCTGTTTAATGAGCTCTACGCTTTCGAGCATCCGGCGTTGCCCAGTGAACCGCCTGCGGCCGCGGCGACCAAGGCGGAAGCGGCGCCCAAATCCAGTGCACCATCGAAGGAGCAGGAGCCGGAAGACACGTTACCTGAATAACTTGTACCCATCGCTTGCGAGGGGTAGCCTACCTTTACTCTTCTTTGGGTGAGTGCCATGCTTGGGGGGAGCTTGAGAGGTTGAGGGCGTAAGCCTGATCTCTGAGGCCGTATCAGCCCGTGGAGCGGAAGCCGACAACTTTCGCAGCAGCATCCCCCGAAGCGAAGATCTGGCAGGGTGGCCAGGAAAGTGAACGAGGCCGCGCAATGAGCGAACCCGATCAGCAAGGTTCAAGCAACAACCCGGTGCAGACCGGCGTCCAAGAGACGTTTCGGGCACCGATCGATCCCAATTCCTTTCCGCTGGATGAAGGGGCGGGTCTGCAGAAGTCGCCGAAGAAAACCTCCGGCGTTCTGATTGTGGGGTTGGGATTGGTTGCCATGATCGGCATCGGTGTCATCACCCTGACCCAGGGAAAATATCTGACGCCCAAGACTGGCTCTTCTTCCGTTCCTGGCGACTCCGACGACATGGGAGCGGGCATCGCCAACGGTTCAGGCTTGCGTGGTCACCTGGTGACGCGCTGGCAACAGGGCAAGGCACAGTACATGCTCAAGATGGAGCCTCTCGATCCGCGCGACGCGGCGGGCTTCGCAGCGGTTGCGAACAATCCTGCCAAGCCTATCTCCATCAATATTCGATTGCTTGACTCCGCCGGGTTCGCTCTCTGCGGCAAAGAGATTGTTCTGCACTTCGATCCCACGCACGCGTCGCGCGTGCCCGCACAGCTCCCTCACAAGCGGGCCGACGCGGAGCGGATTCTAGCCGAGCAGCAGGCAAGCGTGCAGCGTGTGTCGATCCAGGAGAGAGCGCGCGAAACCGGGAAAGACGTCTTTCAGAACATCCAAGGCAACGACGGCGCCGTGGAAGCGCTATGGTCGCAAGGTGAATTGCCTTGCTCGCCCGATCAATATAAGAAGTTCGACTATTGGGATCTGTCGACCAACTTCCCGACCATCGCGGAACAGGACGCGATGCTGGGCAGGAGACCGGCCTCCCCTGGAATCGCAGCGCAAGGCTCGACTGCGACAAGCAATACTCCCGGAGCCAAGGGGCGAAGGAAATCCGCTCCCAAGGGACCTGTCTCGACCTACTCCGTCGAAGGCGACGATCAGATCAGCATGTACGAAGCTTCGCGCTCGCTGCTCACCGATGAGTCAGGGCGGAGTTTCTTCATCCCAGTGAAAAGCGACCAGACGATCGCGGCGGCGTGGGCTTCGAACTATTCGCACATTCATTTCAAGTGCGACCAGCAAGCCAATTGCGCGCTACGCACCAACAGCGGGGCGATTCTGGGCAGAATGAGCAACTAGGGGTTAGGCTGCCTGCGATTCTCATGGCCAGACTCACTCTGCATTCACCAGTTTTGAGACGCGCTTCAATTGTTGGGGCCTCGTTGGCTCTCCCTCACTCTGACTCAAATTCACGCGCCCCAATAGCCGAAACGGCGTTTCGCATGGGCCACGGCGATCACGAGAACGACGTCTTCTTTCTCTTGAAAGATCACGGAATAGGGGAATCTCTCCAATACGCGTCTGCGGGTGTTTTTTGTAAAGAGCGGGTGAAGCTGCGGATGAGAGACGATTTGTGCCAGGGAAGCATCGACTTCGGCTAAAAACGCGTCGGCAGCTTTCGGGCTGCGCTCGAAGAACCAATCGAATGCAGAGTCGATCTCTTTCCGAGCCTCGAACCGAATGAGGAGAGTCTTCTGTTTCACTTCCTCAGCCGGACGTTCAACGGCGCTTTCACTTCTTCCCATGAATAGGTCGTGCCATTTCCGGTATTGGCGTCAGCAACGCGGCGCTCGACCTCGGTTTTCCAGGAGGTCTCGATCTCCGCCTCGCCGGAACCATCGCCCTCTTGCAGGAGTTCCCCGAGGAGCCAGTTGAACTCGCCGGGAGGCAGTTGGCGGGCTTCTTTAAGGAGTTGGGCGGCGGTACGCGGCATGGAAATATTGTAGCGCGGTTCCGATTGGCGATCATCCGCGAATCGCCAGGCAATATCGCGCCTACTCCGCGTTGTCGATCTGGGCCCTTTGCAAGGTGTCGGAGTAGTCCACGTAGACAGCCTTCCAGGTCGTGAAGAAATCGATAGCGCCCAATCCTTCGCGATGGCCATTGCCCGTGCGCTTGACTCCGCCGAAGGGTAGGTGAACTTCCGCTCCGATGGTCGGCGCGTTGATGTAGGTGATGCCGGCTTCGAGATCGCGCATTGCGGTGAAGGCCCGGTTTACATCCTTGGTGTAGAGAGCGGTTGAGAGGCCGTACTCAATCGAGTTGGCAATCTCGATGGCCTGTTCGAACGTATCGAATTCAATCAGGCTCACCACAGGGCCGAATACCTCTTCGCGCGCGATACGCATGGACGGCGTGACTCGGCCAAATATGGTCGGCTCGAAGAAGGTTCCATTGGCATACGCGCCGCTGGTCAGCGCATGGCCGCCCGTCAAGGGCTCCGCGCCTTCTTGCACTGCAATCTCCACGTAGCGGGTCGAAGTTTCGATCTGCGCCTCGTTCACCTGCGGTCCCACTTCGATTGACTCGTCGAGACCGTCGCCGACCTTCAAGGCCTTGGCGCGCTTCACGAACTCCTTGGTAAACTCCGCGGCGATTCCCTTCTGCAGCAAAATGCGGCTGGTAGCGGTGCAGCGCTGGCCCGTGGTTCCAAAGGCGCCCCACAACGCGCCGTTCAATGCGAGGTCGAGATTGGCATCGTTGAGAACGATCTGTGCATTCTTGCCGCCCATTTCGAGCGAAACGGGTTTGAAGGTAGCGGCGGCGCGCTGACCGACCAGTGAGCCAATCTCGCTTGAGCCTGTAAAGCTGATGGCGCGCACGCCGGTATGCTCGACCAGGGGAGCACCCGCGTCGGGTCCCAGCCCGGCAACAATATTGACCACGCCCGGCGGCAAGCCGGCGTCGATGAGCGTCTGCACCAGGTTGTAGGTGGAGAGCGGCGTATCCTCGGCTGGCTTGATGACGCAGGTGTTGCCGGATACCAGCGCCGGGAAGAGCTTCCAGCTCGGAATGGCCATGGGGAAGTTCCACGGCGTGATCATGCCCACCACGCCCACGGGCATACGGACGCTCATCGCGAACTTGTTCTGCAACTCCGAAGGGGCGGTCACGCCGAACAGGCGGCGGCCCTCGCCGGCCACATAAAAAGCCTCGTCGATGGCTTCTTGCACGTCGCCCCGGGTCTCGGCCAGTACCTTCCCCATTTCCCGCGTCATGTCACGGGCGTATTTTTCCTTGTTCTGGATTAGAAGATTGCCGGCTCGCACGATGATCTCGGCACGTTTGGGCGCGGGCACCAGGCGCCATGTCGCAAAGGCCTTCTTGGCCGCCGCCACCGCCTTGTCGACATCCTCGGCGTGGGAGGACGGAAATGCGCCAACGATATCGTTATGGTCGGCCGGGTTCAGGTTGAGGTAGGTCTTACCGCTCGCGGCAGGAATCCACTCCCCGCCAATCAGGTTGTGATACGTGGGATAGGTCATGGGTCAGTCTCAGTTCCTGGGTGCTCGTAAGTGGATGAAGGATCGAGGGTGAACAGTGCGGTTATAGCACTTTGCATCATCCGGGGCGAAATCCCTCGCCGGGGTGCGCGACCGCTCCTGGTTCACCGTGTATTTAAGATGATGGAGAGGTAGTCTGGTCGCAACACTGTTTGTCGACGGTTGTCTACTCTCTGTTGCTGTGCCGCACCACGTTGCAAATGCAATAAGTACCAGTTACCAACGGTGCGCTTCGACTTCAGTTATTGCCAGTTGGCCGTACAATACTGCTTGAGGTAGACCCATTTTCCAATGTCTTTGAACGGTTTTCCATCCCGCACATCGCGGACACATGGCTTGCGCTCCCTCTTCAGCATGTTTTCGAGCGACCTGGCCATCGATCTCGGCACCGCGAATACCCTCGTTTTTGCCGCCGGCAAGGGCATTGTGGTCAACGAGCCGTCCATTGTGGCTATTAACAAGAACACCGGCGAAGTGGAAGCCGTGGGCAAAGAGGCCAAGGACATGCTCGGGCGTACACCGGGCAACATCGTGGCCATCAAGCCCATGAAAGACGGTGTGATCGCCGACTTTAAAGTGACCGAGAAGATGTTGAACTACTTCATTCAGAAGGCGCATAACCGCAAGATGCTGGTGCATCCGCGGATCGTGATCGGCGTGCCCTCTGAGATCACCCAGGTAGAAAAGCGCGCGGTGGAAGATTCGGCCTATCGCGCCAAGGCCAGCGAAGTGTATCTCGTTGAGCAGGCCATGGTGGCGGCGATCGGCGCCGGACTCCCCATTACCGAGCCCTCGGGCAACATGGTCGTCGACATCGGCGGCGGAACAACCGATATCGCAGTCATTTCGTTGTCGGGCATCGTCTACTCGCGTTCAGTCCGCATGGCCGGCAACCAGATGGACGAAGCCATCACCAACTACCTCAAGCGCAAATACAACCTGCTGATCGGCGAACGTACGGCCGAGCAGATCAAGATCGAGATTGGTTCCGCTTATCCACTGGACAAGCCGCTGACCATGGAGATCAAGGGCCGCAATCTGATTGAGGGTGTGCCCAAGACCATCTCCATCGACGACAGCGAAATTCGCGAGTCGCTCGGCGAGTGCATCGCGGTCATCATGAACGCTATCCGCGTCGCCCTTGAACGTACGCCCCCGGAGCTTTCGGCCGACATCTCCGATCGCGGTATCGTGCTGACGGGCGGTGGCGCACTGATCAAGAATCTCGACAAGCGCATCCGCGAGGAAACCGGTCTGCCGGTTTCGGTGGCCGATGACCCATTGGCATCGGTTGTGCTTGGCACCGGCAAGATGCTGTCTGACTTCCGCCTGCTGCGGAAGATCAAGATCGACTAAACGGTGGACAGTGATCAGTGGTCAGTGATCAGGGCATGTGCGATTCGACCGAGCCCAGCCTGCATGACTGGATCACTGTGCACTGAACCCTGACCACTGGCTGTCATGGAATCTCTCTTCGAACGCTACCGGAACCTGATGGTGCTGCTGGTCATGCTGGTGGCGCAGATCATCGGTCTTGCGTCGCAGGTACATCGCGGCGATGCGGGACGCATGAGCCTGGATACGCGCGATAGCGGCGGGGTGCGACTGGTCCGGCTCTGGGCGAACGCCATCGTCTCGCCGCCGGAGCGATTCTTTCATGGCATCTGGGCAAGCACCTTTTACGTCTGGTCGAACTACTTCGAGCTGCGCCACGTCAGCGAACAAAATAAGGACCTGCAAAAAACTGTTGACCGGTTGCGCCTTGAAGAAGCTGCTCTGATGGAAGACGCGCGCCAGGGGCAGCGTCTGCAGGCGATGCTCGGGTTTGAAGAGAAGTACATCTATCAGACCGTACCCGCGCAGATCATCGGCACCAGCGGCAGCGACCAGTCGCGCCTCTTCTATATTGACAAGGGCGAGAATGCCCATCTGCAGCGCGACATGGCGGTGATCACCGCGGACGGTATCGTCGGCAAAGTCCGCGAGGTGTATCCGAGCTCGGCGCAAATCCTGCTCATCAACGACCAGACAAGCGGTGCGGGCGTGATTCTTGAAACCACGCGTATTCGCGGTGTTCTGCGCGGCAATGCTCTCGGCCAGCCGCAAATCGTTGGTCTCACGAACGACAGCCGCATTCAGCCGGGCGAGCGCGTCCTGACCGCCGGCGGCGATGAGATTTTCCCGCGTGGCTTACCGGTGGGCACGGTCGACACGATCATCAAGGACCCCGACCAGGACGGCTTTATCAAGATCATCATCAAGCCGGCAGCCCATCTCGATCGCCTCGACGAAGTTCTCGTCATCACGTCGGTGCAGCCGCGCTTTCCGGCCGACCAGAAGCAGGACATGAGCGAGAGCGAGACGCTGAAGGGAGCCGAGGTCGAACAGGAGAAAGCCCAGAAGGCTTCGGAGATCATGGCTGAACGGCTGCCTGGGTTGATCGTTCCCAATGTTCCGCCCGATCAGCAGCCGCTGAAGGATGACTCCAATCCCAATCCGGTTGCGCGTCCGGTGCCCGCTTTGCATCCCGATCGCTTTACGCCGGACACCACTCCGAACAGTGGCGCGCCGGTGCCAGGAGCGGATGCTTCGTCGCCCAACCAGCCGGAAGCCACTTCGCCCTCTTCGTCCGAGACACCTAAGTCAGGCACGGCAGCCAAGAAGCCGAAGACGGCCGTTCCAGAGAAACCCGCTCTTGATCCCAATGCCCGGAGGAACCCGTAGCCATGTCGGTGCTGACGGCGGACTCCCGCCGCGATCTTGAGATTCACCGATATCCTGTTTACCTCTACGGGATCGTTCCGCTGGTGGCCCTGGTTCTGCAGGCCTGGCTGCCCCGCGTGGTCGGCAAGTACGCGTGGTTCGATCTTCCGCTGGTGGTCACCGTCTACTTCGCGCTGGGTCGTCGCAGCCCTATTCAAGGCACCTTGATGGGTTGTGCCGTCGGCTTGTTCGAAGACGCCCTCACGCATCATCCCATCGGCATCAACGGCATTGCCAAGACCGTCGCGGGATTTCTGGCGGCCTCGGTCGGCATTCGAATCGACGTCGAGAACCGCATCATTCGTGTGGGATTGATTTTCCTTCTGTCTCTGCTCTCGAGCGCCCTGTGCCTTTTCGTCAATCGCTTTCTGCTCGGGCTCAACGTCGAGATCAACTGGCCGATCGAGCTTTACATCGCGCTCGGCAATGCTGCTATCGCCCTGTTGCTCTTTCCCTTCCTCGATCGCTTTCAACTGCGGGACTAGGTCTCGCTGCCTCGCTGCATCGGTTTGCCCATGGACTATTTCCTGCAATCCAGCCGCCTTGGGTTCCGCACCTGGCGCAGTGACGATCTCCCTCTCGCTCTTGGGTTGTGGGGCGATGCAGAGGTGAGTGCATGGCTTAGCGGCCCGCTTTCGCCCGCGGCCATCCAGGCTCGGCTGGACCTCGAGATCCGCCGGCAACAAGAAGTCGGCGTTCAATATTGGCCCATCTTTCTTGTGCGCAACGGCGACCATGTGGGATGCGCAGGTCTGCGGCCCAAAGCAGAGAATCTGCTTGAGTTGGGCTATTACCTCAAGCCCGCGTACTGGGGCGCCGGCTTCGCCACCGAGGCGGCGACCGCCGTCGTCGAGTATGCCTTCGTCACTCTCGGCGCTGCATCGTTGTTCGCCGGGCATCATCCTGCGAACCGTGCCTCGCAACGGGTTCTCGAAAAGCTCGGGTTCGAACGCGCGGGCGAGGAATTCTATGAACCGTCGGGCGTGATCGAGCCGACCTACCTGCTTGCAAAGTCGGGATGGCGCCCGCATCCAGATGAGCACCAAAGTACGAACTCCGCGACGTTGTAGCGCTTTGGAGCAAGCGTCCTTGGCTGTATTCTGAAAGCGCGGCCCCCATGTTCTCGGACAAAGCAGTTCGCGGCGAAAAAATCTCCGGCATCAAGCTGGCAGTGGCACAGTACGGCATTCTGGTGATGATGCTTGCACTGGCGGCCGGCCTTTGGCGCCTGCAGGTGCTGGGCGCGGCCAACTTCAAACTTCTTGCCGAGCAAAACCGCATCCGCAAGGTTCCGATGCTGGCTCCTCGCGGGAAGCTCTTCGATCGCGAAAATCGCCTGATCGTCGACAACTATCCGTCTGTTTCCTGCTTCCTGGTGCGGGAGCAGGGCCACAACGTCGATGCCGATCTGCCCATGATCGCGCACGGCCTGAATCTGGACCTAGATCAACTTCGCGCCACCATCAAGCATTTCCGCGCGGCGCCCGGCTATCAGCCCATTCCGATCAAAACCGAAATCACGCCGGACGAAGAGGCTTTTATTGAGGCCCATCGCAACGAGCTGCCAGAACTGGAGACCATCGACCAGGAGCGCCGTCTTTATCCACGCGACGGCTTCGCAGCGCATTTGATCGGCTACGTCGGCGAAGTGAGCGAAGACATGCTGAACGATCCGCGCTACGCCGCCTATGAACCGGGCGACGTGGTGGGCAAAGCCGGCGTCGAGCAGACCTACGATCAGCTTCTGCGCGGCGAAGACGGCTCCCGCGACGTGATCGTCGACAGCCACGGGCGCGAAGTCGGCATCCTGGGCACGCAGCACTCCACGCCCGGCAAAGATCTGCGCCTGACCATCGACAACGATCTGCAGCGCGCAGCCGAGTTGGCCCTCGGCGATCGCGACGGGGCGATCGTCGCCATGGACCCTCGCAACGGCGAGATTCTCGCCATGGTGTCGCGGCCGAGCTTCGATCCCAACGCGTTCGCAGTCAAAATTGAGCGGTCCGAGTGGAACAAGCTCATCACCGATCCGTCGCACCCCTTGATGAATAAGGCGATCCAGGCACAGCTGGCTCCGGGATCAACCTTCAAGATCCTGATGTCGGTCGCCGGCCTGCAAGAAGGCATTGCGCAAGATCTCAAGGTCAATTGTGCAGGCGGCTGGGGCCCTTACGGGTTCTTCCATCACTGCGACGAGCATCACGGCGCGGTCAACATCTACAACGCGATTCCCTACTCCTGCGACACCTACTACTACCAGCTGGGCGACAAGCTCGGGATCGATCGCATCGCCAAATACGCAACTGAGTTCGGCTATGGCCAGAAGACCGGCATCGATCTGCCGGGCGAACAGGCCGGCCTGATGCCGTCGATCCAGTGGCTCCTGAAGACTTATCACCATCGCTGGTATCCCGACGAAACTCTCGACGTCTCGATCGGCCAGGGCGCGGTTGAAGCCACGCCTATTCAGCTGGCGCGCATTATCGGCGGCATCGCTTCAGGAGGGCACATGGTGCGGCCCCACTCGGTCTTCCCCGATGAGCTGCCCGACGACTTCAGGCGGGCGCTCGATGACACGTATCCAGGCTCAGGTAAGGTCGATCTTCCTATCGATCCAGAAAACTGGCAGATCATCACCGACGGGATGGCCGAGGTGACTCAGCCCGGTCTTTATCACACCGCGGGAGGAGAGCATCTGGAGGGCATCGACTTCGCCGGAAAAACCGGGACCGCTCAAGTAATGAGCCATCAGGCCCTCGACAAAACCGCGAAGGGCAAGGTCACCCGGCCTAACGTGTGGTTCGTGGGCATTACTCCCCGCCGCAATCCCGAACTGGTGGTGGCCGTGCTTTTTCAGAATGGCGACAAGAGTTGGTTTTCGGCCCGCATCGGCGCACGAGTAGTGGCCGCGTACGTTGAGAAGCAGCGCCGTCTGGCCCACAACCTGCAGCCGCTGAAGGCGGCCACCCCGGCCGCTCCCGTCGAAGTCACCGCCCTCTGGACCACTCCGGACGATGCCGTGCAGAACGCCGCAACCGGTGAAACGGCGCGCATTCACGCCGGCCGCTTCTTTGTCGATCCAGCCAAGGACCCCGGCGCGGATGCGCAGCCGGCTTTTCACTCGCCGTCGCAGCTTGGGTTCGCGTTGCCGACCCGCAGGATTGGCCAGCCATGACCCCGGTGCGCAGATTTCTCAGCTTCCGCGATTTCGATTGGGGCTTGTTTGGCATGGTGCTCATGCTCTGCTCCATTTCGGTGCTTGAGATCTATTCCGCGACGATGCATACGCGGTTCGCGGGTTTTCATACCCGTCAGGTCTTCTTCATCCTTGCCGGCATCATCGTGATGTTCGTCCTGGCGAAGATCGACTATCACCGCCTGCTTGACTGGGCTCCCTGGGCCTATGGCGTCTGCATTTTCTTCCTGGTGGCAGTGCGCCTGGTGGGCCACAAGGCGCTTGGAGCGCGCCGCTGGATCCAGATCGGCCCCATGCAGTTCCAGCCCTCGGAATGGGCCAAGCTGGTGCTGATCCTGATGGTCGCGCGCTACTTTGCCAATCTCGGCGGGCGCAATCTTACCTGGCGTGACATCTTCAAGGGCCTGGGGCTGGTGGGGCTGCCGATGGCCCTGGTCCTCATCCAGCCCGATCTCGGCACGACGCTGATCTACGCTCCGATTCTGGTGGCGGGGCTGTTCCTGGGCGGAATCAACTGGAAGCAGGCCGTGATTCTGGTCAGTGTGTCCCTGGTCCTGGTAGCGGGCGCATGGACTAGCGGGAAGGGCCTGAAGCCCTATCAAAAGGCCCGGCTCACCAGCTTTATTGACCCCGATAACGATCCCAAGGGGTCGGGGTATCAGATCAAGCAATCGCTGATTGCGGTGGGGTCGGGCGGCATCTGGGGGAAGGGATCGGCCAAGGGCACCCAGACCCAGGGCTACTTTCTGCCTATTCCCTATACGGATTTCATCTTTGCCGCGTTCAGCGAGGAGCACGGCTTTGTGGGTGCGATCTTTGTGCTGCTGCTATACTTCTTCATATTGATGCGTTTGATTCAAAACGCTCAAACGGCTGCCGACCTACCCGGCTCCCTCATTATTATGGGCGTCGTGGCCGTGTTGACCTTCCAGATTGCGGTCAACGTCGGTATGGTCATAGGGTTTATGCCCGTCACCGGAATCCCATTGCCCCTCATGAGTTACGGCGGATCTTCGGTGTTGTTTACCTTCCTCGCGCTAGGCGTTGCGATGAACGTGCGCATGCGTCGGTTTGTAAACTAGGCTTCTCTCAGATCATGAGGATCTGATGGTGCCGAAGCGTTCAGGCTGGCACATGCCGGACGCTTTTGAACAAAGTTGACTGCCTGGGAGACCCTCAATTGGGGACTTACAGGAAAGGTAGTTTGAAGTATTTTCGCCGGCCAGGTCCGCAGGATCTTGAGGCCCGGCAGGATTGGGTACATGAGCACGCAGAGACGGGCGATTTCAATGGACTGCACGGGCGCAGACAATGCGCCAGACAAGCTGCTATCCCATGTGATCGCGAGTGTCACAACGGCCCGCTTCAGGGCCACCGGTTCTCTGCCACAGGATTCCCGTTTCGTACAGCACGTCCGCTACACGGATCCTTCGCTTCAGAAGGCTGCCCCGCGAACAACACGCAGGTATTCTTCTCCGCCTATCTCCATCCCGTCCGGTTCCTTGAGCATCCATCCGACCTTGCCGCAGGCCCCAGCAGGCGTTCGCCGCTGGGCGGAAAGGCACGATGGCAAAAGAAATTTGTATCTCCAGCACGCCGCATGAAACCCGGCTTGCAATTTTAGAAGACGATCAACTCGCGGAAATCTACTATGAACGCGAAAACGAATATACCCTTGCGGGGTCCATTTACAACGGGCGCGTGACGCGCGTTTTGCCGGGCATGCAGTCGGCATTTGTCGACATCGGCCTGGAGCGCGATGCCTTTCTTTATGTGACCGATTTTCTGGAAATGGAAGATCCGGAGGACGCCGATGAAATTGAAAAGGCGGCCTCCAGCGGTGCGACCCAGGCTCCCCGCGAAGTGCGGCAGGGCGGGCGCAACGGCCATGCACAGAGGCAGGAACGCGGCGGCGAAGAAGAGGCCGCACCGTCCCGTGTCGAATCGCCCACGGTCGAATCACGCAGCGCTCCTGCATCGGCTGAAGATGCGACCGACGCAGGAGGCGATCCTGGCGCCAAGCGCTGGCGTGGGCGGCGTCGCCGTCGCGGTGGCCGCAGCGGCCCCGGTTCGCCCGGAGGCGAAGCCGAAGAGACGACAGAGTCTGCGGTAACCGGCCGCTCTGTGGAACCGGTGGAAGAGACATACACGATTCGGGCCTCGGCTGTGCCTGCGCCGCGTGCGTCTTCAGCCCCCTTTGTCCTGCCGGGTGAGGCGCTCTCGAAGTACGGCGGCACTCCCGCGGAGACTGAAAAGAAGCCGGCCCATGGGCCGACGCGTCCCGCAGTCACATCAAAGCCTTCGACCATGATTGAGGCTCCCCTCGCGTGGGACGGCAGCGGACTTCTGCCTGGTGAGTCGATCTCGCGTCATCGAAACCGTCCGTCCGAAGCAGCGCAGGAGACTCATGGCGCCTTCGAGACCGTGACCGAGGAGTTTGCAGCAAGCGAGCCGACCCACGAACTCACCCCAGCGGGTGAAGGCGTTCCCGCCGACGAGGAGTTTGTCGAGGAGACCCTGGTGGATGCCGGCGTCATCGAGGCAGAGACGACGCATCTTGGTTCGATTCCGGACGCGACCCTGGCCGCCTCGGGCACGATTGTCTACGATCCCTCGTCGCTTCGCGACATCACAGAGTCCGCCCAAGTGCACGAATCAGAGACTTCGAACGGCCCGAATGATGAGCCCGAGGAAGATGCCAGCGCCTCGCATCGCGTCGATCCCCAGGCACCCAGTGGTTTCCGCCTCTTTGGCTTCGGCGGAAAGGGCAAGAAAGACGACGAGAACGATCCTTCAGCGCAGCACGCGGAACGACCGCCCGCGCAGGAGCGCAAGACAGGCGCGGCGCCGGCTTCTGGATTTGCTCCCGGCGACGGCATCGTAGAAGAAGAAGTGATTGAAGGCGAAGAGCTGGACACGCCACTTCATCGCCACGCGCACCGGCACGACGAGCAGGATCTGGACGAATACGAAGAGGAAACCCTGCAGACGCAGATTCGCTCGGGCGAACTGGGCGAGATGCTGCAAGAGGCTCATCTCGACCATCGCATCCAGATGAACTTTGACGACAAAACCGTCTCTGAAGAGGAAGAAGAAGACAGCGAAGAAGACGAAGAGTCCGCACCGGCAAATGCAGAAGGCCAGCCGGCAGGTGAGGGCCAGACTCAGCCCCGTCGCGAGCGCGGTGGGCGCGGCCGTCGTGGTCGTGGTGGTGAACGCGGTGGAGAACGGGGAGGAGAGCGCAGCCATCGTCCCGGAGGTCGCGGCCCGTCGCGCCGCTCCGCACAAACCTCTGATCTGCCGATCATCTCTGACCTGCTGAAGCCGGGCCAGGAAATCCTGGTACAGATTGCCAAGGAACCGATCGCGAAGAAAGGTGCGCGCATCACCAGCCATATCGCGCTGCCTGGACGCTTCCTGGTCTTCATGCCGACCGTGACGCATGTGGGTGTGAGCCGCAAGATCGCTTCGGACGAAGAACGCCAGCGCCTCAAGCGGATCCTTACCCACGAGCGCGGCGAAGCCTCCGGCGGATTTATCGTTCGTACGGCAGCGGAGGGCGCATCGGAAGATGAGCTTCGAGCCGATCTGCGTTTCCTGATTCACTTGTGGAACGAGATCAAGCAGCGCTCCGACGGTTCCAAATCGCCGGCGCTGATCTATCACGATCTCTCGTTGATCGAGCGCATCCTGCGCGATCAGGTGAGCGCGAACTTCTCGTCGATCTGGGTGGACTCTGAAGCGGACTACGAGCGCATCGTACGCTTCTTGAATCGCTTTTCTCCCACGCTGGTGCGGCGCGTGAAGCTCTACACCAAAGAGACGCCGCTGTTTGAGCACTTCGGCATTCAGGACGAAATCTCGAAGGCGCTGCGCTCGAAGGTATGGCTCAAGTCGGGCGGCTCGATCGTCATCAACCAGACTGAAGCACTGGTCGCGATCGACATCAACACCGGCAAGTATGTGGGCAAGACGGCACGGCTCGAAGACACCATCGTGAAGACCAACCTGGATGCGATTCCTGAGATCGTGCGTCAGATTCGGTTGCGCGATCTTGGCGGCATTATCATCATCGACTTCATCGATATGGATGAGCGGAAGAATCGCTTCAAGGTGATGGCTGCACTCGAAGAAGCGCTGAAGAACGACCGTGCGCCCACCAAGGTTCTGCAGTTTAACGACTTCGGCCTGGTGGCCATTACACGCAAGCGCGTGAAGCAGTCACTTGAGCGCACGCTCAGCGTGCCCTGCCCCATCTGCCAGGCAACCGGCATGGTGAAGAGCTCGGCCACAGTGTGCAACGAAATCTTTGTCGAGCTCCGCAAAATGCGCAAGCACTTTGAGAGCGCCGACATTCTGCTTCGCGTCAACCCTGAGACCGTGAAGGTGCTCAAGGCGAACAATGCGCGCTGGCTGACTGATTTCGAAGAACTCACGGGCAAGAACATCCTGGTGAAGAGCGATGCCACCTTGCACCCGGAGCAGTTCGACATCCAGGGCTGATCAATCCAGGGCTGAAAGCGGTCCCTGCGCAGTCTGTACGGCCGGAACTCCTTGTTCCGGCCGTACTTGTTTCGGCCCTCGCCTGGAGCAACTTCCCGCGAAAAAACGAGTCTAAGTCGATACGGGGAGCAATGCACGCCTCCCTGGTTAAGAACAATCTATTCAATTTCGAGGTACGGACCATGTCATTTCCCTCTTTGGTGCCGTCGATGCGGCATGCTTCTTTTCTTTTGATGGCGACCACGCTCGCGGTCGGCTCCGCAAGTGCCCAGATGGCAACTTCTTCACCTGATTCCTCCAGCGCAGCCTCATCCGGTGAGTCGAGTTCAGCACCGCTGCTGGCATTCTCCACCGACCCAGGACTCACGGGCATCGGTGCACCCGCTTCCGGCGGATCCGGGGGTGGCGCGGGGCAGGAACACGGCGGCAATCCTAGTCGCAGCCTGATGAGCCGACTCACCTTTGAGCTTGGCGCCGGCTTCAATTCCCCGATTGGCAATGACGGTCCCTACATCACCTGGGGAGGCAATTTCACCCTCGGCGCCGGTTTGCGCATGTCGGATCGTCTCAGCCTTCTCGGCGAGTATCAATACATCGACAACAAGCTGCCCGGTGCATTTGTCGCGGCAGGTGGAGGCGACAACGGCAACGCCCACATCAACTCCGTCACAGTCGACCCGGTCCTTGAGTTTTTTCCCAAGTGGAAGAACGGGCTCTACGCGGTGGGTGGATTCGGCTGGTATCACAAGTCGACGAACTTCAATGTCGAAGAGTGCTGCGACTTCTTCGGCTATCCAGTCAACGTCACCGCGAACTCATTCTCCTCTAACCAACTCGGCGCCAATTTCGGCCTCGGCATTGAGCACAAGCTCGGCGGCTTCTACGGCGATGGCAAGTCAAAACTCTTCGCCGAGGCGCGCTACACGTTCATCAATACGCCGGGAATTGATGAGACCAACGGTCTCGGCAGGACAGAACTGATTCCCGTAACGCTCGGAATACGATTCTGATCGCAACATGCAGCGCCGCGCTCTCCACGTAGAGAGCCGGCGTCGCGAGCGGATCGCTCTTCAACGCCGGAGGAATCTCTTCGCTACTGAAGAATTCCTTCGACGCGCAATCGGACCAGCCCACCCGCCAAAACACCGAGCGGTGCAAGCGCGACGAGCGCGAGCTGATAGGGGATGGGGCCTTTTCCACGCGTCTGCAAGGCGCTCAGCGCGGACAGCACGAGCACGATGACAGCTAGAACGAGAACGGATGCGAGCGCGTTGCCTTGGGTAGTCCACGCAGTCACATAACCGCCCGCTGCGGCTGTCAGCAACGAAGTGCCCAGATTCACCACCATCAGGCCCGCGCTCAGGAGTCCGGCTTCTTCGGCCCAATCCGGAGCAAACTGCTGCAATAGAAACTTGACCGCGAAGCTCAACAAAACAGTTGCGGCAAGGCCTGCAAAAAGTGCTTCGACTGCGCGCAGCGTCACCAAGGCTTTTTCCCTGTCTCCGTCGGCGTACCGGCTTCGCCGCGCTCGATCCGCTGCAGAAACATCCGTGCCAGGCGCGCTTCTCCCGGATCATGCTCGCCGTGAATGGTGCACAGATCGAGGAACTCGTCGCAGAGGGCGTTCTGTTCCCCGTCCTGGTTCAGGATCGATTGCAAGGCAAAGGCGAGTTCGCGCAAGCGAGAGGCTTCAGGCCAGGGCCGGCTTTCCGGGCCGTCGTCAATCGCCACACGATCGGCGAACAGGCCGCGTCGGCCGCGCGCACTCTCTCCAAGGCACGCCACGAGCTGATCGGAGAAGACGCGCACCAGTGAGTCCAGCTGATTCGGCTCGGTCTCGTCGTGAGGTTCCAAAGCTTCACTTCCCCTTCATCGCGGCTTCCACATCGTCGGCGGTATGGGGAAGAGCTGCGTCCAGATCGATCAGCTGTCCGTCCGCTGCCACAAGAAAATCGCACTCGATGCGCACCCCGATTTTTTCTTCGGGGATATACACACCGGGCTCAATTGTGAAGACCATACCCGGCTTCAGCACGGCTGGGTAATCGGCTGGGTCATGCACATCGATGCCGACCATGTGTCCCAGGCCATGCAGCCAATACTTGCCGAGCGATTGCCCATGCAGATCTTTGCCATGCGTGTCGATGTAATTGAACGCCGCGGTGTCGAGCGAGTTGGCGTCTTTGCGTTCGCGGTCGTTGATGGTCGACTTGCCAGCGACAAAAGCCTTGATAGCCGCCTGCTGTGCTCCCAGAACGATGTCGTAGATCTCGCGCTGTCGCGCGGAGAAGTGTCCGTTCACCGGCAGGGTGCGCGTAATGTCTGACGCATACATGGAGTACTCGCACGCCGCATCCACCACCATGATGTCGCCGTCTTCGAGCGTGCGCGCATTGGCGGCGTAATGGAGTGTCGTGGAATTCACGCCGGAGCCCACAATCGGCGCGTACGAAGGCCGTTCGCATCCCTGCTGAAACCAGACCTCGGTCATTTTGCCGGCCAGCGTGCGCTCAGTCACGCCCGGCTTTGTCGCGCGCATCATGGCGAACTGCGCCGCCACCGATGCATCGCTTGCCTTCTTCAATAAGTCAATCTCGCCGCTATCCTTCACTTCGCGCAATGGCGTCGTCAATCGAGACACATCGTTGGCCGCGGGCGCAGCGTCCATCCCGAGGGTGGTTGCATTGAACGTGACGAGCGATTTCGCTGGTTGCGAGTCCGGCTGAATCCAGATTTTATGCGTCAGTGTGCGGTCGGCTGCCACGAGCTTGTTCAGTTCATCCGGCAACTCCGTCATCGGCTCCACGGCATCCACGCCCGTCCATCCCGTGACGCCCGGCGTGGCTGCGTCCATCTTCGCGCCGGTGTAGAGTTCGGTGCGCAGATTGCGCGTGGGCAGGAACAGGATCTCTTTGTACGGTTGCGACGACGTATGCGCACCGACCACGAGCAGCGCAGCGCCCGGCTCGTTCCACCCTGTCATGTAATAGAAGTCGCTGTCTTGCCGGTAGGGCATAAAGTCGAGCGCCGGTTCCGGCGCCGCAAACAACACCGCCACCCCGCCCTGCAGTTTGGCGCCCAACCCTTCACGACGCGCGTGATATGCGCTTGCCGGTTGCTTTTCGAGGGCTTGTACGAGGGGAACAAAGGCAGCGCTGCAGAGGAGAAGAAGGACCCATGCGTTCTTCGATTTCATTCCGCTATTGTCAACGGTTACGCAGCGGGTCGCAAAGAGAATTGCGATGAAAGAAGAGGGCCGAGAACCGATCGGTTGACTTGACGGAACGATGGGGAAAGGGCTGTGCGAATGCGCTCAGGCCGCGGGTACAGGGGAGGCTATGGCGCCCACGGTCTCCAGCGCCGGCAGGGTACGCTCGCTCGCGGCCTTTTTGCCTTCGAGCATCCGATGGAAATCTTCAGCCGGGACCGGACGACCGAACAGCCAGCCCTGCGCATAGATCGATTGGTCTGCCCGGGCGAAGTACTTCGCTTGCTGGGGCGTTTCGATTCCTTCGACCACGACGCGCAAACCAAGCGTGTCGGCCATGGTAAGAATCTGGGGCAGGATCGTGACCGTAACGGCGTCGGTGCCGATGGCGCGGGTGAACGCCTTGTCGATCTTGATTGCGTCGACCGCTAGATCGTGAAGATAAGCCAGGCTCGAGTAGCCGGTGCCGAAGTCGTCGATGTGGACGTAGTGGCCTTTTTCGCGCAGGCGCAGGATCGTCTCTTTCGCAACCTGCTGCCGTGCCGTGTAGCTTTCGGTGATCTCGATGCCCAGGGCGCTTGCGGGAACCTTTGCATCCGCCAGGGCCTTCTCGAGCATAGGCAGAAAGCTTGGATCGGCAAGATCGGCGGCGGCAATATTCACGTTGACGCGGAATCCAGGACGGTCGCGCAGAGTCTTGCCGAAGTCGCGCAACACGTGACGCACAACCAGCCGCGTAATCTGCCCAACGAAGCCCTTTTCTTCTGCCACCTTGATGAAATCGTCGGGGCTAATCGGCTCGTTGTCTTCCGTCGTCCAGCGCGCCAGGGCTTCGACTTCGACAATCTGTTCGTTCTCAAGATCAACGATGGGCTGATAGACGATGCGCAGTGCGTCCTTGCGAATCGCCCGCAGAAGCTGATTGGCAAAATCGTGCTTCCGGCGATAGATGATCGCGCATACCAGGCCGAGCAGAGTTCCAGCGAGCTCGCCCAAGGCGACGAATCCGCCAATCTGAATGCGGTTGTTCGTTACCGCCTGCTTCAACGGCACATGCGCCGACGCGCAGATCACACCGTCGGGTGAGCAATGCGTCCCATAGAGGAGATCCTTGTCGCGAAACTGCCCGTCTTTGATCAGATAGGATGCGGCCTGGACGGGGGCGCCCGCGATGTGGCCCGCTTCATAATCCGGTGCGTCGAGATCGGTGATCGTCAGTTCAATCGCAGGGTTCAACACCTGACTGAGGCTCATCGGGCTATAGACGATGAAGGAATCGCCTTGCTGAATGGCGATCACCACTTCGTTGCCGACGCGAAACGGGGCGAGGTTGCGGTACATCCGCGTACCATCGCGCTGCAAAATGTCGGCTTTGTATTGGACCTGCGATTGGGCTGCGCGGCCCAGCGAGCTCGAGCACTCGATTTTTCCGTCGTGCATCCTGCCCGCAGCCTTCAGATATTTCGACTCGTAGACGAGCTTGCCAAAGTAGCTGATCTCTTCGTCGGAGCACATTGGAAACGACGATCCGTTCATCGCCGCCAGGACCTTGCGCGACTCCGCCGTCGACCGCTGCCCTTCGTCGATAATCCGGGTGGCGTACTGTTCAAGCCTGGTTTCACTCTGGGTTACGGCAAGGTTGCGGCCAAGCCAATAGCCGGCGACACCGCCTGCGGTCAAACCGCACGCAATCGCCAAAGCTGCCACCCAGACTCTTTGCCTGAAAGTACGCATCGTGGTGTTACTACTGTTTCGCGAGATCAAACGAACGTGCAATCCCCAAAACGGGGTATCGAACCAATCTTGCAACCTTCCGCTCGTCGGTAACTTACTTTTATTCAGTTACTTACTAGAATGGTTCCCGCCCTTCAGGATGCCGCCCGCAGCATGGCCAAGAGGCTCTTCTCGACGTCTTCGCCGGTGGTTACCCACGAAGAAACACTGATGCGCATGGCCGTGTGGCCCTGCCAAACGGTCGACCCGCACCAGCACGTTCCATCGGCCTGCAGGCGCTCAATTGTGCGCTGGGTCCGCTCTGCGTCGCCGAAGGACACGAGAACCTGGTTCAAGACGACGTCATTCAGGATCTGGTAGCCGGCCGCGCTCAGGCCTTCGGCAAAGCGCCGGGCATGCCGGCAGGTGCGCTCCACAATCTCTGCCATGCCGCTGCGCCCCAGCGAACGCAGCCCCGCCCATAGCTCGATTCCGCGGGCACGCCGCGACATTTCGGGTGTGTAGTGCGATGGCTCGCGTGTCGCCCCTTCAATCAAATAGGCTGCCTGGATCGACATGGCTCCGCGCAGAGCCTGCGGATCGCGCACCAGGGCGATGCCGCAGTCATACCCCAGATTGGGCCACTTGTGGCCGTCGGTAGCCCAGGAGTCGGCTAATTCGAATCCCTGTGTGAGGTGCGCGAATTGGGGAGATGCTGCCGCCCATAATCCAAAGGCTCCGTCGACGTGAATCCAAGCCCCGGCTTCGCGCGCTGCGGGGCAGATGTCGGCTGCAGGATCGAAGGCACCGGTGTTTACGTTGCCTGCCTGCAAGCACACGATGGTGCGGTCATTCAGGCGCGGCAGCGCGTCGGCACGCATCCGCCCCTGTTCATCCACTGGGACCCGGACGAGGCGTTTCCGGCCTAGCCCAAGCAGGCCGAGAGCTTTGAGCAGCGAGCTATGGACCTCGTCGCCCACCACCACGGTCAATTCCGGAGCGCCGAAGAGCCCATCGTTCTCCGCGTCCCATCCGGCGCGGGCCAGCAGGGTCCGCCGTGCAGCGGCAAGGCCGGAAAAATTCGCCATGGTGGCGCCGGTCACCACTGCCCCGCCACATCCAGCCGGCAGGCCCAACAGCTCCTGCACCCATGCGAGGGCCGTCTCCTCCAGCGCGGCTGCCACCGGCGACTGGATGCGGAACCCGGCATTCTGGTCCCAGGCGCTCACCAGCCACGACGCAGCCATGGCAGCCGGCAAACAACCGCCGTTCACGAAGCCGAAATAGCGACCGCCCGCGTTGACCACGGTCGCCGGAGCTGCGATACGGGTCAGCAGATCGACCACGTCTTCAGCAGTTGCTGGTCCTTCAGGCAGGGCGGTGTGCAAGGATTCCAACGCGGTGACGGCCTCGGGAGAAGGGGCGACAGCCCGGTTCGGTGCGGCGGCGAGATAGGCTGTCGCGCTGCGGGAGGCGCGTTCGAGGAGGGTATTGGGAGGGTCGGCCGGAGAGGACACGGCCGCGGATGCGTGCGGGGGAGCCGTGGACATGGCTGAGTTTAGCATCGGCATTGAGTTTCCCGGGGAATCCGAGTATCCTACAAATGCGAGCGAGTTTGTCCGCCGCAGGGGCCGTGATTGCGACCGGCTTGGCGGAGAGATGAGTGGGCTGACAGCCCACTTTTTATTTGGTGCAAAACCTCCGGGACAAGGCAAGTGTTTCGGCATGTGGAGCGAGTCCGTGTGGCCTGTTGGGCACCCGGGTGCAATCAATGGCAGCAAAGTTGGATGAAATTCGGGCGGCAGCACAGCGAGTAGCGACTTCGCATGGACTGGACGTTGTCGAGGTTGAACTCGGCGGAAGCAGCAAAGAGCGGGTTCTTCGCGTCACGTTGGAAAAGAACGCGGAACAACGCGAAAAGCTGAAGGCTGCCGTAGCAGCGGGCACAGAAGGGCTTCCAGAACGGCTGGTCGAAGGCAAGCTAAGCGTTGAGCAGCTTTCTGGCATCACACATGAGGATTGCGCCGGGTTCAGCCGCGATTTCGGCGTGTTGTTGGATGTAGAAGATTTGGTCCCGGGTGGAGAGTACACACTCGAGTCAAGCTCGCCTGGATTGGATAGGAAACTGACCAAGCCGGAAGAGTTTCGGCGCTTTACAGGCAGCTTGATCAAGGTGCAGACGTTTGAGCCGATCAACAACAACCGCCACTGGCAGGGCCGGCTTGGCACCGGAGAGGGCAACACGATCATGCTCGATCTGACTGCGGTCCGGCAGAACAGCAAGAGCCGCAAGGCGGGTGTGAACACCGTCGCAATCGCCCTGAACAATATCGAGAAGGCGCAACTGGTCCCGGAGATCTAGGCGCCACCTCACAACGGAAGCGAATGGGGCAGGTCTGGAATCTTGCCCTGAGACGAAACCCAATCGACCGTCGATCCCCCGAACGGCCGTTGTACGCGATACACCCGAGAGTAAGCAGAGTATGGCCAGCGCTTTGTATCAGAGTATTGAACTGCTCAGCCGCGAGAAGGGCATCGAGCCCGGCATCGTTGTGGGCGCCGTCGAAGAGGCGATCGCCCTTGCGACCCGCAAGTACTACAAGACCCAGGAAAACATGCGGGGCGAGCTGAACAAGGACACCGGCGAGATTACCGCCTACATCTACAAAACCGTTGTCCCCGGCGACGAAGAGGTCGAGGACCCGGTTAACCAGATCACCTTGGCCGAAGCCAACGAACTCGCGCCCGGCGTTGAGGTGGGCAGCGAAATTCGCATGTACCGCGACACCAGCCCCCTGGGCCGCATCGCTGCGCAATTGGCCAAGCAGGTCATCTTCCAGAAGGTCCGCGAAGCCGAACGCGACACGGTCTTCCAGGAGTATGCGCACCGCGAAAAGGAAGTTCTCAACGCGACCGTCAAGCGCATCGAGGGTCAGGACGTTATTTTCGATCTGGGCAAAGCCGAAGCTCGCTGCCCCAAGCGTGAACAGTCGCGCCTGGAACAATTCACCGTGGGTGAGCGCGTGCGTGTGGTGCTGCTGAAGGTTGACCGCGCCGCCAAGGGACCGCAGGTGATTGTCTCGCGAGCCGCGCCGGAGCTGGTATCGAACCTGTTCCAGTCTGAAGTGCCTGAGATCTACGACAACACCGTGTCGATCCGCGCCATCGCGCGCGAAGCCGGCGAGCGCACCAAGATTGCTGTCCAGAGCCGCGATAAAGACGTTGACCCGGTCGGCGCCTGCGTCGGCATGAAGGGCATGCGCGTGCAGTCGATCATCCGCGAGCTGCGCGGCGAAAAGATCGACATTATCGAATTCAGCGAAGAGATCACCACCTTCGCCGAAAAGGCGTTGCAACCCGCGAAGGTCAGCCGCGTGTCCATTACTGATCTGACCGATAAGCAGCTTGAAGTGATTGTTGACGATACGCAGCTCTCGCTGGCAATCGGTAAGAAGGGCCAGAACGTCCGTCTCGCGGCCAAGCTCCTGGGCTGGAAGATCGACATCAAGAGCGAGGAAGAGAAGCGCCAGGAAGTCGAGCAGCAGATGCAGGCGCTCACCGGCGGTCCAACGACGCCGATCGAGCAGGTGACCGAGCTGGGCGAGTCGATTATTCAAAAGCTTGTCGCCGCCGGCATCACCACGGTCGAATCGCTGGCCGACATGACGCCCGAGCAGCTGGAAGAGATTCCAGGCATCGGCGAAAAGACCCTGGAACGCATCAGTGTTGCGGTTCGCCACTACTTCGGTCATTTTGAAGAGGGTGAAGAGGGCGCGCCCGAGGCTGCTGCAGACCCGCAGGCTGCCGGCACTGCCGAGCTTGAAACCCCCGAAGCGGCGGCTGGAACAGCGGAAGCCGAGCAAGAGAATGCGGAAAAGGTGATGGAAGAGGCAGACATGGTTCGCGGCGCCGAGGCGGAAGAAAGCCTTGAAGCGGAGCCACTGGTGGAGACGGATGCCTCGGACGAAATTGATTCGGAGAGCCTGACTTCAGCGGAGTTGGCGGTCGAGAACGTGCCATCGGCAGAAGAGGACGAAGAATCCGGCAAGACCGATGAATAGGCCGAATCGTGCGGTGCTGAACATGCACTGCATTTTTCAGGCCAATTCAGGCGATAATGGAGTTTCGACAACAAGCCATTGCCATGAGGTAGCTATGAGCGACTAAGGGCTTTGGGTAGCTTTTTGAAAAGAGGCGGATGAGTAAGGTTCGAATCAACGATCTCGCGCGAGAGATGGAAGTCAAGAGCCGCCAGATTCTTGACGTATTGGCAGAGCTCAACCTCGGCGCAGGCAAGACGCATTCCAGCTCGCTTGAGGAAGATGAAGCCGAAAAGGTGCGCGTGCAACTCACGGCGGGTTCGCGCGGAGCGGGTCATGGCGGTTCGGGATCGCGCGGAGGGCAGACCATTGCCCCCAAGATCGATCTCTCGCACGTTTCCAAGCCCGGTGACGTGCTGAAGGCCATTCTTGCCAAGAAGCAGGAAGACGAAGTAGGCGCGCGCAGACCGCCCACCCCGACAAGCCCCGTTGCACCGGTCGCTGCTGTCAAGGTACCCGCGAAGCCGGCCCCGCCGGCTGTCGTTGCGGCGCCGATTGCCGCCGCAAAGCCCGAGCCGCGCAAGATTGTTCCGCAGGTTCGGCAGGCACCGCCGATCGTCGCGCCTCCACCAGCGATTCGCGCCATCGCCAGCAAGCCCCCCGCGGGGCCTGTCGTGGCCAAGGCTCCGATCTCTGCGATCCCGGTTCGTCCCGCGGTTGCCGTGGTTCCGCCTGTCGCGGTTGTGGTCAAACCGCCGGTGGCTCCGCCGCCCGCGCGCGAAGGCGAGGCCGTAGCGGCAGCGCCTGCAGCCGCCAAGCCTTCTGCTCCAGTCGCGCCCGTTCCGCCTCCGCCAGCCCCCGTCGCAGCTGCACCCGCGCCTGTGGCCGCTGCGCCTGCTGAACCTGCGGCGTCCCTCGCGGCTCAGCCCGCCGTTCCGTCTGCGGCCAGCCCGGTAGAATCCGCTGCGGTCTCTGCACCGGCTGTACCGGCTGCTCCCCGCGTACCTGAAGCCGTTGCACCGCCTGTTCGGCGCGTGGTCATGCCCCAGACCGGACCTCGTCCCGTCTACAAGGCACCGATCATCGTTCCTCCACCTCCCGCTCCTCCGGGCACACTTCAGCCCGGCGCCGGCATCCAGCGTGGCAGGCCGATCTTCGATCGCCGTCCCGCTGGCGGTCCCGGCAACTTTACTCCAAGGCCTCAAGGCGCTCCCGGACAATTTCCGGGCAGCGGCCCACGCCCCAAGCACCCGACGCGCACCACTCCTGGAGGCTTCCAAGGTCCAGGTGGACCGGGTGGTCCCGGCGGCCGTCCAGGCTTTGGCGCTCGTCCCGGCTTTGGTGGACCTCGCCCCGGCGGCTTCGGTCAACGTCCCGGCTTTGGCGGTGCGGGTGGTATGGCTACTCCGCCTCCGGGCGAAGCTCCCCGTGCCCAGCGCGCCAGCAATGCGCGCGGCCGCGGTGGCCGTCAGCAGTATCCCAAGACCAAGGAAGGCCCGATGAAGGGCTTTGTGCCGCCGCCACGTTTTGGCGGTGCCGCACAATACAGCAACGAACCGCTGCCCATCACGCGCGAAATCACCGTGACCGAGGGCATCAGCGTGAAGGACCTGGCCGAGAAGCTTGAAATTCGCGCCAAGGATCTGATCGCCACCCTGCTCATGCGCGGTCTATTTGTGACCGTAAACCAGTCTCTCGACGCCGAGATGGTGAAGGACGTGGCGGCCAAATTCGGCGCCGGCGCCACCGTCATCAGCTACGAAGAAGAGCTGGAGAACGAAGCGATCGAAGAGGTTCTCGACACCGAGAAAGTGGACATGGTCGAGGTGCCGCGTGCGCCCGTGGTCACCGTCATGGGCCACGTCGATCACGGCAAGACCTCGCTGCTCGACGCCATCCGTGAAACTGACGTTGCTGCGGGCGAAGCGGGCGGTATCACGCAGCACATCGGCGCGTACAAGGTTCGCTTCAACAAGGAAGGCTCTCCTGCCTCAGGGCGTGAGATCGTGTTCCTCGATACGCCGGGCCACGAAGCATTTACCCGCATGCGTGCGCGCGGCGCAAAGATCACCGACATCGTGGTCATCGTTGTCGCTGCCGATGACGGCGTGATGCCGCAGACCCTTGAAGCCATCGACCATGCCAGGGCCGCCAACGTCCCGATCATTGTCGCCGTGAACAAGATCGATAAACCGGAAGCCAACCCCGACCGCGTGAAGAAGCAGCTTGCCGATCGCGGCTTGATTCCCGAAGAGTGGGCTGGCGCAGGCCAGGATTCCACGGTCTTCGTCGAGGTTTCAGCCAAGAAGCGTACGAACCTCGATCTGTTGCTCGAGATGATCTGCCTGGTCTCCGACATCAAGGCGCCCAAGGCGACGCCTGCCCGCAAGTCCGTGGGTTCGGTGATTGAAGCCAAGCTCGATCGCGGGCGCGGCGCGGTGGCCACCGTTCTTGTACAGGACGGCACACTGCATCTCAATGACAGTTACATCGTGGGCAATACTTTCGGCAAAGTGCGCGCCATGTTCGACGATCGCGGTCGTTCGATTGAAGAAGCCGGTCCATCGACCCCTGTCGAAGTGCTCGGCCTGGAATCGATGCCCGATGCCGGCGACACCTTCCTGGTGGTGGCCGATCGCGACAAGGCCAAGGGCATTGCGCAATATCGCAAGATGAAGGAACGCGAAGCGCAGCTTGCCAAGAGCTCGCGCGTTACGCTTGAAAACCTGTCAGAACAAATTCGCCTGGCGGGCGTGAAAGAACTCCCGCTTATTCTCAAGGGCGACGTGACAGGCTCAGTCGAAGTGCTCGCTGATTCGCTTGTCCGCATGTCCACCGACAAGGTGCGCATCAAGGTCATCCGTTCGGGTGTCGGTTCGATCACGGAGAGCGATGTGCTGCTCGCCGCGGCGTCCAATGCCATCGTCATCGGCTTCAACGTGCGCCCTGAGCGCAAAGCGGCTGAACTGGCACAGAACGAAGACGTCGAGATTCGCCTGCACTCGATTATTTACGAGTTGCAAGACGAGATGCGTCTCGCCATGATGGGTCTGCTCGAACCGACGTTCAAAGAGAACTATGTCGGCCGTGCAGAAGTGGTCAACGTCTTCAGAATTCCGAAGGTTGGCACCATCGCCGGATGCCGTGTCACCGATGGCGTGATTCGCCGCGATGCGGAGATCAAGGTCATGCGTGGTGGAGAACAGGTGTTCAAGGGCAAGGTCGGATCGCTCAAGCGATTCAAAGACGATGCCCGCGAAGTCACGAACGGCATGGAGTGCGGTATCGGCATTGCCGGCTTCAGCGATCTGAAAGAAGGCGATCTTCTGGAAGCCTTCTCGACGGAGAAGATGGCCGCCGACCTGGGCCAGCTGACTTCAGCCAAAGCATAACCTGCCAGTCAATCGATCGAGGCCCGTTCCGCACACGCGGGGCGGGCCTTTGTCTTGCCCCAAAATAAATCTGAACGCTCTCTCCGGCACTGCCGTCTTAGCGAACAGAAGACTCGTTCCGCGGACCCGTGAAGGTATCCAGCCGGCGTAGAGGAGGCCGCAGATTTCCGTCCACGATCCAGATGCGGAGTTCACGGCGCTCGTCCATCGCCAGATCAATTCATGGGATCGATTCGGACCGGTTCGCGCGTTCCCATTCCCACCGGCCCGACAACGCCAAATGGAGGGTCCCAATTTCAATATGTCGATACCGGCATCAACTTTGATATGAGGAGCGTCGCGGAGATCGGCCAGGAACTGTCGCTCAATCTCACAGCCGACGTCAGCAGTGTCGCCGATGCAAAGGATCCGAATCTCCATGAGCCGGTAATTCGCCAAAACCGCTGGCAAGCTGCCGTTCTCGTTCCTATCGGGAAGCCCACGGTCGTTTTCACCTCCGACTCGCTCGACAGTCCAAGCAATTTACGGGTCTCGATGACGGCAACTTCATTGCCATAAGTTGCCATAAGATGAGCTTTGCGAAGGCCGCTGCGATAGCACGCGGCTTTCCATTGATTCGCGAAAAGCTCCTCATCATCCTATCGATAAGGCCCCGTCTTCCATTGGCAACCCACCTCGTGCAGGTAGCGTCCTAGGGGGAGAACGAAACGGAGGAAACGTTATGGCTTCTCTTAAAGGCAAGAAAATCGCGCTGCTCGCCACCGATGGCTTTGAGCAGGTTGAGCTGACCGAACCACGGAAGGCCCTCGATCAAGCGGGTGCGACCACGTTCGTCCTTTCGCCGAAGAGCGGCGAAATCAAGGGCTGGAAGACCAAGGACTGGGGCGATTCAGTCAAAGTGGACAAGGCTCTCGAAAGCACAAACCCGAACGACTTTGATGCGCTGGTGTTGCCTGGTGGCGTCATGAATCCCGACCACCTGCGCATGGATCCATCGGCAGTCAACTTCGTCCGCCAATTCGTCGCCACGGGAAAGACGGTCGCGGCCATCTGTCACGGCCCGTGGACGTTGCTCGAAGCGGGTGCACTGAAAGGCAAGACTGTTACCTCGTGGCCGTCGCTCAAGACCGATCTGAAGAATGGAGGCGCGCACTGGATCGATCAGGAAGTTGTGACCGACGGCCAGTTCATCTTCAGCCGGAAACCCGACGACATTCCTGCCTTCAACAAAGCGATCATTGACGCGGTGAGCGCGGGTACCCATCGCGAATCAGAACTGAGCGCTGTACACGCCTAGAACGCGAAGGCCCAGGGCCTGCCGCCAACATGCGGCAGGCTCGCGGTCGCAAGCAATCCGCTCGCACTTCTGCAGACTTCCGTGCCCTTCTGCGCACCCTCGCTCCGAAGACTTTTGAACAGGACACCCTCGCACCGCTCCCGCGCTGCGGTGTATGCTTGGGCATCCCCTCGGGGCGTCTGCCTCGAATTGATCATTGACCCACATCGCACCGCACATCGCAAAAGGAGAAGTCTCATGGGCTTTTTAGAAGAAGCAGCCGGAGCAGTCGCTGCCGTTGAAGGCGTGAAGAAGCTCGATCCTAACGCTGGCATCCTCACCGAGGGCGTTGCAGCCATCGGAGGCTTCGAGGGCGCCAAGGCCATCACCGAATTCATTGAGAAGAGAGAAGAAGAGAAGGCTGAGCCACAGAGCTAACGCTTCCCTCGCAATCCAAACCAGCCAATCCCATTCTTCCCTGCCCGCAGCGGAGGAATGGGATTTTGTATTTGCCAGCAACTTCTTCCTCGCGCCACCGGAAGAAATCTGATCCCCTGAAGCCCTGACTACAGCGGATAGCGCTCCGGCTGCAAACAATAGCCTGCAACTTTTCGACTGAGGACGGCCGTATCGGTGGGTACGAACTTCGTCAGCCGTCGCAGAATCGCCAACTGCGTGCGCAGCATATCGCCTTCAGCGCAGGCTGCCAGTACGCGCCGCGCTGCCTGCTCCACCAAGGCCATCGACTCGTCTGCCAGCAGACTGGTCATCGCGGCGGCTGCTTCAGCACCACGATTGCTCGCAGCTGATAATTTGCGCGCGCGCAGCAGGGCCGACTCCAGCGCAAAGACCTGCCCGATGACGTCTGCCAGATCGGCCATGATCTCCTGCTGGTCCTGCAGAGCCGTCATGTAGCGCTGGCTCGCCACACCGGCCGCAAACAGCGCCACCTTCTTCGTCGATGCGAGTGCCCCGCCTTCGCGCGCCAGAATCTCGTTCGACTCATCTCCCCCATCGAGGGAGGGCGGCTGCATCACCTCATCCATCACACCCTTGATCGCAGCCAGCAGCGGCAGTTCGCCGCGCAGGGCACGCTTCATCAGCCAGCCGGTGATGATCAGCCGGTTGATTTCATTTGTTCCCTCGAAGATCCGATTGATGCGCGCATCGCGATAGTAGCGTTCGGCCGGATACTCTTCGACGTAGCCGTATCCGCCCATGGTCGCCACCAGTTCGTCGGCCACGAATGTCAGCATCTCCGATGCATAGACTTTCAGGATCGAACATTCGACGGCATACTCCTCGATGCGTCGCTGAATTTCGCGCGGTTCGTTTTTCTGGTCTCCCAGCGACTGCAGGCTCGCTTCAAGCAGGCCGGCGATCCGGTAGGTCATGCTTTCGGCGGCATAGAGTCGCGCCGCACTGGTCGAGATTTTGCGCTGGATGAGTCCAAACTCGGCGATGGACTTGCCGAAGGCCTTGCGCTCTTTGGCATAGCGGACCATGTGTCCGCATGCGTGGCGTGCTCCGCCTACGCATCCGACGCCCAGCTTGAAGCGCCCGACGTTGAGCACGTTGAATGCGATGTGATGCCCTTTGCCAGGCTCGCCCAGCAGGTTCGACACCGGGATGGTGCAGTTGTCGAGGATGAGGGGACAGGTTGAGGAACCGCGAATTCCAAGCTTGTGCTCTTCGGCCCCGATCTTGAGGCCGGGCGAGGTTCGCTCTACAAGAAATGCGGAGAACTTTTCGCCGTCGATCTTGGCAAACACGGTGAACAGGTCAGCGATCCCGGCATTCGTAATCCACATCTTCTCGCCGTTGAGAATGTAGCTCTGCCCATCCGTCGAGAGCGTAGCCTTTGTCCGAACGTTCATGGCGTCTGAACCAGAGCTGGCCTCGGAGAGCGCATAGGCGCTGACCCATTCGGCCGTCGCCAGCTTGGGCAGATAGCGCTTCTTCTGCTCGTCGGTGCCATACCAGACCAGCGGTAGCGTCCCGATCCCAATTTGCCCGCCGAAGGCCGTGGAAAAGCTCGCGAGCACCGACATGTGATCGGTGACAACGGTCGCACTGATCTTGTCGAGTCCCATGCCGCCGAACTCTTCGGGAACCTCGATGCCTGTGAAGCCCAGTTCGCCGGCTTTGCCCAGCAGACCGCGTAGCACCCCGGGCTTTTTGGCTTCGATGTCGTCGGTCGCCGGCAGAATCTCGTCGCGGGCGAACTGCGCAGCCGTGGCAGCGAACTGGCGTTGCTCTTCATTCAGGTCCTCCGGCGCGAAGACCTCGCTGGGAGTGCGCGATTCAATCAGGAAACTTCCCCCGGCAGCGGCAACAATCGGCAAACTTGCAACAGTCGACATGAACGCGTCAGCCTCCCGGCTGTGCCCACCTTACGCCAGCGGCAGACCGCACCGCAACCCGGCTATATTGCACAATCGCTTACAATAAAGATTGTTCCCTCTTGGAGGCCCGCCCTGTTCGCCGCCCTTGCTGATGAATTGAGTTGGCCAACCGGACTGTGGAACCAGCTGCCTCACACCGCGGCGGCCTGGTTCAACTTTGCCTCGCAAAACAGCCTGCGACACTACCTTAAAATGCAGTACGCGGATCAGACCTTCCGCGGCCTCTATCACTGGAACTGGTTTGATCTCGTCCTGCTCATCCCCTACTTCGCGGTGATGATCGTTCTTTCAATCTACGGGGTCCACCGCTACACCCTCTGCTACCTGTACTACAAATATCGCAAGAACTACGATCCCAGCCCTCCGAAGCACTTCGACGAGCTGCCTCTGGTTACCGTGCAGCTGCCGATTTATAACGAACAATTCGTGATCGATCGTCTGATCGAATCGATTTGCGCGATGGAGTATCCGCGGGAGAGGCTCGAGATCCAGGTCCTGGACGACTCGACCGACGAAACCGAACAGGTCGCTTCCGCGATCGTCGACCGCTATGCCGCCTTGGGCCACCCCATCGTCTACATTCATCGCACGAATCGTTACGGATTCAAGGCTGGGGCCCTCGACGCCGGTCTGAAGGTAGCCAAGGGCGAGTTCGTTGCGATCTTCGACGCCGATTTTGTTCCTCCGCCCGATTGGCTTATGAAGGTGATTCACCACTTTATTGCGCCGGAGATCGGCATGGTGCAGACGCGCTGGACATACCTGAATCGCGACTACAGCATGCTGACCCAGATCGAAGCGATCTTGCTCGACGGCCATTTCGTGCTCGAGCACGGCGCGCGCGCCCGCACCGGCGACTTTTTCAATTTCAACGGCACCGCCGGAATGTGGCGACGCCAGGCGATCTACGACGGTGGCGGCTGGCAGCACGACACGCTCACCGAAGATACTGACCTGAGCTACCGGTCGCAGATGGCCGGCTGGAAGTTCAAGTACCTGCCCGAAGTCGAGTGCCCCTCGGAGCTGCCCATTGAGATGACCGCCTTCAAGACCCAGCAGGCACGCTGGGCCAAGGGGCTCATCCAGACCAGCATCAAAGTTTTGCCCATGGTGTTTCGATCGAATGTGTCGCGGCGCATCAAGGTGGAGTCTGTCTACCACCTCACCGCCAACATGAGCTATCCGCTCATGGTCATCATGTCGGCGCTGCTGATTCCCGCGATGATCTGCCGCTTTTATCAGGGCTGGTTTCAAATGCTGCTGATCGACGTGCCCCTGTTCGCGGCCTCGTCGTTTTCGATTGCCGTATTCTATGTGGCCAGCCAGCGCGTGCTCTTTCCTAAGCACTGGCTGAAGACCTTTCTCTACCTGCCCTTCCTGATGGCCCTCGGCATCGGCCTGACGGTTACTAATACCAAAGCCGTGATGGAGGCGCTGTTCGGCATCAAGAGCGCTTTTGTGCGCACGCCGAAATATCGCGTGGCCAAGAAAGGCGAGAAGTCACAGGCAGCGAAATATCGCAAGCGTCTCGTTCTCGCTCCCTGGCTCGAGCTGCTCTTTGGCGCCTACTTCTTTCTGGCGATCCTCTACACCTTCTCGAATCACAACTACTTCACCGCGCCGTTTCTCGTGCTCTTCGTGGTGGGCTACTGGTATACCGGCTTGATGAGCCTGCTGCAGGGCCGCTTCGAGCGCTGGCGCACCGGCGGCGCGAACACCGACGAATCGAGCCCCAAGCCCTTTCCCGTGGGCGTGTAAGCCAAGAAGCGCAGTCTCCGTTTCGACGCGCGACAAGTCTCCCGCTTCATCCTCTCTTCTTCGTGCTTTTCAGCTCGGCTCGGCAAGCAGTCGGCCGGACCGCAGGGGTCCGCTACAATAGTGAGAAGCGCCTGCCGTGCCCGGGGAATCGAATCCTTGGCCCGACCGGCGCATCAACGCATTATGCTCGCGAAAAATCTTCCTGAAGCCCTGACTTTCGACGATGTGCTGCTGATCCCTGCCTACAGCGAAGTTGTGCCCACCCAGGTGAACACGCAGACGCAGCTGACACGGAACATTACTCTCAATACGCCGCTTCTCTCCTCGGCAATGGATACGGTGACCGAGTCCCGTATGGCGATCGCCATGGCCCAGCAGGGCGGCATCGGTATTGTGCATCGCAATCTAAACATTGAAGCGCAGGCCGGTGAAGTCGATAAGGTGAAGCGCTCTGAAAGCGGCATGATCGTCGACCCTGTCACCATCGGGCCAGATCAGATGATCTCGGACGCACTCGAGGTGATGCGCCGCTACAAGATCTCGGGCGTGCCTGTTACGCGCGGGCAAAAGCTGGTCGGTATCCTCACCAACCGCGATCTGCGCTTTGAGACGCGGACCGATATTCCCATCGGTGAAGTGATGACCAGCAAGAACCTCATCACGGTTCCTGTGGGCACCACGCTCGAAGAAGCAGAGCAGATTCTGCACAAGCACCGGGTAGAAAAGCTGCTCGTGGTGAACGATCAGTACGAGCTCAAGGGCTTGATCACCGTCAAGGATATTCAGAAGAAGCTGAAATACCCCAATGCCAGTAAGGACGACAAAGGCCGTCTGCGCGTGGGCGGCGCGATCGGTGCTACGGGCGACTATCTGGAGCGGGCTGCGGAGCTGGTCAACGCACGCGTCGATGTACTTGCGATCGATTCAGCGCACGGCCATTCCTCCCGCGTTCTCGAGGCGGTGCGTGAAGTCAAGAAGCGTTTCCCGAACGTTGGATTGTTAGCCGGCAACGTGGCCACGTACGACGGCGCGATGGCCCTGATCGACTCAGGAGCCGACGCGGTCAAGGTGGGTTTCGGCCCCGGTTCCATCTGCACCACCCGCGTCGTCACGGGCGCTGGAATGCCGCAGATCACAGCCATCGCCGAGGCTGCGCGCGCCGCTGCCAAAGCCGGCATCCCGGTGATTGCCGATGGCGGCGTCAAGTATTCAGGCGAAGTCACCAAGGCCATTGCAGCAGGCGCCAGTACGGTGATGATCGGTTCGCTGTTCGCAGGCGTGGATGAGAGTCCAGGTGAGATCGTGTTGTTTCAAGGCCGCAGCTTCAAGACCTACCGCGGCATGGGCTCGCTGACCGCGATGAGTGTCGGCGGAGGCGAAAGATATTTTCAGAGCAGTTCTGACCTGGCAGGCCCTGAAGGAGCAGAGGGTGTCGTGCAACGCGAGCGCGGCAACCAGAACCGCCTCGCCAAGTATGTTCCCGAAGGCATCGAAGGCCGCGTTCCTTATCGCGGACCGTTGGAATCGATGGTGTATCAGCTTGTGGGCGGCCTGCGTTCTGGCATGGGCTACCTCGGCTGCAGCACGATCGCCGATCTCCAGGAGAAGGCGCAATTCGTGCGCATCTCTGGCGCGGGCTTGCGCGAAAGTCACGTGCACGATGTTCTCATCACGCGCGAGGCTCCCAACTACCACGTGGAGTAGCGCGGCGAGCATACTTCAATCGGCCTTTGCATCCTCTTCATTGGCCTGCACACCGGGTAATCGGGCACACATATACGGCAGGACACGTGTGCTTACAGAAAGGCCAGCTGCGTGGATATCTCACCCGAGCCAAGGCGAACTCTTGTGTACTGGATCCGCGCATGGTTCCCGGTAGGATTGGCTGCGCTCGTCATCCTCCTGGAGTCGACGGAATACCTCGGCTCCGATCACACGTCTGGCCCCTTGCGCTGGTTTTGGCAACACATCTTTGGCCCGGTCACGGAGAGAGCCTGGGCGCTGATTCATCACATCCTGCGCAAGACGGGGCACTTCACCGGATACGGACTGGTGGCGCTGACATGGCTGCGTGCCTTCTGGATGAGCTTACCGCGTTTGAATTTTTTCCAGACCGCTTCGCTGGCCTTGCTCGGCACCGCGCTTACGGCCTCGGCAGACGAAATCCACCAGACATTTCTGCCGAACCGGACGGGGCTCGCCACCGATGTGCTCCTCGACTGTTGCGGCGGCGTATGCATGCAGCTTGCCTTCTTCGTGCTTCTGAAGTTCACCACGCAAAGATGGTTTGATCGGCCGGTGTAGCTTCTTTCCCTGCTCAAATCCAAATGCACAGGCCGACAACCCACCCATGGGCGCCTCGCTCTAAGCCAGTAATGGAAGAGAAATCTTCCTAAAAGGAGAGAGTAGATTTGATGACCAACATGAGAATCGGAAACGAGACTCGAACAGGTCTGCCAGTCAACTCGTACAACTGCGATCGTGGAAGGGTGAGGGAAACTCGGGCTGAGCTCGAACGAATCGCCTAATCCCGATTACGGGTTGTGATCCGGTGCCGAACCGGATCTTCGGAAAATACGGAAGAGCAGGGGCGAAGTCTCGCAAGGGGTTTCGCCCTTTGCTCGTGGGTATGTATCCTAGCAGGGCAAACATGAACCGCCCCGCTGACATTCGCATCGGCATCTCCGGCTGGCAGTATGAAGGCTGGGAGGGAACGTTTTACCCCGAGAAGCTCTCCGCGAAAAAGCAACTCCCTTTCGCTGCGCAGCATTTCAACAGCATCGAGCTGAACGGCTCTTTCTATGCATTGCAGAAGCCGCCAAGCTTCAAGAACTGGAGCGAGCAGACGCCGGAAGGCTTCGTCTTCTCCATCAAGGGGCCGCGCTTCATTACGCACATTCGGCGCCTTGTCGATTGCGAAGGTCCGGTCGCGAATTTCTGCGCGCAGGGAATTTTGCGCTTGGGGAAAAAGCTAGGGCCGATCCTGTGGCAGCTTCCGCCCAGTTCAAAGTTCGAGCCGGAGACTCTCGACAGCTTTCTCAGACTCCTGCCGCATACGCACAAAGAGGCAGCGCGCGTGGGCGCCAATCATGATCGTTTTATGAACGGTCGCACGTGGCTCGAAGTGGAAGAGGATCATCCTCTGCGTCATGCGGTCGAGGTGCGGCACAAGAGTTTTGCGTGCGAAGAGTATGTGGCGCTTCTTCGCAAGTATGAGGTAGCGCTTGTCGTTGCGGACACGCCGCAGTGGCCGCGCCTGTTCGACATCACGTCGGACTTTATGTACTGCCGTCTGCACGGCAGCGAGAAGCTGTATTCAAGCGGCTATACGCCGGAAGCGCTTGATGAGTGGGCGAGCCGCATCCTCGGCTGGTCGCGCGGAGAAGAGGTTGCGGACGGCGATCACGCAAGTGCTGAGAGCGGCCCGAAGCAGTCGTCGCGCGATGTGTTTGTTTACTTCGACAACGATCAGAAGGTGCGATCGCCGTTTGATGCGCAGAGCCTGAGCAAGAAGATCGCGGAGCTGCAACAGGGGAGTTAGCCGCGCTAGGCGCGTGTTGGCGGCCCAGAGGCTATCGGCGGCGAAGGATGGTACATCCGCTTTTGGTTCGGTACTCTCCCAGGTTTCAGAATCGAGACCTGGGGCACCCATGGTCGTGCGGATTGCGCTTCGGAACTAATGTGGGTGGCAATTAATCTCTTCCCAAAGCCCGCGCTTTAATTAGTTCTCGCGCTCGCGTTCTTCGGTTTCCCAAACACTTATCGCTTCGCGTATACATATCTCGTTGTAGGCATCACCTTTGGTGAGCTTCTTCCCACATTTCCAATGACCATCGTCGTCAAGCGACACGGTCTCGAAGAAATCTCCCTTGTCGAACCAATACTGCTGGTCCAGAAGTCGGCTCTGTTGAATATCAAACCAATGCAGGTACCATCCAAATTCGCCTTGCTGATCTCGAAAGATCGACCCGGCGAGCCGTAGATTTTCAAAGTCTCTATATCGTTGTCCAAGAAGTTTCCATCGGCGTTGCTCTTCCGCCATCTCGTCACCTTATAGGGGTAATCCTACAGCCAGTCTTGGGCACTTGTTCTGAGGGGATAATTGCTATGTGGGTTTATGCGCAAAAAAACGGGCACATCCCGCGAGGGGAGTGCGCCCGTTGGTGTTGCGAATGAAAATAGTCCGCCTGGACGGTAAGTCCTGGCAGATGCTTAGGCAGCTTCTTCGCCGCCCTTTTCTTCGTCTTTTTTGGATTCTTCGAGCTGCTTCTCGAGTTCGGCGCGCTTCTTGGCCTTGATGCCGGCCCGCTTTTCGCGCTTTGCTTCGAGTTGCTTCTCGGCTCCGAGCAATTCGATGAAGGCTGTTTCGCCGCCGTCGCCTTTTCGAAATCCAGTACGGACGATGCGGAGATAGCCCCCTTGCCGATCGCCGTAGCGCGGGGCCACGGTGTCAAACAGACGGGTGACGGCCTTGTCGGTCATCAGGTAGCTGAGCGCCTGACGGCGCGCGTGCAGATCGCCCTTCTTGCCGAGGGTGATCATCTTTTCGACGTGGGGACGGACGGCCTTCGCCTTCGCCACGGTAGTCTCCACGCGATCCTCAATGAGGACCGACGTCGTGAGGCTACGCAAAAGTGCGCGGCGATGGCTGGTATTGCGTCCGAGCTTAAATCCTGCATTGCGATGGCGCATGGTAAAAACCTTTCAGTGGACAGTGAGCAGTGGACAGTTGTCAGTAAACAGAGAAGCAGAGAAACAGGGTTCAGATTGTATGGGTCGGGCAATCGCTGTTTTTCTGTTCACTGACCACTGGGTACTGTCCCCTGTCTCTTAGAAGTTCTCGGTTTCGGTCGGCAGCTGGAGGTCGACTGAATCCAGCGGCTCGTCTTCTTCGTCGAAGTGGCTGTAGCTTGCGGCGAGCGCAGTGGCCGGAGGAATGCTGGTCGGTCCGGGAACGGCATTGCCGCTCTCGTCGATCTTCATACCCAGCGACAAGCCCATTTGAGCGAGGATTTCTTTGATCTCGTTCAGGCTCTTGCGGCCGAAGTTTTTGGTCTTCAGCATTTCGGCTTCAGTCTTCTGCACCAGTTCGCCAATGGTCTGAATGTTGGCGTTCTTCAGGCAGTTGTAGCTGCGGACCGAAAGCTCAAGCTCTTCGACTGAACGATTGAGGTTGTCGTTGCGCAGAAGCACGCGGCCTTCTTCGCTCCGCGCTTCGGCTTCAATTTCTTCCTCGAAGTTGATAAAGATGTTCATGTGGTCCTTCAGCAGCTTCGCGGCCAGACCGATGGAGTCGGCCGGAAGAACTGCCCCGTTTGTCCACACTTCGATGGTCAGCTTGTCGTAGTCGGTGATCTGTCCCAGACGGGCTGCTTCAACCACGTAGTTCACGCGGCGCACGGGCGAGTGAACCGAGTCGACGGGAATGAAACCGAGTCCGAGATCGGCATCGAAATTTTTGTCGGCGGAGACATAGCCGCGTCCACGCTTCAGGCGCATTTCCATGTCGAGACGTCCGCCCTCCGACACGGTCGCGATGTACACGCCCTTGTCGAGGATCTCAACGTCGCCGTCGGCTTCGATCATGCCGCTGGTGACCACGCCCGGACGATCGGCGCGCAGGTAGAGCGCCTTGGGGCCGTCGCCATTCAATTTAAAGGGAACCTGTTTCAGGTTCAGGATGATGTCGGTCGCGTCTTCGACGACTCCAGCGATGGACTGGAACTCGTGCAGCACGCCTTCAATCCGGACTGCGGTGACAGCAGCGCCTTCAATCGAGCTGAGGAGCGTGCGGCGCAACGCGTTTCCTATGGTGGTGCCAAAGCCGCGCTCAAAGGGCTGGGCGCTGAACTTGCCAAAGTTTTCGGTAAGCGTCTCGGCATCGACTGCCAGGCGTTTCGGTTTCTGAAATCCTCTCCACAACATATCGGTCTCTTCTCCCGCGCGGCATGTACGTCGCGATGCATTTTGCGGCGGCCGCGCAAGTGCTCCTTTGGGTTGAGTTCACAGTTCATAGTTCTTAGTTCACAATTACGAGCCTCCGCGCGAATGCGGCGACTACGAACTGTGAACTACGAACTGAGAGCTGCCTTACTTCGAGTACAACTCGACGATCAGCTGTTCGTTGATCGGTAAATTCACATCCTTGCGCTTGGGCAGTGAAAGCACACGGCCCGAGTGGTTTTCAAAGTTCACTTCGAGCCACGTCGGAACGGGGTTCGCGGCGGCAAACTGCGCTGCCTGCTCGACGATCACGAACTTCGCCGGACCCTCGCGCATCGCGATCTCGTCGCCCACATTCACCTGGTACGACGGAATGTTCACCTTGCGACCATTGACCGTGACATGGCCGTGACGAACGACCTGGCGTGCCTGACGGCGCGAAATCGCAAAGGCCAGGCGATAGGCCACGTTGTCCAAACGCCGCTCCAACTGCTGAATCAGCAATTCGCCGGTGATACCGGGAGTGCGGCTGGCCTTCTCGTAGTATGCGCGGAACTGGCCTTCGAGCGTGAAATACATACGCTTGGCCTTCTGCTTCTCGTGCAACTGCAGGCCGTAGCCTACGATCTTGGCCTTGCGGTCTTTCCCGTGCTGTCCGGGAGGAAAGTTGCGCTTCTCGATGGGGCAGCGGTCAGACGTGCATTTTGTGCCCTTCAAAAAGAGCTTGGTGCCTTCGCGGCGGCAAAGGCGGCAAACTGGTCCGGTGTAACGTGCCATTTCTTCTCCTGATTCGGATGTCGGCCGGTTTACGCGGAATGCAGCTTCTAGTTACTAGCTACTAGCCGCTAGCTGGTTCGTGAAGGACGAACCGGAGCGACTTAGCTCGAAAGGTAGTTTGCTGCAATGGGACGCTTCGTCCCGGCCCTGTTAGTTTCTAGCTTCTAGCTCTTAGCCTCTAGCTTTCCCTGCTCCACTTGAAAGCCGCCGACTCATCCGTCGGCGCGGTGGAGCTAGCAGCTAGAAGCTAGCGGCTCGTAGCTACTTCTTAGACGCGACGCCGTTTCGGCGGGCGGCAACCATTGTGCGGCACCGGTGTCACGTCGCGTATCGACTTGACCTCGATCCCGGCAGCGGCCAACGCACGAATTGCCGACTCGCGTCCTGATCCAGGACCGGCAACGCGCACGTCGACGGCACGAAGACCGTGATCGCGCGCCATGCTGGCCGCATTCGACGCAGCCTGCTGCGCCGCGAACGGGGTGCCCTTGCGCGAACCGCGGAACCCGAGCGACCCCGAGCTTTTCCAGCTCAGCGTGTTGCCCATCTGGTCGGTGATCGTCACGATGGTGTTGTTGAACGAGGCCTGAATATGCGCGACACCATAAGGCACATTCTTGCGCTCGCGTTTCTTGAACTTCTTGGTCTTGCCCGTTTTCGCGGCTCCGGCTTTCTGCTCTGGTTTCGCCATTTAAGTCTTCCCCGTCGCTTTCTTCTTGCCTGCGATCGTTCCCTTACGGGGTCCCTTGCGGGTGCGGGCGTTGGTGTGGGTGCGCTGTCCGCGAACGGGCAGCGACCGGCGGTGCCGGCTGCCACGATAGCTCTGAATGTCGATGAGGCGCTTGATGTGCATCGAGACGTCTTTGCGCAGATCGCCTTCGACGTCTCCCTCGTCTTCAATCACCTGACGGATGCGGTTGACCTCGTCCTCGCCCAGATCCTGGATTTTCTTGAAGGCATCGACATTCGCCTTCTCCAGAATCTTGTGCGCACGCGGGTTGCCGATCCCGAAGATGTATGTGAGCGCGATCCGGGCCTGCTTGTTGCGGGGCAGATCGACGCCAGCAATACGTGCCATTCTGATTCCTTTGCTGCGTTCCGTTATGTGCTTCCGGCCTAGCGCCGGTCTGCACGGGTGGTTGCGGATGTCCAGCGAGGTCTTCGTCGCCGGGAATGCTCTCCGGGGTTCATCGCAAGCCTTGACTCAAGCTAACTAGCCCCTGCTGCGCAGTTCACAGTTCTGAGTTCGTAGTTCACAGCGGATGAAGTTCAAATCTGAAAGATCGAAACTACAAACTGTGAATTAAGAACTGCGAACTCGCGGAGATTCCGCCTCGTACCAGTCTCGATTAGCCCTGGCGCTGCTTGTGCTTTGCGTTCTCGCAGATCACGCGAACCACCCCACGGCGGTTGATGACCTTGCACTTCACGCAAATCTTCTTTACTGATGCACGAACCTTCATTTTTTGCTGCCCTTCCTTCAAGCGTTCAGCTTCTAGCTCATCCTTCGGCCCCGCACTTCATCGGCCCTGTAAAGGCTTCGAAGGTGGAGGCTGGGTGGCTAGCATCCCTTATTTGTAGCGATACACAATTCTTCCGCGATTGAGATCGTAGGGGCTCAACTCCACTGCCACACGGTCTCCGGGAAGAATGCGGATGAAGTTCTTGCGCATCCGGCCCGAGACATGAGCCAGTACCTCATGGTTCGTCTCGAGCTTCACTTTGAACATCGCATTCGGCAACGTCTCGACTACCGTTGCCATCACTTCAATCGCGTCTTCCTTCGACAAACTGTCTCCCGCTGTGCTTTCGCACGTTTGACTCTCTTGACTGGCCGCTTACTCAGTCAGAATTCTTGCCCCGGTGTCGGTTACCGCCACCGTGTGCTCAAAATGAGCACTCATACTTCCATCATCGGTCACAGCGGTCCAGCCGTCTTTCAGAACCCTGACTTCCGGCTTGCCAACATTGACCATCGGCTCGATCGCAATCACCATACCGGCCCGCAACTTCATGCCGTGACCGGCTTCTCCGAAGTTCGGTACCTGGGGCTCTTCGTGCATGTGCACGCCGATCCCGTGCCCCACAAAATCCCGTACGACCGAGAATCCCTCGGCCTCAACAACCCCTTGCACCGCTGCGCCAATATCGCCCAGCGTTGCTCCCGGCTTGACCGCCGCAATGCCCGCCTTCAACGACTCCTCAGTAACCCGCAAAAGCCGCGTCGCTTCTGACGAAATCTTCTGGCCCACTGGAATCGTGATGGCCGCGTCGCCGTAATAGCCGTCAATCACCGCTCCGCAATCCACCGAAACAATATCCCCTTCTTTCAGGACACGCTTCTTCGAAGGAATTCCGTGCACCACTTCGCTGTTGACCGAAGTGCACAGCACGCAAGGATAACCATGGTAGCCCTTGAACGCCGGCTTTGCACCCAGTTCGCCGATGCGTGTCTCCGCCACCCTCTCAAGATCGAGCGTGGTCGCTCCAGGCTTGACGTGGTTGCGAACCAATTCCAAAACCTCGCGAACTACACGGCCCGCGCGGCGCATCTTCTCGATCTCGTCTTGCGACTTCAGTACGACCGGCACCCCGGTTCTCCCTCTCACAACACACAAACCCGCCAAGTTCGCTGTCAGACTGCAGTCACGAACTTGAAGTTCGTTAACCCAGCTTGCGCAGCTGATCGACGGCCGCAACAATCCTCGCCGCAATGGCAGCGATTGGTCCATCTGCCGCTACTTCGGCAAAACGCCCCAGTACCCGGTAGTGCTCGATGACGGGCGCAGTCTGTGCCTGGTAAGCGCGCATGCGCTCCGCAAAGACTTTTTCCGTGTCATCGGCTCGCTGGGCCAGCGCTGCGCCTTCGACATCGCAAAAACCTGCCCGTTGAGGCGGATTTGAGTAGATGTTATAGATGGTCTGGCAGACGGGGCAGTTTCTGCGTCCCGTAATTCGGCGCAGTAACTGATTATAGTCCACTTGCAAACTGACAGCAACTACAGGCTGCCCTTCGGTGCGCATCGCCAGACGGCCGTCGAGCCAGTTGGCCTGAGGCAGGGTCCGGGGGAAACCGTCGAGAATGTACCCCCGGGCGGTATCCGGTTCGAGAAGCCGCAGGGCGACCATCTCGTTGACCATGGAGTCGGGAACCAGTTCCCCGCGCTGCATGACTTCTCTAGCCGCCTTGCCCAGAGCTGTCCCTTGCGCCACGTTGGCCCGCAGCAAATCTCCGGTTGAGATCTGCGGTATGCCCCACAATTTGACCAGTTCTTTGGCCTGGGTCCCTTTTCCCACGCCCGGAGCACCCAACAAAAGAATAGGACCGGGAGCAGTTTTTTTTGCAATTTCCCGGTCGCTCTCCATAACAGTTGTTGAAACAGACATTTACCAGGTTTTCCTTCCGCGTATGCGACCGGAACGCGGGGAAAAGCCATCATAGTGACGCATGATCAGCTGCGATTCGATCTGGTTTACGGTGTCCATGGCCACACCCACCACGATCAGCAGTGATGTGCCGCCAAAGTAAAAATTGACCCCCAAACCATGAATAGCCCATGCCGGCAAATTCTCAAATAACCTGCCAACGAGCCAGATCTTGTCGAAGCGGATGCCCGAAATGAGGAAGGTGGGCACCAGGGAAATGATGATGAGATACAACGCCCCGACCAGCGTGATGCGGGTCAGGATGTCGTTGATGAAATCGGACGTGCGCTTGCCGGGACGGATGCCGGGGATGAACGAGCCTGACTTGCGGAAGTTGTCCGCAATGTCGTCGGGCTTCATCACGATCGAGACGTAGAAGTAGGCAAAGAAGACGATGCCCAGCATGTACAGCAGCTCATACCAGGGATAGCCCGGCTGGATGTTCTGCAAGATCGGCTGGAAGAAGCGGCTATTCTGCACCGACTCCATCTGCCCCATCATCAGGGGCACAGACAGGATCGAGCTGGCAAAGATGACGGGCATGACGCCGCCCGAGTTCACCTTCAGAGGCAGATGACTCGACTGGCCGCCCATCATGCGCCGACCCACGATACGCCGGGCGCTCTGAATGGGAATGCGGCGCTCGGAACGCTCCACAAACACGATAAAGGCGACCACCGCGATCATGACGGCGAGCAACAGGGCAATGGCCAAAACGGTGAGCGATCCCCAGGCGTTGGTCTGCACCTTCTGGTACAACTCACCTACGCCGCGCGGCAGGCCGGCGACGATGCCGGCAAAGATCAACAGGCTCATGCCGTTCCCGATGCCGCGGTCGGTGATTTGCTCACCCAGCCACATGATGAACGACGTGCCGGCCGTGAGAGTGAGCACGGTCATGAGGTCGAAGCCGATGCCGGGATTGAGAACCAGTCCCGGCGACCGGCTGAGAATCGCGGCGATGCCAATGGACTGGAGCGCACCCAGGATGACGGTCATATAGCGCGTCCACTGGGTAATCTTGCGCCGGCCAAGTTCGCCTTCTTTTTGGATCCGCGCCAGGGGCTCATAGACCACGGTCAGCAGCTGGAAGATGATCGATGCCGTGATATACGGCATGATGCCCAGCGCGAAGATCGTCATGCGGCGCAGGGTGCCGCCGGTGAACAGATCCATCAAGCCGAGCGAAGTTCCATTCTGGCCGCCGAACATCAGCTCGAGCTGATGAGCGTTGACACCGGGCGTAGGAATCCACGCGCCGAGGCGATAGACGGCAAGAATGCCAAGGGTGAAGAGCACGCGCTTGCGCAGGTCGGGAATCCGGAAGATATTGAGGAACTTCTCAAGCATGTCTACGTTTCCGCTTCAGGCGTTTGTCGCCGCAGTTTTCTGGAGCTTGCAGCCCCATTGTAGGCGGGAAAAGGCTCGGTTTGCCGGAAAATCCCAAGTCGATTTTCAAGCCCCGAGCCAGGCCGCGCGGTGTCCCACGACACAAAGGTCTGGTCCCCAGAAGGAGCACCAGACCCTTGTTTGTCGCAGAAAAGAACTAGGCTTTGGAGGCTACGACCGCTCCGCCCGCAACCACAGCTTTGCCGCCGGCCTTCTCGATTTTTTCGGTCGCCGACTTTGAGAATTTGTGGGCGTGGATGGTCAGGGCCTTCGTAAGTTCGCCCGATCCCAGAATCTTGATCAGGGCCTTCTTGCTCGAAGACAGGCCAAGCTTCTTGTAATCGTCCAGGCCGATCTCCTTCACGTCCAGCTCGGCCAGGCGCTCAAGATTGACCACGGTGTACTCGGTACGGAAGATGTTGGTGAATCCACGCTTGGGCAGGCGGCGGTGCAGCGGCATCTGGCCGCCTTCAAAACCGCGCATCATGTGGGAGCCGGAGCGCGAACGCTGGCCTTTGTGGCCGCGAGTCGAAGTCTTGCCCATGCCGGAGCCCATACCGCGGCCGACACGCTTGCGCCCGGTGTTGGCTTTCTTGGGCGCGCGTAGATTGGAGAGATTCTTTGCCATGATTTCCTCGCTATAGCGCCGGGAGAGTTGAGCTCTGCCGACTCGCGTTGTAAGTGCAGTTCACAGTTGGTAGTTCTTCGTTCACAGGTGGTGCAGTGGCAGCAGAGCCTTCAACTGCGCACTACGAACTGTGAACTCACATTCTTGAAAGCTAGCTTTCAAGAATGCGGACAAGGTGCGGAACCGTCTTCACCATGCCGCGGATCGATTCGTTGTCTACCCGTTCGACAATCTGGTTCAGGCGCGTAAAGCCCAATCCCTTGATGACCAGCTTGTGCTTGGTGGGCGTATTGTTCTTCGAGCGGAAGTACTGAATGCGAATCTTCTTCGTCTCAGCCATGACTAGAGCTCCTCAATCTGCTTTCCGCGCATGGTGGCGACCTCGCCCCTGTCGCGAAGCTGGACCAAAGCGTCAAACGTGGCCTTGATGACGTTGTGCGGATTCGCCGTGCCCAGGCTCTTGGTCAGCACATTCTGTACACCGACCGAAGTCATCACCGCGCGCACTGCTCCACCGGCGATCACGCCCGTGCCTTCAGGCGCCGGCTTTAACAGCACCTGGCCTGAACCAAAGCGCCCCAGAACCTGGTGCGGAATCGTCGTGTCGGTCAAATTGACCTTCACCAGGTTCTTCTTGGCCGATTCAATTCCCTTGCGGATCGCCTGGGGAACTTCTTTGGCCTTGCCCGAACCATAGCCCACCACGCCCGAACCGGCGTCACCCACCACCACCAGCGCGGCGAACGACATGTTCTTGCCGCCCTTGACCACCTTGGTCACGCGATTGATGGCCACCACCTGATCTTTCAGGTTGTATTGGTTGGCATCGAGTTTCTTCTTCAATATCGTCATTGCTCTCTCTTTCAGTGGCCGGTGATCAGCGGACAGTGATCAGTCTTGCAACAACTTCACTGTTTCTCTTCACTGCGCACTGCGCACTGTTTCACTGTTCACTGCTCTTAAAACTCCAACCCGCCTTCGCGCGCCGCTTCGGCCAATGCCTTGATGCGCCCGTGGTAGAGGAACCCGCCACGGTCAAACACGACCTTCTTGATGCCCTTCGACGTTGCCTTCTCGGCGATCGCTTTGCCGATCTCCTTCGCAGCAGCAACGTTGCCGCCGGTCTTCACCTTGAGTCCCAGCGTCGAGACCGCAGCGAGGGTTTCGCCCTTCTGGTCGTCGATCACCTGCGCGTAGATGTGGTTCAGCGAGCGGTACACATTCAGCCGCGGGCGTGTCGTGGTGCCCGACAATTTCGCGCGGATGCGATTGTGAATGCGCTTGCGAATCTCGTTTCTCTTGGTCTGCGTAATCATCGTTTTCTCTTCCTATCAGCGGAGCCACCTCGTGACCCCGTTCGGTTTGAAAATCAGCTACTAGCTTCTAGCCTTCAGCTTCTAGCCCATCTCGCGATTTGAAAGCTTTTCGACTTAGCACGAGGAACTAAAAGCTAGGAGCTTATTTGGCTCCGGTCTTGCCAGCCTTCTTCTTCAGCTTCTCGTCGGAGTAGCGCACGCCCTTGTTCTTGTAGGGATCGGGCTTGCGCAGCGAGCGCATGTCCGCGGCCACCTGGCCCACCTTCTGCCGGTCGATGCCGGTGATGGTCATGTGGGTCTGCTTCGGGTCGATCGTCACGTCGATGCCCGTAGGCAGTGGAAACTCAATGGGGTGCGAATAGCCCAGGGTAAAGACCACGGTGCCCTTGCCCTTCAACTCTGCGCGGTAACCGATGCCGACGATGTCCAGCTCTCTTGTCCAGCCTTTGGTCACGCCCTCGACCGCGTTGAAGACCAGTGCGCGCGTCAGTCCATGGACCGCAGCATACTTGTCGCTTTCGCGGTTCACATGCAGCGTGCCGTCTTTGGTCTCGAGCTGGATGCCTTGAGCGATCAGCGCGGAGACCTTGCCTTTGGGACCTTCGACGAGAACGGTGTTCCCTTCGACCTTGTACTTCACTCCCGACGGAAGCGGGATCGGCTTCTTTCCAATACGCGACATCGATTCAATCCTTCAGTTGGCTTGCGAGTCTCGACGATGCTGAAGCATCTTCGTTCCACTGCAGCCGGCCGGGCTCAACGCCCGACAGTTCATAGTTCTTAGTTCCCGCCCACAGACACCGGAGTTGGTCACGCTGTGAACTGCGAACTAAGAACTGTTCGTCCTACCAAACTTCGCAGAGCACTTCGCCGCCGACACCTTCGCGGCGCGCCTGACGACCCGTCATCACACCCTTTGGCGTCGTCATGATCGAGATGCCCAGTCCACCTTGCACGCGCTTGATCTCATCGCGGCCGATGTAGACACGGCAACCGGGACGCGAGATGCGTGCCAGATCACGAATGGCCGCTTCCTGTCCGCCGTACTTCAGGTACACGCGGAGAATCAGCTTGCCTTCTTCTTCCTGGGTCTTGTAGTTCGAGATGTAGCCCTCTTCTTTGAGAATGCGGGCAATCTCTGTCTTGAGCTTCGAAGCCGGCACATCCAGCTTCTGATGGCGCGCCCGGATTGCGTTCCGGATCCGTGCCAGAAAATCTGCTACAGGGTCGGTCAGACTCATTCCTTCTCCTTCATTCCCCGTTCGCCTGCCGTTCTCTGGCAGGAACCAGTCGGAAATGTGTACAACAGTTCGTAGTTCACAGTTCTTTGTTCAAAGCGGGCTTCGCCCTTGGTTAGCCGCTGCGCTCACAATCGCCGAACCGGCAACTGTGAACTACCTACTGAGAACTGAGAACTGCACTTTTTACCAGCTTGACTTCACGACGCCGGGGATTTCGCCCTTCAGCGCCAGGCTACGGAAACACAGACGGCACAGGCCGAACTTGCGCAGATAGGCGCGCGGCCTACCGCAGATCTTGCACCGGTTGTGCTTGCGGCTGCTGAACTTCGGCTTCCGCGCGTCCTTGACTCTCTTTGCAGTAGTTGCCATAAATCCCTCAAAAACAGTTCTTAGTTCACAGTTCGTAGTCTTGCAGTTCTTTCGTTCCGGCTCCGCTTCGTCGCCATTGAGACGCTCAACGCTGTGAACTAAGAACTGCGAACTGTTTTTATGCCCCTTGACGGAACGGCATGCCGAACGCCCGCAGCAATGCGCGTGCGTCGTTGTCATCCTTGGCCGTCGTCACAATCGTGATATTCATGCCCTTCAACTTCTCCACCTTGGAGTAGTCGATCTCCGGGAAAATCAGCTGATCCTTCAGGCCGAGCGTATAGTTGCCGCGTCCATCAAAGCTCTTCGTCGAAACACCGCGGAAATCGCGCACGCGAGGCAGCGCCGTGGAGATCAGGCGATCGAGAAACTCGTAGGCTTTCTCGTTGCGCAGGGTAACCATCGCCCCGATCGACATGCCGGCGCGCACCTTGAAGGCCGCAATCGACTTCTTCGACTTGGTTGTCACCGGCCTTTGACCGGCGATCTGCGCCAGATCGTTGACCAGAGGATCGAGCAGCTTGTTGTTCTGCGTCGCTTCGCCCAATCCCATGTTCAATACGATCTTCTCGATCCGCGGCACGGCCATCTGGTTCTTGATGCCCAGCTCCTTTTGGAGCGCCGGCTTGATCTCTTTGTTGTACTTCTCTTTCAACCTTGCTGCCATGTTCCTTCTTCTCTCTTTCTTCCGCTCTCGGGGTGGATCCTTTTGACCCGTTTACCGTTTCGGAAGGACTGGCCGTCCAGGCAACCGCGCTTCGCGCCTTTCTGAATCGGCCTTCAATCTGCGATCAGTCTCCGAGGCTTCCGTCGCCCCCGAGCGAACTGATGAGTGACAACTGTCCACTGACGGCTGTCTTCCCTACTTCTTGGTCGGCAAATCTGATCCGCACTTCTTGCAAACGCGCTTGCGGTTCGTGCCTTCGGTCTTGAATCCGACCTTGGCGACGCCGCAGTTGGGGCAAACCAGCGCAACATTCGAGATGTTGATCGGCGATTCCTGCTCTGCAATACCGCCTTTGGTCCGCTGCCCGCTTTTGCTCGAAATTGTTTTCTTCACGACGCGCACGTGCTCCACCAGCACCGTGCCACTGTCCGGAATCGCGCGCAGCACGCGTCCGGTCTTGCCACGGTCAGCTCCGGTGAGCACCTTGACGGTATCGTTACGACGAATATGCAAACTCGGCATGATTTCTCCAAATACAGTGGACAGTTTTAGTGGTCAGTCGTCAGTTTTTTCTTGCCCGCACAGGCACTTCAACTGAATCGAACGATCCCTTCTTCAACGCCACCTTCAAAACTTAGAACTGTTCTTACACAACCTCAGGAGCTAAGGACACAATCTTCAAAAACTTCTTCTCGCGCAGCTCACGGGCCACAGGTCCGAACACGCGCGTGCCTACCGGCTCATGCGCATCGTCGATGACCACAGCCGCATTCTCGTCGAACCGGATGTAGGTTCCGTCGCGGCGGCGGTGCTCTTTGCGCGTACGCACAATCACGGCCTTCACAACCTTGCCCTTCTTCACGGTTCCATCGGGCGAGGCTTCTTTCACCGCAGCGGTAATCACATCGCCCAGGAAAGCCTTCTTGCCCAGACCGCCGCCCAGCGGCAGAATCATCTGCAGCTTGCGCGCGCCGGAATTGTCGGCCACCGCGAGCATGGATCTCATTTGCACTGCCATGGATAGTTCTCCTTCCTGCCCGAGCTACAACCGGGGTCCCCGACGAAACTTTTCGTCGCTGGGGTTATTTCGCCGTTTCTTCAACTGGCGCAACTGTCGCCGTGTCTTCAAGCTGGCTCAGCGACGAACGGCGCACGATCTCTTCTAGCGCCCACCGCTTCAACTTGCTGGTGGGGCGCGTTTCGCGGATGCGAACCACGTCGCCCACGCGCGCCGAGTTCTGCTCGTCGTGCGCGTAGAACTTCTTCGAATGCTTCACGATCCTCTTGTACTTGGGATGAGCCTTGCGCATCTCGACCTCGACCACGATGGTCTTCTGCATCTTGGTCGAAACCACGTTGCCCACCTTCTCATTGCGTCGCGATGTCGCCGGCGCCTGTACTGCCTGCTCTGTTGCGGCCGTCATTTACCGGCTCCCTTCTTCGCGGTCTTCTTGGCTGGTGCCGCCGCGGTTTCGTTTTTCTTGGCGCCGCGAACACCCAGCTGGCGCTCCCGCGCCACCGTTTTGATCTGGGCGATCTCTTTGCGCAGCAGGCGCAGTTTCTTCACGCCATCGTTCTGCCCGAGCGACACCTGGAAGCGCAGCCGGAACAGCTGTTCGGCCGAGGTCTTCTCCTGGTGCGCGAGTTCGTCATCGCTCAGATTGCGAATCTTTTCCAGTTCCATCTCTTCTCTCCGGCGCTCACCCTGTCGACGACAGCGCGGCGCAAATCCTTGTCGACTACTCGGCTTCGATCGCGGCGGCAGGCTTTTCCATGCCGGGGCGTTGCACAAACTTCGTCTTCAACGGAAGCTTGTTCGACGCCAGGCGCATGGCTTCCTGCGCCATCTGCGGCGTGACGCCTTCCATCTCAAACAGGATCTTTCCGGGCCGCACCACGGCTACCCAGTGATCCAGCGCGCCTTTACCCGATCCCATACGAACTTCGGCCGGCTTCTTGGTGATCGGCTTGTCTGGGAACAATCGCAGCCAGATCTTGCCGCCACGCTTGATGAAACGCGTCATCGCGATACGGCTGGCTTCAATCTGCCGGTCCGTAATGTAGCCGCACTCCATCACCTTCAAACCGTATTCGCCGAACGACAGCGTCGAGCCGCGCCACGCTTTGCCGCGACGCTTGCCTTTCTGCTGCTTGCGAAACTTCACCTTCTTTGGCATCAACATAATGAAACCCTCAAAAACAGTTCACAGTTTCCGAGTTCGTAGTTCTCAGTTCTTAGTCACCACGCCTTCGCGGGCCGCGACAACTATGAACTGCGAACTGTGAACTGCCTTTAGAACACTCCCGACCCAACTGCTGCCGGCTGCTGGCGACGCTTCTGCTCGTAGATATCGCCGCGATAGATCCAGGTCTTCACGCCGATTACGCCGTAGGTCGTCTGTGCTTCGGCAAAACCGTAATCGATGTCCGCGCGCAGCGTGTGCAGCGGCAAACGGCCCTGCAGGTACCACTCTGAACGGGCGATTTCGTTGCCGTTCAAGCGGCCCGAGACGCGCACCTTGATTCCTTTGCAGCCAAAGCGCAGCGCTGAATCCACGCTCTTGCGCATGGCGCGACGGAAGCTGACGCGCTTCTCCAGCTGCAACGCGATGTTCTCGGCAACCAGCTGTGCATCCAGCTCCGGCTTGTTCACCTCGATGATGTCGATGAACACGTCGCGGCTGGTCCGCTTGCCAAGTTCGGCCTTGAGCTTCTCGATCTCGGCACCCTTGCGGCCGATCACGATACCTGGACGCGCGGTGCGGATCAAAAAGCGCAGCTTGTTGCCCGGACGCTCGATCTCAACCGAGCTCACGCCCGCGGCCTTCAGCTTTTCGCGCAGCTCTTTTTTGAGCTTTACGTCTTCGACCAGGAGCTTGTCGTAGTCGCGCTCAGAGAACCAGCGCGAACGCCACGGCTTGTTCACTCCCAACCGGAATCCATAAGGATGGACTTTTTGTCCCATATCTTTACCTCAGTCCTCTTTCGCCTTTTTGGCGGGCTTCTTCTTGGGCGCCGCTGCAGGCTTCTTTGCTGCTGCCTTCACTGCGGGCTTGGCCTTCTTGGCCTTCGACTTCGGAGCATCCACCACGGTGGGCTCGTCGGCCTTGGTCACCAGGTGCGCGCTGGCATTCCGCTCGGCAACCGACACGATGATGTGCGCCAGTCTGCGCTGATAGCGATACGCGCGACCCATGGGTGCAGGGCGAATACGCTTCATGCGCGGGCCGTCATTGGCTACGGCCTGCTTCACGTAAAGGTCATCGACATCCAGATCGATGCCCTTTTCGCCGGCCACATACTTCGCGTTGTCGATCGCCGACGTCAGCAGCTTGTGCACCACGGGAGCAATGCGCTTCTTGGTAAAAGCCGCGGTCTCCAGCGCTTCTTGCACGTTGCGGCCTTTGATCAAATTCAGCACCAGCCGCGCCTTCTGAGGCGACACACGCTGAAATCTGGCTTCGGCTCGATATTCGTTTGTCTCGACTGCCATGGTCTTCTTCCTCTTGCTAGCTCTAGCGCCTAGCTGCTAGCTCTAGCTCCACTTTGCCCACGTGGGGCCTTCGTTTCAACCGCGGACACGCTAGTAGCTAAGAGCTAATAGCTGTCCTTCTTACCGTGCCGGTGCGGGCTTGGCCGCGGACTCTGCCGACTTCGATCCACCGGTGTGCCCCTTGAAGGTGCGCGTCGGCGCAAACTCACCCAGCTTGTGGCCCACCATGTTCTCGGTCACGTACACCGGGACAAATTTTTTGCCGTTGTGCACCGCGATCGTGTGTCCCACAAACTCAGGGAAGATCGTGGAGCGCCGCGACCAGGTCTTCACAACCTTCTTATCGTTGGCCTTGTTCAACACCTCGATCTTCACGGTGAGGTGCGTGTCTACAAACGGCCCTTTCTTCGTCGAACGTGCCATAAAACGTCAGCTCCTAGCTTCTAGCCATCAGCTTCCAGCTCGGTCGTGCTTGAGCCACCGCTCGGCTGTCGCCTGAAATCTCTACTTCGCAGCGTTTTAGCTAGCAGCCAGAAGCCAGTAGCTAGATGCTGCAGTTCTACTTCTGCCTGCGGCTGACGATGAACGCATCGGTCCGCTTGTTGTTGCGCGTCTTGTAGCCGCGTGTCGGCTGGCCCCATGGCGTCACCGGGTGACGTCCGCCAGAGGTCTTGCCTTCACCACCGCCGTGCGGGTGATCGACTGGGTTCATCGTGACGCCGCGGTTGGTCGGGCGAATACCCATCCAGCGCTTGCGTCCCGCTTTGCCAATCGAGATGTTCTCGTGATCCGTGTTGCCCACCTGACCGACGGTCGCCATGCACTCGGCAAGCACTTTGCGCGTCTCGCCCGAAGGCAGCTTCAACAGCGCATAGTCGCCTTCTTTGGCTACCAGCTGCGCCTGCGCTCCGGCCGAACGGGCCATCTGCGCACCCTTGCCAGGCCGCAGCTCGATCGCGTGCACCGTGGTGCCGGCCGGGATGTTCTTCAACGGGAGTGCGTTGCCGATCAAAATATCGGCCTCGGGACCCGAGCTCACGGTCGCACCCACCTTCAATCCAACGGGCGCCACAATGTACCGCTTCTCGCCGTCCGCGTAGTTGATGAGCGCGATACGCGCCGAGCGGTTCGGATCGTACTCGATCGTCGCCACCTTGCCCGGCACACCGAACTTGTTGCGCTTGAAATCGATGAGGCGGATTTTCTGCTTGTGTCCGCCACCCTGGTGCCGAATCGTCAGGTCACCCGAATTACGACGGCCGCCGGTCCGCTTGCGCGTCGTCAGCAGCGGCTTATGCGGCTTGTTCGTAGTCAGGTCGTCATTCACCAGCGACGTTTGAAAACGCAGCGTTGGTGTTATCGGTCTGTATGTCTTGATCGCCATCGTCTTTGTCCTACCAGTTCACAGTTTTCAGTTCGTAGTTCTCAGTTCCAAGTTCTCAGGATTTACTTGCGCTCATCGCCAGCTTCAACTGAGAACTCTGAACTACGAACTGGGAACTCATCTTTTACAGGTTGCCCACGTACTCCGGCATCTTCTCGCCGGCCTTCAGCCGAACGTATGCCTTCTTCCAATCAGGCCGATAGCCTGCAAACTTGCCGCGGCGGCGTTCTTTGCCAACCACATTGGCCGTACGAACCCCTGCAACTTTCACCTTGAACAGAGCTTCAACGGCCTGCTTCACTTCAGTCTTCGAGGCCTCGGGAGCGACGTCGAATACCAGCGTCCCCTCGGTCTCTTTCACGCCCAGGCCCTTTTCGGTGATCAGGGGGCGGCGAATTACGGAATACAGTGTAGGCATTACGCGGCCTCCGTATGTGCGTGCTTGCGCTTCGAAACTGACTTTTGCAGCGCCTCTGAAAGCTGTTCGATCGCGGTCTTGGAAAAGATCGCCCGCTCATAGCGCAGCAAATCGTAGGGGTGAACTTCGTTATTGAGCATCAGCTCAACACCCTTCAGATTGCGCGCCCCGAGCACCAGCGCCTGGGAGAGGGTCTTGCCGTTCTCCACCAGCAGCGTGGTCCGCTTGGCATCCAGCTTGTTCAGCGCTTCGCGATAAAGCTTGGTCTTGGCGTCTTTGATCTCGAGCGAATCGACCACCGTGAGCTTGCCGTCGGCCAGCTTTGAAGCCAGAGCCGAACGCAGGGCACCCAGCAGCTTCTTGCGCGGGAACGCGTATTCGTAGCTGCGCGGCTGAGGTCCGTGAACCGTGCCGCCGTGACGCCAGAGAGGCGAACGCACCGAGCCAACGCGTGCGCGGCCCGTGCCCTTCTGTTTCCACAGCTTCTTGCCGGAACCGGCAACCAGCTTGCGATTCTTGGTGGCATGCGTACCTTGCCGCAGCGAAGCGCGATAGTGCTTGACCGCTTCCCACAGCAGGTCCTCGTTCACCTGGCCGAATACCGAATCCGCCAGCTCGATCGAGCCCACCTTTTTTCCGTCCAAATTCACAACATCGACGTTTGCCATCTTCTTCTTCTTCCGGCCCTGCTTACCGCAGAACCCCGATCGTCAATTTCTTTGCTGACTTTCTTTGCCGTCAGCTTTGAATCTCAAGCGCCGCAAGGCGCAATTGGCCGCACCGCAGGTGCTTACTTACTCTTCTTCGCGGTCGCCTTCTTCGAAGCCTTCAACGGATCGACGGTGGTCGAGCCGGCAAAGCCACGACGCTCGCGCGGCGGAGCTTTGGCCTTCGAGATCATCACGTATCCATCGCGCGGTCCCGGTACGGCGCCTTCGACCATCAGCAGATTCTCGTCAAGGTCGATGCCGCGAATGCGCAGGTTGCGGACGGTGATCTGGTCGGTGCCAAAGTGGCCCGGCATACGCTGCCCGGGAAACACGCGCGACGGGAAGCTCGAGGCTCCAATCGAACCTTGCACCTGGAACATGTGACCATGCGACTTCGGTCCGCCGCCGAACTTGTGCCGGCGCACAACACCCGAAAATCCACGGCCCTTCGAGGTCCCAATCACATCCACAAACTTGGCATCAGCGAAGATGTCTACCAGAACGCGATCGCCGGCCTTGGTCTCAGCAGAACCGTCGGTGGCTGCTTCGAGGTCAACTTCTTTCAGAAACTTCACCGGCGGCGCGTCGCTCTTGGCGAAGTGACCCGCCTGCGGCTTGGTGATGTTCGAAGCCTTCACAAACTCCACAAGCCCGATTTGTGCGGCGTCGTAGCCGTCTTTCAAAGCCGTCTTCAACTGCGTAATCACGCAAGGGCCGGCCTGCAGCACCGTAATCGGGTGCACATCGCCCTTCTCATCGAAGACCTGCGTCATGCCGATCTTTTTTCCCAGAATCCCTGTAACTGCCATCTCGTCCTCACCTCATCATGCGATGCTTCATCGGATCGCACTGCCGGGGCCCTTCCGGACCTTTCTCACTTCACTTCGCGTCATTGCGATTCAGCTTTGGCGCTCGAAAGAGCGCGTCTGCCCCATCGCAGGTGGCTATTTCTCGAAGGCCTTGATCTCGACGTCGACACCAGCCGGCAGGTCGAGCTTCATCAGCGCGTCCACTGTCTGCTGCGTCGGCTCGAGAATGTCGATCAGGCGCTTGTGCGTGCGAATCTCAAAAGCTTCGCGCGATTTCTTGTCGACGTGCGGCGAACGCAGCACGCAGTACTTGTTCTTGATCGTCGGCAAGGGAATGGGACCCGCCACCGTTGCCCCGGTGCGCTTGGCCGTCTCCACAATCTCGCCGGTAGAGGTATCGAGCACGCGATAGTCGTATGCCTTCAACCGAATCCTGATTCTCTGTCCAACCATGTGCTTCCCTTCGGTCAGCAGTGAAACAGTGAAGGAGAGAAACAGTGAAATCTCACCGTTTTGATTGCTCTCTCTTTCGCTGCTTCTCTGCCTCTCTGTCTTACTTGATGATCTCGCTGATCGTGCCTGCACCCACCGTGCGTCCGCCTTCGCGGATGGCAAAGCGCAAGCCCTTTTCCATCGCCACCGGGGTGATCAGCTCGATCTTTAACTGCACGTTGTCGCCCGGCATCACCATCTCG
>DATAVC010000076.1:0-69735 GCA_036267935.1 Occallatibacter sp. | reverse complement strand
GGGCATACTCCAGAAATTGCCCCTCATCGCGCATGCGCTCAAACTCTTCCCGCGTGGTGAAGTAGTACTCGCGACCGTTCTCTTCCGAGCCGCGCGGGGGACGCGTCGTCCATGAAATCGAGAAATCGACGCCGCTTACCTGCTTGCGCAGTTCGCTCACCAGCGTGCTTTTGCCCGATCCTGAGGGCGCCGAAATGATAAATAGAATGCCTGCCACTCTGCTCTCTTCTCCTCGTCGGTGTTCGACCCGACCTGTACTGTCTATTCCACGTTCTGAATCTGTTCGCGAGCCTTTTCGATCTCCGCCTTCATGGCAAGTCCCAGCTCCGTGATGCGCGTCCCCTTGCCGCCCACGCCGCCGGTCTTCGACAGCAGTGTGTTCGCCTCGCGATTCATCTCCTGCAACAGGAAGTCGAGCTTCTTGCCCACCTCGCCGCTGGCCTCAAGCAGTTCGCGAAAATGTGCGATATGCGTGGTCATGCGCGCCAGCTCCTCGGCAATGTCGCTGCGATCGACCAGGACAGCAACTTCTTCCAGCAGGCGCTGGCGATTGAATTCGTTGCCCGTGGCAGCCACCAGCCGTTGCGTCAGCCGCTCCTGATACCGTTGCTCCACTTCGGGGCGCAGCGCCGCCACGCCTTCGGTCGCATCGGCGAGACGATCGAGCGACGCCTGCAGAATGGCTTTCAGGGCTTCGCCTTCGCGGGCCCGCATCGTCTTCAGTTCGCCCAGCAGGGGGCCGATTTGCTTCAGTACGCTTTCGCTCAGAGCTGCCAGATCTTCGTCCCCATTGCCGCGATTGTCGCTTTGCAGGGCGCCCGGCATACGCAAAATCGCGTTCAAATCCGGCTCGCCGGCCACAGAGAATTCATTGCGCGCACTGCGGAACGCCTCGAGAAAACCCGCGACAAGTTCGCGGTTGTAGCCGGCCCGTTGCTGTGTCGAACGATCGACAGAAAGCGCCAATTCCACGTGGCCGCGGATGAGATTTTCTTTCATCGCGCGGCGCATCTCCATCTCCAACGCATCAAGGCCCGAAGGAAGTCGCAGCTGAATGTCGAGAAAACGATGATTCACGCTCTTCAAGCTCAGCGTGTAAACCAACTGGTCGTGCACTCGCACCTGGGTGCGGGCGAATCCGGTCATCGAGTAGATCGCCATACGTTCTATTCCCCCGCCTCGGTCGAGATCGCCCGCTCAAATACGAGGGGATATTGCGCGGAGGGATCAAGCCCCGCGACATCCGCCTGCTCGGGCGTGTCCATGAATTGCAGTTGATGAAGCCGTTGATAGGTCTGCGATACGGTGAGTAGTTCTTCATGGGATCCGACCGCGGTGATTCGGCCATCTTCGAGAACTGCAATCCGATTGGCGCGGCGCACCGTGCTGAGCCGGTGCGCGATCACCACCACGGTGCGATCCTGCATCAGGTTCGCCAGCGCGATCTGCACCAGGGACTCGCTTTCGGCATCGAGAGCCGACGTGGCCTCGTCGAGAATCAGAATCGGCGCATTCTTCAGCAAGGCGCGGGCAATGGCAATGCGCTGGCGCTCGCCGCCTGAAAGGCGAAAACCTTTCTCGCCGATCACCGTGTCATAGCCCTGGGGCATGCGCAGGATAAAGTCGTGCGCCAGCGCGTTACGCGCCGCCTGCTCAACCAATGCGTGCTTCACATCGGGCTGGCCGTAGGCGATGTTGTGCCGCACCGTATCATTAAAGAGGATCGTTTCCTGCGTAACCTGCGCAACCTGGCGGCGCAACGACCCGAGAGTCAGATCGCGAATGTCACGGTCGTCAATCCGGATGCGTCCGGTGCTGACATCAAAAAACCGCGGAATCAGGTTGACCAGGGTTGATTTGCCGGCGCCGCTGGGGCCAACAAGCGCCAGCACCTCGCCGGCACGCACATCGAGATCGACGTGATGCAGAATCTGGTGCTCGCCCTCTTCGGACGAATAAAAGAAGCCCACATCTTCAAAGCGGATGGAGCGCGCGAAGCCTTTCAGCACGGCAGCACGCGGGCGTTCCTTCACGTCGTCCTTCTCGTCGAAGAAACCAAAGATCGAAGCCGACGCGCCCATCGCCTGCTGGAAGTTGTTGTAGAATGAGGCAAACTTGCGCACCGGATCGTAGAGCTTGAAAAGCGCCAGGATGAACGTGGCGAAAATGCCGATGGTCATCTGCCCGCTCTTGATCTCATTGCGCCCAATCAACAGCAGCAGCGCGATGGCCACGGCTCCAATCGCGTCCATCAACGGCGAGCTGATGGATTGAATGCGCACGCTACGCAGATTCGCCCGAAAGAGTCGTCGTGCGGCGGTTTTAAAGCGCAATACTTCCCATAGCTCGGTATTGAATGCCTTCACTATCCGGTTTCCCGTGACCGTCTCGTGCAGAATGTTCTGAATTTCGGCCAGCTTGTCCTGCCCCGTGCGCGTGCGAGTGCGCACTTCCCTGCCAATCTTGCGCGCCGACGCAACCACGACCGGGATGAAGAGAAAGAGCGCGAGGCTAAGCTTGCCGCCGTAATAGATAACGACGACTAAGCCGCCAAGGAAAGTGAAGAACTGCTGCAGGAATTCGCCGATCACCGAGCTGACCGCGTTCTGCACGCGATCGACATCATTGATCAGCGTCGAAAGAATGGTGCCTGTGGGATAACGATGGAAAAAGCTCGAAGAGCGCCGCAGCGTGGTCTCGTAGAGATCGTTGCGCAGATCGGTGATCAAGCCAAATCCGGCGTAGTTCACCAGATAGGTTCCGGTGTAATCGCAAATGCCTTTCAGCACCGTTGACGCAACCAGCGCAAAGGCAACCACGCCCCAGTCGTTGTGAATGTGGAAGAAGCCGAAAATGACGCTCTTCAGCGCTGCATACCAGGCGTTCCTGCCGGGCATCGGCGTAGCGCCGGCGGCGCCGGGATGCAGCACATCGTCGAAGATAGGAACAAAAAGCAGAATGCGGAAGTTGTCGAGCAGCCCCACCGCAGCCAGAAGAGCAACACCCGGCAGCCATTGCAGGGAGTACGGCAGCCCATAGCGCACAAGGCGGAAAAAGCGCTTCATGCTGCGCCCGCCGAAAACAAATGGGGGGGCAGAGTCGGTTGACCGCCCAGACGAAACTGCATCCCCATATTGTAGCCGGATAGGTGCAGTTGCCTGCCTGGCATTAGCGGCCAGCACCCTTTTCAATGAGCCGGGTCGTCGAGAACCCGTCAACCAACGGAACGATACGGACTTCTCCGCCCCACGAGCGCACTTCACGAGCGCCGACCACGGATTCCGGATCGTAGTCGCCGCCCTTCACGATCACGTCGGGATGGGCAGTCTGGATCAGTTCCAACGGCGTCGATTCGTCGAAAATCACGACCGCATCCACCGCTGCCAGCGCCGCCAGTACACGCGCACGATCGCCCTGGCTCACGATGGGACGATTCGGCCCCTTGAGGGCGCTCACCGAAGCATCGCTGTTGATGGCAACTATCAGCCGGTCGCCAAAACGGCGGGCCTGCTCAATCAGCGTGATGTGGCCAATGTGCAACAAATCGAAGCAGCCGTTCGTAAAGACAACGCGCTCGCTGTTCGCCTTCCACATCGCAACGCGCTTCACAAGTTCGTCGCGCGAAAGCACGCGGTCTTCGGCTTGCAGCGCCATCTGCGGCCCCAGGGCATCCAGCAGTTCATGTCTCTGCACCGGTACTGTGCCCACCTTGCCCACCACAATGCCGGCAGCTACGTTGGCGAGTTGTACCGCCGTTTCTGGCTGCAGGCCCGAGGCAAGGCACAACGCCATCACCGCGATCACTGTGTCTCCGGCACCGGATACGTCGAACACCTGTTGCGCTTGCGCAGGGGCGACAAACCGATTACCCGGACGTACCAGCGCAATACCCTTCTCGCTGAGCGTGGCGGTCAGAAAATCCAATTGAAGATCGGCAACCATCGCTTCGGCCGCCACAAAGATTGCCTCGAGATTCGTAGGCTCAAGACGTACGGCCCGCGCCAACTCGCCCAAATTCGGGCAGATCGTGGTCGCGCCCTTATAGCGAACGTAATCGATGCCTTTGGGATCAACCAGCACCGGCACCCCCAGCTTGCGAGCGACCGGGATCAGGGCTCGGCAAACGTCAGCCGTCACCACACCCTTCGCATAGTCCGACAACACAAGTGCGTCTGCCCCCGGCAGAAGATCGAGCGCGCTTTCGATCAGGCGATCGTAGATTTCAGGCTCAATGGTCCCCGCTCGTTCGAAGTCGAGACGCAGCATCTGCTGCCGTCCGCCAAGAATCCGCATCTTGGTCACGGTTTCGAAGTCCTGCGACGAAACAAACTGTGGATGTACCCCGTTGTTACGAAGGCTTTCGGAGAGAAGGCGTTCGCTCTCGTCTTTGCCGGTAATGCCGACCACCCCTACCTTCGCGCCCAGGCACGCCATATTCATGGCAACGTTGGCCGCCCCTCCCGGCTTCTCGTTATGGTGCAGGCCCCGCACCACCGGCACCGGAGCTTCAGGAGAGATGCGCTGAACGTCACCCCAGATGTACTTGTCGAGCATGACGTCGCCTACGACGAGAACACGTTTCGACGCCCACTGGTCCTCAATGTCGTGAATGACGCGATGCAGTTGTCCGATCACAGCGCCCCCTCGCCGCAAAGCCTGTCCACCGGATGCTGACCGGCCTTGGGATGGTTGTTGTTATCATAGCGGCGTGGTGGACCCCCTAGGCAGTGCATGGTCAGGCACCCTGCGCACAATCCTTCTCGACCGGGATGGCGTGCTGAACGAAAAGATGCCGGAAGGACGCTATGTCACGGCGTGGCCCCAGTTCCGGCTCTTGCCCGGCGTGCCTGCCGCGATCGCCTGCCTGAACCAGGCTGGACTGCGGGTCATCGTGGTGTCGAACCAGCGCGGCATATCGCTAGGTCTCTATTCGGCCGAAGATGTCGAAACCATCCATGCCAACCTGCAGAAGGAGCTGGCGAAGAGCGGAGCCCGCATCGATGGGTTCTACTTCTGCCCCCACGACAAGCAGGAGTGCGATTGCCGCAAGCCGCTCCCCGGCATGTTTCATCAAGCGCAGCGCGACTTCCCCGACATCACCCCGGCAACCAGTTTGATGATCGGCGATTCCCTCTCCGACATTGAATTCGGCCGGCGCCTGGGCATGCGGACCGTCTTCATCGAGGGCGACCCAGAACGGCGCAAAGGCGGCGCCGAAAAAGCCGCAAAACAGGCTGACGCTAGCTTCGGGTCGCTTACGAAAGCCATCGAATCGCTCGTAGCATCGACTATCTGAGTCGACGGTGTGTGCTGAATACATCAAGACGACTTAGTCGTTCCTCTTCGAAACCGTAACCCCCGATTTCTCCGGCTCATTGTGAAATCGTGACCGTCAAATTGAGGGACGGCGCTGATCCGCCGGTAGAGACCACGATGGTACTTGTTCCCAGCGGGGTTTTGGTGCTTTGCAGATTCGAACCGCCGCTTCCGCACGCCACAAGGAAAAGAACGAATCCGGTAATCAACAAACACAGCCCCCTCCGCCCCCATTTTTTCTGCTTGAAACCCGCGAAGAAGGCAAGAGGCATACAAAAGACGAAAGCGAGTAGAGCCGGCACGACGCGACGGCGGTGCAGCGGGGCTTCGCGCGTGATGCCGGACGCTTGGGTGGAGATATCTGTGGCAATCGTAAGCTTGACAATCTGGGCACTCTGGCTGGCCGCGCTGCTAAAGGCGAGGGTCGATGGCGCAAAGGTGCAGGTCGCGTACTGTGGCAATCCGGCACAAGCGAACGTGATATTTCCATCGTAGACACCAACGGGAGTAACCGTGATGGTCGTTGAACCAGTTGCTCCTTGCGCAATCGTCAGTTGAGACGGGCTTGCGGAAAGTTGGAACGTCGCGGCCGTCACCGTCACCGTCGAGGCTGCACTCACAGAGGCTGCATCCTGCGAATCACCAGCGTATGCGGCAGTAATCGAATGAGTGCCAATTGCAAGGCCGCTGGTCGAAAATGTGGCGGCTCCCGAAGTGGTCAAGTTTCCGGTACCCAGCACGGTTGCTCCGTCTACAAAACTTACCGTGCCCGTCGTAGTCTGAGGTTTAACCGTCGCCGTAAGCGTGATGCTGACGCCCTGCGCCGCCGTGTTTGCACTCGCAATCAACGCCGTCGTAGTCGGTTGGACCGAAGTGAGGGTCAGAGACGCGGTACTCGAGGAACCTCCTGGACCAGTACTGTAGACGGCAGTCACCAAAATCAAGCCATTGCCTGGAACCTGAATTTGCGCAGAAGCCTCATCTTGCGCGACAGACGAGGTGGCTACCTGCTTTTGATTGACATAGAATGTCACGTTTCCCGGAAATGTGGTCATGCCTGGCCCGCTCAGTCCGACCGTGACCGTGACAGACTGCCCGGGTTCCACGGTGCTCTGCCCACTGGATGCCGAGATGGTCATGTTCGGCGCAAGCGGCGGAGGGGCCTGATGCAAATTCAGCAATCCAATCAAACCTGTTTGCCCCGTCGTTTCAAAAACTGCATCGAGATACTGTTTCGGTCCCGAATAAGTCGCAGCGCTGTTCAATTGGGTAAGTGCGAACGTCGAGTTGTTCACACCTGCGTAATAGGGGTTTGTGTCCAGGGCGAAATTTCCGGATCCCTGGCTGATGAATACCTCGAATCCACCGGACCCAGCATTTGCACAAATATCTGGTAGCCCGTCCCCATTGACATCGCCGACCTGGATTTCCCCCGCGCCGGTGGGTGTGGAGTACTCTGCAGCGCTGGCGAAGGAACCGTCTCCAATTCCTGCGTACACCGACAGAGTCGCGCCAGAAACTACGACAAGGTCTGGAATTCCGTCGCCAGTTACATCGGCAACAGTAGGAGAGGAGAAAGTACCCGATAGAGCTTGAGACACCGGCGAGAATGTGCCATCTCCATTCCCGAGATAACTCAAAACCTGATTCTGTTCTGTGACGACAAGATCAAGCTTCTTGTCGCCGTTTAGGTCGGCCGATGTCAAAACAAGGGGCGTATCGCCAAACAACGTGATCGAGACTGGGGTTGCAAAGGTGCCATCGCCATTTCCCGCGAAGAAGTAGATTCCCTGGGCTGGGCGAAAGGTGTCAAAGTAGCTAACCACAAGATCCATCTTGCCATCGCCATTGAAGTCGCCGGCCACGGCTCCCGAGATAACTTGAAAAGCTAGCGTGGCCTGGTTGCCGTAGCCGAGAGTCCCGTCTCCATTCCCATGGTAGAAGGTGAACTGTGCGGGCTGCGGACACGAAGGACCGCAAACTTGATGATCATTCCCAGCGAAAATGGAAACGACGTCTGGGCGGCCGTCTCCATCGAAGTCCGCTACCAAGAGAATTGTCCCATTGTCCGTTGGAGTTGAGGGCGACAATACAGCCGCCGGAGTGAACCTCCCATCTCCGCTTGAGAGAAGAACCTGTGGCACCGGCCCAACCTTCATGACCGCGTCGGGAAGTCGGTCGCCATTCATATCAATCATCAGTAACGTGGTAGGCTCGAATTCATTTAGGTTGGAGCTGATCAGGGTCGATGGGATACCTTGAAAAGTACCGTCGCTATTCGCATAGGTTACGGTGAGCGGGTTCGGTCCATCCTCCCACCACCCGACCACATCCGGAATTCCATCGGCATTTATGTCGGCGACCGCGAAGCCTGGGTTCGCATACGAAAGTGGCACCGAAAATCCACCGGCGCCATTGCCGTAAAGGACCGAAAAACCTCCATCGAGCGCAAGGATGTCAAGGTTGGAACTTCCTGGGAGGCTGACTGCCAGCAGACCCGCGCCCTCGAAGCCGCTTGAAGCAATCGTCGTCGGCTGTGCCGAAAGACCGGAAGACCCACCCGTGAGTAGGTAGATACCCATAGGTTGCGCCGGGTTCGAACTCGTCGCGAGCGTATATGCCATATCGGCATATCCATCTCCGTTGAAATCGGCGATTGCGACTTGACTTATCGAAGTGGGCAAAGCCCGAGCCGCTCCGAAAGTGCCGTTTCCGTTTCCTAGAACATAGCTAGTCTTAAAAACCAGATCCAGCTTGCCATCCCCGTTCAAGTCGCTTGCGGCAATCATGGAAGGGGTTGCATTCAGGCTGACGGATGTCGCCGGCGTAGCGAAGTTTCCTGCCCCCGTGTTGAGGGCAATCGCATATCCATTCGTTGCTCCGGGCGCGCTTACAAGATTGTAAGCAGACGCGTATGCGGCGTCTGGATACCCATCGCCGTTAAAATCTGCAAGCGCCACCGCGAACGTCCCGCTCGGCACGAGTTGATTGGCGGGTGCTTGAAAAGTGCCGTCTCCTTTTCCGAGAAACAACTGGGCAGATCCCTCTGAACAGACAAGAAGAAGATCGAGAAGATGATCCTGATTGACGTCTGCCGCAGCCATTGCCAAGGGAGTGCAACCAGACAAACTGGTCGTCGTACTCGTCGGTGAGCCGCTCGAACTGCCAAGCTCCACCACTAAGAGGGGACTGCCATTCTCACTGCTAGTCAACGCGGTAAACGCTACGTCCGTGACTCCGTCGCCATTGAAGTCCCCGTCCACCGAAATCTGGCCCGAGTCGAAAGATCCCGGATAGGTCGTCAACGCGGGAAAAAGAGCCTGCTGAGCGGTGAGAATTGAAGAAAAACAAAGCAACGCGAAAACACAGAGGCGCCTCATAAAATTGCAACTCCTATAATTCCTTTATCTACGAACAATCGCGCAGGCAAATTGTACCGCGCATCGGTACCGGTAAGTATTCAAGCGCTCAAGGTGCGAGCGTGCGCACTTACTTTGGTCTGTTTCATTCAGTAGGCGCGCAGATCGCGGATGGCCTTGAGAATCGTGTTGGGCTGGGGCAGAATCACGTCTTCGAGCACTGGCTGATAGGCCACGAACGTGTCCATCGCGCCGACGCGGCGAACCGGCGCATCAAGGTCGGCGAACAGCTCATCGGCGATGCGAGCTGCGATCTCGGCACCGTATCCCCAACTCAACATGTCTTCATGGGCCACGATTACGCGGCTGGTCTTGCGCACCGAGGTGGCAATCGCTTCCCAGTCATAAGGGCTCAGCGTGCGCAAGTCGAGAATCTCAACATTGATGCCATGTTCGCGCTGCGCCTTTTCCGCGGCTTGCAGAGCGCGCGGCACCACCGCACCATAGGTGACGAGCGTGATATCGCTGCCGGGGCGCACGATTCGCGCCTTGCCGAAGGGAACGGCGAAGTCGGGACCCGGATAGGGCGCGCGGCCATAGGCTTCGCGATAGAGGCGCTTGTGCTCGAGAAAGAGCACCGGATCATCGCAACGAATCGCCGTGCGCAACAGTCCGTTGGCATCGAGCGCATTCGACGGGAACACGACCCGCAGTCCGGGAATGTGGGTAAAGATGCTCTCGCCCGATTGCGAGTGATAGATGGATCCGCCCGTAAGATAGCCACCGATGGGCACGCGTATCACTGCGGGCGAAGCCCATTCGCCGTTCGAACGCCATCTCATCAGCGCGAGCTCATTGCGAAGCTGGTGCATCGCGGGCCAGATGTAATCGAAGAACTGAATCTCGACTACCGGCTTCATCCCGCGCACAGCGTAGCCGACAGCGCGGCCAACGATGTTGGCTTCAGCGAGCGGAGAATTGAAAACACGCTCCGATCCGAATTCAGTTTGCAGGCCGGCAGTCAGCTTGAAGACTCCACCCTTGCCCTTCACTTCGGCAAGCGCGCCCGCGCGGCTGGCATCAGCCACGTCTTCGCCGTACACAATGATGCGTGGATCGCGACGCATTTCGTCGTGCAGGCAGGCATTGATCAGATCGGCCATGGTGCGCGGAGCGTTGCCCTTGAGGCCGCCCGATTTGCCCTGTATCACCGCACCTTTTTCCGGCTCGGTCTCCAGAGACAAACGCGTCGGATCCAGATCTTCTGAATAAACGTGGCGCCCAATGCTGGCGATCTCCGGAAGCGGTGCAGCAATCGCTCGCTCCGCGGCTTCCGCGGCTTCGTGGTCGAGCTTCTGTTCTAACGCGTTGATCTCCTCGGCGCTGAGAATGCCCTCGCGCAAGAGGCGCATCTGCATCTTCGCGATGGGGTCGCGCATGGCATCCGCTTCACGTTCAGCGGCGGAGCGATACAGCTTGTCGTCGTCCGAAAGCGAGTGCGAATAAGGCCTTGTGCAATGACCGTGAACGAAGGCTGGACCGTGGCCCGCGCGGCAGTGCTCGGCAGCCACCTGAAACGCCCGCAGGCAGACTTCGGCGTCGGTACCGTCAATCTCTGCAAAGTGGAAGTTGGGGAAATTTGCGACCAGCTTCGAGATGTTGCCGCCCGGCGTATTCACTTCCACCGGAACGCTGATGGCATAGCCGTTGTCTTCAATGCAGAAAATGACAGGAAGTTTCTGGTTTGAAGCCGTGTTGAGCGCTTCCCAAAACTCCCCTTGCGAGGTAGAACCCTCGCCCAGGCAAGTAAGTGCCACTTCATCCTCATGGAAGACGACGTCGCGGAAGGCACGATAGTCGCCTTGCGCGCGCGCGGCAAAATCCGGATGGCGAGCAAAGTAACGCCCAGCTTCCGCGCAGCCAACCGCATGCAAGACCTGCGTCGCCGTCGACGAGGAGGTGCTCACAATGTGCAGGGCGCGGCTGCTCCAGTGCGTCGGCATCTGGCGGCCCCCGCTGGCTGGATCGGTCGCGGCGCCGACCGCCTGCAGAAACATCTCTTCAGGCGTTACACCCAGAGCCAGGCACAGAGCACGGTCGCGATAGTACGGAAAGAACCAGTCATAGCCGGGACGCAAGGCCAGCGCGGCACCCACCTGCAGCGCCTCATGTCCGGCTCCGGAGACTTGGAAGAAAATCTTTTGTTGGCGCTTCAGAAGGATCTCTCGATCATCGATGCGACGAGAGAGAAACATCAGCCGGTAGATTTCAATCAGTTGCTGAGGAGTGAGCCCGCCGGAATCTGCTACGGTTCCCGGCATGCGAGCTGTGGAAACTGCAAGTCCCATTCTCAATGACTCCCTGAAAGCGCTGCGAAACCCTACCCGATTGTATCAATCAAATGGATTCAAACAATGGCCTTACGGTTCATCGAGCCATCCACTCTAGTAAGGGCGCGTCGAAATAGGCTCGTCAAACGATGGACCGCCCGTAAATGAGATGCTCATCTTCTGCTTCACATTGCGAGCCAGTTTCTCAATCTCCGCAACTTTTCGCAATTCCACGGGAGTAAGTGTCGCGGGGTTACTTTCGCCGATTTCCTGGTTCAGTTCCGTAGCCAGCTTCAGCAGCTTGTCGGTGTCAGAAACCACAGCTTTCTGACGTTCCGTGTTCAAAGCCTTCATTTGCTTCGCGGCCAGCATGGGATCACTGTCCCCCACTCCCTCAAAAGGGCTAGGCGCGGGCCGTCCAACTTGGTTGGGAACGGGTTGCTGGCCGGCGGGCCGGGCAGTAAGCGTCACCCCGAGCAGCAGAACAAAGAGTAGTCCGGGGAGCAATCCGGGCTTGCCTAGCCGCCTGACCCACATCTGTCGTGCTGATCGTGTCTGCGAGCTCTCCATGTCGGCCGCCCTGGCAATAGAGTAGACGCCGTGGACCCGGCAAGGTTTCCATCAAGACGTAGAGGGGATCAGGGATCGGGCTCTCACCGCACGAGCGCAAAAACTCTCTAGCCGCCGCCTACCGTGAGCTTCATCTTGTCTTTCACGTTGCGCGCGAGTCTCTCAATCTCGTCCGCTTTGCGAATGACATTCAGAGAGAGCATGTCCTTGTTGGTCTTGTCGACCTCGGCCTTCAAGGCCATCGCCAGGGTCAGAAGCTTGGCGCTATCGTCTGAGAGTTGCTTCTTGCGCTCGGCATTGGCAACATCAAAGCTCTGAGCTTTGGCGTCCTTGAGGTGCATCTTCATCTGGTCATTGATGTCCGGTAAACGGTTGGCCTGCGGAAGCAAATACGGTTTGTTTCCGTTTTTTGGGTCTTGCGATACATCTTGCGCTACGGCAGCAAAGCACGCACTCATCGCCAGAATGAGCGCGGTCGTGCGCGCCACAAACCTGGACGAGAAACGCCACTTGCCAATTCGTGATGAGCTCTTGGACTGATTCAGCTGCATCGGTACCTCCCGGACACTGCTATTGGATATGAATCCGCTCGGAATGGGGCAGCTTGAGAGATAGCAACGAGCGCGACCCGTCTGCGGACAGTATAGATAGAAACAGGAGATTGGTATGTCTGCTTTTTTGATGGCTCTGATGCCGGGATGGCTAGACAAGAACCGGTTCATGGGCAGGGTGCTGGATGGATGGGCGAGCGATGCCCAGGAGTTCGTTCGGAACAAGCTCCCCCACCTACTCGCAGTGGCGATCATCGCTTTTGTTCTCAGTCGCTTACTAAGCATTATCGCGGCCAGAATGATCCGCATTGCTGAAGCGCATGCCGCCAGTCGAGGCCGCGTAGCCCAGGTCAAAACCCTCGCAGGAGTGATCCGGACGACCGGTTTCGCCATCATTGGCGCGATCGTGAGCCTCCAATTCCTCGACGCGATCGGTGTCAACCTGGCGCCCCTGTTGGCCTCTGCAGGAATCGCCGGCGTCGCGATCGGCCTTGCGGCACAAAACATCGTCAAAGATATGCTCAACGGCACCATGATCCTGATCGAAGACCAGTTCAATGTCGGTGACGTGGTCACACTCGCCGGCCTCACGGGCACTGTCGAGATGATGACCCTGCGCAAGACCACCGTCCGCGGAGGCGATGGAACTCTCTTCGTCATTCCGAACTCGCAGATCACCACGGTGGCCAATCAGAGCGTCGATTACTCCGTCGCCACGATCAACGTCAGCGTCGACTTCTCCGCCAATCCCGACAAGGTGTTGCAGCTCCTCAACACCATCGCAACAGACATTCGGACCAGCAAGGAGTATCGCGATGTCTTCATCGCCGATCCGCAGATTCTGGGCGTGGACTCGATGCGGGGATCGCAGTTGATCTTCCCCGTTGTCTTCAAGACCAAGGCGACCCAGCAGTATGCACCGATACGGGAGTTTCAACGCCGCGTAAGAATTGCGCTCGAAGAAAATCACATGCTGCCCGGCGATCCCAATCGTGTCTTCAATTCGTTTGTCGCGCAGGCATCGGGACCGCACGGCGTGGCGCCTTTTGCGCAGGCACAGCATGAGCCGCCGGCCAAGGTCGATCCGACAACTATCAAGCCACAGGAAACGAATCCCTTCACCGGCGAAGGCACCTAGAGAAACCGACACGGCCCTCGTTTCGTTTTCTCGCTCCAACGTGCACCGCCTCGACTAGGCCTGCTGTAAGGTCTGCAGCAACGCGTCAGCATCGCTCACCGGCGCGAAACAGGTTCGGCCCCGGCAAACAAGTGCCCAGGCTTCCACTCCCGCAGGCGCAGGAACCTGCAGGACAGTCTCCGCGAGAGCCTCCGGCAAATTGGCGGCGGTCAGCTGTTCTGGCGCAAGGCGGATCACCGTCTTATGGACCGCATAACCGAGCGTGGCCGTCGCTTCGAGGCTGTCGGCGCCTGCACCTGTACCAACCACGACAACCTGCAGCGGGCCGAGCAGCAGGCGTTCAAGCGCAAGGCCGTAGCTGCCGGCGTACAGACCGAAATGCTCCACGACGCCCGCAAAGGTTCCCAATGTATCCTCGGCGATCTCGTTGTAATCGGTGCGGCCAGAAAGCGCTTCGAGGCGAATCAATGCCGAGGCAGCCGTCGGATTGCCGGCCGGCGTGGGTGAGTCCTGCAAGGGCTTGCGCCGCGCTGCCAGGGCGCCCAGCGGCACAGTGCCCTTCTCCGGCGCGGCGGCGTCGTAAAAGGCGCCGGCCGTGTGGTCGTAGAAGCGGGCGATCATCACATCGGCAATCTTGACGGCGGTTCGGTAGAAGCGGATATCTCCCCCTCCCAGCCACACGTCGATGCAGGCGAGAATGGTAAAAGCGTAATCGTCGAGCGTGCCCGCGATGTGTTCCTCCGGCACGGTCCCGTCGCCGTAAGCGATCACATGGCCCAGCGCCTCTTCGCCATCCCAGGCATTTTCAAGCAGACGCGACAACGTGCGCAGGGCAAAGTCCCGCGGACCATCAAGACGAAGCACACGGGCCGTCTCAAGATAAGCCGAGATCGCCATGGCGTTCCAGCCCGTGTAGAGTGTGCGATCGATGAAAGGGGTCGACCTCTGCGCGCGAACACTGAGCAGTTTCTCGCGGCTGGTGGAGAGAAGGGCACGCACATCGTCCACCGGCGTGCCGATTTGAGCCGCGAGCTCCTCCACCGTGAATTTGCGGTGCAGCACATTCCGCGTGGGATCGTGGTGCATGTCGCCAAGTTCGCCGATATCCCAATACGGCGACGCGACCGCTAGTTCGTCGGCCGACAACACTGCGCGGGCTTCTTGCAGGGTCCAGGTAAAGTAATCGCCGTCGTCATCAAGGTTGATATCGGCATCCTGCGAGGCATAGAAGCCGCCCAACCCGCGATCGGTCATCACCGTGTCCAGCCATCGCACAATCTCCAGCGCGGTCTCCCGGAACCCCTCGTGCACGAAGCTCTGGAAGCCGTGCACATAATTGCGCAGCAGCTCTGAATTGTCGTAGAGCATCTTTTCAAAGTGAGGAACAACCCAGTGCTCATCGACGCTGTAGCGATGGAAGCCGCCGGCAAGCTGATCGCAGACACCTCCCCGCGCCATCTTTTCCAGAGTGACCGTGAAGACGGTTCGCGCCTCCTGGTTTCCGCCGTTCACGGCCAGGTGCAGCAGAAGATCGAGAGCCGCCGCGTGCGGGAACTTGGGTTGTGCTCCGAAGCCGCCGTTGCGGGAGTCAAACTGGCCAATCGCCGATGCCGCAAGCTTGTCGGCTAGTGCGAGAGTCAGTTCACCGCCGCGGCCTGAGAAGCTTTCGTTGTGCTCAATCGCCGCCATCACGCTGGCGGCCGATTCCAGCGCTTCGTCACGGCGATCGCGCCACACTTGCGCCATCGTCAGCAGCACACGTCCGAAGCCGGGCCGGCCGTACCGGTCGTCGCGTGGAAAATACGTTCCCCCGAAATAGGGACGGCCGTCAGGCGTCAAAAAGCCGGTCAGCGGCCAGCCACCCTGCCCTGAGATGGCCGAGATCGCGGCTTGATAGCGAGCGTCGACATCCGGCCGCTCGTCGCGGTCAACTTTGACAGCCACGTAGTGGTCATTGATGATCCGCGCAAGTTCGGGATCCTCATACGACTCGCGGTCCATCACATGGCACCAGTGACACCAAACGGCGCCAATATCGAGCAGAATCGGCTTGTTTTCAGTCCGGGCACGGGCAAACGCAGCCTCGCTCCACGGATACCATTGCACCGGCTGGTGACGTGCGGAGCGCAAATACGAAGACGCGCTTTTTTCCAGCTGATTGCTGGCAGTTGCGGAGTGCTCGGCCATGAGGTGAGAATACATCGACGCCCTCACCATGCATGCGGGCGGCCAGAGCTCCGGATGTCGGCCAACTAGTTTTCTAAAAGCCGCATCAAATCACTGGATAAGTACTATCGCTATTTGTGTTTGATTTCGCACCATCCTCATGCGAAGAAGCGCCGCGCAGGCAGCCGGGCCCTCGGAGCGCATAGCAATGCAAGATGAGTTTTTCGAAGGTCGGAACTCTGAAGCAATCAAAATGGACACCGCAGCGCCTACACAGATGAACGATTTAGTGCGCTCCTTCGATTGGGAATCCACTCCCCTCGGGCCCATCGAAACCTGGCCATCCAGTCTTCAAAACACCGTCCGCATCCTGCTCACATCCCGCTTTGCCATGTGGATGGCCTGGGGGCCGGAGCTGACCTTTCTCTACAACGATTCGTATGCAAGGACCACGCTCGGGAAGAAGCATCCCTGGGCCCTCGGCAAACCTGCCCCCGTGGTGTGGAGCGAGATATGGAAAGACGTCGGGCCGCGCATCCACCGGGTGATGGAAACCGGCGAAGCCTCATGGGACGAGGCCCTGATGCTCTTGCTGGAGCGCAGCGGATTCACCGAAGAAACGTATCACACGTTCTCGTATAGCCCGCTCGAGGGGCCCGACGGCTCGATCGCCGGGATGTTGTGCGTGGTCTTGGAAGACACCACCCGGGTGATTGGGGAACGCCAGCTCGCAGCTCTCAGCCACCTCTCCTCGGTCCTTGCCACGGCCATCACCCAGCAGGATGTCTTTGCAGCCGCTGAAAGATGTCTTGCCGGCCAGAAAGACATGCCGTGCACCTTGATCTATCTTCTCGGCGACTCTGAAACCGAGCTCAGACTGGTCGCGGGCACGGGGATGGATCCCGCCCATCCAGCGGCGGCCACTCGAATCGATCTGGCAACCGAGCTCGCAGCGTGGCCGATTCGCGAAGTTCTGGAGTATGGACGCGCCGTCACGGTACAGAATCTCCTCGAGGAGTTTCCTGAAATGCCCGCAGGCTGCTGGGACCGGCCTCCTTCGCGCGCACGCCTGGTTCCCCTTACTCGACAGGGGAAAGAAAAACCCATCGGCGTTTTCATCGGCGCACTGAACCCCTATCGGGACTTCAATAGCTCTTACAGCGGCTTTCTCGATCTTGTTGCCGGACAGATCGCCGCAGGCATCACGAATGCGCAGGCGTATGAAGAAGAACGCAAGCGCGCCGAAAGCCTGGCCGAACTCGATCGAGCCAAGACGACTTTCTTCAGCAACGTCAGCCATGAACTCCGCACGCCCCTCACCCTGATCCTTGGGCCGCTCGAAGATGCGCTGGCTGCACAAGATCAGCCATCGCTTGCCTCGGTGGAAATGATGCAGCGCAATGCGCAACGTCTCTTGAAGCTCGTGAATGGGCTTCTTGACTTTGTGCGCATCGAAGGGGGACGGACACGCGCCTCGTTTGAGCCAACCGACCTGGCCCAACTCACAACCAACATCGCCAGCGTCTTCCGGTCGGCGGTCGAGCGAGCCGGCCTTAACCTGGCTGTCGAATGTCCTCCTCTCCCCGAAGAGGTTTACGTCGATCGCGAGATGTGGGAAAAGATCGTCCTCAACCTGCTTTCCAACGCCTTGAAATCGACATTCGATGGTGCGATTCATGTCGCCGTGACTCAGGCCAATGGAGAGGCGCGGCTCACGGTGACGGATACCGGCACCGGAATCGCCGACACCGACCTCGAGCACCTGTTCGAACGCTTCCAACGCATCGAAGGCGCCCAACGACGCAGCCACGAAGGCAGTGGCATTGGGCTCGCCCTGGTCCGCGAATTGGTTGAAATGCATGGCGGCACGATTCGTGCTGAGAGTCAGCTCGGACGCGGGACCACGTTTACGGTTGCGCTTCCCCTCGGGCACCACCACCTGCCTGAAAACCAAGTCGCGATGGCTGCATCCGAATTACTCGACGCGCGAGGCGCCGCAACAAGATATCTCCAGGAAGCCCTCGGCTGGCTGCCGGCATCGGAACAGCCTGCGACCACGGGCGCGGCGGCCGCAGAACTGAACGAGTCCTCTGAAGAACAAAAGCCAGTCGTCGTATTCGCAGACGACAATTCCGACATGCGGACCTACGTGATGAGCCTTCTCGGATGGCGCTATCACGTGATTCCCGTGACCACCGGACGGCAAGCGCTGGACGAAGTGCGGCGTCGCCGTCCCGACCTCGTGCTCACCGACGCCATGATGCCGGAGATGGATGGGCTTTCCTTGCTTGCCGCGCTGCGCGATGATCCTGCCACTCGTACCATTCCCGTGATCATGCTTTCGGCACGCGCGGGCGAAGACGCCAGCATTGGGGGGCTCGAAGCCGGCGCTGATGACTACCTCACCAAGCCATTCTCGGCGCGAGAGCTGGCTGCCCGCGTCGAAGCGCAGATCAAGATGGCGGGGCTGCGCGAGCAAATGAGCCAGGCCAAACAGTTTGCGTGGGAGGCACTCGAGCATATCCCCGACGCATTCTGCACTCTCGATCGCGACTACCGCGTGACCTATCTCAATCGCGCAGCAGCCGCAATTGCCGAAGGCACCGGATTGCCGCACATGGGCCGCAGCTTGTGGGAGATCTATCCCTCGCTGCTCGGCTCCCCTGTGGAGACGAACTTCCGCAAAGCGATGGAAAGCCGCGTGTCACTGGAGTTTGAACAATATTTTCAGGGAGACGGCTCCGAGGCTTGGTACAAGTTCCTTCTCTATCCGCAGCCGGGCGGCGGCATCATCCTCTACCTTCGCGACACCACAACCGCCCAGCGCACCGAACAGGCACTGCGCGGTTCTGAGCAATTGGCCGCTGCGGGACGCCTGGCCGCAACCATCGCGCACGAAATCAACAATCCGCTGGAGGCAGTCACCAATCTTCTCTTCCTCGCCAAGATGGATGAGACCGTCGCAGGAGGAACGCGCGGCCTGCTCGATGTTGCCGATCGTGAGTTACAACGCCTGTCGCACATCGCGGCGCGCAGTTTGAAGTTCTACCGCCAACGCACCGCTCCCACACCGACATCTCTTGAAGACATCGTGGAGTCGGTCCTGTTCTTTAATGAGCCCGATTTGCGCTCCAGAAGAATTCGGCTCGAACGGCGGCACCGGCCCGCTCCGTCTGTCTTGTGCCTTCCGGGAGAAATGCAGCAGGTCTTGACCAACTTGATCAGCAACGCACTCGATGCCCTTGAAGACAACGGCAGATTGGTGGTTGCGGTACGCGCGGCCACCGATGGGGATGGGCGCAAGGGCGTCAGCGTGACCGTTGCCGACACCGGTCACGGAATGAGCCGGACCACACTTGACCGACTCTTCCATCCGTTCATGACCACCAAGGGCGAAGCCGGAACCGGGCTCGGTCTGTGGGTTTCCAAAGGCATCCTCGACAAGCATTACTCGACGATCCTGGTGCGCAGCCGAGTCAACACCGGGACCGTCTTTCGCCTGTTTCTGCCGTTGGACACGACCGTGCCCCCGCTTGAGACCAGCACCCTCGCCCCTGAGACGGCTTCCGTTTCTCAGGCTTGAAGCCACCCGACCTGTGCCACGCACGGTTCCCGGCGTCGACTAGTCCTGCGCGAGTTCAGCCTCAATCGCCGCGGTCAACTCCGGCGCATCGGGTAAAGTATCAGGCGCAAACCGCTTGACGACCTGTCCGCTCCGGCTCACCAGAAACTTCTCAAAGTTCCAAAGAACTTCCGGTTCGGCATTGGTCTCGATGCCAAAGCCGTGCAGCTTTTGCGCGAAAGGCACTTCGCCAAGACCAATCGCCTTGGGCTGGGCCGTAATCAGCGCAGCATACAGCGGATGCTTGTCGGGACCCACGACATTGATCTTGCTGAACATGGGAAATTTCACGCCGAAATTCGAGGTGCAGAAGGTTTGAATCTCCTCGTCCGTGCCCGGCTCCTGGCTCTTGAAGTTGTTGGCTGGAAAGCCCGTGACCACAAGCCCCTGCCCCTTGTAGCGCTCATACAGCTCTTCCAGGCCTTCATATTGCGGCGTCAGGCCGCACTTCGACGCAACATTCACCACCAGCAAAACTTTGCCCTTGAACTCGGCAAGCGAAGCATCGTCGCCTGAGATCTTGCGAACAGGAATGTCATAGATGGATGCAGTCATAAAGTTCTCCTTGATTGGGTTTGTTGCGCGGCTCAGGCCAACAGTTTCTGGGCGAGCTTGATGTAAAGGTCAACCGCCTCGTACAGCTCCTTCTTGGCCAGCTTTTCCCGCGGCGTGTGAGCCACATGAATGGATCCGGGACCGAGCAGGAAGGGCTGGCCCCAGTTGGACAGCTTGGGAATGTCCGTGGTGAACTTGGCAATCATCGTGGGCAAGCCCTCAACCGCACGCATGCGAATAAACGGGATCTCCAGCGCGAAGTCAACCGACGCCAGGTCGCCCACTTCTTTCAGAATGGCAGCGCGAATCGGGGCCGAATCTCCTACAAGACGGACAAGAATGTGCGCCTCGGCGTTGTCGGCAATCACGTTGGGCGCGTAGCCCCCGTGCATCTGCCCGACGTTGAGCGTACTTGGGCCAACATCTTCCGTCACCGGCAGATCGATCGCGAGAATGCGATGCAGAGCCTCGACCAGCTTATGAGTTGCGCTATCGCCAAGTTCTGGATAGGCCGAGTGGGCCATCTTCCCTGTCGATCGCAGCACAACACGCAAAGCGCCTTTCGATGCCAGGGCAAGACGGTTGTCCGTCGGCTCGCCGTTGATTAGGAACCGGCTGCCTTTGGGCGATTGGTTGGCCAGCATGGCGCCGGCGGAGTCGCGCTCTTCCCCGCTCACGAAAAGGAGCCCTACGCGGGCTCCCTCTGCACGAAGAACCTCCGCTGCAGTTACCTGCGCAGCAATGATTCCTTTGGCGTCGCACACGCCCCGGCCATACATAAAGTCCGCATCCTCAGAGAACGGAATGTAAGGGGGCACAGTATCCATATGGGTCGAAAAGACCAGATCCGGAGCTTGCGAATGCGGTCCGCCATAGACATTCCAGCGAGGTCCTTTTTCCGTGCTATCGGCAGGCTGAGATACCGGCGTCTTTTCCACATCCCAGCCACGGGCGGCAAGAAAGTCGGTCACGAAATCTCCCACGGCTCCTTCACAATACGTGGTGGATTCGATGTTCACCAGCTGGCGCGTAAACTGAAGCGGATCGATGGGCGGTTGGTCGGACATTCTGCTGCCAGAATACCTTACGCACGATGGCTCCCATGGCAGGCAAGGCCGCACCGAAGGATCGGCGTTGCCGCACGCGCGAGCGTTACTTGAGCGTTTTACTTCTATGTGAAGCCGGAATGTATTTCACATCAAGCTGCGCGTAAAATGGTGTGTGGAATGATCGCTACATCCACCTCCGCAGGTCCGGCACAACCAGCCGGAAAGGCCAGTTTGCGGAGCCTCACCCTCCAGGGCCCTGCCGGCAGGCTCGAGGCGCTCCTCAACGAAGGAGACCCCGCAGCCAAATACGCGGCGCTGGTTTGCCACCCACATCCCAACGGCGGCGGCACCATGCACAATAAGGTCGTCTACCACGCCATGAAGGTGCTCAACGCACCGGAGTTCGGGCTGGGATGGCCTGTCCTGCGATTCAACTTTCGCGGCACAGGACTGAGCCAAGGCCAACACCACGGCAAGGCAGAAGCCGAAGATGTTCTTGCGGCACTCTCCTGGCTTGAAAACGAATGCAGGTTGCCGATCGTGCTCGCGGGCTTCAGCTTTGGCGCCGCGATGGCGCTCCTGGCTTGTTGTCTAGGCGGTTCTTCTGCCCAGCCAGCGTCCCATGTCTCCGCAGTCGCTGCCCTGGGCCTTCCGACACAGGCCGAAGGCCGCACCTATCACTATTCATTCCTGTCTCATTGTTCCCTTCCCAAGTTGTTCCTGAGTGGAGCCAGCGATCAGTTCGCGTCCGCCGCAGACCTTCAACACCTGGCCGCCACCACGGCCGAGCCCAAAAAGTTGGTGCTTATACCCGGCGCCGATCACTTTTTTACCGGCCAGCTTAGCGCGATGCAGAACGAGCTCGCTCGCTGGCTCAAGGAGCAATTGCTGTGACTCCTGTGAGTGACGCCGCTCTCGATTCCCTGCACGCCGTAGCGACCGAAATCTTTACTTCAGCCCTTCAGGCCTGCGACATCGAGTCAGCCTTTGACCGACGCTTCCGTTTCGAGGGCAACCTCTTGCACCGGCTGCTTCCAGACGGCAGCGGCCCTGAGACGATCAACCTCGCCAAATACAAGCGCATTTTCGTCATCGCCATTGGCAAAGCCGCAGCGCCCATGCTCCAGATGCTGATGGATCGCATGAAAAGACGCCAGGGACTGCGCGGAATCTGTTGTTCGAAATACCTGCCCAAAAAACGCAACTGGCGCTTCCGTTACTTCGAGGGCGGCCATCCCGTGCCCAACGAAGAGTCGTTCGACGCCGCGCGGGCAACGCTGGCCATGCTGAAGAAGGCGAAGAAAGACACACTGATTTTCTTCCTCGTCTCAGGCGGCGGATCGGCAATGTTTGACTTGCCCCTCGATCCCCAGATCGGACTCGACGACACGGTTGCCTTTCACCAGGCCCTGATCGAATCGGGCGCGCCGATCGACGAAATGAACACGCTGCGCAAGCACTTCTCCGCGGTCAAAGGCGGCCGGCTGGCCATTGCCGCACCGGAGGCAACCAAGGTGTCGCTGCTTCTGCCCGACGTGCCGCTCCGCGCTCTCGATGCCCTCTCCTCGGGACCAACTTCGCCCGATCACTCGACCGTTGCCGACGCCCAGAACGTTCTGAAGAAATACGATCTTCTACCCAGGCTGCCGAAGTCTGTGCAGGCTTTTTTCGAGCGTACAGATCTGCCCGAGTCGCCCGGCGACAAGGGATGGCGGCAGACCTTTCTACCCCGGCTCTCCAAGCTCGCCTTGGCAAGCGCGCGGACCTTCACCGGTGCCGCAGCGATGTCGGGAGAAGAAGAGGCCTTTCGCGATTCGGTGTTTGAGGTGCTGCTTTCAAGCCACGACTTGGTCGAATCGGCGCGCGCCCGAGCAGAGAAAGCCGGCTTCTTTGTCGCGGTCGACAACTCATGCGACGACTGGGACTACGCCGCGGCAGCCCGTTATCTGCTCGACCGCTTTCACCAGATGCGAACGGCACACAAGCACTTCTGCCTGATCTCCGTAGGAGAGGTCACGGTGACCATAGACCGCACGCCAGGAGCGGGAGGCCGCAACCAGCAGTTCGCCCTGCAATGCGCGCTCGAGCTGGCCGGGCATCCCGGGGAATTGCTGACCGTGCTCAGCGCCGGATCGGATGGCATCGACGGCAACACCAGGAGCGCCGGCGCCATCGCCGACACCACCACGGTGGAACGGGCCCGAGCCTTCGGTTTCGATGCCGAACAGTCCCTGCGCACCTTCAATGCCTGTCCCCTGTTTACCTCGCTGGGCGATTCGATCGTGACCGGCCCCACAGGACAAAACCTGCGCGACTTGAGACTCCTGATGGCCGAGCGAGCCTGATCTCCGGCTCGCGCTCCTCTCGCCAAAGCAAGCCTGGAACGAGAGATTCAGAAGACTCGCTTAACTTTCCTTTCATTTCTGCTTTAGGATTGGTGAGTGGCAAGAAAAGGGACTCGCAAGTCCGTCGACAAAACACCGGACATTCGTGCCGTCGCAGCGATGGCCAAAGTGTCGATTGCGACCGTGTCGAGAACCATCAATGGATCCCCTCTCGTCAGCGACAAGCTCACCAAGCGCGTGTGGCAGGCGATCGAGCAGCTCAACTACTTTCCCAATACCCATGCGCGCAGCCTCGTATCAGGCCGCAGCCGCATCCTGGGCATCATCGTCGAAAACATTACCAACCCCTTCTTCCCTGAGCTGATCCAGAACTTCGAAGAGATCGCTGTCGGCAACGGCTACGAGATCCTCGTCAGCTCCTCCAACAGCGATCCCGCCATCCTCACCACCTGCGTGCGACGCATGATCGAACGCAAGGTAGAAGGCGTGGCCATGCTGACGTTCGGCGAAGAAGAACCGGTCCTCGACCAGCTCGCCTTCCATGAAATTCCGCTGGTCCTGGCTGAGTTTCACCTCGAGAACCCCAAAACCAGCACGATTCTTCTGGATTACGCCACGGGCATTCGGGCCGCGGTCGACCACCTGGCCGAGTTGGGCCACGACAAGATTGCCTTTCTTGCCGGACCTCACCAGATTCACTCCGCCATGACCCGCGAAAACAATTTCCGCGCTGCAATGGAAGCCGCTGGATTGCCGATTCAGAAAAAGTGGGTGATTGAATGCGATCACACGCTCAAAGGTGGAGTCACAGGATTCACCCGGCTGCAGGCCCTTACAGCGCGCCCCACCGCGGTTCTCTGCTCCAACGATATGACGGCTATCGGCGTGCTCCGCGCGGCCTATATGCAGGGATTGCGGGTTCCACACGATCTCTCGGTAGTGGGTCTCGACGACATCGACTTCGCCGAGTTCACCCTGCCGCCGTTGACCACGATCCGGCTGTCGCGTCGCGAACTGGCCCGAGCCGCGTTTGAAGCCTTGCGCCAGCAAGCAGAGGATCCCACCGGCTTACGCGCGCAGAAAGAGTTCCTGGTCTCCACCAGCCTGGTGCTGCGCGGTTCCACAGCTGCACCGCCGGCCAACGCCTGACCACTCGCCATCGATCAGCAGGGCGGCCGAATTTCGCTCGAGATGCCGCCGGCCGCGGGAATATAGCCCTTGAGAACGTAGTCCATCACCATGCGATCGGCGTTGAATCGCCATCCCAGCGTGCGGATCGTACGCTTCATGCGCTTGATCCAGCCACGCGGCAGGCCGTCCCGATCACGCTGATAGTAGAGCGGAATCACCTCGTCCCGCAGGACGCGATAAAGATCCTCACCGTCGCGGCCGTCGTGCACGTCCATGTTGGTGTGGGTGCGGCCGGTGCCAATGCCGAAGCCGTTCGAACCATCGTAGGCTTCGGCCCACCAGCCATCCAGCACCGACAGGTTCAAGCCTCCATTGAGCACAACCTTCTGCCCGCTGGTGCCAGAAGCTTCCAGGGGCCGGCGCGGGTTGTTGAGCCACACGTCCACACCCTGTACCAGAAAGCGGCCCACATTGATGTCGTAGTCCTCGACAAACACGATCTTGTCTGAGAATTCCGCGCTGCGCATCATCTCCGCAATTTGCTGCAGTACACGCTTGCCGGGTTCGTCGTGTGGATGCGCCTTGCCTGCAAAGACAAACTGAACCGGCCGCTTGGGATCGTTGACCATCGTTGCCAGGCGTTCGATGTCGGCAAGAATAAGATTGGCGCGCTTATAGGTCGCAAATCTCCGCGCAAACCCGATCGTCAGCGCATCCGGCGAGAGTAGCCTGCCAAGCTTCTGCAGCGTCTCCGCTCCTTCGCTGCGGCGCTCGGCTTGTTCACAGGCTCGACGGCGCACAAACTCGATGAGCCGGGTCTTCAGCGCCAGGTGCGTCTCCCAAAGCTCGCCATCGTCAACGGTTTCAATTCCCTCCCACGTCCGCGCTGCGCTGCTCTTGCCCTGCCACCCCACGCCGAGGTGACGATCGTAGAGCCGGCACATCTGCGGAGCAAGCCACGAAGGCACGTGGACCCCGTTGGTGATGTGGCCGATCGGTACCGCGTCCTGCGGCTTTTCAGGATGCAGCGCCCACCACATCGCGCGCGATACTTCGCCATGTAAGGACGAAACGGCGTTGGCGCGGCGCGACAACTTGAGCCCCAGCACCGTCATGCAGAACTGCTCCTGGTAGTCGTTGGAATTCACGCGGCCGAATCCCATCAGGTTGTCGTGCGAAAGTCCCAGCTGATCGCGCAGAGGGCCAAGATGCTCTTCAATCAAATCGGCATTGAACCGATCGTGTCCCGCGGGAACCGGCGTGTGCGTCGTGAAGATCACTTCCCGTGGAATTTGATTCGCGGCCGTGACAAAATCCAGCCCTTCTTCTTGCATCCGGCTGCGAATGGCCTCCAGAACGGCAAACACGCTGTGCCCTTCGTTCATGTGCAGCACACCAGGTGTAATACCCATGGCCCTCAGAGCGCGAAATCCACCCACCCCCAGCAGAAGTTCCTGGCGGATGCGCGTGCGGCCATCCCCGCCGTAGAGACGCGAGGTCAGCTCGCGATCTTCAGGAGCATTCCCTTCCACGTTCGAATCGAGAAGCAAAAGATCGCAACGGCCAACCTTGATACGCCACACCTTGGCTCGGATCGCCCCGCCGCGCGTCTGGATCTCCACCACCACCGGCTCGCCGTTCTCTCCGATCGCGGGCTGCATCGGACACTGGTTCACATCGGTTTGCACATACTCTTCCCGCTGCCAACCACTACGGTCAAGACGCTGCAGAAAGTAGCCCTGGCCGTAGAACAGCCCGATACCGACGAGAGGAATATCGAGATCGGATGCGCTCTTGATGTGGTCGCCGGCCAGCACACCCAATCCGCCCGAATAAATGGGAAGCGATTCATGCAGACCGAACTCGGCGGAGAAATAAGCAACCGGTCGCGGACGAAGCACCCCCGCGTGTTCCGCGCCCCAGGTATTCTCGGCGCTCATATACTCCTGCTGGCGCCGATACACATAGTTGATGCGACTATGCAGCGACAACTCGGCGGCACGCTCCTCAATCTCGCCTAACGGCAATTCGTTCAGCAGGGCAATCGGATTCTGGTTGAGCTGGCGCCAGCGTGCGGGATTCAGGTCACGGAACAACGCAACCGATTCGTGGTCCCAACACCACCACAAGTTCCGCGCCAGGGCCCACAGGCGCTCCTGTGCAGGGGCGATAAAGCGATCGAGCGTCCGTGCTTCGCTGACCACCGGAGCAACTTCGCTGGCCGCATCGCACAGCAAACGAATCTCGTCATCACGGAAAACGCGGACCTCTTTCGTCTGCACAATCAACACACCCTGCAGTACGCCCCGATCAATGAGCGGCACGCCGAGAAAGGAGTGATACTCCTCCTCGCCCGACTCTGGAAAGTATTTGAAGCGCGGATGATTGTGTACATCGCTGACAGCGACCGGAACCACCTTCTCGGCGACCAGGCCGGTCAAGCCTTCGCTCAGGGGCATCCGAAGCGTGCCGATAGAGCGGGGATGCAGACCGAGCGTCGCCGCAAGCACCAGGTTCGAGCGGTCCGGCTCAAGCAGGTAAGCCGAGCACACATCCGTACGAAAGCGCGAAGCAATCAACGCCACCACGTTCATCAGGGTGTCGGCCGGTTTGCCGCCTTCCTGCGTCAGGCTCGTAATCTCCTCCAGTGTCAGAACACGACTGGCCTCTGTCTCATAAAACGGAGTCATACGTATTCCCCCATGCTTCGCTCGAATTTAAATCTCGTGCTTCGACACTTCCTTGCGACCCCACAAGATTGAGAGCCAAGCGAATGATCATATTGAAGTTGCGATCGGTCTGCAAAAGTCGCTTGAAAGAGCTTGAGATAGACGTTCTGGCGGACTGATGCGCCTGTCTTTGCTGTTCAGGATGAATTAGACAATATCACCACGCCGCCGCGACGAGGCAACAAATCTTGGCTGGCAATCCGGCGTTTACTCGGCCTTCGCGGCACGACGACGCCTGCCGCTGAGCAGGTAGATTGCGGCCCTCAGCTCTAACAGAGGATCGGCGGATGGTTCAATGCCATCGACTCGCGGAAGAGGGTCGAAGATGATCTGCTTCTGTTGCGCCACATCGTCAGGTACCGACGCCGTCAGTTCGATCGTGCCCATCGCAAACAGTTCGCGCGTCGCCGGCCAGTGCTTAGTCGCATCATCAATGACATCACCGTCCACCGCGACCTGAGTCAGAACACGAAAACGCACGGGCTTCTTTTGGACGCGGGCAACAATCTCGTCGAAATGATAATTGGGCGACAAACCTGCCAGCGCGGCGTCCGACAGGTAGTCGTTGCCTTCTTCCGGAACAATTCTGTAGCGCCCAAATCTCTTTTGCCCCGCAGCATTCGTGAAGGCAAAGGCCGTGACGCCGAAATAAGTATCGCGCGCAAAACTCGACGGAAGTGGCTTGGGAGCCTGCACAAAGGCCAAGGCCGCGGGATGCGAACCGAGAAACACTTCGATCGGCTTCGGCGAACCAACATCGGGTCCGCTTGCGGCGACCGCCTTGAGAAATTCCAGGAACTGATATCCATCGCGGGTCGGAAACCCATCCGTCGAATGGCTCACGATGTCGGTGTGTACATGCTCGGCAAGGTTGAAGCGGATCGCGAGGCCGCGCGGATTGGCTTCAGGCGCGCCGTCAGGAATCTGCGGCAGTCCGGTGGAGTTGGAGAAACGCACGGTCACGGGAGTCGAACTCCGCGTCATATGCGGCGCCCTCGATAGATGTTGCGCTCCAGGGGTCGGCGTGAAGGCGCCAGTCAATAGAACCCCCTTCGCATGTGCCGCACGGAACCCCGGATGAAGTCCGAAGAGTTGATCAAACTGCTGCAGCAGATGGTTCGCAAGTGCGACGACGCGTTCATCCTGGGGCAAGGGCATGGCAGGGGAACCTCCCGATCTTAAAAGTGTAAAGGAGCCACACTGAAGCCCGGTGGGAATTGCTTGCTCAGCCAGCCTCCGGTGGGGTAGTTGCTCAACCATCCTTTTGATGCGATAGAACGGCCAGACTTTCCTCGCGCATCGCCACCACTGCTTCGCGTGTCAGACGGGCCGCCGACCGACGATCGGGATAGACCTGCGGCTCTCCGAAGCGCACCTTCGCCATAAAGCGTGCCGTGCCCAGCGCCCTCCAAAGGTGAGAGAGAAATCCTTCGTCTCCAAACCAGCACAGCTCGCGTTCCTCTGTTCCGTCTGCGAGCACATACCGGATAGCGGCTGCCGTCACCGGTGCTTGCGCAACAATAGCCGGCTCGAAGAGGCCGGTGTGAAAGCGCAAAACCGAAGTGCCATCGGTGCTGGTTCCTTCTGGAAAAAAGAGAACGGGGACGGGCAGCGAAATCCGCGTACCAATGGCGGCGGCCACTTCAGCCGCGCTGGCGTGGCTTGATCGGTCGATAAAGAGAGTTCCGCCTGAACGCGCAGCCTCTCCAAAATAAGGCCACTTGCTGATCTCGGCCTTGGCGACGAAGAAGCACCGCATAGTCGACGAAAAAATCGCGATGTCGAGATAGCTCAGGTGATTCGAAACAACAACGCCGCGCACCGGCGGCTCGCCTTCAATGCAAGAACGGATGCCGAGACTCGCCAGGACGATCCTGCTCGCCGCCTGCAGCCACTGTGCTTGCCGCTCCAGTGACAGGGGGCCGCGGATACGCAACAACCAATAGCGAAGAATGCAGAGAAGAAGTGCAAAGGCTAGCGCCACAGCGCGCCGGGCAGCACGCAATCTCACGTCGTGAGAGGAGCGAGAAAGTGCTTTCGCGCAGACGGCGAAAGCAGCTTGAGATCGAGCAGTGTAAGAAAATCGATCGTCCCGAACTCACGATCCCACGCCGGCGGAGCGCAGATCCGCGCGCCGATCGCAAGGTAGGTGCGAAGCAATCTGGGAATCTTCGGGCAATCCGGTGGGCGAGAGTCCGACCGCTGTACGTCCGTACTCTCCTGCTCGGTGGGGCAGGCATACGACGCCGTCGGCTCCGTCGAAAACTCCGGAGAAACCCTGGCATGCTCAAGTTGGCGATACATCTGCCAGCCTTCAACGGGGTCCTTGGAGTTCAGCGACGAGCAACCTACGAGGTAGCGCAGTCCCATGTCGGTAGCATACTGCGCAATCCCTCTCCACAGCAGTGTCAGAACTTCAGGCGTGCGATGCTCGCGATCGATCGAAGCTCGGCCCAACTCCAGAATTCCCGCACGCAAGGGCTCGTACGGAGCAAAATGAAATTCCTGCTCAGAGTAGTAGCCCAGGTGCCGCGCAGCCGTCTCGCCCGATTGCATCCGATAAGTGCCAACGATGCGCCGCGTTGCCTTGTCTTCTACGACCAGATGCTCGCAGCAGTCGTCAAACTTATCCGTATCCAGGCCCGTCTGGTACGAACTCTCAAGGCCTTCGCCCATTTCGATATTGAATACCTTGAAGCGGAGACGGCATGCAGCGTCGCGATCGTCCGCGCTTTCAGCCGTCCTCAGCCTGTATTTGCCCACCTCGGCATGAAGGCGGGGTTGGGTCGGCGCCGCAGGAAGGTAGTGCGGAAAAACCGAATCCGCAATCTCCGCCAGGCGCCCGGCAAGGGGTGATTGAGCGAACGGATACCTCTGCCCTGCTTGCGTAATCACGGAAGTAGTATCCGCTGGACATTGTAAGAGGAAGGTGAAAGTGCCGCAAATACGGAGCAAATACTTTGTCCCTGCTGTAACTCGCGTGTGACAGAGAGGCCCTCCGCAACGAGAGCCTTTCTAACTGCACTCAATCAAAAGTTAGCAGCAACCACCTGCAATCGACGGAATCACAAGCACTTCATCTCCCTCTTTGAAGCTGTAGCTGTCATTACCGAGAAAGCGGATGTCCTCTTCGTTGACATAGAAGTTGATGAAGCGCCGAATCCGGCCATCTTCGCTGCGAAGATGCGGACGCAGTGCTGGAAATCTATCTTCGATATCGGTCACCAGCTCAGGCAGGTTAAGAGCTGAGCTTGTAATCTCGCGCACGTTGTTTGTGTGCTTTTGAAATGCGTTGGGCAAAACAACTCTAACGGGCATAGCTCTCTCCTGCCAGGCTGAATTCCTGACTCGTCCCTGCCTGCTCTTCAACAAAGCTCTCGAAATCGCTGAGCCGCGGCCGAAGAATGCGACTCTGGTCGTAGGCTCCGGTCAGCACATCCGTAGTCTTCAGCCCATTGCCCGTAATACACACGACGGTGCATTCGTCGGGCTGAATGCGTCCGTGCGCATAGAGACGAGCCGCAACCGCTGTCGTGACGCCGCCTGCCGTCTCCGTGAAGATGCCTTCGGTCTCGGCCAATTCCTGAATGGCGGAGACGATCTCAACATCGGAGACATCCTCAGCCCATCCACCGGAACTGCGAATGGCGCGCGCAGCATACGGACCATCCGCGGGATTGCCAATCGCAAGCGAACGCGCAATGGTATTGGGCCGCTGCGGTTCGATTACGTCGGTTCCATTCTTCACCGCCTTGGCAATCGGCGAACAACCCGTAGCCTGTGCACCGAAGAAGCGCACCGGTTTGTTCTCAACCAGGCCGAGAGCAATGAGCTCGTCAAACGCCTTGCGGATTTTGGTAATCAACGAACCACCGGCCATCGGTACAACAACGTTGTCGGGCAAACGCCAGCCAAGTTGTTCGGCAATCTCGAAACCAACGGTCTTCGATCCCTCCGCGTAGTACGGGCGCAAGTTCACATTCACGAATCCCCAGTTGTAGCGTTCCGCGATCTGCGAGCAAAGTCGATTGACGTGATCGTAGTTGCCGTCAACGCGCACCAACGTCGCTCCATACACCTGCGTGTTCAGAATCTTGGCGGGCTCCAGGTCCGAGGGCACGAGGATGTACGTCTTGAGGCCCAGCCGCGCCGCGTGCGCCGCAACAGCGTTCGCCAGGTTGCCGGTCGACGAGCAGCCAACCGTATCGAAGCCGAAGGCCTGTGCGTTGGCCAGAGCCACAGCCACCACACGATCCTTGAAGCTGAGCGTGGGCATGCAGACCGCGTCGTTCTTGATGTAGAGATTGCGCGCGCCGATATGCGACCCCAGTCGCGGCGCCTGCGTCAGCGGCGTCAAGCCCGAGGGAGTCTGCGGAACATAATCGTCCGCGACCGGCAGCAGCGCACGATAGCGCCACATGTCCAGCGGGCCGGCAGCAATCGATTCACGGGTGAAACGGGTACGGGCATACTCGAGGTCGAACACAACCTCAAGCGAAGCAAAGCATTCATCGCAGTAAGAAAGCGGCTTGATCCCATAGGTCTTGCCGCATTCCCGACATCGCAACTCATACGCAATCGTCACAGGTCCCTCGCAGATGCGAGTGACTCAAGCGATACGAGCGCGTGACTGGCTCTCAAAAAGAGAGCGAACGTGAAATGACTCGAAAATAACCTGCGAGCCGCCTCTGCGAAGAGTGCTGAAGCGACCCCGAATCTCATGTTCCCCGTTGCCGGGCAAGAGTTGACACCATACTCCCGTTTTGCGCGGGCAGGTTGTCGTGGCGTCACAGGGCTCGTCCCTCAGCCACTCTGCATGAAACTCAGGCTTGCCTTTGGGGCAAACTTGAATGTTTTTCTTGTATCACAGGCAGGTACGCGGTGCAACCTGTGCCACAGCAAACGGGAGCTTTCGGCGCTTCAACGGTAACGTTCGCTTCCTGTACGGCTAGAGTGCTGGATGGATCCAGATCGCATTGCCCCCGCCACTCACCATGTGCACGTCCAGCACCGTAGTCCGGTCCACCGCCTGCTTTTGGAATACCGTATGCGTCGCCTCGGTCGCTGCATCGGGAGCATCCGCATAGATCTCCGCAACATATTTGCCCTCGCCGAGAAAATCAAGTGGCACTTTCACAGCCCGGGCATCCCAGCTGGTGATGGAGCCAACATACCAATCCTCGCCGCTGCGACGCGCCAGCGAAATAAACTCCCGCGGCGCACCGTCCACGACACGAATTTCGTCCCAGGTAGTCGGAACCTGCTTGATGAACTCGAAATCATGCTGGCCCGCGTAGTGCTCTGGATAGTCAGACACCATCATGAGAGGACTCTCGAGCACCACATACAACGCCAGCTCGTGCGCGCGGGTATTCGGCGTCATGGGCTCTTTATCGCGCGGCACAAACGCGTCGCGCGTCACGTTGCCGAATGCTCCTGGCGTGTAGTCGAGCGGTCCCGCCAACATGCGCGTGAAAGGTAGCGTCGTGTTGTGAACCGGCGTGGTGCGCGCGGACCACTTCAGGTACTCCTTGCCCATCACTCCCTCGCGCGTGATCAGGTTGGGCCAGGTGCGACGCAGCCCGTCGGGCTTGAACGCGCCATGAAAGTCGATCATCAGATGATGCTGCGCGGCGAGTTCGACGACATGACGATACCAGGCTACCATCTGCTGGTCGTCGCGATTCATGAAGTCGATTTTCACACCGGCGATGCCCCACTTCTCAAACAGCGGAAAAGCCTGGTCCATGTATTTGTCCACTGAGGTCCAGTGCGACCAGAGCCACAGGCGCACGTTCTTCTCTTTGGCGTAGCGCAGAAGTTCTGGCATGTCGATCTCAGGAGTCGTGTGCGTGATGTCGGCCATGGCCGCGTAATCTTGCGGGCCAGACCGGTCGGCCAGCGCCCAGCCGGCATCGATCAGCATGTAGTTGAATCCCGACGCCGAAGCAAAATCGATGTAGTGCTCCATGGTCGCGGTGTTCATGCCCGGCTTGGTCTTCATGCTCGGCGCGGATTCCCCTGACCACCAATCCCACGCCGACTTCCCGGCACGAATCCACGAAGTATCCGCTACCTTCGACGGCGCATTGAGATTGAGGATCATGTTTGACTCCACAAGCCGACCCGGCTCATCGCCGATCATCAACACACGCCACGGCGTGGTGACGGGTGCTTCGCCTTCCACCGCGATCGCGGGCTGGTCTGGATGTGCATCTTGAAGCCGCGGCGAAAGCTCTGCATGCAAACCGAAGGTCGCTTTGTCTTTGCGAAGGTACATGCCGGCATAGTCGTCGATATTGGCTTCGGTCACCGCAACCCAGCCCACACCCTGCACTCTGCTGAGCAGTGGCAAGGCGACGAGCCAATCACGATGGACGCCGCTGACCGGGCGCTCCATGTAGTCGTCTTCATAGGACGACTGAAAGCCATCGAGAACGAGAGGGTAAACGGTCGCGTCGTTGTTGTAGACAAACTGGGTGAGTTCGCGCTCGATACGCACATTCTGGATGGCAGGCTGTTTCGGCAGAATATACCGAAAGGCAACGCCATCATCGAACGCGCGTATTTCGAGAGAGAGCTTGCGGCCCGCATCGTCGACGAGATTCACCACCGCAGAGTTGTAGTGGTCGCGTACACTGCTGGTCTTACCCACCGGAATCGTGTAGGTCTCATCGTGTTGGCCCGTTTGCACATCGACCTGTTTCATACCCGGCCCGAACGCCGATTGGCCTTCGACCTTGAGACCCAGAGCGGATTCGTCCAGCAACCACTTGCCGCGAAAGTCGACGGCATAACGCAGGTCATTGTTGGCCGCATCCATCCCACGCGCATGCGCGGCGTCTGAAAGGATGAAGACGATCTGTCCACTGGGCGACGCGACTCGTAAGCGGGTATCAGACTTGCTCTGTCCGTGGGCGTCCAGTGCCGTGACGAGAATGAGCGATGCGAGCGAAAGAACTGGGAACCTGGGCATGATCTCTCCGAACGAGAATCTTAGCGCAAGGGGCTCACCGCGAGATGGTCACATAATTCGAAGCGGAAATTAGTTCGTGTACACGCGCACGTAATCGACGAGCATTTCGGATGGAAAGGGCGTGCTGGAATTCGGCGATCCAGGCCAGGTGCCGCCGATGGCGAGATCGAGGATGATGAAATTGCTCTGGCCGGAGTCAAACGGCCACACCGCGCCCGAAAACTTGCTCACGCTCGCCGGCGTGTACATCACGTAGGGTTGGGTGGGGTCGTCAATGTAATAGGCAACCGATCCGTTCTTCCAGATCATGCCGTAGGTGTGCCATTGGGCAGCCGTCTCTCCGCTCGGAAAATTGAATACCGTGCCAAGATTCGTCCCCGTAAAACCTAGGCCATGAATCGAGCCTTCATTCCAATCAGGGCTCTTGGCGGCATTCACACGCTCCATGACGTCCATTTCACCGCAAGTCGGCCAGTCGACCGTGGCGCTGTTGTTGCCCAGCAGCCACGCCGCCGGCCAAAAGCCTTGCGCTTCAGGTACGAGGGCGCGGAACTCGATGCGGCCGTACTGAAAGCTGAACAGACCTTGCGACTTGAGCCGCGCCGACGTATAGCCCCCCGAAGATGGCTGCTCCGCAACAATGTGCAGCGAACCATCCGTGCCGACGTAGGCATTGGGGTTCGCAGTCGAACAAGGTGCGCTGTTTGACCCCCATCCACAATATGATCCCAGTTCGTTGTTACCAAAACCCGTGTTGCCGGTATCGTAGGTCCAGATTTGTGGATTCGGCTGCACATTCCCGTCTGTCGTGTTGTCGAACTCGTCAGACCACACTAGCGTGCCCGAAGCAATGTTGGGCGTGAACGTCTGGCTGACAACACCGCTCGCGGCCGCAGTTCCCTGCTGGGCAATCGCCTTCACCGTCAGGTTAGTCGCCACCAGAAAGGGCGCTTCATAAACCTGCGATTGTGTCGTGGGAGCTGAACCGTCGACGGTGTAGTAAATGGTCGCGCCGGACGGTGCCGCAAGCGTGACAACAACAGCTCCGTTTTGCGCTGGATTTGTGGAGATCGTCAGGCCTGTTTGAGGATCCAGACCACTGGTGTTACTGACCGAAATTCCGGCACAACCACACACGAGAGCACTCGCCAGTACGGCCATTCCAAGCATTGCAATGCCTACCCTATTCATACGAATCATCGATACGCTCAGAATAGACTGTTGCGCTGGATTGCTCAAACATTGCATGACTGCGCACTTTTCAGAGAAAGACGAACGTCTAGCGACGCGCCAAAAGCGCATTTGTGAGCAGAAAGATTCCCAACTGGCAGCGATTGCCCGCGCCGTCCGCGCCCGCCCAATACAAGCGGAGCCGCCACTCACACGACAGCACTCACCGAGGGCTCCGGCGTTGGGTCATAGTTCAGATTCGGTGCGAGCCAGCGCTCCACCTCTTCCAGCGTCATGCCCTTGCGTCGCTGATAGTCGGCAACCTGGTCACGATCGATTTTGCCAAGCGAGAAGTAGCGGGCTCCAGGATGCGCGAAATAAAAGCCGCTGACACTCGATCCCGGCCACATCGCATACGACTCGGTCAGTTGAATCCCGGCCCTGTTCTCCACATCCATCAGGCTCCACAGGGTTCCCTTCTCCGTGTGATCGGGGCACGCTGGATAGCCGGGAGCAGGACGAATCCCGCGATATTTCTCATGAATCATATCGTCGGTATTGAGATTTTCGGCGCGACCGTAACCCCATTCGTCGCGCACGCGCTTGTGCAGGCACTCGGCAAAAGCCTCGGCAAGGCGATCGGCAAGAGCTTCGGCCATGATCGCGTTGTAATCATCGTGATCGGCACGGAAGCGATCGCAGAGATCTTTCAGACCAATGCCGCTGGTCACGGCAAAGCCTCCGATATAGTCCGCCAGGCCGGTAGCACGAGGCGCAATAAAATCAGCCAGGGCGCGGCAGGGCTCGTTGCCTTCGCGAAAAGCCTGCTGGCGCAGAAAATGGAACGTGGTCAGCACATGCTGGCGCGATGCGTCCGTGTACAGCTCAACATCATCCCCCACGGCATTGGCCGCAAACAGTCCGTAGACCGCGCGCGCTGCCAGCAGCTTGTCCGCGATGATCTGATCCAGCAGCGTATTGGCCTCGGTAAAGAGCTGGCGCGCCTGCTCGCCATAATCGGCATGCTCGAAAATGCGCGGGTAAACACCTTTTAGCTCCCAGGTATGGAAGAACGGCGTCCAGTCGATATATTCCCGCAGCGTAGCCAGCGGAAAATTGTCGAGAACACGCACACCAGTGAACTCCGGCGTGGCCAGGTCTTCTGTCCGCCATTCAATCGGCGTCCGGCGCAAACGGGCAGCTTCAATCGAAATCGTCTTCGGCCGCTGCGAGGCATGCGACTTGCGGAGAGCATCGTAATCAGCGCGATGCTGCGCAATAAACTCCACCCTGCCTTCGTCGCTCAAAAGGCTCGTCGTCACGGGAACAGCGCGGCTGGCATCGAGCACGTGCACCACAGGCTCGCTGTAAAACGGAGCGATCTTGACCGCCGTATGCGCACGGCTCGTAGTGGCCCCACCAATCAGCAGGGGCAGCTTGAAGCCCTGCCGCTCCATCTCGCGCGCCACGTGAACCATCTCATCCAGCGAAGGCGTAATCAGACCGCTGAGCCCGATAATGTCGGCGCGCACTTCTTTGGCCCTCGCCAGAATCTTCTCCGCCGGCACCATCACGCCCATATCGATCACTTCGTAGTTGTTGCACGCCAGCACCACGCCCACGATGTTCTTGCCGATATCGTGCACATCGCCCTTCACGGTGGCCAGCACAATCTTGCCCTGGGCCTTGATCTCCTGCCCCGCGGCCGCCATGGCAGCCTTCTCCTCTTCCATAAACGGCGTGAGGTACGCCACCGCCTTCTTCATCACCCGTGCCGACTTCACCACCTGCGGCAGAAACATCTTGCCCGCGCCAAACAGATCACCCACCACGCCCATCCCGTCCATGAGCGGGCCCTCGATGACCGCAAGCGGACGACCGAGCTTCGCACGCGCTTCTTCAGTGTCCGCGTCAATGTACGCGTCGATTCCCTTCACCAGCGCATGAGACAGCCGCTCTTCAACCGTGCCACTGCGCCATTCCTCGGCCTTCTTTTGCACCGCAACCGTTTCGGCGCCCTTCAGGGTCTCGCCAAAGTCGACCAGTCGCTCAGTCGCATCGGGGCGGCGGTTGAGCAGAACGTCTTCGACAAGCTCTTTCAGGTGCGGCTCAATCTCCTCATACACCTCAAGCATGCCTGCGTTCACAATCCCCATATCGAGGCCCGCAGCGATGGCGTGATAAAGAAACGCCGCATGCATCGCCTCGCGCACCTTGTTATTGCCGCGGAAGCTGAACGAGATATTCGAGACCCCGCCGGAGACTTTCGCGTTGGGCAGGTTGGCCTTGATCCACTGGGTCGCGTTGATAAAGTCGACCGCGTAATTGTTGTGCTCTTCGATGCCCGTGCCGACCGTAAGAATATTCGGGTCGAAGATGATGTCTTCCGAAGGGATCCCGACCTCGTTGACCAAAATCTTGTAGGCACGCTCGCAGACGCGAATCTTGTCCTCGTAGCTCGCCGCCTGTCCCTGCTCATCGAAAGCCATCACGACAACGGCCGCACCGTACTTGAGCACTGTATGCGCGTTCGCACGAAAGACGTCCTCGCCTTCTTTCAAAGAAATCGAGTTGACGATTCCCTTCCCCTGCAGGCACTTCAGACCGGCCTCAATCACGGTCCACTTCGACGAGTCCACCATGATCGGCGCCTTGGCCACTTCGGGTTCGCTCGCGATCAGCTGCAGAAACCGCGTCATCGCAGCGACGCCGTCAATCATGCCCTCGTCCATGCACACGTCGATTACGTTGGCGCCATTCTCAACCTGCTGCCGCGCGACGCTCACAGCCTCTTCGTACTTGCCCTCCTTCACCAGCTTGGCGAACTTGGGCGAGCCGGCGACGTTGGTGCGTTCGCCGATCAGGATGAAGACGCCGGGCTGCTGCTTGAAGGGTTGCGAACCAGAAAGACGCAGGGGCTTCATCGCGCCACCTCGGCGGTTGCTTCTTCCTGTTCGCTTGCCGGCTTCAGAAGCCGTGGTGGGATATCGGCCAGCGCCTTTGCGACCGCTTCGATGTGCGCAGGAGTATTGCCGCAACATCCACCTGCAATGTTCACCAGGCCTGCACGTGCAAACTCGCTCAGCGAACGCGCCATGTCCGCCGGCCCCAGGTCGAAGCCAGTCTCTGATAGAGGATTGGGCAAGCCCGCATTCGGATAGCACGAGATCGCCACGTCCGCCTTCTCTGACAACTCGCTGAGGAATGGATACATCAAGTCGGGACCAAGCGAGCAGTTGAGCCCCACCGACAGCGGCTTCACATGCTCCACCGCATTCCAGAAAGCCTCGGTGGTCTGCGCAGAAATCAACGTCTCCCCACCCCGGCCCACAGCCGCTGAAATCATAATTGGCAGCTCCACGCCGTCTTCATCAAACACCTCGCGAATGGCCACGAGCGCAGCCTTGGCGTTCAGCGAGTCGAAGATCGTTTCCACCAGCAAGAAGTCGACCCCGCCCGCGATAAGGCCGCGCACCTGCTGCTTATAGGCGATCCGCACCTGGTCAAAAGTGACAGAACGAAATCCGGGATCGTTGGCGTCCGGCGAATTTGAAAGCGAAACCGTCAAAGGTCCGATCGATCCGGCAACGAACCGCGGCCGGCCCGTCGCATTGCCCACGCGGTCAGCCCACTGCCGGCAAATGCGCCCCGACTGCTCGTTGATCTCAGATGCGAGATTCGAAAGCGAAGCGTCTTCGATGATCTTCTGATAGAACTCGGGGTCCTTCCGCCCACCATGCTCGCGTGGGTCATCGACAAAGAACTCGCTCTGCGCGATGGTCGTCGCACCAAAGGTGTTGGTCTCGATGATGTCTGCGCCAGCTTCAAGAAATTTGCGGTGAATGTCGCCAATCATGGCTGGTTGCGTCAGCGTGAACAGGTCCCCGTTATTCAACAGGTCCTTGGTCGCGTTTTTGAACCGCTCCCCACGGATATCCGACTCCTTCATGCCGTAGGTGCGGATGGTCGTACCCATCGCGCCGTCAATAATGGCAATGCGACGCGCCAGGACATCGTAAATCGGGTGCTTTTGGGGAATAGTCATCGCTCTTTCATATTCTAAGTGCGACCCGGCCTGCTGCAGCCGTGGAAACACCGAAGCGGGAGGATCGAGGTTTGGACAGGGATATCGCGCACCCGAAGCGGGTTCGCTTCGACGTCTAGATTGTTGATGTCAGAGAGATTCCGGCCCAGCGGTGGAGCACGATCCTCAACAACGCGGGGCGTGTCGCGCACCCCCGCTGAAGGGCAGTACTGAACCTTCACACCACGGGCGCGCTTGGAAACGACCCGCCAGAAAACGGGCCCGCCTTTGGAGCCAGGCCCGCTTCCAGTTCGAGGTTATTTACCTTGGCAGCAAGCGGGCGTGCAGCCGCTTTCGCAGCATGACTGACCGCACTTGTCTTGGCAGCAGCTGGTGCAGCACCCGGCCGTGGCCTTCGACTGCGGGGCTTGGGCGAATACCGTAAGGGCAAGAATAAGACTCATCGACAGTAATGCGAATGTGCGTTTCATAGAGAACTCCTTTGACGTTAAAAATGCAGGATCAATTCAGGCCGGCGCAGGACCGGCCAGCCGCTTCACAGGCGCAAACGTCAGGAGCGGTCTAGATTCTGAAAACCCGCAGAAGAATGTAACGAGGAGGAGAGCTCAAAATGTCCGGTGCGCGACGCGGTCCGGCCGGCACCGTGCCCGAGCCGACTGCAGACACAGCAGAGGCGAACAAGGGGCTCGCAACCCGCGCGATCGGTTCGGCTGCAATTGACCAGCTCAGGCTCGCGGTCGGTAGAGAAGGGTGACAGCAATCGGACGAACAGTTGGCGGCCGGCAGCGACGTATCCATCGGACAGTCGGGGCCCATTCGTTCCGCCATCATGCCGCACCGTTCTACCGCAGTGCAAACACCTGCAAATGCCGGCTGCATCAGGAGCGAACCAACCACGAACGCCGAAACGGTCTGGAACAGTCTTTTCATCGGCTCCCTAGAGCGTAGAGCCGGAACGAAAAGGAGACTGTGAGCCAAATCACGGCTGAAAGGGCGGGCTCGAAAGGGTAGGGAGGGTGGGGCTTACTTCGCGGCCGTCAATGCGGACACCGGCAACAACATGTCTTCTTTGCGCATTACCAGGTTGGTCGCGTTTAACGAGGCAAGCTCAAAGCCATGCCCGTGGGTAATCGCATCGGTCGGGCAGGCTTCCACGCAATAGCCGCAGAAGATGCAGCGGTTGTAGTCGATGTTATAAATCTTGGCATAGCGCTCCGACGACGAGATGCGCTGCTCCTCGGTGTTTTCGGCAGCCTCGATAAAGATGCAGTTCGCCGGACAAGCCGCCGCGCAAAGAAAGCAAGCCACGCACTTCTCCAGGCCATTCTCATCGCGCTGCAAGACGTGCGCCCCGCGAAAGCGCGACTGGAATACCGCGCCGCGCAGGGGGCCGGGGCCGTCTGGGTAGTTTTCAACTTCGGTGGGGCGAAAGATCTCCCCGAAGGTGATGCTCATACCCTTGGCGATGCCGGCGAGGTTGCGCACAATCGACATGAGCCCAGTATACGATGGAACCTTTGGAGGAATGCGACCATGAATCGGGGGATCACCAGGCTTGCTTTGCTGTTGTCAATCGCCGGAGCCCACGCGCTCGCGCAGAGTTCAAACCAGAGCCCGGCGATGTCTCCGCCCCCGCTGCCAGACACCTCGCGCATCCAGGACGAAATGCACCATGCCGCCGCTCCTGCCGGCCCCCTGAAAATCACCTTCGGTGAAAAAGCAACGGAGTGGACGTCAGCCAGTCTCGCGGCACTACCCCACACCACCATCACTGTCTACAACGAGCATGCCAAGGCCAATCAGACCTTCTCCGGCGTACCCCTGACTGACCTGCTCACGCCCATGGGCGTCCCCGCCAAGCCCCGAGGAAAAGACTTCCGCCTCTATGTCGTCGCAGAGGGATCGGACGGCTATCAGGTCGTCTACTCCATCGGAGAAATCACGCCCGACGTGCACGACGGCACGGTCCTCGTCGCCGACCAGATCGACGGAAGATCCCTCGGCAACAATGGAATGTTTCAGCTCGTGGCAACCGGCGAAAAACGACCGGCGCGCTGGGTGCGCAACCTCGTTGGCATTCGAGTGCTGACGGCCCAGTAGATCCGCGCCTTCGGCAAAGAGTCCACACTACTGCGGATGTTTCTCTTCCGGCCTCTTCTGCCCCTGGGGCTTCGGCTCCGCGGGCCTTTGTTGCTGCGCATGCGGCGGCTCCGCATGAGACGACGGCGCCTGGTGTTCAGCGTGCGCGGCGGGCTGGTGCTGCGGAGCAGGCGTCGCCGGATGCACAGGCTGCATATGCTCAGGGCGCACCGGCGTCGGCGCCGGTCGCATCGGCTGAGGTCGCGGCATCTGGTTTGGACGCTGCTGCTGAGGCACATTCGGCTGCGTGTGCCGCTGTGGCATGGGCTTCGGACGCGACCCAGTCTGCTCCGGATGCTGATGCGACGGCGGCCCAGTCTGCGTATGCGGAGCACCGCCGGCCGGGGGTAACGGATGCCCCGGAACATTCTGCCGCCCTTGCGCGGGTTCGTGGTTTCCATTCGGACGTCCCGGCTCGCCTCGGTAAGAACCTTGCGGGGGCGCTGGATTCGGTCGCGGCGACTCCTGGCCACGTTGAGGCTCGTGCTGCATGGCGTTGCGCGCGGCCACAGCAGCTGGCGGCCTGATATTGTGATCGGCGGCCAGCGGACGCGACGCAGCCGCATCCTTAGGCCGGCCATGATTCACATTTGCAAAATTGGCGCGATCCGTGCGGGCCTGCTGGGCATGCTGCACCTGTGCGGACATTGGCGGCGCGTGCTGTTCTCGCCGCGCGGCCAGCTCGGCCGGACGCGGATTCACATTGATTCCACCGGAGCCGCCGTTATAACTGATCCGCGTGTTCTCCGTAGTGTTGTAGGTGTTGTTGTACACCACGGTGCGGTTGTAGACGTAGTGCTCCTGGTTCACGTTCACCCGGTTGACACTGCGGTTGTAGTTGAAATGGCCCTGGTTCCAATATCCGCCTTGATAGCCCAGGCCGGTGTACCCGAAGCCATAATTGACGCCGCCGTAGAAACCGACATGCGGTCCCCAATACCCGCGGTGAAAGGCGTAGCGATTCCCAACGTAGCCCCAATAACCCGGCGTCCACAGCGCGCCACTGTAGGGCGGCTGTACCCATGCCCCCGGTACCCAGTAGTAGCCGTCCGGTGCATACGACCAATAGCCGGGCGTCCAGATGTAGTCATCCCCTGGGCAATCCGGCTGGCTATAGTCCGGCAGCGCAGGAGGAGGCTGGGGTGCGGTTTCAGCCGCCTGCTCGTCATCGCCGTCGCCGTATTGCTCCTGCGGGTATAGCGGTTGCGCATCTTGATCCGCGGACGGCGCGCCCTGGTCTGCATAGGCCGCATTGCTGGCTTGGGGAGCGCCCGAGGTGCCCGGCGTTGCAGTCGCAGCCAAAGAGACGGGGGCGAGATTAGCCGCGCTTGGGTCTGTCCCCTGGCTCTGATCTTGGCTTTGCCCCGCTGCTTGCTCCTGCCCCGCAGAGGCGCCTGAAGAAGCCGCACTCGCCGCGGAGTTGCTGTGACAGCCGGATACGATGAGGGAAATAGCAAAAAAAGATGACAATACGCGATAGGGCAGACCGTTCATGATTTTCCGCTCCAGCAGCCTTCGATGCCGGCGTGGGCGAAAGTTTTGTCCGGCGACCTGCGAATTCCGGCTCTCACCGTAATCGGGCTGCAACCCGTCCGCGCCCTCACCCGCTCCTCATTGAGCCTGCGGTGGATCAGCTCCCAGGTTTGCGAACGGTCTTTTCTGCTCCAGGCCTATGCCACGGTTCGCAAAGCGGAGCATCCTGACCGTGCGCCAAGCCGGTCACGGCATCCGTCCCAAGGCAGATGCGGCGCTTCAGCGCTTCGGCCTTCGCGCCTGTCAATACCTGTGTTCTCTCTGCATCGTTCGACGGGTCCACGTCGTATTGATAGATGTAATCTTCCGATGCCTTCTGCTTACCGAAATCGAAGTGGTTCCACGAGCCCACAATCTCCAGGCCATTGGGGTCGGCAAGCACAGCGTAGGCTGTCGAGACATTCACGCCCTGCGGCGCGCTGGCGCTGGTCAACGGAATCGCTTGTGTCCCACGCATCCAACGCGCTGCCCAGACATGCTGGCGCTGGTCATAGTAGAACGCTGTCAGAAACGTCGAAGCCACGCAGTCGTTGCAGTCGTCGTAGAGAACTCCGAGGTCCCGCGGCCACCCCACCGCAAAAAGCATCCAGTCGAGGACGCGAAGATTGGCGCCCGAAAGCAGCAGGTTCACGCTGTGGTCTTTCAGCGATGCGCTCCAGATTGAAAATGTGTCGAGCGCCGGTGGAGTCTGCGAGGTCTTGCGGGTGGTGGTCACTACCAGGGCCGCATCGTATTGCACACCGATTTCCCGGATCGCCGTCCATTTCTGCGACTCAAGAGAGTTCGTAACCCAAACCACCGCGCTTTGGTCCTGCGGCGAGTGGAAATCAACCCAATGAAAAGTTTCGGGCGACTGCTGGGCGAGGAGTGAGAGAGTCGGGGCAAGGAGGCCGTATGCCAGAGCCAACCAAAGCCCGCGAAGGGCACGGCGCATTCCTCAGGTATAGCACGGCGGCAGCGTCACCCCCCGTACACAAAGCCCCTCAAATGCCGAGCTTGGCCCAGATCGAATCAATTTTCGCCTTGGTCGCGGCATCCATCTCGATCATCGCCGGCCAGGGGCGATCGAAACCTTCAGCCTTCCACTTGCGCGTCGCATCAATCCCCATCTTTGAACCATAGTTGGGCAGCCGCGAAGCATGATCGAGCGAATCAATCGGACCAAGTGTGAACTGAATATCGCGCTCCGGATCGATATTGTTGGTGACCCGAAGCACCACCTCGGGAATGTCGTGCACATCGCAATCCTCATCGACGACGAGAATGCACTTGGTGAACATGGCCTGCCCCAACGACCAGATCGCATGCATCACTTTGCGCGCCTGCCCGGGATAGCTCTTGCGAATCGACACGATCATGAGGTTATGAAAGACCGCCTCAACCGGCAAATGCACATCGACAAGTTCCGGGATCGTCATCTTCATCGCCGGGAGAAAGATGCGCTCAACCGCATGGCCCATCCACGCATCCTCCATCGGAGGTTTGCCAACGATCGTCGCCGCGTAGATCGGATCTTTGCGATGCGTGATGCAGGTCAGATGAAAGACCGGGTACTCGTCCATCATGGTGTAGAAGCCGGTGTGGTCCCCGAAAGGCCCTTCTCCCCGCAGCTCGCCCAGCTCGACATAGCCCTCAAGGATGATCTCCGCATGGGCAGGAACTTCCAGATCAACCGTCTCGCATCTGACAATTTCAACCGGCGCTCCGCGCAGAAAACCCGCGATCATGAACTCTTCTACCTCGGGCGGCGCGGGCACAATCGCCGCAAATGTCGTCGCGGGATCGGTCCCGATGGCGACCGCAACCTCAAGTCGCGAGCCTTTCAGATTGCCGAGAGAAATCTGCGGTAAACCGCCCACCGGGCCCTCCGCCATCGTCACCGCGCCGCCGGCAGACTGCGCCATCATCGAAACTGCGGCACTCAGCGGGTTGTCTGCCGACTGCGCCGCGGCAGCTCGCATTGCATTCCGATAATGTTCCGCTGCGACCTTCTGCCTCTGCCAGTGCATGCCCGTCGTCTGGCCGTCGTACACCTGCATGCGATACATGCCTATGTTGCGCCTGCCGTTGCGCGGGTCGCGCGTGTGCACGCACGGAAGCGTGATGAAGCGCCCTCCATCCAGCGGCCAGCACTTAAGGATAGGAAATGCATTGAGATCGAAATTCGCGCGCCCGTTGGCGTCCATCGTCTTTAAAACAACTTCCTTGCAAGGCGCGTCCTTCGCCGCCACGGTCTTAGGAAAAGCGCTCGTCAAAGCCCCCAGCTGCGGCAGCATCTTCAGCTTGTCGAACAGGCCCTCCGGCGCCTTCACATTCATCAGCCCAGTAATCCGTCCGGCAATGTCGTCGACCTTCTCGACGCCCAACGCAAGAGCCATGCGGCGCTCGCTGCCGAATTGGTTGATCAGGACCTTGTGGCCGGGATGACCTTTCACGTTCTCAAACAGCAATGCCGGACCGCCCGGCAGATATTTCGACTTCGCCAGAGGATCATCACTCCGGGTGCTCGACTGCCGACGCGCACCAACCTTCGACACGCGATCGGTGATTTCCGTAATCTCCAATTCGGGCGAGACTTCTTCGCGAATGCGCTTTAATTCACCGTGCTTTTCAAGAGCCTTGATCCAGTCACGCAGATCGTCGTAAGCCAAAGTCCGCTCCCATCAATGAGACCTATCGCATCAATCTTACGGCTTGCGGGCATCTTTGCAGAACGCATGCTCTGCATCTGATTCGGCTCGAGGACATCCTCGGATGCGGCAAATGTCCACCACGCCGCGACAGCGCGGCCTACGCAGTCGAATCGGGTCGCCGATTGCGACGAGGTCCTTGCTCTCTTTGTAAAGGAGTGAGATCTACGTGGTCGCGGGCAAGACCTGCACCAGCGGCATCACCGGTTCGACCTCGTCGAGGGGATAGCCAAGCCGTTTCCACTCGTCGTAGCCGCCGCGCAACGGGCGAACGCGATCGATGCCCAGCTTGTGCAGCGTCATGGCCGTTTTAGCGGCGGTCGCTTCGCTCGGACAGGTGCAATAAAGCACCACATCGCGATCGCGCGGGATCTCGTGGACACGTGCCGTCAGCGCGTCGGGCGAAAGATGCAGCGCGCCCGGAAGCGTGAACGGATCCGTCATCAGTTCCAGTTGATGGCGCAGATCGACGATAAAGACCGATTCGCCTGCGTCGAGCTGGCGTTTGAGATCATCCGGCTCAAGGCGCGAATCGATCAGCTTACGCAAAAACCGGCGCCGGCGTACCAGGCGGCCGACAAAGAATCCGGCAATGCCAAGCACCAGCAACGCACCCGAAAAGCGGCCAACCCAGTTCAGCAAGCTGGGATCGCGCTTCAAAACGTCGCCGAACAATCTGCCTGCCAGCAACAGAGCGCCCACCCAGAGCGTTGCCCCAATGCTGTCGAACAGCAGAAAACGATCCAGCTCCATCCCAATCTGGCCCGCGACCGGAGGCGCCAGCGTTGCCAGGCCCGGAACGAACTTGGCAATCATCAGCGTCACCGCGCGCCGGTTCCCGAACGAGTCCTGCGTGCGGCGCACGCAGATGGTCGGCTCCATCGAGAGCTTGCAGAGGATGCGCAGCACATGGTGGCCGAACCGGCGGCCGATCAGGTACCAAGACGTATCGGCAGTGATACAGGCCAAGAGCCCCGCCAGCAACGCCAAAGGGAAGCTGAGTTCGTGCTCCGCAGACAGCGCTCCCGCCGCCATGAGGACCGGCGTAGCGGGCAGCGGCACTCCAAACTGCTCGATCAGAATCCAGACGAACAGCAGCAGATAACCGTAGGTAAGCAGAATGTGCGTCGGCAGAGCCATAAGGGAAGTCATCACTCTCGCACCCGATGCGCTGCGAAGGGTAGCTAAGTATACGATGACGCAGAGTGAATTTGGCTTCACTCGAAGTTCTACTTTGGCTCCACAAAAACAAAAGCCGCCTGCGAGAGGCGGCCTCTGAAGAAAACTTCCCGGCTATTGCGGCTGGGGTGTCGCGGCCGGCTCGGCCGGCGAGGCTGCCGTTGACTTGTCCGCGAAGTAATTGCGATCCCAAAGGTTGCGATAGAACGCGCCGGTAAGTTCCGCGGCACGCGGACCAAAGGTGGGCCGGCCACCCTCGAGGAAGAACACCGTCACCAGGCCGCCCAGCGGCGTCTGCGAGTACGAGGCAAACCACCCGAAGCGCGTGCCCTTGTCGGAGCACGTACCGGTTTTGCCAAAGACAGGCAGTTCCTGGAAGTTGGCGCGCAAGCGCCGTGCCGTCCCATATTCGACCGCTCCCGCCATCCCATCCTGCAGATCAGGAACAAACTTGGCGATATCGAGCGTCCGCTTCACCTTGGGTTCGAAGCTGGCAATCTCAACCGGGGTCGTGGGGTGCTGCAAATAGTAGAGCGTTCCACCGTTGGCGATCGCCGCCACAAAGGCCCCCAGCTGCAGAGGAGTCAACGAAACCCCCTGGCCGAAGCTGCACATCCGTCCAACGCCGCCCTCCGCAATCGGAATCGCCGCATCGGGATAAGCCCCAAGCTGTTCGCCCGCAATGTTGTATCCGGCCAGCTCGCCCAAGCCGAACTGCGTGGCATAGTGGCGCACGCGGTCAAATCCAAGTTCACGGCCCAATTCCTCAAAATAGAGGTTGTTGCTGTGGGCTAGAGCCTGGGTCATATTCATCCTGAAACCAGGAAGGTGAACCATTGTCTCGCGTGTAACGATGCCCTCGGATAGCGCCGCGAGTGCCACGGTCAGCTTAATCGTCGAGCAAGGCTCGGCACCCGGCGAAAGCGCCAACTTCTGGTTCACCATCGCCAGAACGCGCCCATTCGAAGGATCGATCACCACCGCTGTACCGTTCATGCCATCCAGCGCATCAATCGCGGCCTGTCGAACAACGGGATTCTCTCCCGTGGTGATGTCATCCGCAAAAATATCTCCCGATGCAAACGAGCTCGCAGTAAAGCGCTCGTAATAGCGGTGGCGATGGACATGTAACGAAGCGCGGCGAACCCTCGCGTGTGAAACGGAGGCGCCTCTAGCGCTGGAATGAGTTCTCCTGGAGACGGAGCGATGGGCAGCCGCGTGATGGCTTCTGGAGTGACCGGTCACCAGATGTTGATTCGCCGGCTTACTGTGGTGCAGCGTATGGGGGGCATCGAGCGTCCACCCGGGCAACGCAAGCCCGGCGCACACAAGTCCACCCACCAGAAGTCGAGGCAATCTCATCCCGTCAACATCCTCCCTGCTATCTGTGCCTTACGGCTCCATTTACACGGTGAGCCAGCGCCTGCGGAGTAAACGTAGCTTTACGATAACCGATCTTGGGAAAATCCCAAACAACGATCAGTACAAGTTATCGGCCTATGTCGTGTCGTAGTTCAATCCTGAACCGATTTTCTAATCGGAAGCAGGATTTCTGCAGTGACAAACGTTACGGAAGAACCATGCTGATACTGGCCTGTCCTCAGAACTGCAGACGGCGCATGAACGCCGGAACATCCAGATCCCGCTCGGCATCGGACTCGGGCTCAGCCATGCGAACCGAACCCGCCGAAGTCGACCAGTCCTCCGCCGGCTCAGACCCACGCGACCGCGGCTCGGCAAGAAAGTTCACCGAAGGAGCTTCTGACAGTTCGGCAAACTTCGGACGCGCCGCCGAGGTCACAAATTCAGCCTCTTCTATGGCGCGATTCTTCCGCGGCCCTGCAGAGCTGGCCACAAACGCAGGCTCTTCCTCTTCCATCGATGGTTCTTCATCTTCACTCAGAAAACGTGGCGCACTCGAGACAGAAACAGTCGCCTGCCCTGCATCCCGCATCCACGCGTCGGCTGCCATCACCGGAACAGAAACCACGGGCGCTTCTTCTACGCTCAACATGCGTGCGCGCCGCTCGGGCATCTGGTCGCGGAAACCCGTCGCAATCACTGTGATCTTGACCTCGTCGCCCATGCGTTCGTCCTGCACCGCGCCAAAGATGATGTTCGCGTCTTCGTGAGCCGAAGATTGAATCAACGTCGAAGCCTGGTTCACCTCGGAAAGCTTCAGCGAGCTCGACCCGGTGATGTTGATCAGAATGCCCCGCGCCCCGTCGATCGCCCCGGCATCGAGCAGCGGAGACGCCATGGCCGCCTGCGCCGCTTCGACCGCTCGGTTATCGCCCGAACGCACCGCCGTGCCCATCACGGCATGACCCATACCCGCCATCGTGGTCTTCACATCGGCAAAGTCACGGTTGATGATCCCTGGAATCGTGATGATGTCGGAGATGCCCTGCACGCCCTGCCGCAACACGTCATCCGCGATACGAAAACTCTCAAAAAAGCCGGTATCCTTCGCCACTGCAAGAAGCTTCTCGTTCGGGATCACGATCATTGTGTCCACGCTCTCAAGCAGCTCCTTGAGTCCTCGCTCCGCTTGCTGCAAACGCCGCTTGCCCTCAAAGGCAAACGGACGCGTGATCACCGCGACCGTCAGAATGCCCATCTCGCTGGCCAGCGAGGCAATCACAGGAGCAGCGCCCGTTCCCGTACCGCCGCCCAGACCTGCGGTCACAAAGACCATGTCCGCACCCTCGAGAGCCTCAATAATCTTCTCTGAGTCTTCAAGAGCGGCGCGGCGGCCCACGTCGGGATTCGCTCCCGCACCCAGACCCGAGGTCAGGCGCACGCCCAGTTGTAGCTTCACCGGAGCCTGTGAGAGCTTCAGCGCCTGGACATCGGTGTTGGCCGCGATGAACTCGACGCCTTCGAGTCCGGCCTGGATCATGCGATTGACGGCATTGCCGCCGCCGCCACCGACCCCGATCACCTTGATGCGGGCTCCACGCACGTTCTCGTCGTGAAACTGTATGCGCATCTCTCCGGCTTCGTTTGTCTGCTCCATCGCGGCTGGCTCCTCCTTGGCGCGTCGCATCCTCTGCTAGAAACTCGCTGCGAATACTGCGCGCAGTTTCGCGCGCAGGTTGTTGCTCTCCGCCGCACGGGTCACGCGTGTGCGGTGCGCATACAAAAGCATCCCGATCGGCATCGCAAAGCCCGGGCTGACAAGCTCGCTGGGCATATTCGAAAGCCTCACCGGCATACCGGTGCGGGCAGGAACACGCAGCGCGCTCTCCGTGATGTCGAGCATGCCCGGCAGGCAGGCTCCGCCGCCCGTTAGCACGCAGCCGGCTCCCAGCGCGTCCACTACGCCACCCTGGCGAAGGCTTTCCTTCACAAAATGCATCAGCTCGCGCGCCCTCGGCTCCAGTATCTCAGCAATGTCGCGCAACGCAAGACGCTGGGGCTGTGGATTAGCGATCTCTATCTCCGCTTCCTGCGGAACAGAAGTCACGACGCAATGCCCGAACTGGCATTTCAAGTCTTCAGCCTGCGCCGTCGGCAGCTGCAACCCCACCGCAAGATCGTTGGTAAAGTGCGCGCCGCCCACCGGCACCGAACCGGTGTGCACCACTGCACCTTCAAAAAAAACCACCAGGTCGCTGGAGTGTGCGCCGACATCGAGGAGACAAACGCCGAGTTCCCGTTCATCCGCCGACAACGTCGCTTCAGCCGCACCGATGGACTCCAAAACAGCTTCCGTCACTTCAAGTCCGGCGCGATTGGCGCAGGTCACCGTGCTCTGCAGCGCGCTGCCGGAGCAGGTCGCAATATGCAGATCAACTTCAAGCCGCGCTCCCACCATGCCTACGGGATCGAAGATGCCCGGCTGGTCGTCGAGAATGAACTGGCGCGGCAGCAGATGCAGAATTTCACGATCGGGAGGCCGTTCAACCGCGCGAGCCCGATCGATCGCAGCGCGCACATCTTCCCGAGCAATCTCGCGCATGCGGCTGCCCAGATCGAAGCCACCATTCGTGTTCAGTCCGCGGATATGCGGACCGCCGACACCGACCACGCACTCATCAATATTGGCCCGCGACACCCACTCGGCGCGCTCGCTGGCCGCCTTCACCGCTTTGGCCGCCGGACCCAGATCCGAGATGAGCCCCTTGCGCATGCCCGCGGACTCCACGATGCCGTGTCCCCGATAGCGCAGCGCTCCCTCGTTCAAGTCAGCAGCCAGGACCCTCGTCCAGGCACTGCCGACGTCGAGCACTACGATCAGGTTGTCTTGCTTGCGGTTCATCGTTTCCTGGATCACTGACCGGTGACCGCCGAGGCGGGCACATGGGTCTTGGGTTTCTGTTTCGATTGCTTTGGCGCTCCCGGCTTGGCAGCGGTGTGCTTCTTGCCTTTGCTCTTCACCGAAGCGGTCTTCAGCGTGGCCTTGGCCGGCTTCTTGCTGCTCGCAGCCTTCACCGGCACATGCTTTCCAGCCACAGGATGCGCGACGACTGCATGCGCGACAGGGATATGCGCGGCTGCGGTATGCGCGACAGCAGGATGCGTGACGACTGCATGCGCGACCGCCGGGTTATGCACCACCACGGGTTTCTTTGTCTCGTGGATCGACGACGCGGTTTCAACACTTGCCCGCTTGCCCGCGTCAGGCTTCGCATTCGCCGGAGCCGCATCCGGCGCCATCGGTTTCGAAACAACCGGCGTCGCGCTTGCGGCGTTCAGCAGCGGCTGCGTATTGGTCTGTCCCTGGTTCATCTCCAGAACAGCCTGCTGCTCATAGCGCAAATCGACGGCCGCAAGCTTTGGATACTGCTGGCGCCATTCCGCAATGTGCGCCTTGTAGCGCTGATAGCGCTCCAGAAAATGATCTTCGCCAAAATGCGCCAGCACATCGGTTCCCTGCTCCGGCATCAGCACCCGCGCATCCTCCGGATCGGTGAGATCAATTTCAGAAACCTGGTCCGAGAGGTGCTGCCCGCCACCGTCAAGTTCGCCCATCAAGCGCACATACAAATCGACGCGCGCCTTGCGCGACGACAGCGTATCGCCTGCATCGATGCCCGTCAGCACTGGGAACGAATAATGATGTTCGGTCATCAAGCCCGGCCGCATGCTCAGCAGAACGCCGTTCGCATCCACCAGACCGATCTGCTGGCCGTGGCGGACAAACGCAATCGGCTGGCGCTCAATGATCGAGATCCGAATCTGATCTGGCAGCAGCCGCATCACCGTTGCCTGCTGAATCCATGGAATCTGCTCCAGCTGTTTGCGGCGCTCGCTCAGCGGAACAAAAAAGATGTTGCGTCCGATGTCTTCGCCAAAAACAGACAGGATCTCCGCACGGTTCACTTCGGCAAGTCCAACCGCCTGAATATTGCTGGTGCCTGCAATCCTGAAACGCGTGTCGTGCTCAAAGAACGATTTGCATTCGTAGTAGGCGTACGCGAACGCCGACGCCGCCACCAGCAATCCGCAGGCCAGCGCGACGCGTCCCCATGTGCCCTCGGGGCGCCACCATGTGGTCCGTGAAGCGTTCAAACGGTTCCTGCGTGAGTCCGAGATTTCGTCAACTTCGAAAGGAAGGCCGCGGCTCGGAGAAGGCGCACTCTGCTGCACGCGCCTGAAGCGGGATTCCGCGGGCGCATCGTCTTCCCAAACAAGGGACCGGGTTCGGTTGCTGCCTTGAGTAGCCACTCTTGATCGATTCGTTGAGATTCGCCAGCCTCAACTATAGATCGGGGTTGTGTGGGTTTTCCCCGGGCTGCTACAAGAGGAATCCGCACCGTTACGGGCATCCCCTAAGTGCTCTGAAATAAGCTACCCGCATGAGCAATCCTCACAGAGTGCTGCACCGTTTCCTGCCCCTGGTTCTTCTCGCCACCTGCGCTTCCGCACAAACCACGCCCTATCGCTACTTTCGCGCAGGCAACGCCGCCGACCGCGCCGCGCAGGTGCAGGCCGGTTTCGCTCTCATGGGCGGAGGCAAAGACCTCGATGAAGCCTTTCGCTGGTTGTGCCAGCGTGCCGGGGGCGGAGACTTCCTGGTTCTGCGCGCCACGGGCAACGACGAATACAACAGCTACATCCAGGGGCTCTGTCCGCTCAACTCCGTGGCCACCGTCGTGATCCCCAACGCCGACGCCGCGCATGCGCCCTTCGTTGCAGAGAAGATTCGCGAAGCCAGCGGCATCTTCATCGCCGGAGGCGACCAGGCCAACTACATCAACTTCTGGATGGGATCGCCTGTGCAGGCTGCCCTCAACGACTCCATTCATCGCAGTGCTCCGATCGGTGGCACCAGCGCTGGCCTCGCCGTCCTGGGCGAATATGCCTACTCGGCGCAGGGCGACAAGCCGGATGACCCCAATCTTGACGGTAAGACCGCAATCGCCGATCCCTTCGGCTCGCGCATCACCCTGGTCCACGGCTTTCTCGACATTCCGATTCTCAAAGGCGTCGTCACCGATACGCACTTCGCCACCAGAAAAAGAATGGGCCGCCTGCTCGTCTTTCTGGCGCGCCTGAATCCCTCCGGCGAGACGACGGTCCGCGGCATCGGCGTGGAACAACGCGCTGCGGTTCTCCTCGAGCCCGACGGCCAGAGCACCGTCGTCGGCCACGGCAGCGCTTACTTCATCGAGCCCACAAAAAAGCCGGCGATCCTGGAGCAGGGCAAGCCGCTCTCCGTCGCCGGCATGGAAGTGCAAAAAGTCGCCCCCGGCCACTCCTTCAACATCAAGGAATGGCACGGAGACGCGACCACATACACCCTGAGCATCGAAAATGGCGCGATCCAGTCTACCCAGGCCGGAGGCGGTATCTACTGATCCACCATCCTCACGCCCACTGCAGCGTATGCACTGAATCCGCGGGCAACTCGATCTCCAGCATCTTCGCGCCCATCACCAACTGCGCATGCTTCTGCTCACCGGTGTTCGCCAGCGTCACCACCAGGCTGCCATCGGGATTGCGAAACGCAGCATGCGAAACGGCACCGCCCGCGCCGTCGTAGCCCACGCCATCCGAGGCAAACACGCGCGCCCCGCGCTTGATGTGCTTCGAGTAGTGCGCGAACGCCCAGTACTGCCCGCTGCATGTCACCTTGTGGCTTCCATTCTCCACCGTCACCAGGCCGCCGCACGAGAATGGACCCACGTTGGGCTTGCCCTTCTCATCCAGCGCCACGTTCCACGAGGTAATCGAACGCGCCCAGTTGTTGAGGACACCGTTGAAAGTCTCAGCCCACTTTGTGTAATCGGTCTGGTAGTCAGGCTGGCTGATATCCGGGCCGCCTTCGGTCCAATACGCATTCTTTTTCGGAAACGCATCGTGCACCCGCGTCATGGCGTCGTGCTCGCCTACGTAGCCATGCCATGCGACGCCGTCGACATACTCATACACATCGGGATCGCTGAGTTCGTCGATCGCTCTTCCCCACAGGCTGTAGTTATGGTCGAGGATCCAGATCTTCGTCGATCCTCCCGCCTTGCGCAACGCAGGCCCCAGATGGTTCTTCACAAAATCCATCTCCTGCTCCTGCGCCCACAGGCAAGCTGGCATGTTGCCTTCCTGCTCTGCGTCCGTCTCGTTCTGCACCGTCACCGCGTCGATCACAACGCCCTCAGCCTTGTAGGCCTCGAGGAACTTCACGAAGTAGCGCGCGTAAGGCGCAAAGCTCGTCTTCCGCATCGCCCCGCCCAGCATCGAGTTGTTGGGTTTCATCCAGCCCGGAGGACTCCACGGCGACGAGAACAAAAACAATTCCGGATTCGCCTTGCGCGCCTCCCGCAGAATCGGCAGGATGTATCCCTTATCGTGATCGATCGAGAACTTCTTCAGTTCCGGATCGGGTTCCGTGCTGTCATCGAAGCTGTACACAGTACGCGCATAATCGCTGGCGCCGATACAGGTACGGCACACGTTCATTGCCATCTCGCGCGGCGCAAACAAGTCGTGCATCAGCGGCGCGCGTTCGGCGTCGGTCATCTGGCTCAGCACATAGCACGAAGAGTCAGTGATCGCCGCGCCAAATCCCAGCACCTCTTGCTTCACGGCTGAAGGGTCCAGCGCAATGGCATTCGCTGAGACCGCACCCAGCGGCTTCCACGCCAGGGTCTCGCCTTCCACGTGTCGCTTGTCGCGGTAAGTGCTCCAGGTCTTTACAGCTCCATTGCTTTGCGCCCAGGCCGGCAAACGGTGAGCCAGCGCTACGGCCGCAGCCGTTCCAGTCGCCGTCTTCAAAAATCCTCTGCGTGAGTTCTTCCCCATGCGTACTCCTCACTTTGCTCTGTCAACATCTCTGGGCAGCAAAAATTGCCCGCCGAATCATAACAGGGCAGGACAGCGCAGTGAAACGATTAAGTAGAGCGGCTCCGCATGCAGGCAATGAGACTCGAAGCGCGCTCTCAAGAAAAGGCAGGCTGTTCAAGCTCCGCCAAAATCTGCGGCCCCAACTGGCTCACGCTGCCCGCTCCGAGGGTCAGGATGAGATCGCCATCACGCGCATCGGAACACACAGCTGCAATCGCAGCATGAAAGTCCGGCGCGAATTCTACCCGCGGCCCTTGCACACGCTCCGCAAGCAGCTCCGCCGTAATCCCCGGCAAAGGCTCTTCGCTCGCCGCGTAAATCGGAAGCACTACAACAGAGTCGGCATCTCCGAACGCCGCGCCGAATTCATCCAGCAGATCGCGCGTGCGCGAGTAACGATGCGGCTGAAAAACGACGTGAACCTTTCCCTTGCAGTATTCGCGCGCCGCCGCAAGCGTGGCACGAATCTCCGTGGGATGGTGGCCGTAGTCGTCCACAACAGTAATGCCGTGCGCGCTTCCCTTGCGTTGAAAACGCCTATCCACACCGCGGAAATTGCGCAAGCCCTCGGCGATTCTCTCCGCGCTCACCTGCAGCTGATGCGCAATCGCAACCGCGGCCGTCGCGTTCAGCGCATTGTGGCGCCCCGGCACATGCAGTTCAAATGGTCCCAGCTCTCCTTCCGCGGTGTGCACACGAAAGCACGAGAAACTTCCCGGCTGCGATGCGAGAAACTCTACGCGATAATCCGCGCCCTCTGAGACGCCGTACGTAAACACGCGCCGATGGGCACGCGGCAGAATCTCGGCCAGCAGCGGGTTATCAACACACGCCGTCACCGCGCCATAGAACGGCACCTTATCCATGAACGCGAGAAAGGCTTGTTCAACGTCGGGCATATCGCGATACGTATCCATGTGCTCGCGGTCGAGATTCGTAACCACGGCAAGAATCGGAGACAGCTTCAGGAACGAACGATCGCTCTCGTCTGCTTCAGCCACAAGAAACTGGCTTGCCCCCAGCTTGGCATTCGATCCCAGCGCATCGACGCGGCCGCCAACCACCACCGTAGGATCGAGCCCGCCTGCCGCCAGCACAGCCGCCACCATCGAGGTTGTCGTCGTCTTGCCGTGCATGCCCGCAATCGCAATGCCGTACTTCAGGCGCATCAGTTCGGCAAGCATCTCCGCGCGCTGAATCACCTGGATCTTGCGCGCCCGCGCCTCCACGACTTCAGGATTGGTCGCCGACACCGCAGAGCTGGTCACAACCACCGTCGCGCCCGCAATGTTCAGCGCTTGATGCCCTTCGTAAATCGTGGCTCCAAGCTGCGCCAAACGGTCCGTCACCGGGCCTCGACGCAGGTCCGAACCCGAGACCTTGAAACCGAGGCTCAGCAGGATTTCGGCAATGCCGCTCATGCCGATACCGCCGATTCCGATGAAATGCGCGTGCTGAGAAGTAGCAAACATGGGGACGAAAAGACCACTGTACCACCCGCGCTCTCTCCACCTTTCGATCGACCTGCAAACCGCGATAAACACTGGCGCGCCTGAAAGTTGCGGCCATTTATTTTCGCTGAAATACCGCAACACCCTGACAAATCCGCTGTTCAATCACCACAGAACCGGCGCGCTGAGGGCAGCAGTATCCAAACCCGAAGCGAGAACCAAGCCGGACTAGCCGAGATCGCACGGGCTGGGTGGGATGGAGGAAATATGTTGAACATGAAAAAGTGGATGTTCGGTGCAGCATTAGCAGCAACCGCGTTGGGAATGGCTTCGACGCAGGCAAACGCCGCGCAGTTCGGCGTCTATGTAGGTGCGCCATCCGCGTATGTGCCGCCCTGCCCCGGACCGGGATATACGTGGGCTGCGGGCTATTATGCCAATGGCTATTGGGTCGCGGGACGCTGGAACTTTGTCGGCGTGCGCGAACGGGCTCCCATCGTGCGGTTCGATGTACACCGCGATTTCAACCACCGCGACTTCGACCGTCACGTGGAACTTTTCCGCAGGTAAAGCTCTCTGCCCTTGACCTGCGACCGGAGCGGCCTCTCCAGTTCGCCGGAGAGGCCGCTCCGCATCGGCCAAGCCGACCGCGATGCACCTCAAGGTTGCCTGGATTCGGAGAATACGGTTCGTTTTCAGCAAAAAGCGTGTGCGATTCTCTCGAAAATCACCGCAACTAAACCGCGCAATCGCTGTTCAAATGTACAGAAGGCGGTTGGACCGTAAGCGACCAACTGACAGGTGCTGAGAATCGGAGCGCGTCTCCATTCCAACGTCCCGCAAGGCAGGGACAGCACAAGGAGGAATTCCAATGAAGAGTTTTAGGCTGGTTGTGATGGCAACGCTGCTCGTACTGCCTCTCGCCATGGCGTCGAAAGCCAACGCCCAGGTGGAAGTTGGTGTGGGCGTTGGGCCGGCAGTGGTCGCCGCGCCGTACGCATACGGTCCCCCCGATTGTGAATGGGGCTATTACTCCTATTACCCCTATTCTTGCGCGCCCTATGGCTACTATGGCTCGGACTGGTTTGCGGGCGGCTTCTTTATCGGCGCCGGTCCCTGGTATCACCGCGGATGGTACGGTCGTCCTGGATACGGATACGGGTATCGCGGCGGCTATGGCTATCGCGGTGGCTACGGCTATCGCGGTGGAGTCGGCGGTCGCGGCGTATATAACGGCGGCGGATATCACTCCTATGGCGGTGGTGTCGCGCACGGCTACGCCGGTGGCGGTCACGTTGGCGGCTACGGCGGACACGTGGGTGGATTCGCAGGCGGAGGCCACGCAGGTGGCTTCAGCGGTGGCGGCGGATTCCACGGCGGTGGCGGCGGCGGTTTCCACGGCGGCGGCGGCGGTGGATTCCATGGCGGCGGTGGCGGACATCGCTAAGCTTTTCCCCCTGGCCTGAAATGGCATTGGCCCGTCTGCTTCGGCAGGCGGGCTTTTTCATGCGTCTGCCTGTTCCGTCTTCGCTCTGCCCCTGTTCGCTGCTCAACCTCACTGTTCATCGCGTTGTTCCCTGCTCACTCTTCCCTGTTCATGCTTCACTGCCTTGTTCCCCCGGCTGTTCCGTCCCCTATGCCCATTCCCCATTCCTGCTCCCCATTGCAGCTCTGGATTCCTCAACGCATCCACTTGTGTCGCCTCTGCGAGACTGAGTGCAGGGGGACAGCGTGGCATTGCGGGTTCTCATCGCAGGCGGCGGCACCGGCGGACACATCATTCCAGCACTCGCGGTCGCCCGTGAGCTGGTCGCACGCCACGCCGCCGAGGTCCTCTTCGTGGGAACGGAACGCGGCCTCGAAACGCGCCTGGTCCCGCAAGCCGGCTTCCCGCTCCAACTCATCCAAGTCGGTCCGCTGAACCAGGTCTCGGTGGCCACGCGTCTGCGCACGCTCATCGATATTCCGACGAGCCTCTTCGCGTGCCGCAGAATCATGCGGACCTACCAACCGCAGGTCGTGCTCGGCATCGGTGGTTACGCATCTGGCCCTGGAGTCGCCGCCGCTCTGTGGATGCACATTCCGACCATGCTGTTTGAGCCGAATGCAATGCCCGGCATGGCGAACCGCCTCGCAGGAAAACGTGTGCAGGCTGCCGCCGTCAACTTCCCCGCCGCCACGCAGTGGTTTCGCAACGCCGAGGTCACAGGAATCCCAGTGCGCCCCGCGTTCTTCGACCTGAAACCACCCGATCCAAGTGCGCCGCCGCATCTGCTCGTCTTTGGCGGATCCCAGGGGGCGCGCCTCTTCAACCAGACCATCCCCGCGATACTTGCCGATCTGCTCCGGGCCGTTCCGGGACTCACCGTGCTGCACCAGTGCGGCGCGAAGCATGTCGAGCCAACCCTGGCCGCCTTCACCGCCAGCGGAGCCGATCCCAAACGATGGCAGGTCAGCGCCTTCCTCGACGACATGCCCACCGAATTTGCCCGTGCCCACCTGGTGATGGCCCGCAGCGGTGCCTCGACGGTGGCGGAGCTGGCTGCAGCTGGCAAACCCTCCCTGTTGGTCCCGTTTGCCAAATCGGCGGATGCCCACCAAAAACGGAATGCAGAAGAGATGGCGAAAGTCGGCGCAGCCGTCCTGTTGACCGAGCCGGACCTGGCCACTTCCGAAAGGCTCTTGGGCACGATTCAAGATCTGCTCCTGTCCCCCCAAAAACTAACAGCCATGTCTGTGGTAGCGAAGACACAGTCGCATTGGGGAGCTGCAGAGAAGATTGCCGACCGGCTGGCTGCATTGGCCAGTCCGGCCTAGATAAAGACATAACTGATTGATTAATAGAACATCTTTCATATTTGCGCCCTGCGCGCCTGCTTCATGACGGCGTACAGTGAAGCCTGGCCCTCTATCGGACGAGTATGAAGTCATTAACCCCTGTGTCCCGGCAATCCTATTAGACCAACCCGTATTCCATCCCCCTTCCTGCTCGGAGCACGGGGCACCTGCCGGCCGATCCGGCACTTGGATCCCTTGCTCTGGCCCGCATCGAAGCTGTCTGCTGCCAGCCAAGGCCGGGCCCTAGAAAAAATATGACGCAAAAACAATGGGGTCCTCAATAAGGTCGACTGCGTGCCAAGAAATTTCTGTCGCGTACTCGGCATTTCTTGGATAGATGCATGAAAAGCCACGTATATTACAAATCGGCTTCGCCATTATTTGTTTGATTTTATTGGCTTTACTACATTGTAATGATAATGTCGTATTATAGATATTTATTAATTAAACGTCGCGCATATGCCAAGTCAAGAATTGGCGAGAATTCGACATGATCCGCTTTCAATATCGCATTTGCGCAAGGCACACTCGCGGCAGCGACGTATCATACCCCTACAATAAACCTGAAAAACAGGGCTTCACTTGGGGCTACAGACCGATCGCATGCTGGTGAAGACAAAGAAGCCCACCGTCTCCCCGGTTTCAGTTCCCTTCCCCATAAAATGGGCCGGATCGACAAAGAGGGCTGGCGGCCTGTGTGACTAGGCCCCGTCCAAACGCCGACATTTGTTTACCATCCGTACAATAGTCAAGACGATATCTCTTGTCCGCGACAGACCATCCTTCCCAGCAGAAACGACCGTCACTCTATTAATTAGTTGATTATCATAGAAAGCGGATTTTTCGCGTTCACCATGTCTCTCCAACTGGCCTCTCAAACTGTGGCTAATAAGGCACAGTACCACGCGTTCGGAGGGCCTGCCGTCTCGATTTTCCAACTCCGAAAAGGCCGCTTCTGGCCCCATCCAAATTCGCCCAATCTTCGCTTTTCGGTCTCGAGGCACCCGCGCACTTCCGGTCCCGGGAGAACTGAAAGGTCAGAGAAAAAACCGCCCCACCGACACCCCAGGCGGATCAAAACCCTCCGTCGGCCGACGACCTCGAAGCAAAGCCCGAGCCACGGCCAGAAAGACCTGCTGTCCGAACCGCTCCGGCAGCTAGTCTGGAGGAAGGGGCGAAGTGGGTCCCCGGGTCCCCTGAGGAGCGGGCGATGCCCATCGATCGAATCCTGCTGATTGCCGGCGTAACGGCCGAAGCGCTGGTGGTGGCGTTGCTGGTTTGGCGGCGCGTGTACCGCGTGCTCCCCGTTTTCTGCTCGTATATTGTGTGGGGACTGCTGAGCGACTGCTCGATGCAGTTGCTGCAGACACATTTTCCGTCGGACTATATTCGCGGCTACCTGGTCGAGATGTCGCTCGATTCCCTGCTGCAGTATGGCGTGCTCGTCGAGCTTGCCTGGGCCGTGCTGCGGCCGTTTCATGCGCTGCCGCCGCGGCGTGTGCTCGCGGCAACTGCTCTTGGAGTCTTGCTTACGGGAGTGGCGGCGTGGCCCTTCACGCTCGAAGCGGGTCTGGCGTCGATGCGCTGGGATTTTGTGCTGATCATCCGCTTGTCGCAGACGTTCTCGATTTTGCGCATCTTATTTTTTCTCGCACTGGCGATCGCCAGCCATTGGCTCACCGTGGGATGGCGCAATCGCGAACTGCAGGTGGCGACAGGACTCGGCGTGTATTCGCTGGTCAGCCTGATTGGATCGATGATTCACAAGCACCAGACTGTCGAGACGCCCGCGTTTCACCGTGTCGAAGTTGCAATCGCGGTCAGCTATTTTGCCTCGCTGCTCTACTGGGCAGTGAGCTTCGCGCAGAAGGAACCGGCGTCCCGCACGCTTCCGGACCACGCGCACGCCGTGCTGACTGGATTGGCTGCGACAGCCCGCGAACACCGCGCCGCAATCGAAAAGCGGCGACCCTAGCTGGGTTCTTGTGCTCGAGCGGGATCTTCGGAGCGGGAGCACTCCGGACAAACAACGAACAATTAATACGCAACGTGCGGGGAAGATTCTGCACGCTGGTCATTTCGTTTTTTGGGGAACCCCGGGCCGCCCTCGGCCCCGGTCTGGACACCGGGGGGTGGGTAGTCGAGGGGGGTAGGGGGGTGGGTGTTGGCAGGGGGGTGGGTCGTGGAGGGGGGGAGGGGGTCAGCCGATTTTCGATTTGTATCGTCTGGTTTCGGCGGAGGCGGCTACCTGAGCGGCATAGAGGAGCTTGGAGGATTCCTCGAGCGAGAGGACGTCGATCAAGATGCCATGGGCGACGCAAGCGATGAAGTCGCGGATGTTTGCCTCATAGACGAGGGGCGGCATGGCCTCGCGATAGGCGTTGCGACAGTTTTTGATGCCGTCCTCGACGACGCCGCGGGTCTCTTCGGCTCCGAGTTTTTTCCGGTTCGGGTCGTCGGGCTCGCTGGGCTCGCCGGGTATGGCGACGTGCAGTTTTTTCATGGTTTCGCGCGCTGCTCGATCCATTGCATCGAGGCAGCGGACGATGGCAGGGTTCCCGCGGGCGGGAATTTCGAGTTGAAGCATAAGGCGCTCCCGGACGTTCTGTTCCCAGGAGCCCTCTTGAAGGTTATCGGCTTGCATGTATTTGTTCCTTTCCCCCGAAGGGTTGTGGCCGAGATTTCGGCTACTTCTCCAGTGTGCGACGGGGAAAGGAATTAATGTGCAAAGGGAGGAAAGGCAGCGGCCAGACAGGGATCAGGGGTCAGCGGTGTCCTGAGATTCTGGGCTGAGCCCAATTCCGAGGGTCTCAACTAGGCCCCCCTTCGCTTCGCTCAGGACAGGCCCTGGCGTGCCCGGGCGCGGCAGTCTGCCGGACCATGCACACGAGGTGTTAGCCCAGTCAAAGGTGTTTGCTGGCTCCTGAGGCGATCTGAAGGTTGAGTACTGTGGAGAGAAAAGTCTTCTTAGATGTAAGCGGAGTTGGCAGAGCAAATGCGATTAGTAGAGTTAGAACCCCCCATGCGACAATCGGACTACTTTTCGGCGCCTCGCTATTCTGACTTTCTCTCCACTTGTATTGGGAGGAAGATTGGTGTTTTACCACTCTTCTCAAATGCCAAATAGGCAGCACTCGTCGGCCCGCTTTCGGATCGCTGCTAGGAAGAATTCTCCGCGCGCCGCAGCCTGCCTTCTCACGATTTCTGATCGCTCGACTTACATTAGGGGGCTCTATGGCTTCGGATATTCCTAGGAAGAAATGGGAATTGACCTCAGGATTTGTGCATGTTTGCGTTTTGTTGATTTCCGCTGGGTTTTGGCTGTTTATTGGTCAAATATCCTGGTGGCGGACGGTCCTCGCTGTTGGCCTAAGCTTCGCATGTTTCACGATCGGATCGTTAGCGGGATTTCTGTTTACCAGCTATGGCGAAGAGACTTCCACCTTAGGCAAAGTGCGCGATTGGCTCGTTGGTGGTTTGACCGGCTTGACGGTTGCAAACAGTGGTGCGATCAAGGCGCTACTTCTCACGTTTTCCTTCGGCCCTGGTCCACGCGAGTTTGCAATTACTACGTCCGTTGCGATCACGTATCTCGGCCTGGGCTTCTTTTATATGTTTTTCCAGCGCGAACTGATCTTCAATGTTCTCTTGGCCAGAAGCCGCGCCCTGCGGGGTCAGCTCGACGGTACTAAGCAAGCTGGCATCGCCACCCAAAAACTCCTAGCGGGACTGCCACCTGCCCTGCTGGCTGGCATCGATACCCTTGATGACACTATCGAAGAGCGGAAATCCGAGTTCGAGGCGTTGCGAACAATCCTCTATGCAGATGATGTCTCCGAATTCCTCAAACAAGCGGACGAGGCCCTTAGTTTGGGCACTGCGACGGACTGGGATGTCGTCGCGAAAGCGGCCTATCTGAATTACTACCGGACGTACTACGAAAAAGGCGAAAAACGAGAGCCGCAGGAAGAAAAAGCCGGGGAGTGGATTCTCAGGGCCTTGATGATGAATCCCCTTCATGGGGATCTCACGGCGAGATACGCGGATGTTTTGTGGATGCGAGAGTTGTATGCGGATGCTGTTGCTACTCTAGAACGCCTGATGCAGAGTCCCGAAGCTCCAGCCTATGTGCAGCAATGGCTAGGTTACTTCCTGCTCTTTGTAGAGAGTCGCGAGGACGACACTATTCGACTGTCCCAGGATTATCACAAGCGTTTCCCTGACGAGACCGACACGTTTTTTAACATCGCAAATGCTTACGCGAAGAAATACTCTCAGGAGTTGATGCAACAAGATGTCCTCAGTAAAACTGATTCAGAGAATCGACGTCGGGCGCTTGAGAATTTGAAGTCGGGCCTGAAATCCCAGCCCGATTTCGCAAAGACACTTCGAGAGGATTCTGCTGACCCCGATGACTTCTTACACGTTTTTTTCACTGATCGAGAATTCAGGGAAATCGTGAAATTTGAGTCGACCAATGCTAAGACATAGGTTCGACGCTCGCGTGAGCAAACCCGACGCCTAGTTGACTTGACCGCTCAGATTGGTGGGACGGGCCGGCCCCGCAGACTCCGCACACGCTGCCGCGGCGAGGCAATTGATCACGGCTGTACTGACGCCTTTCCAGTTCCCGGAGCCTGCGCCCGTGTTCGCGATTGTGGCTTGGATGGCATCGATTTGGACCTGGGTAAGCACGCCAGCGTTGAGCAGGCAGGCGGTGACAGCAGGCCAGGTAAAGACGCCACGTGCAGGACCGGGCATGATCTGATTGTTGATGTTGACGGTCACCGTGAGTGCCGAACCGGCCTGCGAGGTCTAAACGAAATCGATCTCGTTGGGCATTTCGCCATCGTGGAACTCAATCCCGAAATTGCCGGCAATGTTGTTGGGTATGGTGACGTCTGAGGTAATCGACATCGATGTATCGGCGGCGATGTCCGCGACAATCTGGTTCTGCTGCGTTTGCGTGATCCCAAGCCGCGTCAGGGTCTGCTGCAGGTCTGCCTGACTCTGAAAAAGTTCATATTGATGCTGCCGATGAATTGCGGCACCGCGATCCCCATTGCGAACATCCCGTTCGCAGACCCTGCGGGAAGGCGGCAGCAATAGACCACATAATTGTGGCTCATGAACTCTCCTTCAGGATTCCTTGAATCCAGAGCGTCTCCAATGATGTTGCGATCTTACCTCAACGGGAATGGCCTTCGTGCCTGATCGGCCTTTTACTCCACCTGCTTGGAGATGTTCAGCAGGATCCCAATACTCGCTAACGTAAAGAAGAGCGACGTTCCTCCCGAGGAAATAAACGGCAACGGGATTCCCTTGGTGGGGAGCAGGGAGAGGACCACGCTGATATTGAAGAAGGCCTGCAGGATAATCGCGGTCGTGATGCCGAAGGCGGTGAGGCGCGCGAAGGGATCGGTCGACCGGTAGGCGGTGCGCAGTCCGCGATAGCCGAGGACGCAGAACAGGCCCACGATCAGCATGGCGCCGACGAAGCCCAGTTCTTCAGCCACGTTGGCAAAGATGAAATCCGTTGAAGCTTCGGGCAGGTAGAACAGCTTCTGCATGCCCTCCATAAAGCCGCGGCCCGTCAATCCTCCGGTGCCGACGGCGATGAGCGACTGGTTGATGTGGAATCCTGCGCCCTGCGGGTCGGCGGCAGGGTTGAGAAAGGCGAGCATGCGGGCGCGGCGCCAGGGGACCCAGAACAGCAGGGCGGCGAGAGGCGGCGCGGAGACGGCGACAGCCAGCGCTAGGTAGCGCCACTCCATGCCGGCGAGCAGCAGCATCATGGCGGTGACGCCGGCCAGCACCAGCGCGGTGCCGAGGTCAGGCTGCCGGACGATCAGCAGAATAAAGAGCACGGGGATGATGGCGGCGCGGAGCAAGGTGCGTCGCCAGTCGCAGATGGTGTCGAGGCGGCGCGAGAGGAACCAGGCCAGGAAGAGAATCAGGACAGGCTTGGCGATCTCCGACGGCTGGAACGAGAGGCCGCCGACCAGGATCCAGCGATGGGCGTGCTGCGCGTTGCGAAAGAAAAACACAATCACCAGCAGGACGGTGGTGACGGCCAGCGCGGTAAAGATGAAGCGCGGCGAGTTGTAGCGTTCGTAGTCCACCGACATGAGGGCGACCATGAGCAGAACGCCGCCGACGGCCCAGGCGGCCTGGTGCGAGAGCAAGGCGTAGGGCGTGTGGAAATGCTCCTGCGCAATGATGGCCGACGCGGAGAAGACCATGGCGAGCCCCACCACGACGAGGGTCAGGGTGGTGAAGAAGATCCATTTGTCGACGCCGATGCGCTTGGCCAATTTTCTATACCTTCGAAGATGATTTTCTGAAAGCAGGTCCTTCGCTTCGTTCGGGATGACGGCAAAGAATTCGTGCTTTCGCACGTCTCAAAATCGAGACATGGGGCACCCATTTTTGTGCGGATGGATGCATGGCACAACGGATTGCTCCTGCTCTCTAGGATCAGGCAGGCAGAGGCGCACCGAGCCTGTGGACGCACGCGAGGGGATACAGGTGGTAAACCGGGGAGACCCTCTGCGTGGAAGACGCCGATGCCGCGCCGGGTTCTAAAGAAGAGGCGATGCGGTCGACGAGGGCGGCTTGGCTAGTGTGTTCGGCTGACCGGGAGACCGCTGACGCCGCGCCACTCGTTGACCAGCTCTTTGAAGACGCGGCCGCGATGTTCGTAGCTTTCGAACTGGTCGAAGCTCGAGCAGGCCGGGGCGAGGAGCACGATTTCTCCGGGACGCGCCGCAGAAGCAGCCGCGGTCACGGCTTTGTTGAGAGTCTCGCAGGAGTGCAGCGAAACGACGCCGCGCAGTTGGGACTCGATCTTGGGCGCTGCCGATCCGATGGTGTAAATGGCGCGGACGTGCTGGCGCAGCAGTTGAGCAAGCTGCGAGTAGTCAGAATTTTTGTCTTTGCCACCCAGAATCAGGTGAATTCCATTGTTGAAGGCCGCGACAGCTTTGGCGGTGGCATCGACGTTGGTGGCTTTGGAATCGTTGAAGAACTCGACGCCGTTGACCGTGGTGACAAATTCGAGGCGATGTTCAACCGCTCTGAATTTTTCGACAGCGCGACGAATGACATCGGCAGGCGCACCGGCAAGGCGCGCCGCACACACCGCCGCCAGCACGTTTTCAACGTTGTGCTCGCCCTTGAGCGGGATGCCGGTGAGAGGCATGATCGTCTCGGTTGCGGCATCTTTGGCGCCGCGATAGACCACGTGTCCCGCTTCGACAAAGGCGCCCTGGGGCACGGTGCGGTCGAGCGAGAACCAGAACACGCGCGACGGTGCGTGTGCTGCAGCCTGCGCAGTGCGGGCATTGTCGGCGTTCAGCACGATGAAGTCTTCGGCGGTCTGCGCGGCAAAGATGCGCTCCTTGGCGCGGGCATAATTCTCAAAGGTGCCGTGGCGATCCAGATGATCAGGCGTGATATTGAGGATGACGGCGATGTGGGGGTGGAACTGCTCTGTTGATTCGAGCTGAAAGCTTGAGACTTCGAGGACCGACCACGTTTCGGGCGTGCTTTCGTCGATGAGGGCGACGACGGGAACGCCGATGTTGCCGCCCACCAGCGTATTGAATCCAGCGGTCTCGAGGATGTCGCCGACCAGCGAGGTCGTGGTGGTCTTGCCGTTTGAGCCGGTGATGGCCAGCGTGTTGCCGCGCAGGAAGCGGGCCGCCAGCTCGAGCTCGCCGATGATGGGGCGGCCAAAGTTGCGGGCCTGCACCAGCTCGGGAGTTTCGAGGGGAACGCCGGGGCTGACGACGATGAGGTCCTGGCGGCGGAAAGTCAACAGGCCGTGGCCACCGGCTTCAACCATGATGCCCTCGTCGAGCAGGGCGGGAATGTCCTTGGCCAGGGCCTCGGCGCTGCGCACATCAGAGACGGTCACCTGCGCGCCGTGGCGGCGCAAAAACAGAGCCGCGGCCAGACCGGACTTGCCGAGTCCGACTACCAGGACTTTCTTGCCTTTGAGTTCCATCATTGAATGATTCCGGTTTTCTCGACCTCTCTATTGTGCACCGTGGGGGCGGGTGGAGCGAAGGGGGGCGCCGAATTTGGCGTAGGCGGCCGAGCCGGCCCAGCCTTGCGCTTTTGGGCTCGGCCTTAGCGCAGCTTCAAGGTGGTCAGCGCCAGCAGAGCGAAGATCAGGGCCAGAATCCAGAAGCGGACGATGACTTTGGACTCGCTCCAGCCCAGCTGCTCGAAATGGTGATGGAGAGGAGCCATCTTGAAAATGCGTTTCTTGTTGCGGAATTTGTAGCTGCCCACCTGCAGAATCACCGAGAGAGCTTCGATGATGAAGATGCCTCCCACGAAGGGCAGCAGCAGTTCCTGGCGGATGATGACCGCGACCGTGCCGATGGCTCCGCCCAGGGCCAGCGATCCTACGTCGCCCATAAAAATCTCGGCCGGGTGCGCGTTATACCAGAGAAAGCCGATCGAAGCGCCCACCATGGAACCGCAGTAGACCGTGAGTTCGGCAACCATGGGCATGCGCTGAATCTCGAGATAGTCGGCATAGACCACGTGGCTGGTGACGTAGGTGAGCACGGTAAAGGCTCCCGCCGCAATGATGGTGCAGCCGATGGCCAGTCCATCGAGGCCGTCGGTCAGATTGACGGCGTTCGACGAACCGAGCAGGAAGAAGACGACAAACGCCACAAACGGCACGAAGGCGAGGAACCCGAGAAACGGAATGGCCGCCGGCCAGTGCCAGATGAGGTTGGGGTGCCAGGTCTTGATAAACGGCACCGTGAGCTCGGTCGAGAACATGCGGAACTGGGTGAGGATGGCAAGGGCAGAGGCGACTCCCACTGCGACCACGGCCTGCCAGAACAGCTTGGCGCGCGCCGTGAGGCCGAGATTGCGCTTCATCACTACCTTGATGTAGTCGTCGGCGAAACCAATGGCCCCGAAGGCCAGCGTGGAGAGAACCGTAATCCAGACGAAGGGATTGGCAGGATCGGCCCACAGCACCGTGGGCAGAATAATCGCAATGACGATCAGGACGCCGCCCATGGTGGGCGTACCCGACTTCTTCTGGTGCGACTTGGGCCCCTCTTCGCGGATGTACTGGCCGATTTGGAATTCGCGCAGTTTCTGGATGACGAAAGGCCCGATAAAAAGTGAGATCAGCAGGGCTGTCAACGAGGCGAAAGCTGTCCGGAACGTGAGATAGCGAAAGATGCGGAAGGGATGAAAGAACGGAAACAGCTTTTCGTAGAGCAGCCAGTAGAGCAAGAGAACTCCAGGGCGCCGCTGGGACGCGAAGGTTGACTCGATTCTACAGGCGCTGCGGTGTGCCCGAGGTTAACCCGCATGGTGCAAGACACCCACGGACGAGGACCTGTCCCCGGGAGATATTCTGAGCCCGGGATGCATGGCGGCACGATCCGGGCGTTTCTCCCTTGACTCGGCAGTTGGGCACTCGATTCTGTATGTTGTTGTAATAGCAGTTACCGCTCCAGTTTTCATGGAAGGCTCCTGTGACTCTAAAACCGCGCACCGTCCTCCCCGTTTTCTTCGCCTGCCTGCTGACGCCCGCGCTCTGGGCGCAAAGCAGCAACATGGTTCAGACCGGCAGCGATATTCCTGCCAAGTGGCAGAAGCCCGAGACAGACTACGACTACGTCAAGCGCGAAGAGATGATTCCCATGCGCGATGGCGTCAAGCTGCACACTGTCATCATGGTTCCCAAGGGCGCGCACAACCTGCCGATGCTGCTGGAGCGCACGCCCTACAGCGCAGAATTTTTTTCTTCGCATGACAGCCCCCATCTTCGCGACACCTTGTGGTCGGCCAATCGCGAGTGGGTCGACGACGGCTACATTTTTGTCTATCAGGACATTCGCGGCAAGTACGGCTCAGAGGGCGCGTTTGTCATGACGCGCCCACCGATGGGGCCGCTCAATCCCACCAAGACCGATGACACGACCGATGCCTGGGACACGGTCGATTGGCTGGTGAAGAATGTGGCAGAGTCGAACCAGCGCGTGGGCATGATCGGCTCTTCGTATGACGGCTGGACGGTGACGATGGCGCTGCTTGATCCGCATCCCGCGCTGAAGGTTGCGGCGCCCGAGAGTCCTATGATCGACGGCTGGATGGGCGATGACTGGTTTCATTACGGCGCCTTCCGCCAGATCAATCTCGACTATTTCACCGGGCAGAGCAGCAAGACCGGCGCAGGGGAGACCGTGCCGCGCTGGGGCGCCAACGACTACCAGAATTTTCTCGATGCAGGTACAGCCGGCGATTGGGCCAACAAGAACGGCTTTGAGCAGTTGCCGTTCTGGAATCGCCTCTCTTCGCATCCGGCCTACGACGCGTTCTGGCAAGGGCAGGCACTCGACAAAATTGTTGCGGCCCATCCCGCCTCCATCCCCACCGTGTGGCTGCAGGGATTGTGGGACCAGGAGGATATGTACGGCGCGATTCATACGTGGGAAGCGTTGAAGGCCGAGGGCAGGTCGGCCAACAATCATCTTGTGATGGGTCCCTGGTGTCACAGCCAGGTGAACCGCGCGGCCGAAAA
>DATAVC010000075.1:0-161133 GCA_036267935.1 Occallatibacter sp. | reverse complement strand
CAGAAAAATTGCGATACAACGACGGTTCAAACCATGCAGCTCCCTTGATCCACGATGTGCTCTTCGTCACCCGGCCCGGGTTCCTCCGTCCGATAAAATCGCAATGAGGATCCCGGACACATGTCACGAAAGAAATTGATTGCTGCCAATTGGAAGATGTACAAGACGCCTGCGGAAGCCAAGGCGTTCGTCGAGGCCTTTCTGCCCCTCGTTGCCGGCCACACACGCGATGAGATTGCCCTGTTTCCATCGCCGGTTTTGCTGCCCACGGTGATCGCAGCCGCGAAGGGCTCCATCGTTGCCATCGGCGCACAGAATATCCATTTCGCCGAAGAAGGCGCGTACACCGGCGAGACCTCGATCGGACAGCTGATCGCTGTCGGCGGAACCCACACCTTGATCGGCCACTCCGAGCGCCGGCAATACTTCGCCGAGACCGACGAAATCGTCAACAAGAAGCTTCATACAGCCCTCAAGCACAACATCGTTCCGATCGTCTGCATCGGCGAGGTGCTGGCGGAGCGCGAAGCAGGCAAGACAGAATCGGTGCTGAAGAGACAGGTGACCGGCGCTTTTGCAGGCATCACCCCTGAAGCCGCGACGCCCATCGTGATCGCCTACGAGCCGGTCTGGGCCATTGGTACAGGCAAAACCGCCACACCGGAAATGGCCGTCGAGGCGCACAAGATCGTGCGCGCCGAAGTGGCCAAGCTTCTCGGCGATCCCATCGCTGCCAAGATGCGCATCCTGTACGGCGGCAGCGTAAAGGCCGACAACGCCACGGCTCTCTGCGGACAAGAAGAGATTGATGGAGCCCTGGTGGGCGGCGCGAGCCTGAAACCGGATTCGTTCATCGCCATCGTGAAATACTAGCCGCTCAAACTGAGTTGCAGCAGAAGCCGCGAACCATCGTTCGCGGCTTTTCGTATCATGACTCCATGGCAGAAACAACCGGGCGATCCGCGATCGAATCTGCAACTCCGCTGCAAGAGAGAGCGTCCACGGCTCCTCAGCGCGACTTCTACATCGATCGTCTGCGCAGCGTAATGACCGCGATGGTGCTGTTGCATCACACGGCAATCACCTACGGCGCACCGGGCGGATGGTTCTGGTACGAGCTGCATCCTTCCGGATCTTCGTCGAGCCTGCTGCTGACACTTTTCGTATCGACAAACCAGGCCTACTTCATGGGATTCTTCTTTCTGCTGGCGGGCTATTTCACGCCCAGTTCGCTCGAGCGGAAAGGATATGCCCGCTTCATCGGCGATCGGTTCGTGCGCCTTGGCCTTCCTCTGCTCGTCTTCATCCTGATTCTCGCGCCGCTGACCGTCGGCATTGCGAATGTCGGCGACGGCGGAGGCTTTTGGGCAGCTGTCCAGTTCCTCTGGATACACAAAAGGATCATCAACGGGCCGCTCTGGTTTGCGCAGGCGCTGCTGATGTTCAGCCTGGGCTATTGCGTATGGCGCGCCGCGGCTGGACGTCCCCTGACCGATGCGGGACGCCAGCAACGGCAAGTTCCTGGGGTAGGCTGGTGGCTTCTGAGCGCGATCGCCGTGGGAGCGGCCGCCTTGGCGATCCGCCTGGTCGTGCCCGTCGGCGTCAATGTGTTCGGATTGCAGCTCGGCTATTTCGCCAGCTACACGTTCCTGTTCGCCATCGGCGTGTGCGCCTGGCGCTTCGACTGGCTGCGGCAACTCCGCTGGAAACATGCGCGCGCGTTCATCGTGGGGCTCGCCATCACATGGCCCGCGATGCCGATCGGTATCGCTGTGGCGCGCTCGCTGAATGGACCGGGACGCACAAACTTTGCAGGAGGGCTCTCCTGGGCGGCTATCTTGTACGCATTCTGGGAGCCCTTTGTCGCGTGGGGCCTGATTGCGGCGTGGTTGCTGGTGTTCAGAGCAGCGATGAATCGACCGTCCCGCTTCTGGTCCTGGCTCAATCGCCGCGCCTACGCCGTCTACATCCTTCATCCGCCGATTCTGGTGGGATTAGGCATTCTGCTCCATTCTTGGTCCGCGCCGGCCCTTGTGAAGTTCACCGCGACGGGCACGTTGACCTGTGTGGCGACATGGCTGGTTGCCGATCTCGCCGTGCGCCTGCCTGGCGCCCAGCGCGTCTTGTAGGTTTGCTACGGTGCCTCGCGACATTGCTCGAAACGGCACGGGCCCTGCAACCTCGAGACAACTTGCGCGAACGGACCCGCCATCAGAACTGTCGGAGGAGCAATCAATGGCGACCAAGAAGAAATCCAGCAGCGCGAAGAAAACCAGCGCCAGGAAAACGAGCCGCAAGAAGTCGTCCGCGCGGAAGTATTCGCCCTCGGCCGGCAAAGACGTCGAGACCGAAATGCGTGCCATGAAAGAGGGCAAGCTGAAGTCAGGCCGCAGCGGCAAAAAGGTCACAAACCCGAAACAAGCGATTGCGATCGGCCTGTCAAAAGCGCGCAAGGAAGGAAAGCGAGTCCCGACAAAGCGGGGGTAGATCCGCCACAGACGCGGCACTCTACAGCTTGGCGCGCAATTCTCCGTCTTCCACCCTCGCTTCAAACACCTGCGCGCGCATCGTCGGATCATCGCTCGCGGCTCCCGTATGCACATCGAACGCGAAGGCGTGCCAGGGGCAAACGACCTTTCCGTCCTCGATGCTTCCTTCACCCAGCGGGCCGCCTTCGTGCGGACAGGTTCCATCCAACACCGCAATCACTCCGCCAACGTTGGCCACGCACAGCACATGTCCATTGGCCGAAAACTCAAGCACCTGATTGAGAGACGGCAGTTCCGACTGCGCGCAGATATGGACAAATTCAGCCATCGAGATCTCCTTTGCGGCGCCTCGGATGTGGCTTGCGGCGCACCGCAATTAGCATAAAGGAGTGAAATCCACCGGAAGCAAGTCGGCACAGCCTCGCCGATCGAATTCCCGCGCAGTGGCTGCGGCGGCCTCTTCCCGCCAGTCGCCTCCTGTCACCGTTTCTCCCCGCTGGATCCTCGCTGCACTCGGAATCTCCCTTGGAACGGCCGTGGTGTGCCTGTGGGTTGCGCTCTGCTTTACTTTTTGGCTTGGGAACTGGCAGCTTCTCTACCATCCCAAGTCTTCAATTGCTCAGACTCCGGCCCATGTTGCTCTGACCTTTGACTCGATTGATTTCGCTGCGGCGGAGTCTGGTCAGCCGCAGTTGCATGGATGGTGGATTCCCTCGGAGGGCGGCAGTCCGTTCACCGCGATTGTTCTGCACGGCGCCGACGAAAACATCGGGGACATCACTGCGGACCTGCTTCCGCTTCACACGGCGAAGTTGAGCCTGCTCGCATTCGACTATCGCGGCTATGGCAGGAGCCGCTTCGAGCGCCCGAGCGAACAACATTGGCGTGAAGACGCGGAATCGGCCATCGTTTACCTTCGCGACACACGACACATTCCCGCCGGATCAATCATCCTTCTAGGGCGAGGGCTCGGAGCCGATCTCGCCCTTGAAGTCGCGGCCGCGCATCCAGAGCTTGCCGGCGTGGTCGCCGAAATGCCCTTGGAAGCCCCGGAAGACGCAGTTTTTCATGATCCACGGGCGCGCCTCGTGCCCGCCCATCTCCTGGTCCGTGATCGATGGAACCTGCTCGCCGCTGCAACGAGCTTGCATGTCCCGACCTTATGGTTTGAGACAGACACGCGTCCGCCCGCGAGCGAGCCGGAAGCCTATGAGAAGGTGGGTTCGCGTAAAGTGCGCGTTTGGCTTAAGGCACCGATTGAGAAATCGTCGGATTACGGCTCAGAGCTCTCGCGATGGCTCGATGAGTTGGCACCAGACAAAAAGGTCCGCTAGCCTTCGACTTAAACCAACAGCGGCGGCGCGACACGCTCTAACGCGGAATATCGCGATGGACGGCCTTCACCTGGTATCCCTGCTTCTTGAGCCGTTTCGACATCTCTTCAGCCATCATCACGCTGCGGTGCTGACCACCGGTGCAGCCAAAGGCTACGGTCAGGTAGCTCTTCCCCTCGTCCACGTAATGGGGCAGCAGGTAGAGCATCAGATCGGTCACCTTGCCCAGAAATTCCTTGGTCTGCGGGAAACCGCGCACGAAGGCGGCCACCTTGGAGTCTTTGCCGGTCTTTTTTCTGAACTCGGGAACGAAGTGCGGATTCGGCAGAAAACGAACGTCGAAGACGAGATCGGCATCCAGCGGCACGCCGTTCTTGAAACCAAAACTGAGACAGCTGACCAAGAGGCGTTTTGTCTGCTCTTCGTGGCCGAATCGCTGCTGGATGTGGGCGCGCAGCTCATGCACGTTGAAGTTCGAGGTGTCGATCAGCGTGTCCGCAACGTTCCGTATGGGGTCGAGCAATTGCCGCTCTTCCACGATCGAGCGTTCAACCGTTTCTGAGCGGCGCAGGGGATGCGGCCTGCGAGTCTCTGAATAGCGGCGCACCAGCACCGCGTCCTGAGCATCCAGAAAGACCACGCGTGTGGGAAGGATCTGCCTCACTTGCTTCAGGATTTCGGGCAGACGGTCGAGCGTTTGGCCCTCCCGTATGTCGACGACGATGGCTGCCCGCTCAATCTCGCCCGACTTCCCCACCAGGCCCGCAAACTCTGTGAGCAGTTCGAGGGGCAGATTATCCACGGCGTGATATCCCAGGTCCTCAAAGTTCCTGAGAGCCGATGCCTTGCCGGCACCCGAAATGCCGGTCACGATGACCAGCTCTTTCCGTGGCTTTTTCATCTCGACGACATGGTCGGCAGGCTGTTTGCGCGGGAGGGATGGGGACACCTGCGGCGAAGATGTCATGGGCTCATCCTACAACGAATCAGGAGGTGGAAGAGTTGTTGGAAAGTGAATGCGGTGTCCCCGGTAACTGAAATCGCCCCAGAAAGGCCTCTTCGAGCCCGCACGAGGCGGCATCGGCCGAGAAACTGACTGCGCGGTGCTGCGAGCTCTAGGGAACCTCGACTAGCTCCATTTGCCCATCCCGGCGCCGATGGAGCACATAAAGATCGCCCCCTGCGTTGCGAAATACAAGCAGATCGCGGTCACGAAATTCTGCGTCTTTGACCGCTTCCTCAATCGACATCGGCTTGATTGCGATCGCTTCGGAACTGGAAAGAATGTGCGGCTCAACGATTGTCGTCTTCGGTGGAAACGAATGTACGGCGATGGCCGTGCGGGCCTTGTTTCTGATGGAAGATCCATTCTCTTCGCTCGGGGCCGACGGACGTGCCTTGGGCCGAACCACCGGAGGCGCCGTCATGATCTTTTCTTCTTTGGGAAGGCGTTTTCGCGTCAGATGGCGATCGCGATAGCGCAGAGCTTGATGTTCTGCGTGTGCCAGGGCCGCGCGCAGTGCCGACTCCATCGTGTCGGCCTCGCCCGCAGCCACTATTGTCTGCAGGCGCGCCTTGATCGTCAATTCGACGATCTGCAGGTGACGCTGAACCCTGAAGATCACGCTCGCGGTCGTGCTGCGTCCGAGAATCCGCGCGATTCGATCCATCCCATCCTCGGCCTGCGTGCGCAGAGCTTTGGATACCTTAACCTGTCTGGCTGTCAACTCAACCTGCATCGTCAGCCTCCGCTTGTACGAAACAATTCTGCCACCGCAGTCGCGAGGAGGCAGGCTTGCGTATGGGATGAATTATAGCGAGGGCCGCGGTTCCTGTTGCAACCTCCGGCAACACACAGAGCGGCGTCGCAAATAAAATGAACTCAGATCTTCAGAGAGTACTCTGCCCCTGAGGGCGCTCTCAGAGGGTAGCCGACACAGTGGAATTGGCAGGTTCTGCCTGCCATCCAGGTTCGTCACCACGCGCAGGGGTTTTTCGGCCGATGGCTCCGGGTTCATCGACGCTCTCAGGAGCTGAGGTCAGGGTCCCTGGGATAAAGACGCGGAAGCAGGTCACATTCTTTCCGTCGCGAGAGAAGCTGCGATAAGAGATGCGTCCACTATATTTCTGCAAGATCCCCTTGCTGATCCACAGGCCGAGGCCGGTGCCCTTCGCTGCCTTGGTGCTGTAAAACGGCTCGAACAGGCGGCGCGCGTCTTCCGGCTTGACTCCAACGCCGGTATCGATCACAGAGATCGAAGGCCCGCGGCGACGCGTCACCCAGTCGGTGGTCTCATGGACATGCAGGCGCAGTGTTCCTCCATCGGGCATGGCCTGCACCGCATTCGCGATGAGATTCATGAACACCTGGCGCAGCTCAACCGGGAATCCGGTGACGCTGCTCGCCTCGGTGTATCTCTTGTGAAGCTCGATCTTATTCACCTGAAACGCACGATGCTGGAGCTCCACGACATCGTCGAGCAGTTCGTGCACGCGAACCGGAGTTGGCTGCTTGGACTCACGATAGAAACTGAGGGTCTGACGCGTGATGTGCGAGACGCGCACCAGCTCCTGCTCAGCCGCATCGGCATAGCTTCGGGCTTCTTCGTTTAACGAAGGGTGATTGCGCAGCAGATAGAAGATGTTGGTGATTGCGGCAAGCGGGTTGTTGATCTCATGGGCAATAATGCCGGCCACGCGGCCCATGGCCGCCAGCTTTTCACTCTCGCGTAACGCTTCTTCAGCCTTCACCTGCGATGTGATATCGCGGTTCACCTCAAGCACGGCATTGCCTTCGCGATTCATGGTCTTGCGGCACGCTACAACAATTTCGTTGCCGCCGCGCGTCTGCTGCGTGAGATTTCCGCGCCAGCTCTTGTTCTCCGCGAGTAGTCCCTCAACGTGGCTCCGCGAAACAGGGAACGTGGTTTGCAGCAAGCGATGCAGATCCTGTCCTACTGCTTCTTCGATGGTCCAGCCGTAAAGAGCTTCGGCGCCTGCATTCCAGAATTGGATTACGCCGTTGAGATCGCGCACGATGATCGCCTCTGAGGCGAGCTCAAGCAGATCAGCCCGGGTTCGAAAACGCGCTTCGCTCTCGCGCAGCTCTTCGGTGCGCGCTTCAACACGACGCTCAAGCTCGACATTGAGCTTCTCGAGCATGCGCGTCTTGCGGTGTAGTTCCACGAAGATGCCGACCTTGGCGCGCAAGACCTCTGGAATAACTGGAACCGAGATGTAGTCCACGGCCCCGCTGCGGTAGCCCTGAATCTTGTCCGAGTCGGCCAGGGCAACACCAGAGATGAAGATGATCGCAGTCTTCTGGAACCGCGGATGCTGGCGAATAACGTCGGCCAGTTCGAAGCCGTCGACGTCTGGCATGCTGACATCCATCAGCACGACAGCGATGTCGGTCTTCAAAAGAATATTGAGCGCTTCAGTCGCTGACGACGCCTTGATGAGATTCTCATGCAGATCCGCGAGGATCACCTCGTAGCTCAGGAGCTTTGCCGGCTGGTCATCCACCATCAGCACATTGATTTTTTGATCTGGCGTCATCGGTCTTTGCTCCTAGCGGATTCTCACCGAGCGATCTTGCCGGCAAAAGTGAGCCATAAAGCGGCTCGCCGGATAAACAATTCGTGCGCGATCGATTTTGCAATCATCTTTCCGCGCGCGGTACACAACTCTCAAATCTTCTTAACGGTGCAGCCACATGCGCAACGCCGCAAGCAACTGCTCCGTGTTTACGGGTTTGGCTAGATACTCCGAGGCTCCGGCTTCGAGGCATCGTTCGCGGTCACCTTTCATGGCTTTTGCGGTGAGCGCAATAATCGGCAACCGCCGTAGCGATGCATTCTGCCGGATGACTTGCATTGTCTCGTAACCGTCCATCTCCGGCATCATGATATCCATCAGCACAATTGCCAGGTCGGAAGTTTTTTCGATCGTCTCAATCGCTTCTTTTCCCGTGCCCGCAGAGAGCACAGTCATCCCTCTCCGTTCAAGAACGCTGCTGAGCGCGAAAATGTTGCGGACGTCATCGTCGACCACCAACACCTTGCGTCCGGCGAGCGCATCATCGGACCGGTGCAGACGATCGAGCATCTGCTGTTTCGACTGCGGCAGATCGGAAACGACACGATGCAGGAACAGCGCCGTCTCATCCAGCAGGCGCTCCGGCGATTCCACATCTTTCAAGACCACGCTGCGAGCGAGTGTGCGCAATTGCGCATCCTCTTCCGCCGTGAGTTCCCTGCCGGTGAATACCACCACCGGGAGATCCTTCAGCTTGGGTCGATCGCGCAACTGCGTCAAAACTTCGAAGCCTGTCATGTCGGGCAAGCGGAGATCGAGCACGACGCAGTCGTAGCCACCCTGCTCCAGCTTCTCTAATGCGGAGGCACCTGAGTCGGCAGCTTCGATGTCGATGTCTTCGTGCCACAGAAGCTCTCGTGTGCTGAGAATCTCGGCAGGGTTGTCCTCGACCAGCAACAGCTTCTTGCGACGCGGCTCCGAGTATTCCTTGATGCGCGTCAGAGCCGCATCGAGATCCTCCGTCGACGTCGGCTTGGTGACAAAGGCAAATGCCCCACGCGAAAGGCCGTGATGACGATCTTCATCGAGTGTCAACATCTGCACTGGAATATGGCGAGTCCGGGCATCCTGCTTCAGGTGATTCAGGACCGTCCAGCCAAGCATGTCAGGCAAAAACACGTCGAGCGAGATGGCCGTCGGGTGATATTCCTGGGCAAGAGTCAGGGCTTCAGCGCCGGTCAAGGCGCTGAGCACTTTGAAGCCCTTGTCGCGCGACAGATCACAGAGGACACGCGCATAGTGCGGATCATCCTCGACGATGAGCAGAACACGGTCGCCCTCCTGCAGGTTATTGCGGTCATCCTCGATGCGCACGTCCTGCTCAACAGCCGTCACCGTGGTGATAAAGATCGGATTCGCGGTTTGGAGGCCGCCCGTCTTCTCGATCTTGGGAAGATTGGCGACCGCAGGCCCGACATACGTCTGCGGAAGATAGAGCGTGAAAGTGCTTCCGTGGCCCGGTATGCTCCTGAGCTGAATTTCGCCGCCCAGCAAGCTGGCTAATTCGCGGCTGATCGCAAGGCCGAGGCCCGTTCCGCCGTACTTGCGGCTCGTGCCTGCGTCGGCCTGTTGGAAGGCCTCAAAGATAATCCGCTGCTTCTCTGGTGGAATACCGATGCCTGTGTCGGTGACCGTAAACGCGATGACCGACCCTGCCCCGCTCAAAGTAGGATGATCGGCACTCCAACCTTCCGACGTTCTGGAGACGGTAAGCCGGACGCCACCTTGCTCGGTGAATTTGAATGCATTCGAGAGCAGATTTTTGAGAACCTGCTGCAGTCGCTTTGAGTCCGTCACCAGGCTGCGGCCGATCTGGGGCTCGCCAATGACCTCGAACTGCAACTTGCGATTTTCTGCCTCGTGACGGAAGGGCCGCGCGACGGTTTCAAGCAGCGCGCCAAAGAAGATTTCTTCCGCTTCCACCGACACCGTGCCGGATTCGATCTTGGACAGGTCGAGAATGTCGCTGATCAAGTTGAGAAGATCGGTACCGGCGCCATGAATGGTGCGGGCGAATTCAACCTGCTTTGCAGTCAAGCTGCCGTCGGGGTTTTCTGCCAGCTGCTGCCCAAGCACCAGGATCGAGTTGAGCGGCGTGCGCAACTCGTGCGACATGTTGGCAAGAAATTCTGACTTGTACTTCGAGGTGAGAGCGAGCTCACGAGCCTTTTCTTCGAGGGCGCGGCGGGCTTGTTCGATCTCCTGGTTCTTGCGTTCCACCTCGTAATTCTGTTCGGCCAGCTGTTGCGCCTTTTGCGCCAGCTGTTCGTTGGTTTGCTGCAGTTCCTTCTGCTGCGTCTGCAGTTCGGTCGCAAGCTGTTGCGACTGCTTCAGCAAGCCTTCGGTCTGCATCGTGGCTTCAATCGAATTGAGCACGATACCGATGCCGGCGGTCAGCTGCTCGAGAAACGCAAGGTGGGACGCAGTGAACGAGCTCAAGCTGGCAAGCTCGATAACGGCCTTGACGCGATCTTCAAAGAGAACCGGCAGCACGATCACGTTCTTCGGGACGGCTTTGAACAGCCCGGAACGAATGGGCGTGGTCTTCTTCGGCAGCTCAGCGATGAGCATGCGGCGCTTTTCTGCCGCGCATTGGCCAACCAGCCCCTGGCCGACGCGGACTTCTTTGGTGTAGCCATCGGGTGTATCGGCGAAGGTCGAGAGGAGATTCAAACTCCCGTCGGATTGGGCAGACTCAACGCCCATCTGATAGATGACGCCCTGCTGCGCGTTGACGAGCGGAGCAAGTTCAGAAAGCAGCAGGCGGCCCACAGATCCAAGGTCGCGCTGCCCCTGCAACATGTTGGTGAAGCGGGCGAGGTTGGTCTTGAGCCAATCCTGTTCAGTGTTTCTGTCTGTGGTGAGACGAAGGTTGTCAATCATCGTGTTGATGTTGTCCTTCAGCTCGGCCACTTCACCACGAGCTTCCACTTGAATCGAACGCGTCAAGTCGCCCTTGGTTACGGCGGTTGCCACTTCGGCGATCGCGCGGACCTGGTTGGTAAGGTTATCCGCCAGAAGGTTCACGTTACCGGTAAGGTCCTTCCAGGTACCGGCAGCACCGGGCACGTTGGCCTGACCACCCAGGCGACCTTCGACGCCGACTTCGCGAGCCACGGTTGTCACCTGGTCCGCGAAAGTGGCCAGGGTGTCGGTCATGTTGTTGATAGTCTCAGCGAGGGCAGCCACTTCGCCCTTGGCATTCACCGTGAGTTTCTGGTTGAGCGCGCCGTTGGCCACGGCGGTCACGACCTTCACGATGCCGCGGACCTGCTCTGTAAGGTTCGCCGCCATGACGTTGACGTTGTCGGTGAGATCCTTCCACGTTCCGGCGACACCTGGCACCACGGCTTGGCCACCGAGCTTGCCGTCGGTGCCCACTTCGCGAGCCACGCGCGTGACCTCGGCCGCGAACGCATTGAGCTGGTCGACCATCGTATTGATGGTGTCTTTGAGTTCGAGAATTTCGCCCTTCACGTCCACCGTGATTTTGCGAGACAAGTCGCCGCGGGCCACGGCCGTGGTCACTTCGGCGATGTTTCTCACCTGGGCCGTCAGGTTGCCGGCCATGGCGTTGACCGAGTCGGTCAGATCTTTCCACGTTCCGGCGACGCCAGGCACGTTGGCTTGGCCGCCGAGACGACCTTCAGAACCCACCTCGCGGGCCACACGCGTTACTTCAGCAGCAAACGAGCGAAGCTGCTCGACCATGGTGTTCAGTGTCTCTTTGAGTTGCAGAATTTCGCCGCGCACGTCGACCGTGATTTTGCGGGACAAGTCGCCGCCTGCGATGGCGGTTGCGACCTCGGCAATGTTACGAACCTGGGCCGTGAGATTGCCGGCCATAAAGTTCACTGAGTCGGTAAGATCCTTCCACGTTCCGGCAACACCGGGCACAACTGCCTGCCCACCGAGTTTGCCGTCGGTACCAACTTCGCGGGCCACACGCGTCACTTCGCCGGCGAACGCGTTGAGCTGGTCGACCATCGTGTTGATCGTGTTTTTCAGCTCGAGAATTTCGCCCTTCACGTCGACGGTAATCTTGCGCGACAAATCGCCGCGGGCCACCGCTGTGGTCACTTCGGCAATGTTGCGGACCTGACCGGTAAGGTTGCCGGCCATAAAGTTCACTGAGTCGGTGAGATCCTTCCATGTTCCGGCGACGCCGGGTACGTTGGCTTGGCCACCGAGACGGCCGTCGGTACCCACTTCACGAGCTACGCGCGTCACTTCGCCAGCGAAGCGGTTCAGCTGGTCCACCATCGTGTTAATCGTTTCTTTCAGCAGCAGAATCTCGCCGCTGACGTTGACGGTGATTTTCTTCGAAAGATCGCCGGTGGCAATCGCGGTGGAAACTTCGGCAATGTTACGGACCTGGCCGGTAAGGTTCGACGCCATGGAGTTGACGTTGTCCGTGAGATCCTTCCACGTTCCGGCAACGCCGGGGACCTGTGCCTGACCGCCGAGCTTGCCGTCAGTGCCCACTTCGCGGGCTACGCGCGTCACTTCACCAGCGAACCCGTTGAGCTGGTCGACCATGGTGTTCAGCGTGTCTTTGAGCTCGAGAATCTCGCCCTTCACGTCCACCGTGATCTTGCGGGACAAGTCACCGCGGGCCACGGCCGTAGCCACCTCAGCAATGTTTCTCACTTGGCCTGTGAGGTTTGAGGCCATGAAGTTCACGTTATCGGTGAGATCTTTCCAGGTTCCTGCGACACCGGATACCTGCGCCTGACCACCCAACTTGCCGTCGGTACCTACCTCGCGGGCGACACGCGTGACTTCGCCGGCGAACGCGTTGAGCTGGTCGACCATGGTGTTGATGGTGTTCTTCAGCTCGAGAATTTCGCCCTTTACGTCCACCGTGATCTTGCGGGACAAGTCACCGCGCGCCACGGCCGTGGTCACTTCGGCGATGTTTCTCACCTGCGCCGTCAGGTTGCCGGCCATCGAATTAACTGAGTCGGTGAGATCCTTCCACGTTCCAGCCACGCCGGGCACATTGGCCTGGCCGCCGAGGCGGCCTTCCGTACCGACTTCGCGGGCCACACGCGTGACTTCGCCAGCGAACCGGTTCAGCTGGTCAAGCATCGTGTTCAAGGTCTCTTTGAGCTGAAGCATTTCGCCGCGCACGTCGACGGTAATTTTGCGGGACAAGTCGCCGTTGGCGATGGCGGTTGCCACCTCGGCGATGTTACGGACCTGGCCAGTCAGGTTGCCGGCCATGAAGTTGACGTTGTCTGTAAGGTCCTTCCACGTACCGGCCACACCAGGCACGTTGGCCTGGCCGCCGAGCTTTCCTTCGGTGCCCACTTCGCGAGCTACGCGCGTCACTTCGCCGGCGAACGCATTGAGCTGGTCGACCATCGTGTTGATGGTGTCTTTGAGCTCAAGAATTTCGCCTTTCACATCCACGGTGATTTTGCGGGACAAATCGCCGCGGGCCACGGCTGTGGTTACTTCAGCGATGTTTCTCACCTGGGCCGTCAGGTTTCCGGCCATGGCGTTGACCGAGTCGGTCAAATCTTTCCACGTTCCGGCGACGCCAGGGACAACGGCTTGGCCGCCGAGTTTGCCATCGGTGCCCACTTCGCGCGCCACGCGTGTGACTTCAGAAGCGAAAGAGCGGAGCTGGTCGACCATCGTATTGATGGCTTCTTTGAGCTGAAGGATTTCGCCGCGCACGTCGACAGTAATTTTGCGGGAGAGATCGCCGCTGGCCACCGCCGTAGCAACCTCGGCCATGTTGCGGACCTGGCCCGTGAGATTCGAAGCCATCGAGTTCACTGAGTCGGTAAGGTCTTTCCAGGTGCCGGCAACACCAGGCACGACGGCCTGGCCGCCGAGTTTTCCGTCGGTACCCACTTCGCGGGCCACGCGCGTCACCTCGGCAGTGAATACGCCGAGTTGCTGAATCATCGTATTGACGATGTTGGCGGAACGAAGGAACTCGCCCTCAAGCGGGCGCCCATCCACATCGAGCCGGACAGTCTGGGTCAAGTTGCCCTGGGCTACTGCGGCAATCGCGCGGGTGACCTCTGTGGTGGGGCGGAGCAGGTCATCGACGAGTGTATTGACCGACGACTCCATATCGTCCCACGCGCCGCGGTGGCGCTCAAAACGGATACGTTCCCGGGTACGGCCTTCCTTGCCGACGGCCTGACCGACGCGCTTCAATTCGCCGGCCATCTGCTCGTTGGCCGAGACGATCTCGTTGAAACTATCGGCGATCTTGCCGGGAAGCCCGGTCCAGGCGACGGGCAACCGAACACTGAAATCGCCATTCTTCATGGTCTGCAGACTCTGCAGAATGGCCGCCATGTACTCCATCGATGTCGGGTCTATTCCATTACCGTTCGCGGGCGGAGTAGGAATTGGCTCTTCGTGTCCAATCCCCTGCGTCGAGACGACAGTCTCCATGAGCACGACCTTTAGTTAAGAAAATCTCTCGTACAGACGTGCATGAGCGCACAACGCTCCTCGAGCGCCAATCGCCGGAAATTCGCAATAGGTCATCGAAATCATCGTGTACGCGCAGCTTAGGAAGAGATGCGAAATTCGCGAAAGAGGTTGTCTGAAAAGGTCGCTGGCAGGGGTGTTCCGTTGAATAACGGAGGGGATTAGGCGTCGCGTCGACGACGCTGATGAGTGGACGGTATATTCATATCTTCGCGGTATTTAGCCACGGTGCGTCGGGTGAGCTGGATGCCTTGCGCCTGGAGTGTCGCCGCAAGTTGGTCGTCGGTCAGGGGATGACGTGCGTCTTCGTCCTCAATGAGCTTGCGAACCTTTCGCTTGAGAACCAGTAGCGGTGTATCCGCGCCCTCTGGACCGTTCGAACCCTCCGAGAAGAAGAAGCGCAATTCGATGACGCCCTGGGGGGTGTGCGCATATTTATTGGCCACGGCGCGACTGACTGTGGAGGGATGAACGCCAATCTCCTCGGCAACTTCTTTGATCATCATGGGGCGCAGGGATTCGATACCTTTATCAAGAAAATCCTGCTGGCGCCGGACAATGACTTCACACGTACGCAGGATGGTGCTCTTGCGCTGCGCGATGTTGCGCATCAGTTGAAGTGCCGACCGAAACCGCTCCTTGACGTACTCCTTTACCTCTTTATCGGTACCTTCCGATACCAGCATCCTGCGATAGCGTTGGCTCAGACGAAGGCTGGGCAGGTCTTCTTCGTTCATCGTGACGACCCATTCGCCGCCTCGCTTGATGAAGACGACGTCCGGTTCGATCAGCCGAGTCTGTTCGCGGTTGTAGAGCCGGCCGGGACGCGGATCGAGGGTGCGAATAAAGTCCACCGCCAACTGGGCTTCGGCGGGGCTAACCTGCAGGGCACGCGAAAGGTCCTTCACATCGCGCTTCTGAACAAGGTGCAGGTGGCGATCGGCGATGAGCGTCGCGATCTCCATGTGCCTCTTGCGATCGTCCAGCTTGGCGTCCGCCTCGGCGCGGGATGCTGCCATTCCATCTTCAGGATCTTCGACTTCGGGGCGGCGAGCAAACACCTGGGCGAATTCCTCTTGCTGCGCGGCGATCTGGATCATCAGGCACTCGCGCAAGTCCCGTGCCGCCACGCCGGGCGGATCAAGGCGTTGGACAAGTTCGATGGCTCGACGCGCGAGGTCGAGTGCAGCTGCGTCATCCGGCCCCTGTCCCTCAGAAAATTGTCGAAGAGCTTCGACCAGTTCCTCTTCGCTGACCGCGAGATAGCCATCCTCGTCAAGATTGCCGATGATAAATTCCGCGACCTTCTCCAGCGTCGGATCAACCGTGGAAGCCCCGAGTTGCCACGCCAGATGATCTGCCAGCGTGGTCGGCTGAGACAAAAAGTTCTCGAAAGATGGTCGCTCGTTCTCTTCGTATTCGGGTTGGGTACGGTAGCCCGGATCCAGATATTCCTGAAAGTAGGATCCAAAATCAACTTCGTTGAAGGAGTCGTTCGGCGTGGCAGCAGGCGTCTCGGGAGCTCTGTCTTCCAACTGCTCCATACGTTCTACGCGTTCCTGGCGCTCGACTCTTCCAGCCACCTCGTCGATCATCGGAACGGTTTCGTCGATTTCCTCGAGAATGGGGTTCTCCACCATCTCGGCGTCAATCATCTCTTTCAGCTCGAGTTTATTGAGCGCGAGGACACTCACCATCTGCATCAGTCCTGGAGTCAGGACTTGGCGCTGCGCGACCTTGAGGTTCAATTTTGGTTGCAATAGCGGCATGCGGTGTCCGGTTCTTGTACAGGGTTCAACCTATAAGTGTAATTGGGTGAGAACCAAGCTGAACGCTGGGCACCCATCCGCAAGTACCATTTTCCCAAATAAGGCTGAATCGGTCGAAAGTTGACGTCCGGAGAAGGTCGGCCAGCTACATTCTTGGCAGAATTGACCCTACATGCCGTCCAGGCTCGATCCACGTCGTTCGGATTCCCCAATCCGCTGGCTCAGCTCAATGAAAACCCCTCGCCCAAATAGACGCGCCGTACCTCGACATCGTTTCCAAGCTCGTGGGGCGTACCGGTACGAAATATCTTGCCTTCAGCAATGATGTAGGCCCTGTCGGTGACGCTCAGCGTCTCGCGGACGTTGTGGTCTGTGATCAGGATCCCGATGCCGTTCGACTTGAGATCGAAGATGATCTTCTGCAGTTCCAGCACTGCGATAGGGTCAATGCCGCTGAAAGGTTCGTCGAGAAGAATAAAGTTTGGCTGAATGCACAAGGCGCGGGCGATCTCGACGCGACGCCGCTCGCCACCCGACAGGGCATACCCTCGGGTGGTGCGGATGTGGCCCAGGTTAAGCTGCTGAATCAGTCGTTCGGTGCGCGAGCGCCTCTCGCGGGCATCAAGAGGCTGGGCTTCGAGAACGGCAAGGATGTTTTCTTCCACGGTGAGCTTGCGGAAGACGGAGGGCTCCTGGGGCAGGTAGCTGATACCGAAGTTGCGGGCCCGCAGATACATCGGGACGCGGGTGATCTCGATATCGTCGACGAGGATGCGGCCGGTCTCAGGAGGCACCAGGCCCACGATCATGTAGAAGCTCGTCGTCTTGCCGGCACCGTTCGGTCCCAACAAGCCGACTACTTCTCCGCGAGAAATCTTGAGGCTGACACCGCGTACAACCTGTCGCCCCTTGTATGACTTGCCGATTCCCTCGGCGATTAAGGTATCCATCGAGCTCGTGAACGTTCCCAGGCGTTCTTATGGCTGTTTCGGGGCGGTGGTTTCGGTTGTCGTCGCGTGTTGGCCACCTTCGACATTGACGCTATCATCGCGACTATTGAAAATCAAAGACTCCCCGGTGACTGTTCCCCGGGTTGGATCGGTCATCCGCGGTGGATTGGCCGCAGTCCCGGTCAGTACGTATTCTGCCCTCTCACTCGAATATTCGAGCTTTTCTCCCGTTCCGCGCCGTGTTTCCGAGTCGATTGACACGTTTCCCTGCGCGGTCATGCGATCCACTTGCCCGGTTCCGCTCCCTGCGCCGGCGTGATTTCCCGCCGGTAACAGGATCAGGTCCACTTCATCGGCGCGCGTGGTTGCGTCCGCAGTCTCCGCGACGACCCTGCGGAGGACACCGCCCCGCAGCACGGCCTTCCGCTCGGCGTCGGAGTACTTAAGATCGCCTCCACGCACCCGGACGACAGAAGGTGCCCCTGATTTGGCTCCTTTCGCCGCTGAAACACCGCCCGTGCTCACCAAAACCACCTTCACTGGATTGGCAGGGTCGGTCGTGCGCGCGACCAGGGTCTGACGGTTTCGATCCAGCACGATCAGAGGAGCTGCAACGGAGTTTGCCTGCTGCCATAAACGCGCATTGCCGCGGAAAGTTGCCTCATTGGTCGCCTGGTGTAGCTGAGCCTCGTCGGCAACGACGTGCGCCGGGCCCTGAGCCCCTAACCCGGACGCCTTGCTGCCAAACCACGTTCCTTTCACTGAGCCGTGCGCGAGAGCATCGCCCGACGCACGAGCGATGTCAATTTTCTCCGCGTCGAGGGTAATCCCTCCGTCATCGACATGGGGCGAGCCGGTTAAGTGCAGCAGCTGGCCGGCGCCTTCGTAGTCGGCCCGTTGCGCGGTTGCACGCAAAAGGGGAGGCACAGCGCCGCCCGGCTGAGTTGCCGCCTGCTGTGTGAGGACGACGTTGCCGATCACCGTTGCGCTGTCGATCTGCGCCGCACTATTGGGCGTTGCTGCCGTCTTCGGCGCAAGCTTTGAACCGGTTCCGCGGGTCTGGTTGAAGCGGGCCTCCACGCGATCGCCCCTGCTGGTCTGGCGAGTGCCTGTCTCGGTGGTCTGCTCCAACATCGCATGTCCCACTCCGGTCATCGAACTCAACGCAGAATTCTCGCCGAACAGACCCTTCATATCGTCGGCCGTCATACGAGCTCGCGCTGCCGGAGCGCTTCCGCGCTGGCTCTCGCTGGTCACTTCTACGCCACCGATTCCGTGGATGGAATCAAGATCCACTTGTCCCTTGCCTGCCTCGCGAAATTCCAGATCTGCAACCGGCGACGTCCAAACGCGATGCGCACGGAACGAAACACCGCCTCCGTCCGTCTGCTCATCGCTGTCGAACCGCACGTTGCGCTCCATGTGCACGCGACGCAGCAGGCCCGAAGCAAATTGCAGGTCTGCGGAAGGCGCTGTTCCATGCAGTGTCCGGCCAGACTGGTCGGAATCGAGGGCGATGCCCCCGTCCAGATGGCCGCTGATGGGCTGGCTCTGCTTGTCGAAGTGCATCGAGCCGGTCGGAGCCGCAACCTTGCCTCCCTTTGCGGTTGTCAGGACGAATCCGCGCGTGGCATCGAGCTGTTCGGCAGAGCCATCTTCACGAAACCGAATATTCGCCTCTTCGGCGCGCGCATCCCCGTGGCGGTATGCGGCTGTCGCGGCAACCAGTGCGCATGTGTACGCGTCGCGATCAAACTCTGCGCGCTGCGCCTTAACCTTTACCGGATCGGGCCCGCGCTGCGTGTTGAGCTCCACAGAACCGGCCAGAACCAGCTTGCCCCCCTGCGAGTCGTAGGAAGCACTCATCGCGCTGCCGGAGGCTTGCGGGAGATCGAATTCAACATGATTGGCCGAAGTGGCCACGCCGCTGTTTTGATTGAACGTGAGCCCGACCGTCTTCACATGGATCTGACGGTCGGGCTGCTGATCTTTGGGCCGTGTTGCTTGATTTTCGTGCGGCTGCGGCTTCTTGCCAGGTGCGGCATCCGCGGTTGGAAGCCGATCGAGGGTGATCTCTACCGGACCGGTAGCCTTCGCGACTCCCGCCTGCTGGTCGTACTCAAACTCTGAACCCTCGATACGGTCCGTGCCGCCGCCGTCGGAACCATACATCTCGATCGTGACCGAATGCAGCCGGTAGCGACTGTTCTTCAGCTGTTCAACCTTTGAGGCCGTGATCCTGAACAAGGCGTGCCCAGCGTGGAACTCCGCATGGGTAAAACCATTCGCTTCCTGCTGAATATCGACTCCCAGTTTCTTGGGAAGGTCGCGGCGATTGAACGGACTTCTCCATCGGCCCACGGTCAAGAAAGCGCCCAGCGCAATGACCAAAAGAACGCCTGCGATCAAGACCAGCGTCCGAATGCGTTCAATGGTCAAGCGCACAGTCAGTTCCCCATGCCAAGCCGGGCTGCGAGCCGTTGCGCCAAACTCTCTCCCAGTTCACTCCACAGCAAGCGTGCTGTCGCCCCTGATTCCTTCTCGATGGCAGCCGTGAGTTCGACCAGTTGGCGCACATTTTCCTCCACGTGGCGCGCTGACGCTGCGTCCAGATCAGCCTCCTCTTCGAGAAACGCGGTGTCGCTGCCGAAGTCGATGCGGATGTGTCCCTCTTGCTCGTAGGTACCATCATCGAAAAGGGGACCGAAGCCGATCACTCGCACAAGGCGTGGCTCACTCACCCACCGCGGATCCAAACCCGCCGCATGTTCAAACTCCCAAAGGTTCCACGAAATCTGAAACTCATAAGCGTAGTCGTCGTGGAGCAGTTCGAGGGCATCTTCGATGGCCTGCTTCGGATCGGACCCGCGCTCGCCATGACCGTAGACTCGCTGGAAGACGGGTGCCTCGCTCCAGCCGACGGGCCAAACCGTGGCCGCATAGACGCGTGCCTCACCGCCATAGGCCGCGAAAGATCCCAGGACCGAGGCAAGTTTGTCGGGGAGGGCGGCAAGCCGCAGGTTGGGATACCACAAACTCAGATACAGGTTGTCAGACATCTCTGCCCATTTTAGACGTCCAGACGAAGCAGAAGATGCGGAAAGACCGTGGCGCAGACGTACGCCGCGCGGCCCGAATGGAGCGGCGATCAAGATCGCGTTGACAGCCTGGGACAAGTTTCGTGAAGATGATAGTCAATCCGCAGACTTGCGCGTCTTCCCTACCCCCAATGGCGAGGCCGCACGGAATCCAGGGTCACCGGTCATCCGCGCAACAAAACTGCTTTTCACGAGGCCTTCTATGCATCGATTCAGGCCGGGTGTTCTCTCCGCCGTTATTCTTCTGTGCTTGAATCCCCTTGCGCGGGCGCAAGCTGCCCCGCGTGGTGCGACGCCGGTCAACGTACAAGGCGTCGTAACTGGTCCCGATGGCAATCCTGTTTCTGGATCGCGCGTCGACGTGCGGGGCGGCTCCTCGAGCGATAGCACGGTTGCCGACACCCGAACGGATGTGGAAGGAAGATTCGCATTATTCGGGGTCGCGTTGACTCCCGGGCCGTATCTTATCCACGCCTCCGCGACCGGGTTCGGCGAGGCGGAAAAAACCTTCAAGATCGGTCCTGCCCGAGCTTCTGGCAGCCTGACCTTTGCACTTGCTCTTCCGCCGCAGCCCAAGGAGCGGGGCGCAAACTCCGGTTTTACCGTAGTGCGCATTCTGTATGCGACGGACCGCAAAGCACAGACCGCTGCGAGTTCGCTCCAGTACCTCGGCCTCCGTTCTGATACAGGCGCATTGAGCTACGGCTCCTGCGAGGTCAGCATTCCAGAAACCCACGCCTTGGCGGATGTGGAACGTCCTTCGATCTGGAAGTTTGAATTCAGGCCGGACCCCGAAAAGCACATTGTGCTGCAGAAGGTGGAGGCAGAAGAAAAGACCCAGTTCCTGAAAGATGTTGCCGGGATGGTCTCGGCGTCTCCAACCAAGGAAGCCTTCGTCTTCGTGCACGGCTACAACGTGAGCTTTGAGGATGCGGCCATCCGCACCGCCCAGCTGGCCTACGATTTCGGATTCAAGGGAGCGCCGATCCTGTACAGCTGGCCTTCAAAGGGAAGCCTCTTCGGCTACCTCGACGATGAGCAAACGGTGCAGCAAACGGCAGGCAGCCTGAAGCAGTTTCTGCAGGACGTTGCCGCCAGTTCGGGTGCGACAGTCGTCCATCTCATCGCGCACAGCATGGGCAACCGCGCCCTGCTGCCCGTGTTGTCGCAGCTTGCCGCCGATCCGCAGTTCAAAGACTTCGACAAGTTCAACACCGTCGTGTTGGCGGCGCCCGACGTCGATCGCGATCTTTTCATGAATCTCGTGGCGGCGATTCACAAGCCGCAAAGCAAGATCACTTTGTATGTTTCAGAACACGATCAGGCATTGGCTGCGTCCCACCTGCTCTTTCACAAGGAACCCCGCGCGGGCGAGGGCGGCAGCGACACTATCGTGATGCAGGGACTGGATACGGTAGACGTTTCCAAGCTCAGCATGGATGCACTCGGCCATAGCTACTTCGGCGACAATCGCAGCGTGATTGAAGATCTGCTGAAATTTCTCAAGGGACAGCTGGCGCCGCGCCCGGGCCTGTCGAAGGTACCCTCAGGCACCCTGGCCTACTGGCAAATGCTCCCTGGCAACTGAGGGGGTTGTCGTCCCGCTCCCGCTCTGGCAAGGTGGGACGAAGCACCACACACAGCGCGCTTGAATCCTGCGGGAGCTAGCCGGTGACGATCTCGCTGAAGTCGGCAATGCCGGAGAAGCTGCTGAGTATGCCCGCGATGAGAGCGAGGTTCGCACCGCGCACTGCGGGGTCGGGATCGAGCACCATCACTTTATCGAAGAAGATATCGACCGTGGCGCGGAGCGTCGCGATAAGGGCCAGCGCATCGCTGTAGGCCCGCTCTTCGCGTAGTTTGGCGACTCGCGGGGCCAGGGCAACCGCAGCATCGGCAAGCTGCTGTGCTTCAACCGCCAGTTGTGCGCCGGAGGAAGCCGGGATGGCAAATCCCTTCTCTTCTGCCTGGCGCAGGATGTTCTTGATGCGTTTGAAGGCAGCGGAAACAGCGGCGAAATCTGCCGATGCGCGCGCGGCTGTGAGGGCTTCGGCGCGGGCGATGGCATCGCGGATTGAAAAGGCTTCTACACTCAGTACGGCATTCACGATGTCGTACGAGAGCCCTCGCACATCCTTAAGATAAAAGTGAACGCGCTCGCCGAAGAACCCGTCCAAGGCCTTCCGATCCGTTTCTTCGCTTGCTGCCGCATTCAAAACGCTGGTCAGAGACAGCGGTAGATCGGATTCTGCAAGAATCTTCACGATGGCGTTGGCCGCACGGCGCAACGCGAATGGGTCTTTGGAGCCAGTGGGCGCCATACCAATACCAAACATCGCAACGATTGTCTGGATTCGATCGGCGAGCCCCAACAGGCGTCCTTCGACCGACACAGGAATTTCGTCTTCCATGGACGCAGGCGTGTACTGCTCGTAGATGGCAAGCGCGACGCGTTCGCCTAGACCCTGTGCCCTTGCATACAGTCCGCCGATAATGCCCTGCAACTCAGTAAATTCTTTGACCAGCTCGGCGGTGAGGTCGGTCTTCGCCAGTCGTGTCGCCGCCTCAAGTTCAGCCCAGTCGACGCCATGGCTGTTGTCCTGCGGCATTGCGGAATGGAGAGCGCTGACAATCTTGAGATTCTCTTCCGTCTTCCAGAAATAGCTGCCCAGTTGTTTCTGGAACGTGACGTTCTTCAGGCTCTCGACACGCGCAATCAGGGGTGTCTTTTGATCGACGTCCCAGAAGAATTGCGCGTCTTTAAAGCGCGCACGAAGCACCTTCTGGTTTCCGTGACGGATGATAGCGGCGCCTTCGTCATCGACCTCTGTGTTGAGCACGGCGAGGAAATGAGGCGCGAGTTTGCCGTTCGCATCTTCGACTGCGAAGTACTTCTGGTGGTCGCGCATCACAGTCACCAGGACCTCTTCGGGCAGAGAGAGATATTCAGACTCGAAGGTGCCGAGGATGACCGAAGGCCATTCAGTGAGGTGGAGAACCGTCTCAACCAACGGCTCATCTTCGCGCCAGCGCGCACCGGGAACCGTACGCGTGGCCTTGTCGAGCTCTTTGCGAATGATCTGACGCCGTTCAGCGGCATCCACCACAACGTGCGCACTGCGGAGCGTTTCGACGTAGGCCGCCGGTGAGGCTAGAACCACGGTGTCGTTGCCGTGCAACACGCGATGGCCCCGGCTGGTATTTCCCGCGACGATGCCGGCAATCTCCAACGGGACGATCGCGGAATCGAGCAACGCGACAACCCAGCGCACAGGACGCACGAAACGCTCCGGCTTTCCGGCGCGCCAGTACATATTCTTGGCCCAGTAAAGCGCGAGGACTTCTTTTGGCAGGCCGGAGGCCAGAAGTTCAGCAGCCGCGATCCCCTTGCGCTGGATGGTTGCTCCGACGTATTCCCCTTTGGGGGTCGTGACTTTGTCGAGCGCGGAGACTGCCACTCCAGCTTTTTTGGCGAACGCTTCAGCCGCGGGCGTAGGGGCGCCCTCTTTGAAAGCGATCTTCCATGAGGGGCCGGTAAGCTGCTCTTCGATGTCGGCCTGCGCGGCCAGAACGCCCTGGACAAGGACAGCAAGCCGGCGCGGCGTCGAATAAGTGGTGATGGTCGCGGCAGGATCGAGCAGTCGCTCACGAGTCAACAATTCGTGCACGCGACGGCCCAACTCAGCCTCCGCTCCGGCGATCATGCGAGCAGGAATTTCGTCGAGCCCGATTTCTAAAAGAAAGTCTGCCATGAATGCTTTCTCAAAACTTGGGGGCGAAAGGCCCCACTCTTTTCTTCTGTCAACGGCACGACGGAGGCCATGCCTTCCCACAAATCCTGAACCTATGCGACCTGCTGCAGCGCGTACGCCTTCGCGACGCCGACGGCCAGTGCACGAATACGCCCGATCACACCGACACGCTCGGTGACGCTGATGGCCCCGCGCGCATCAAGAATGTTGAACAGGTTCGAGCATTTCAAGGCCAGCTCGTAGGTCGGCAACAAGGGAAATCTCTTCTTCTCTGTCTCACCGGCAGTCTCGTTGGCGAGCAGCGCATTGGCCTGCTCTAGCAGCGCGTGCGCTTCGGCCTCGTATTCATTGAAGTGTCGCCAGAGACGTGGGACATCGGCAGATTCGAAGTTATACACCGAAAACTGCAGCTCTTCGGCAAGACGCACTTCGCCGTAAGTCACCGATGCGCCGGTCTGCGGATCGCGTGCCCAGACGATGTCGTAGATGGAATCGACGTCCTGCAGGAACGCTGCAATGCGTTCCATGCCGTACGTAAGCTCGGCGCAGATCGGGTCCAGGTCCATGCCGCCGCATTGCTGAAAATAGGTGAACTGCGTGATCTCGAGACCGTCGAGCATCACCTGCCAACCGACGCCCCAGGCTCCACCGGCGGGCCATTCCCAGTTGTCTTCTTCAAACTTGAGATCGTGTTTTTTGAGGTCAATGCCCATGGCCTCGAGAGATTCGAGGTAGAGCTCCTGCACGTTGACCGGCGGCGGCTTGAGAATGAGTTGAAACTGCGTGTGCTTGAAGAGACGGTTCGGGTTTTCTCCGTAACGGCCGTCAGCCGGGCGGCGCGACGGCTGCGCGTACCCCACTTTGTAGGGCTTGGGCCCAAGCACGCGAAGAAACGTTTCGGGAGCCATGGTGCCGGCACCCACCTCGACGTCGTAGGGCTGCTGCAGTACGCAGCCTCGCTCGGCCCAGAAACTCTGCAGGCGAAACAACAACTCCTGGAAAGTGAAGGCGGAAGGCTTAGAAGTTGCGATGACGGAACTCGTCGGCACGGACAAACTCTCTTTAGCGAACTTTGTCGGGACTCACCCACCATGTTACCAGCCGATGGATGGCGCTCCGAACACCCCCGGCACCCTTACCGGTTGAGCCGCGCAAGGATTTCGCCGGTGCGCAGCTTGCGCTCGATGTGCCGCTCGATCGCCTGGAGAGTGAAGCGACGCAAGTCCTGGGCGCGCCGCTTGGGCCATGGCTCTCCCGCGAACGCGCCCACCGGTGCGCGGAGCATGCGTTGCGCCAGTTGCCATGAATCGGTGGAAAGGCCGCTGGCTGTCCCGTTGGTATGCACATGGCAGAACAACCCGTCGGTATAGGTGCTGAACGAGACCTCGTCGGCATGCAAGGCCTCGCCACAGGCGGTGCAATGCGCCATGTCGGGCAGCAATCCCATCAACCGCATCATCCAGAGCTGAAAGTAGGTAAGAGGCATCCAGGGCTGCTCCACCGTGGTCTGGTCCAAGACCGATACCAGCAGCCTAAAGATGGTTTCTTGCGGGTCATGTTCGGGGAGAGCCTGATCGAGCAGTTCGGCGAAGAAGCTGAGCACGGTGAGGCGAACCTGATCCACGGGGCCTGAAAGCGGAGACCGGATGATTTCGAGTTGATCGAGACGAAGCAATTCCTGCTTGGGCCGCTCAACGTACCAGGCGCGGACAATCGTCATGGGCTCCAAAGCCCCGCCAAAGCGCTTACGGCTCTTGAGGGCAGCCTTGGCCACGCCCTTAATACGGCCGTGCTCTCGCGAGAAGATGCTGACAATCAGGTCGGACTCGTGGACCGGCCAGGTGCGCAGAACGACGGCTTCTGACGTGAAAGAGGCCATTGATTCCATGATCGCATCACCAGAAAGAAGTTTCTGCTTTGGTCGCCGCAGTTGACGCGCGGCGCAGAACTGCCGGATTGAGCAATGATCCACGGCGCGAGCAAACGATGAAGTGAAAGCAATGTCCAATCGAGCATTCAGGAGATGAAACTCCGATACGCGGAAACGATGCGCAGAGGACAACTACCCCATGGGCGCCTGTATCGAAGAGGCAGCACGTGAATTTCCAGAGGAGTTTATTTATGGCACATGCTACCGAAGAACGGACGCAGAACCAGCAGGGCAACCAGCCTCAGTTCAAGGCCGGACAACCTTCCCCGCAGAACAAGGGAAATCAGGGAGAGGCCTTCGGAAATCAGAAAGATAAGGAAATGAAGGGGAACCCGATTCGCACGAATGACTCAGACGAAACACGGGCGCGCAGTCAGCCAACTCATGACGCGCATGACCAATCTCCGCCGGGCTCCGATCGCCAGAAGTCGCAGGCATAACCAGATCGCCTTGCTGACCAACCCGAGACCTTAGATTTTCACGCAAAATGGGCGAAAAAACACGAGCGCGCATCCTGAGGTGGATTGCGCGCTCGTTCACTTTGTGGAACGGATTTTAGCGGCCGAAGTGCGTCGCGTTCTTCTCCGTGAAATGCGACCATTTTTCAGGCAGGTCGTCCTGGGCAAAGATTGCCGAGACGGGGCAGGCCGGGACGCAGGCGCCGCAATCGATGCACTCTACCGGATCAATAAACAGCTGATCAGCCGCGGCGTGATCGCCCTCGTCTTTCTTGGGGTGAATGCAATCAACGGGACACGCGTCTACGCAAGCGGTGTCCTTGGTGCCGATACAGGGTTCTGCGATCACATATGCCATCGTCAATTTCTCCGTGAAGGTTTCTTCTCGACGCTGATACTAGCATACGAGGCCACGGGCCCGAGAGACGGTCAACCCCCTGCGTTTTGCTATGCGGGAACCACAAATTCGATGGGCGGCACTAGGGCCGTGCCGCGCGCTCAGCGGCCCATTCGGCGGGCGTAGGAATCGGCGACAGGTTGCGACCCGCAAACATGTCGGAGAAGAGCGCCAGCAATTCCGGATGGATTTTTGAGTTCGAAGCCAGGATCTCACGGCTATCAATTCGGTAGGGTTGGCCTGAAAAGTCGGTCACCTGGCCGCCCGCTTCCTCGACCAGCAAAATTCCAGCGGCTGTGTCCCACGGATTCAGGTTGAACTCCCAAAAGCCCTCCATGCGTCCGGCCGCAACATAGGCAAGATCGAGTGCGGCAGACCCGGCCCGGCGTACTCCGTGCGACCGCAAGGTGAATTCCTGGTAGAAGTGAATATTCGGGCTCGCGTGGCGCTTGCGGCTAGGAAAGCCAGTTGCCAACAAAGCTTCAGCCAGCCGCCCGATCGCGGACGAATGCATGGGCTTGCCGTTGAGGTAGGCGCCCTTTCCCTTTTCTGCAACGAAGAGTTCATCGCGCAGCGGATCGTAGATGACTCCCGCGACCAAGGTGCCATCCTGGTCCGGACCGATGCCCGCCGGCCTCTGCTCAAGACCCATTGAAACGCAAAACTGCGGAAAGCCGTGGGCAAAATTCGTTGTGCCATCCAGCGGATCCACATACCAGCGAAACTCGCGGTCGAGACCTTCACGGGTTCCCTCTTCCCCATAAATGCCGTGATCAGGAAAGACTTCGCCAAGCCTGGTACGAATCAACTTTTCAACAGCACGATCGGCAACCGTCACCACATCGACGTCGCCTTTGTATTCGGTCTCGACTCCCTGTGCGAAAAACTCACGCAGACGCGCACCGCCCTCGCAAGCAATCTCAGAGGCCTTCGGAACCCAGCTCCAGGGGGGCAGTTCTCGGGCATCGGGGGTCAAGAGATCGCTCCATTCGACATGCCGCGCGGTCCCCGCCTGCGCCCGACCTCGGTGACGGTCTGAATCTGGTGCTTGTAGATGAACAGATTGGGCTTCCCTTCCCGGGTCAGTCGCAGCATGCCGTCGTCGAAGTATTCGATCCAGCCGCGGACCGTCTCGCCATCCCACAGTTTGACTGTGACCGGCACCTGGCGGTCGCTCAACGAACGGAGATACATCGCTTCCTGACCGGTTTCGCCAGGCGGAGGAGTCTTGGAGCGCCGATGCGTGGAAAGTGGCGGGGTCATAATTCCATTTTAGATGCAAAATCTGTGGGTATCGTCCCCGTGATGCGCTGAACGGTGCCCTGTCTAATCGTGGTTCGCGGATCGCTTGAGAGGGCTGTCGCCGTAATAGCCGGTCCGGTAGCGAATATTGAAGGATTCTTTGGCAGCGCGTGGAACAGCCACATTCAGCCGATGGAAGACCCGTCCCGGCTCCTGGTTGTGCGGGTAGTAGCCAAGCAAGTATTGGGTACGAAGATCGTCGCTGACTTTCTTGAACGCCTGGTCGAGACCGCGAGCCTCGGCATAGAAGCTTTTGCCGCCCGTCTGCTCGGCCAGCGTGATCAGGGCATGCTCGCCCCCGAGGTCGCGGCCTGCACTGGCCTCGATCGGCACATCGATGATGCTGTAGATCATGACCTCCTTACGCAGAGCCTGCTCAAGAGCTTGTGCATAGGTCGTGCTCTTCACGGTATCGCTTCCATCCGAAACAAGAATCAGCACCTTGCGGCCTTCTTTTGGGCCCAGGCGCTCTGAGCCGAGATCGATGGCGTCGTACAAAGCCGTGCCGCCCGAGCCGCGGATCCGGTCAAGCCCGCGGTCGATCTGTTGTTCTTTGTTCGTGAATGGCGTCAGTTCGGTGACAAACGTATCAAACTCAAGAACACTCATCTGATCCTGGGTCCGCAGCAGCGCATGAACGAACCGTTTCGACGCTTCCTGTTCGATGCTGCGATCTTTGAACGTGCTGGCGCTGGTATCGATGGCAAGAGTCAGGTTGAGAGGCAACTCGGACTGCCGCTCAAAGACCGCGATCTGTTGCGGGCGATTGTCCTCGGCGATCGCGAAGTCGTCGCGTGTGAGGCCTCCGACGATGGCGCCGTTCGCATCCGTCACGTTGACGAAGACGCTAACCAGTTTGACATCGACCTTCAGCGTGACATCGTCTTGACCAGCCGCCGGTCCAGCCAGCCAGCCAACGACAAGCATGAAACTCGCCGGTACAGCCCATTTCCAACGGCGAAAACCTTCAGGAGGCATCCTTCGCCCTCACACTCAAACCGTCCGGAAAGGCTTCGCCATCCGCCCACACAGCACCGTCCACAAACGCCTCTTTTTTCCAAATGGGAACTGTCTTCTTAAGTGTGTCGATGAGCCAGCGGCTTGCCTCATAGGCCTGCGCACGGTGCGCGGCGGCCACGATGATGAGCACGCTTGTTTCGCCGATCTGCAGTCGGCCGAGACGATGGACGATCGTCACATGGCGTACGCAAAACTGATCGCGGGCCTGTCTGGCGAGTTCATGCATCTGGCGCAGGGCCATTTCTTCGTAGGCCTCGTAGTCCAGGTGCAGAGTGGGTCGACCGCGCGAATTGTTCCGCACGATGCCGTCGAAGACGACCACCGCTCCGTCTTCGCCCCGCTTGGCAGCAGAGACAAGCCTGCCCGCATCGATGACTTCGCGAGCCAGTTGGATCTGATCCGGAGATGGAATGCGTTCTTGCGGACTCGAGTTTGTGAAAGAGGTTCCGCCTGAGACGGGCGGCAACAAGCCCACTTCATCACCTTCGGCCAAAACCCGCGTCGCCGATGCGTACTCGGCGTTTACACTCACCGCGATTCCGCGGAGCACGGCCCGGGGATGCTTACCCGCAACCTCTGCCAACAGATCGCCCACCGTGGCGCCCTCGGGGAGGCCCACCTCGGATGGCTCCGAACCGAGCGCATCCTTCAGTACACCGAACGCGAGCACCCGGACCTGGATCATATGTGCAAGGATACAGCCCACATTTCTTAGACGGAGGGATGGTGCCTGCGGCGAGCCCCACGAGAAAAAGGCCGGCAGGTTCGCCGGCCTCCTCGCTTTTTTCGAGCCGCACTCAGGCGGCCGCCACGGCTGCTCCCGGTGCTGGGACCGCCACGGGCTGCGGATGCGCCTGCAAGAGGGGTAGAGCCACAGCCAGGACATCTTCGATCTGGCTGGCGAAGTGGACGTCGACTCCCTGCATCATCTCTGGAGTCAGGTCTTCTTCCACATCCTGCCGGTTATCGGCGGGAAGGATGATCGTCTGCACTCCTGCGCGACGAGCTGCAAGGAACTTCTCCTTGATGCCACCGACCGGCAGAACATTGCCGCTCAGTGTGATCTCACCGGTCATCGCCGTCAGCGGGCGCACCGGCGTGTCCGTCAGCAACGAAGCCAGAACCGTGGCCATCGTGACGCCCGCCGAAGGACCGTCCTTGGGGATTGCTCCCGCCGGAACATGAATGTGGATGTCGAGGTCTTTGTTGAAGTCCTCGGTGAGCCCCAACCGGCCCGCGTTCGAGCGCACCCACGTCAGCGCGGCCTGCATGGATTCCTGCATGACCTCGCCGATTTGTCCTGTCATCGTAAAGCTGCCCTTGCCCTTCATCTTGTTGGCCTCGATGAAAAGGATGTCGCCGCCAGCCGGCGTCCAGGCCAGTCCGATCGCAACACCGGGACGCTTGACGCGTTCCGCAACTTCGGTTTCAACGCGCACCTGAATGCCACCGAGGAAGTCCTTCAGGATCTCCTTTGTGACCACCAGCTTTTCCGTTTTCCCCTCGACGACACGTCGTGCCTGCTTGCGGCAGACCGTGCCAATCACCTGTTCAAGTTTGCGGACGCCAGCTTCGCGCGTGTAGTGACGCACGATATGGCGGACCGCCTCCTCGGGAAACTCGATCTGCTCCACCGTGATGCCGTTGGCCTTGATCTGGCGCGGAATCAAGTAGCGCTTGGCGATGTGCACCTTCTCCTCTTCGCTATAGCCCTGCAATGGAATGATTTCCATGCGGTCGATCAGCGGGGCCGGGACGGTGTCGAGCATGTTCGCCGTGCAGATGAACAGCACCTTTGACAGGTCGAACTGCACGTCGAGATAGTTATCGCGGAACGTGTTGTTCTGCTCCGGATCGAGCGTCTCGAGCAGCGCCGACGCAGGATCTCCGCGAAAATCGCGGCCCAGCTTGTCGACTTCGTCCAGCATGATCACGGGGTCGTTGGTTTCAGCGCGGCGAATGCTCTGGATGATCTGTCCCGGCAACGCACCGATGTAGGTACGGCGATGCCCGCGAATTTCTGCCTCGTCGTGCATACCGCCCAAGGCAACGCGCTGGAACTTGCGGCCCAGAGCCCGTGCGATCGAGCGACCCAGCGAAGTCTTGCCCACGCCTGGAGGTCCGACAAAGCAAAGAATCGGGCCCTTCATGTCAGGCTTGAGTTCGAGCACGCTGAGGTAGTCGAGAATACGGTCCTTGACCTTTTTGAGCTCGTAATGGTCTTCGTCCAGAATCTCGCGCGCCTTGCTGATATCGATCTTCTCGCCTGAGCTCTTCGCCCACGGCAACACGGCAAGCCACTCGATGTAGTTGCGCGTGAGGCCGTAATCGGCGGCCATCGGCGACATGCGGCCAAGACGATTCAGTTCTTTCATCGCCTCTTTTTTCACGTCCTCCGGCATGCCGGCGGCTTCAATCTTTTCGCGAAGATCGTCGACCTCACGCTGGCCTTCGTCCTGCTCGCCCAGTTCCTTTTGAATCGCCTTCATCTGCTCGCGCAGATAGTAGTCGCGCTGCGATTGCTGCACCTGGTCCTGCACTTCGCTCTGGATCTTGGAGCGTAATTGCTGCACCTCAATCTCTTTGGCGAGATGTTTGTTCAACTGCTCCAGGCGCGCAACCACCGAGGCCGTCTCCAGCAGCTTCTGTTTGTCGTCCGTGGTAAGAAATGGCAAGGAGGAGGCAACAAAATCGACGAGGCGACCGGGATCCTCAATGTTTCCTGCGATCGTCTTCAACTCGTCGGAGAGCGTGGGCGATTCGGAGACAATCTGCTGGAATTGTCCGATCACATTGCGCACCAGCGCTTCCACGCCGGAACTCGACTCGGATTCCGCGTCTTCCAGTTCCTCGATCTCGGCGATCATGAAAGGCTCGGTCTGCACGTAACGCAGCAACTTCACCCGGCTCACGCCTTCAGTGAACACGAAACGGCTCTGGTTGGGCATCCGGACCACCTTGTGGACCGTGGCCAGGGTGCCGACTTCATGCATGTCGCCTGGCTTGGGCGCGTCCAACCTGGCGTCCAGCTGAGCCGCCACCACAATCGATCTTTCTTCGCCCAAAGACTCGATGAGTTGAATGGAGCTTTCACGCCCAACTGTAAGCGGCAGAACAGCATGGGGGAACAGAACCGTATCGCGAACGGGAAGAACCGGAATCCGCCTGGGTCCCGATCCTCCAGATGTCTTTTGCGGGGGAAGAATCGTCGGCTGGTTTGGCATTGAGTGTCCTCGTGTCAACTTTCTTTAATTAGAGCACATAAGAAAAGAAAAGTTGCAGAAAGTCCGAAAGCCACAAATGGCCCTTGGAGTTTGCGCGTGCCGCTGGATTTTTCTACGAAATTGAGAACGAGCAAGTTCTGTCGACCGGCAGGTGGCCCGCCCAGAACAGCGTCGGAACGTCGAGTAAGCCGCCCTCGCGTCAAGGTCATAATCGTTTGACCTGAAAGGCATTGGTGCCATTGAAATCGGCGCCAGCCTCGGATTCTGGTTGATTTATCGGCTTGTGGAAAGAGAAAAGTGAGGGTGAGGCCGTGCGCGTCGTCGGCGGCCTCCCTTATTGCGTCAGTCCGGCTCTGTCGTTCCCTCGTCGCGCTTGATGGCCAGTTCAATCCGTTCCCAGAGGTCTTCTTGAGGCGGTTCGACCGGTATTAACTGCTTGGCCGCATCGGCAATGGTTTGCAAGTCGGCGAGCAAGGCACGGCAGTTCGAGCAAGTGAGCAAGTGAGGATGCTGGGTCACGTCTTCGCCGGATCCGATCAGATCGGCCAATTGCGATTGAAACTCCTCGCAGCTCAGGTTCTTCGGATCTCCGGTCATCTCTGTCCCTCCTTCTGGAGAGAGGTGCGCAAAGCGTCTCTAAGTTTCAGCCTTGCTTTATGCAACTGGGACTTGCTGTTCCCGATTGAGCAGTCGAGCATACCCGCGATTTCATTATGCTCATAGCCTTCCACGTCATGCAGAACGAAGATGAGTCGGTAGCCGGCAGGAAGGTCCGCGACTGCGCGTTCCAGGGCCAGACGATCGATCGAACCGGACAGCGATAAATCAGGGGCGCCGAAGCTGCGGCCTGGACCGTCGTCGTGCGTTGGCTCCATCGCTTCGTCTAATGACATAAGCGGCAGGCCTTTCTTACGCAAGTGCATCAGCACTACGTTGATCGCGAGCCTGTGAAGCCATGTGGAGAAAGCTGAGTCACCGCGAAATGTGGCAATCTTGCGATGCAGTTGGAGGAAAGCCTCCTGGGTCAGATCCTCGGCTTCGGCTGCATTGCCCACCATGCGCAGGCAAAGGGAGTAAATGCGGCGCTTGTGAATTGAATAGAGTTGGGCAAAGGCGTGATGATCTCCCGCCTGAGCGCGGGCCAGCGTATCGTCCCCTGAGGGGGTGGAATTCGTCCCAGCGGAGACTTGCGGTCTCGGCTGCTCGGGAGAGTCTGCACTGGAGAGATCAGTTTTCACGGGATTCGTTCGGGGCATGCCTAACCTTCCGGGGAAAACGTTGGGGGTTGCGAGTGAGGTCGTGCTGCACCGAGCTTGTTTCCTCGTTAGTATAGGTTGCAGCAATGGGCGTGGCTGTGTTTTAGCGTTCATATGATCTGGGCAAAGCCATGCGGATTCTTATTTGGATGCAATCATTTGGCGCAACGCAGCCCCACTTCGTGTGTTTATTTCAGGAGACATGATTTTGAAGGCACGGTCGACGGGAGCCTTGGGCAAGAAAACGACATTCAGTCTCCCGTTGGCAGTTTTTTTCTGTGCGGCTTTCGCAGCACCTTTTTCTCTATTCGGTCAGGGCCGTATCTTATTAGTTAATCCCCTGCCAGCAGCCTCCGCAAAGGCGGTCGTGCCCGACTCTCCTTCTGATCCCCTGCAGCAGTTTGAAGGCCTGAAGGTGCAACGGATCGGCTTCGATGGAGTTGATGCAAGCCGCTTCACGCCGCTCCCGAATCGCCTCTCGGACATCATCGGGACTCCTCTCACGCAGGAGAATCTCGCGCGGAGTCTGCGCGCTGTGTATGCGACGGGCCTGTTCGAGTCAGTAGATGTGGAGGCGTTGCGCGAGGGAGCAGGTGTAGCGCTGGTGTTCAAAGGTGCGGCCCGCATGTTTATCGGCACGGTGAGTGTGACCGGCGCCAAGGGCGCCACCATGAATACCAAGCTTGAGCGCGCCTCGCGCTTGCAACCCGGCACGCGGTTTACTGAAGCCCGACTCAACCAGGCACTCGACCAGATGCGGCAGGCTTTAACCGACAACGGATTCCACGAGCCCGTGATCACGCAGAACCTGACACAGCATTCCACCGAGCAACTGGTCGATATTGCTTTCCAGGTCGCCTCAGGCCCCCAAGCCCACGTTGGCACGGTACGCGTGGACGGCGACGCGGGAATGAGCCTTGAGGAGTTCCGCCGCCACGCCGGACTGCGCACCGGCGCTCATATCGATCACGACACAGCCAATCACGCACTCACCGGAGTACTCAAGCACTACCAAAGGCAGAACCGGCTTGAGGCAGAGGTCAAGCTGGAGTCAGAGAACTACTCCGCGGCAACCAAGCGGGCAGATTTCGTCTTCACCGCCAATCGCGGGCCCACCGTGAGGATTCGAGTGGAGGGAGCGGGCATGAGCGGAGAGCGCCTTAAGCACGCCATTCCCGTCTACGAAGAAGGAACTGTCGACGAAGATTTGCTGAACGAGGGTAACCGCCGTCTGCGCGATTACTTTCAGCAGCAGGGCTACTTCGACGTCAAAGTGGATCATGAGATCCAAAGCCAGTCTCCGGACGAAGTCGTCATCGTCTTCCGCGTGGATCTCGGATTGAAGCGCAGAGTTGAGAGCGTCTCCGTCTCGGGCAATCACTACTTCAGCGCCGCCACGCTGAAGGATTTGCTCAGCGTGCGCGCAGCCGATGCGCTCGATCATCGCGGTCTCTATAACCAGGCGTTGGTTGCGGCGGATGTCGGCGCGCTCGAGGCGGTTTATCAGAACAACGGCTTCGCAGCAGTTAAAGTCACGCCGAAGGCGACGCAGGTGCCAGCGGCTCGTGCGGGGCGACCCGCCGGGCTCGGTGTCGACTACCAGATCTCCGAGGGCGTACAACAACGCGTCGGATCGGTGACCCTGCAGGGCGTCGAGCATGTCGACGTGGCAACGCTCCTGCCCTTGCTCAATACCGCTTCGGGGCAGCTGCTGTCGGCGCAAAATCTGGCCGGCGATCGCGACACCCTGCTTACCGAGTACCTGAACCGCGGATTCGATCAAGCGGGCATCAACGTGGAACAGCAAACCGATGAGAAGTCCAATGTGACCAATGTCATCTTCCATGTCACTGAGGGCCAGCAGGTATTTGTCCGGAAAGTGCTGCTTACCGGCTTGGTTTATACACGTCCTGATACCGTGGCGCGCGCAATTACGCTCCACCCTGGCGATCCGCTTAATCAAACCGCCATGATGGAGACGCAGCGCAACTTTTACAACTTCGCTCTCTTTAATGAGGTCGACGCTGCCATCGAAAATCCGACGGGAAGCGAAGCGCAGAAGAATGTGCTGCTGCAAACTACCGAAGCTCGTCGCTGGACATTCACTTACGGCCTCGGATTCGAGGCCCAGACCGGAACGCCGCAAAACAACTGCGCTGGCTATATTGCGACCGGCAATGCGGCAGGGACGCCGTGCTCGCCGAACGGAAAGACCAGCATCAGTCCGCGCGTATTGGCTGACCTGACGCGGAACGGTCTCTTCGGCCGCGAACAATCAGCTTCCATCCAGGGAACCTACGGTCTACTGGAACAGAAGATCAATATCATTTTTCAAAATCCGCACTTTTACGGCAACCCCGACTTTGGCCTCACCTTCACGGGCGGCTATGCCAACAGCCAGGATGTCACCACCTACGTGGCTTCAAAGCTCGATGCCGGCTTGCGTTCGACCCAGCACTTCAATGGAGCTGGACGAATCCTTTCCCGAGCCAACACCTTCATCTATGAGTTCGACTTTCGCCGGGTAAAGGTCGCCGCAAGCAGCCTCCAGGTCTTTCCCGCTGAGATCCCTCGTCTCTCCGAGGCCGTGCGCGTTGCAGGGCCGGGCATGACCTGGCTGCGCGATACCCGCGATTCTCCTCTGGACGCACACCGCGGGACCTATACCAGCCTTCAGGAATTCTTTTCCAGCCACAGCTTCGGCTCCGAGGCTCAATTCAATCGCCTTGACCTGTCCAACTCCAGCTTCTATGGCCTCGACAAGAATCGGTTTGTGCTTGCACGCAATACCCGTTACGCACAAGAACGAGCCTTCGGTGAAGCAAGCGACGAACTGATTCCGCTTCCCGAGCGCATCTATTCCGGCGGCCCCACTTCACTGCGCGGCTTCTCAGTCAACGCGGCAGGCCCCCGCGACCCGGAGACCGGTTTCCCCATCGGTGGTGCAGGCGCACTGGTCAACAGCACCGAGTTGCGTCTTCCCCCGCCGACACTTCCCTGGCTCGGCGACCAGCTCAGCTTCGTGCTGTTTCATGACATGGGGAACGTATTCTCCAATGCCGGAGATATCTGGAAGAGCGCTTTGCGTATTCACCAGCCGGACCGTGATAATTGCCGCATTCTCACGCCGCCTCCGAGCTCTACGACGGCGCCCGCGCCGAGCGGTCCAACCCTGGGCCCAAACAACTCAACCGGCCAGCAAGGGATTTGCAACTTTAACTACTTCTCTCATGCAGCCGGCTTGGGTTTGCGCTACCATACGCCCGTCGGGCCCATCCGTTTAGATTTCAGCTACAACCTGAATCCCCCTATCTATCCGGTGAACGTGAACTACTCGCTTTCGACGCCCTACAGCGATCAACACGTAGGCGAGGCGTCGCACTTTAACTTTTTCTTCAGCCTGGGACAGACGTTTTGATGAATATTCTCAGACCGATGCTTCGACGGCTCCTGCGAGGACATGGGCTTGCCCGGCTCTGCCTTGCACTCAGTGCGGCGACCCTGCTTGGACAAACAGGCGGAACTTCTGCGCCCGTCGTTCTCGATCGCGTGGTCGCGGTCGTGAATGGCCATGCAATCCTGTCCAGCGATCTTCGAGAAGAAGTCCTTCTTTCGGTGCTGGAGCCTACCGAGGCAGACGCAGGAGTGGAGACGCCGCAGGAAGCATTGCAGCGACTCGTCAGCCGTGCCCTGATTCGGCAGCAGATTCGTGAAGAAGACGCACGATCTGTTGAACCAAGCTCCGAGGATGTACAGAATCGCGTCCTGGAGATTCGCAAGCAATTGCCGATTTGTGTCCGCGAGAATTGCACCACGGACGCCGGCTGGGACGAGTTTCTCGCACGCCACGGTCTCACCGAGAGACGCGTGAACTCCTACCTTCGTAGCCGCATGGAAATTCTTCGGTTCATCGAGATTCGCTTCCGTCAAGGCATTCAGATTTCGCAGCAAGAGGTCGAGTCCTATTACACCAACACCCTGGTGCCGCAATACCAGGCCGGGCAGGCTGCTCCTCAACTCAGTGCTGTTGCGCCGCGCATCGAGGAGATTCTCCTGCAGCAACAAGTCAACGCGATGTTCAGTGGCTGGCTCGACAGTCTGCGCAAACAAGGCGAAGTCGAAGTGCTCGATCCATCGCTTGAAACACCAGGAAACCTCAGCCAGGGGGGCGCAACCGCCCCATGAGTCTGCTCGACCCGCAATCGTCTGAATCGTCCCGCACGAAACCGCGGCGGTCCCGCCGCCACATGCTGTGGGTCGGTGGAGGCGTCGCCTTGCTGGCGCTGCTTGCTGTGACGGGTCTCCTTCTCTGGGCCGGCTCGGCGTCCTGCGAAAACCTCGTCCGCAAAAGACTCATCGCGAAGATCGAAGCAGCGACTGGAGGACGCGTCGAAATCGCCGCGTTCCACTGGCATGTGTTCCGGCTCGAATCAGACGCCGACGGCCTCGTCATTCATGGCCGGGAAGGTACTTCCGAAGCTCCCTACGCCGAGATCGCCCACGCGCACCTGGGTGTGAGCATTCTCGGGTTGATCAGTCCTCGCATTCTTCTACGTGATCTGGAGATCGAGCGGCCCGCGGTGCATTTCATCGTCTACGCCGACGGAACCACAAACCAGCCGCAACCACGCAAGGCACAGTCATCGAGCCGGGTGGGCGTCCAAACCTTTTTCGATTTGCAGGCTGGACACGTGGCCATCGAGCAAGGACTTCTCAACTACGAGAATCGCGCAGTGGGCGTTGACGAGCACAATCGAACCTTCAGGCTTGACTTCGTCGCGAACGACGTCTCGACACTCATCAATTATGTGCCCGCACAAGGCAAGAACGAAGTGAGCTACCGCATCGAAGCGGGGGCGCGCGATCTCAACGTCACGCGGAGTGAAACTACAGGGCAGTCTGTCCATCAGGCACAAGGATTTGCGCAGGTCACCCTCGATCTGATGCCGAACGCGGCCTATCTTCGCTCTCTGCGCCTCACAGCGCATAGCCCCGACCTGGGTGACCATACGCTCATCGTCTCCGGCTCACTCACGAACTTCATGCGTCCGTTTTGGCAAGCCAAGGCGCAAGGCATTCTCGACATGCGCCTGCTCGCGCCGACAACAGGCTATTCCAATTCGCCCGAAGGCTTGGCGCGGCTCGATCTCGCCGGACAAGGCCATGACGGGCAATTCAGAGTGGACGGAACCGTCCACATCGATGGCGGATCGTATGTCGATCCGAACGTGAACGCACGCGGCGTTGGGGTGGATGCGCATGTACACGCCGATCCCGAGCAACTTCTCATCACCTCCATCGTTGCGAAGCTTCGGCAAGGCGGGCAGCTGACCGGAACCGTGGCTCTTGATCACTGGCTTCCAGTCATCCCCGGGAGCCCCGTACTCGAGTCGCTTGCACCGGTCGCGACAACACGGCATTGGCGGTTTGGGCGAAAGCAGCCTGCGATCACGACGCCGCAATCGGTTAAGCTCTCCCACCCCGCGCCGGCGCCGCTGCTGATGAATGGCAAGGTCTCGGCCCAGTTCAAAGAGGTCACGATCGATACCGTGTTGGATATCGTCGGGCAGCGGCCCTTTCTGCGCCTCGGCCTCGGAGGGCAGGTGAACGGCCCCGCAACGGCCACATGGAACAAGGGGGACACGCAGACCCTCACCGTCGGCGCAACGCTGCAGATTAGCCCCTCCACGCTTGCCGGCGAACAACCAACTACGGGCACACTCGATGGAACATACACGCAGAAGGATGGGGCAGTTGATTTGCGCACGCTGGACCTCATTCTGCCGGCGAGCCACGTCAAGGCGCACGGACACCTGGGCGCGTATCCACTCAATAGCCCATCGGTGCTGGCCATCGATGTCCATTCCGGCGATCTTGGGGAGTTTGACACCGTCTTACGCGATCTCGGCCTCCATCGGGCGGGCCGCTCAGGAGCCGCGGCTCTGCCTGCGACGCTCGCAGGAGAAGCCGATTTCACCGGCACATGGTCGGGATCTCTCGTCGATCCCCGTCTGAATGGAAATCTCAAAGCGACCAACGTTTCGGTGGAACTGCCGATGAATCCGCAGAACACCCCCGGCAACAGCAGGCTGATTCATTGGGACGCTGTGGACGCGACCGGCACCTATGCGGCGTCGCGCATCGCAGTCGACCATAGCCAGCTCACGCATGGGCAGGCAACGTTGCAACTGCAGGGCGTCCTCACTGCAGCACCCATGCCAGGTCCTCACGCTCGCAGGCCAACGTTTGATAGCAACTCCGAACTGCACGCCACGGTCAACGCGAGCGACGTCGACACCAATGAACTGGCTCCCTTTTTTGGAGGCAGTCTGCCCTTCACCGGCGCCCTGAGTGGACAGATCACAGCGGACGGTCCGATCCATGCTTTGGATGGGGCAGGATCACTCACCTTGGAGCACGGCACACTGTACGGAGAGCCGGTGGCGCATCTACGCGCGCAAGGCAGGATCGTCGGACGAGCGGTGCAGCTTTCTTCGATCGATCTTCACGACGATGCGGGTCACATATCCGGGACGGGAAGCTACGACCTTCAATCGCGGCGGTTCCAGGTGTCTGCCCAGGGAGCGCAGATCGATATCAGCCGCATCCAGAAGGTGCGGCAGAATGGCGCCGACGTTCATGGCTTCCTCGAGTTCGCACTGTCCGGTTCCGGCACGCTCGAAGATCCTCGCCTGCAGGCACAGGGCAGGGTGTCAGGCCTCGCGCTTGGTGGTGAACCTTTCGGCGATCTGCAAATTTCTGCGCACTCCGCCAATCAGGCTTTGGAATACGACCTGAGCACGCGTTTCCAAACCGCCTCGCTTAGCGTGCACGGCCAAACGCGGCTCGACAAGGACCATACGACGCAAGCCAGGCTCGAATTCTCACAATTCAATGTCGAAGGCTTACTGAAAGCAGTCCAGGTGCCGGGCCTGACCGGGCAATCGGCGCTGGCAGGCACCGTCACCCTCGAGGGTCCACTTGCCCGGCCGAACGAAATGCGCGGCGAAGCACGCCTGCAGGAGCTCGCTGCGGACATCGCCGGAGTTCACCTGGCCAGCCAAGGCCCAGTGCATGCCGTGCTGGCAAATGGGCGCATAAGTCTTGACCCGCTGCACATCACCGGCGAAGACACGGATCTGCGGGCGCAAGGCGGCATCGATCTCAACGGCAACCGGCGGCTCGACTTCGCGGCAAGCGGTTCCATCAATCTGAAACTTGCCGAAACGCTCGATTCTGACTTGACCGCCAGTGGCGTCACCACATTTCAGTTGGAAGCCCATGGGCCCCTCAACAATCCGGGCCTGCGCGGTCGCGTCGATTTTCAAAATGCATCGCTCGCTCTTGAAGATCTGCCGAACAGTCTGAGCCAATTGCACGGGACGCTGGAGTTCAATCAAAACCGTCTCGAGGTGCGTTCCCTCACGGCAACCACCGGAGGCGGTCAGCTGAGTGTTTCCGGATACCTTGCCTACCAGCACGGCATCTTCGCGGACCTGTCCGTCGCCGGTAAAGGGGTTCGCATCCGCTATCCAGAGGGAGTGAGCTCGCTCGCAGACGCGAATCTGCAGTTACAAGGGCCGCAGAACAATCTCCTGCTAAGCGGCAATGTCACCGTCACGCGCTTTTCTGTGAGCCCAGATCTCGACATCGCAGCGCTCGCCGCGCAGGCGGGCAAGGTCCAACCGGTGGTTTCACCCAATGCGCCCTCGAACCATGTGCGTCTCGACGTGCGCATTCAGTCTTCGCCGCAGTTGAACTTCCAGAATGCCTACGCGAAACTGGCTGGCGACGTTGACCTTCGCTTGCGGGGCACGCTTGCCACACCCTCGCTCCTGGGCCGGGTCTCGGTGACAGAGGGCAGCGCAACAATTGCCGGAACCCGCTACGAACTGCAGCGAGGCGACGTCACTTTCACCAACCCGGTACGAATCGAACCCGCGATCGATTTGAATGCCACGGCGCGCGTCGAGGACTACGACATCACTCTAGGGTTGCATGGCTCCCTCAGCAAAATGTCCGTTTCGTATCGAAGCGACCCACCGCTTCCCGAAGCCGATGTGGTCGCCTTGCTGGCGCTCGGACGTACCGCGAGCGACCAGCAAATCTACGGACAACAGCAAGTGCAGGCCACGGCGAATCCCACCACCCAGGCGTTACTGGGCGGCGCTCTTAATGCGACGGTCAGCAGTCGCGTGCAGAAGTTGTTTGGCGCTGGCGCGGTCAAAGTCGACCCCAACTACCTGGGCGTTCTCGGCAACTCCACGACGCGGATCACGGTCGAGGAGCAGATCAGCAAATACGTCACCCTCACCTACGCGACCGACGTCAACACGACCGCGCAACAGCTTCTGCAAGCGGAGATCGCCATCAACCGGCACGTCTCGCTGCTCGTAGCGCGCGATGAGTCCGGCGTCTTCTCAATGGTGGTCAAGGCAGTGCGGCGCTATCGCTAGCCTGCATTCGTGCCGTCGATCGCCTTGAGCAAGGTCAGAGGATGAACCGGCTTGGCCAGAATCTCGTAGCCGTCCATCGAGGCTCCATCCAGCAAGCTCGATGAGTCCACGCTGCCCGAGAACAGCACGATGCGTGCACGCGGGCAGAGTGCGCGGACCGCTTTTGCCAACTCAATACCGTTGAAGTCCGGCATCACAACATCGGAAACAACAATGTCTGGGCATTGCACATGGATTGCTTCCAGAGCGTCCGTTCCCCTGTATTTTGCGATGGCGTCATAGCCGTTGCGCCTGAGAATCATCGCCACACTATCGGCGATGAGCGTCTCATCGTCTACAACCAGCACTCGCCGCGGTCGCGCATCCTTCATTGTTCCGTGGTCAGGCTCGAAGGATCCAATATCGCTGGGTGCCGGCCGCTGAAAGCTGCCATCTACCAGGATGGGAGCTGGCACTTCTTGGACCACAACTCGAACAATCGTTGTTACGAGGAAACGTACACGTTCGTCGATCATTGCTTTCGTTCCCCTCACTGTTCAGTCCCGGCTTCTGCAACGGGATCGATCGATGACAACCCCGCCGATCCCCATCGAACCGCAAAACCACCGCGATTGAACTTTGAAACAATCTCGTATTTCCAAGCGACTTCTCATCGGCCCATGCCGCATTCAAAGAGACGCCGCACTGCGTTCCACCTACCTACGATGCGATTCTGAGCGTTCTTGTTGTCAAGGGTCATGCCTTCAGTGGATCAACCGAAGGGTGGATGTTTTGTAAACCGTTTCATCTCAATTGCGCGCAACTCGGGGCCTATTTCGTGTGTCTATACGTTTGGTACTGCACTGCGGCGCAAAAGCCAGGTGCAGTCCGTACGACAGCAAGAGGAGGAAGTAAAGTCATGACGACGCACTTCAGTCGTTCACGTGCTGCCATCCTGGCAGCCGCTTTCGCTGGATCCCTCCTGAGTCTTCCCCAGGTATCACTGGCGATGGCTGGGAATTCCAGCGCGGTCGCAGTCGGAGTGCAAGAGCAATCCGATGGTTCGAGCGCGGCACAATCGAAGTTGAACAAGTCGCAATTCAAAAACGTACGAGTCGCAGTGGATGCCAATGGCATCGCAACCCTCAGCGGTTCGGTCGACCTTTTTGAATACAGCGCCGACGCGCAGAGACGAGTCGGCAAGGTAAAGGGCGTTCGTGCTGTTCGCAATGAGATCGAGGTAGCGGGTCCGGCCATATCGGACCAGCAGCTTCAAAGCAAACTCCTCGAAAAGCTGCAATACGATCGAGTCGGCTATGGCAACGCATTCAACGCTATCAGTGTGAGCGTTCAAAATGGAGTCGTCACTCTGGGTGGTCATGCCCGCACCGACGTCGACAAGGACTCGGCAATTTCGCTAGCCAGTACCTTCCCCGGCGTGAAAGACGTGGTCGCCGACATCGAAGTCGATCCCGTTTCGATCATGGATGACCAGGCTCGCTTTCAGGTAGCCCGAGCCATTTATGGCTATCCATCACTGAACAAGTACGCTCTCGATCCGGCGAAGCCCATTCGCATTGCGGTGCAGAACGGCCATGTTGAGCTGTATGGCGTTGTGGACTCGCAGGCGGACAAAGACACTGCAAATATTCGCGCCAACGGAGTTCCGGGGATCTTCAGCGTGAAGAATTATCTGCAGGTTGCGGGCCAGACAGGCGAATCAAGATAACGGCCTGGCCCTTGTGCCCTATACGCCAGAGCCTCTGTGCTCTGGCGTATCTGTTTTTCGCTGCCGATGGACGGGTTTACATCCGCTGAGTTCAAGCGCTCAAGTAAACTGAAGCCGTGGGACTCGTCGCGAAAATCCGCACGACGCTGGAGATGATTAAGTGGGAGCACTCCATCTTCGCGCTCCCCTTTGCTCTCACGGCCGCGTTATTGGCTGCGCGAGGTGTCCCGCCGGCGCGGACTCTGTTGTGGATTCTGGTTGCGATGGTGGCCGCCCGCTCGTGCGCGATGGCCTTCAATCGCTGGGCCGACGCCGATCTCGATGCCGCGAATCCGCGCACGCGCTCTCGGGCAATTCCTGCAGGCCTGCTTTCGCGTTCGTTCGTGCTCGGCTTCACCATCCTCATGGGTCTCCTTTTTATTCTTGCCGCAGCCAACCTCAACCGATTCACACTCGTGCTTTCTCCCTTTGCTCTCGCCGTGTTGCTCGGCTACAGCTATATGAAGCGTTGGACCCGCTGGTCGCACCTCATTCTTGGCTTTGCGCTTGGGATCGCTCCGGCCGCTGCCTGGATCGCGGTGCGCGGTAGCCTCGATCCACGGATTCTGGTGCTCACCATGGCCGTCACGCTCTGGGTAGGAGGATTCGATGTGCTCTATGCCTGCCAGGATTTCGATCATGACCAGGGTGCCGGCCTGCACAGTTTGCCGCAATCTATCGGCATCCCCGCGGCATTCGTGGCGGCTAGAATCATGCACATCTCCATGCTTTGCCTGCTGGCGCTTTTCGCGTGGCTCTTTCATTTTGGATTGCCCGGCTGGATGGGCATCGTTGCGGCCGGGGCCCTGTTGGCCTATGAACACGCCATCGTTTCGCCGCGCGACCTGCGCCGTCTGAACGCCGCGTTCTTCACCATGAACGGCGTCATCGCGATGGTCTTTCTGGCGTTCGTCGCGACCGATTTGTGGCTGCAACGTTGAGCCAGTCTCAAACGCACGTCAGGGCGGAACAAGGCATACCATGTCGTGTGGTATGGTGCGAGAGGACGTTGGGTCAGTTCGATTAACCCCTCAACAGCCGACAGACCATATGAAAGTTGCAATTCAGGGAGAGCCCGGATCGTTCAGCCACGAAGCTGCCAAAAGGCTGACTCCCGACGCCGAAATCGTTCCCTGCACTCTCTCTGCTGAAGTTTTCGCCGAGCTCGCCTGTGGCAAGGTTGATGCGGCTGTCATTCCCATCGAAAACAGCCTCGCCGGTTCAGTCCTGGAGCACTTCGACCTGCTTCTGGCTTACGACGTCCAGGTCGAGCGCGAGATTCTGCTCCGTATCCGGCACAATCTCATCGTTCTTCCCGGTGCGACGATCGACGGCATTCGACGGGTCTACTCCCATGCTGTCGCTCTGGCTCAATGCCGGCGCTTTCTCGCTGCCCATCCAGCGATGCAGGCAGTCACCTTTTACGACACAGCGGGGAGCATCAAGCAGCTCGGCCAGCTGGGCAATCTCGATGTCGCGGGCATCGCCAGCGAGGCTGCGGCCAACTATTACGGCGCACAGATCCTGGCATCCAATATCGAGGACAACCCCGAAAACTTCACCCGGTTCTTTCTCGTCCGGCGCACCCAAGATTCCGCTCCAGATCCGGATTCGAACAAGATCAGCATTGCTTTTTCTGTGGAGAACCGGCCCGGATCTCTCGTCGCTGCCCTGTCTGCTCTTTCGGCGATCGGAACCAATCTCACCAAAATCGAATCGCGCCCCGTGCAGGGCAAACCGTGGGCATACATCTTCTACGTGGACTGCCAGATGCAGTCGCCTGAGGAGGCCAGCCGCGCCCTCGCGGCACTGCAGCCGCACTGCGCGATGGTCAAAGAGCTTGGCCGCTACAGGGAGGCCGAGTCCTGATCGAGCATCCGATCCGCCAACCGTGGCACCAATGAAGAAAAATGGAAAAGGCGTGGATCGACTCCACGCCCTTTTCGTGCCGATTCGCGATTTAGAAGTGGTAGGCCACGCCAATCGCGGGATAGGAGATGTTGTACCAGCGCTTGGTATCGAGCAGCGAATATCCGAAGGTCGGGACCTTGGTCACGATACCCCGGTACTCGGCACGAATGTCAAAACTGGGGCTGATCTCATACGCAACGCCGGCGCCGTACAGACCTCCGATTCCGGTCTGCTGCTTCACGTCGAGCGACGTCGTGGTCGCATCGCGAATAGGCAGGAAAATCAGAATGCCGGGGCCGCCTTCGACGAATGGGTTCCACTTGCGGAAATTAAAGCTGCGGACGTAGGCGAATGAAATCTCCTGGGTCCGGGTATTCACCAGGTAGTTGTTCGTGTTGCTGACCAAATAGTGGATCTTGTTTTCGTAGGTGACGCCGTAATTGGCCTCAAGAGCGCTCGAAGGCGTGAGCATGAATCGATAGCTCAGCATGGCCCCTTCGCCAACCGTTGCGCTCACTTGAACATCTGTGGAAGAAGCCTTGAATGGTTCGTAAATGCCCGTTCCGCTCAGGCTGATATCCTGCCTGCTTTCCTGGGCATGGCCTGCTGAAACACATACAACCAGCAGGAATGCAATAAAGGCGATCCTCTTCATCCCTAGTAAAACCTCGCGACTGCCCAACCGTACGGCCGGCAACCAATCTTTGTTGATTCCGGTGCGCCGGTTCGTGCCGGGCCCCGCTCCAAGCATTGTAAATGGCTGAAACGGGTCGTGACAGAACGGGTTATACCGGCGTGACTCTGCGTCTTTAGACGCATGCCGATTTAAATGGGCGTCTGGGGGCGACGCAAAAGCGTACTGATCAGGGTGCCTCGAATGAAACCAGCTTCCGGCCTTCTAGGCGGTCCGCTCCACATGGTAGTAGAACGGCGGCCCTTGCTTTTCGGCCATCTGCCGTACTGTCTTGAGAAACGCGCGCGCGGCATAACTCAAAGTGGCCTGCCGCCTGTGAATCAGGCGGAGCACGCGCTTGATGTCATCCAGTTCCTCCACCGTCACGCGTACCAGGTCGCCTGTCTCCAGCTCCCGCGCCACCGTCAAATGCGGCACCAGGGCTACCCCATTCCCCATGGCAACAAATCTCTTGATCGCCTCGATCGTGGGCAGCTCGATCGTCATATTCAACGGAGTTCGGTACCGCTGAAAAGCTTCAATCACTTTCTTCCGCAGGGGTGAGGCGACGTGATGGGCAATAAAATCCTGCCTCCCGAGATCGGTGATCGAGACGCGCTCCGCATGTGCCAGCGGGTGATGTGGACTGACGATAAACGCAAGGCTGTCGCCATACACCGAGATCGTGCGGAAATGGGCCACATCAGGACGAAACGAGACCACCCCGATCTCGAAAGTGCGCAAGTTCAGCTCCTCGGGGATGCGGCTGGCGAGGGTGCGGTGGACCGTCACCTTGATCTGCGGGAATTCGCGCCGAAAGGCGTCTATCGCCGGCAGCAGATACATGCAGGTGTATTCGTTGGCGGCGAGGTTGAGCTGGCCCCGCTCCAGGCTCTTCAACTCGCCCAGGGCGCTGTTCGCTTCGCGGCGCAGTGCCAGCAACCGCAGGGCATAATCGCGCAGCAAGACGCCTGCGGCGGTCAACGACCCATCGCGGGCTGCCCGGTCAAAGAGGGTCTCCCCAACCGATTCTTCCAGCTTGCGGATGACCTGGCTGACGGCTGGCTGGGTGCGGTTGAGCCTGAGTGCGGCGCGCGAAAAGCTGCGCTCCTCGGCGACCGCGAGAAAGGTTTCCAGCTGAGTCAGTTCCATGGCCGTTGCCGTGCCTTTCTGGGGGTGCCCATCTATAAGCAATTCTAATCGATTCCACAACAAGAATAACTTTGTCTTATAGAATGCAGATGAGAGACACTGACAGAGTCAGTATTGCTTCCCCCGGCAGGCGAACGATGACATCAGATCATGTAGTTTTCTTCGACACCACGCTCCGCGACGGAGAACAGTCTCCCGGCTGCAGCATGACCACCCAGGAAAAGCTCACCATGGCGCATGCCCTGGAGGATCTTGGAGTGGACATCATCGAAGCCGGCTTTGCCATGGCTTCGGAGGGTGATTTCGCGGCAATTGCGACCATCACCCAGGCCATACGGAAGCCCCGCATTGCTTCCCTCGCCAGGGCCAAGAAAGAAGACATCGAGATGGCCGCGCGGGCGCTGCAGTTTGCCGACCGGGCCCGCATCCATGTCTTTCTCGCCTCGAGCGACCTGCACCTCGAATACAAGTTGAAGATCAGCCGCCAGGAAGCCCTGAACCTCTGCGGCGAGTCGGTGCGCCTGGCGCGCTCGCTCTGCGACGACGTGGAATTCTCGCCTGAAGATGCGACCCGCTCAGACCGCGACTTCCTTGTCGAGATGGTCCGCATCGCTGTGGATGCCGGTGCCACAACCATCAATATGCCCGACACGGTGGGCTACACGACGCCTGAAGAATACGGGCAAATGTTCCGTGAGGTCCGGGAGCGCATCCCGGCCATCGACGAAAAGAACGTGATTCTTTCTTCTCATTGCCACGACGACCTTGGTCTCGCTGTTGCGAATTCTCTGGCCGCCATCACCAGCGGCGCCCGGCAAGTGGAATGCACGATCAACGGCATCGGCGAACGCGCCGGCAATGCCTCACTCGAAGAGATTGCTGCCGCTCTCTATGTGCGCGGCGACAGCTACGGAGTCTCCACGAGCATCCAACTTGCCAACCTCTATCCGACGAGCGAAGTGCTGGGGCAGATCATCACCTTCAAGCCTTCGCCCAACAAAGCGATTGTGGGAGCGAACGCATTCGCGCATGAATCCGGTATTCACCAGCACGGCATGCTGGCTAATCCTCTGTGCTACGAGATCATGACACCTGCCTTGGTCGGCGTGTCGAAGACGCATCTTGTGCTGGGCAAGCACTCGGGGCGCGCGGCGCTGCGCCACCGGCTCGAGCAGCTGGGATTCACAGTCGATCGAGACGAATTGCAGCACATCTACTACAGGTTTGTAGCGCTCGCAGACCGCAAGAAGAACATCTACGACCAGGATTTGGTCGGATTGCTTCCGGACAATATCCGTGAACGACGCAATGTGCCCGTCGCTGAACTGGACTGACACCGTAAGCGCCAGGGCCGATCTCATTCTGAAGCGGTATGTTGTTTTATGCGTGCGATTTTTGTTTTAACGTGCGGTCTTGTTGTACGCGGTCTTGTTTTGTAACAGGGCACGACTTGAGTCGTGCCGCAGAAGAACGAAATTACCGGGGCTTGAGCCCCTGAGGGAAGAAGCGGGAAATGCACCTTAAGATTCTTGTCACCGCCGGCGATGGCATCGGCCCTGAAGTTACGAATGAAGCCGTTGCAGTTCTGCAGGACGTAGCCGAAATCGGCGGCCATAAGCTCGAAATCACGTCCAAGCGCATCGGCGGCGTAGCCATCGTACAGGATGGAACGCCCCTGCCCAAGGACACACTCGAAGCCGCGCTGAACTCCGATGCGGTGTTGCTCGGCGCCGTCGGCGGCAACGAATTCAATTCCCTCCCCCCGGACAAGCGGCCTGAAGCCGGCCTGCTGCAGATCCGCGCGGCACTGGGCGGATTCGCCAACCTGCGCCCCGCGTTTGCCTTCAAAGAGCTTGCGGTCAACAGTCCGCTGCGTCCCGAAATGATTGACGGAGCCGACATTCTCTTTGTCCGCGAACTCCTCGGCGGCCTTTACTTCGGCCAGCCGCGCGAGTGGAACAAGGCGACTGGCGAAGCCTGGAACACCATGCGCTATTCGCGGGACGAAGTTGCGCGCGTGGCCCGCATCGCCTTTCAATTGGCTTCGCAGCGCCGCAAGAAACTGACCAGCGTCGACAAGGCCAATGTGCTGGAGGTTTCGCAGCTCTGGCGCGCCACAGTGAACGAAGTCGCGAAGGATTTCCCGGAAGTCGCTGTCGAACATCAGTATGTGGATGCGATGGCCATGCACCTGATGAATCAGCCGCGCAATTACGACGTGGTGCTGACCGAGAATCTCTTCGGCGACATTCTTTCCGATGAATCCGCCGTCATCACTGGATCGCTCGGCATGTTGCCTTCGGCCACCATCGGCGGCAAGGTCAATCTGTACGAGCCAGTTCACGGCTCGGCACCCGACATTGCGGGCAAGGGCCTGGCCAATCCACTCGGCGCGATTCTTACCGGCGCATTGATTCTGCGCCACAGCGCGAAGCTCGAAGCCGAAGCTGCGGCCGTCGAAACTGCAGTCCGCAAGGTACTCGAGCAGGGCTTCAGGACGCCGGATCTGGCCCGCTCAAACCCACAGGGCTTTACGGTGCTCTCCACGAAAGACATGGGCGCCAAGGTCCGCGAAACCGTCAAGACGCAGCTCGTCAACGCATAACCGAGGATAAGGGATGAGTTCCAAAACATTATTCGAAAAGGTCTGGGAGCAGCACCTTGTGGCCGAGCCAAAAGGCGAGCCGACACTGCTCTACATCGACCTGCAGCTGGTACACGAAGTCACTTCACCGCAGGCGTTTGAAGGGCTGCGGCTGGCAGGCCGCAAGGTGCGGCGTCCAGATCGCACCATCGCCACGGTCGACCACAATGTGCCGACTACGATCGAAGGCCGCCTGCATATCGTCGACCAGATCGCGGCAACGCAGATTGCCACGCTACGCAAGAACTGCGCTGACTTTGGCGTTGAACTCTACGATGTGAACTCGCGCGAGCAAGGCATTGTGCACGTGATTGGGCCGGAGCTCGGCATCACCAAGCCGGGCATGACGATTGTTTGCGGCGACTCGCACACTTCGACTCACGGCGCGTTTGGCGCACTGGCATTTGGCATTGGTACCAGCGAAGTGGAGCACGTTCTAGCCACGCAGACGCTTCAACAGTCGAAGCCAAAAACCTTTCGTATCGCAGTCGAAGGCACGCTGCCCCATGGCGTAACAGCGAAGGACATCATTCTGGCCATCATCGGCAAAATCGGAACGGACGGCGCAACGGGATGCGTGATCGAGTACACAGGTTCGGCGATCCGCTCGCTTTCGATGGAAGGCCGGATGACGATCTGCAACATGAGCATCGAAGCAGGCGCGCGCGCCGGCATGATCGCTCCCGACGCCATAACGTTTGCCTACTTGGAAGGCCGCCGCTTCGCCCCTAAGGGAGAGGCCTGGAAGGCCGCAGTTGCCGAGTGGAGCAAGCTACCGACAGATCCAGAAGCGACGTTCGATCGCGAGTTGGTGATGGATGCAACCACACTTGTTCCCTACGTGAGCTGGGGAACCAACCCGGGTATGGTCGCGCCTGTGACGGCTGCGGTTCCCGATCCCGCCAAGGCAGAGACCGAGATCGACCGCAAATCGTTCGAACGCGCGCTCGAATATATGAATCTGAAGGCCGGAACGCCGCTGGACGAAATCAGCATTGATCGCGTCTTCATCGGTTCGTGCACCAACGGGCGCATCGAAGATCTGCGTGCGGCCGCGCGCATCGCCGCAGGCCACAAGGTCTCGTCGCACGTCAGCGCCATGGTGGTGCCTGGATCGCAGGCCGTAAAGGCACAGGCAGAAAAAGAAGGCTTGGACACAATCTTTAAAGAAGCAGGCTTTGACTGGCGTGAACCAGGATGCTCCATGTGCCTGGGTATGAACCCTGACATTCTTTCGCCCGGGGAGCGTTGCGCTTCGACCAGCAACCGCAACTTCGAAGGTCGTCAGGGACGTGGTGGGCGTACGCACCTTGTCAGCCCCGAGATGGCCGCTGCGGCTGCCATTGCCGGCCACTTCGTCGACATCCGCACCTGGAACGTGCAGGAAGAGGTGACCGCCTAATGGAACCTTTCAAGACAATCACCGCTTTGGTCGCGCCGCTCGACCGCACCAACGTCGACACCGATCAGATCATTCCCAAACAGTTCCTCAAGAGGATTGAGCGTACCGGCTACGGCGACTTTCTCTTTTTCGATTGGCGGCAAACGCCCGAGGGCAAACCGATCCCGGAGTTCGTGCTGAATGATCCGCGCTACAAGAGTGCGCAGATTCTGGTGGCGGGCAAGAACTTCGGCTGTGGATCGAGCCGCGAACACGCAGCGTGGGCGCTCTCGGACTTCGGATTCCGCTGTGTCATCGCACCAACCTTTGCCGACATCTTCTTCTCCAACGCCGGCAAGAACGGCATTGTGCTGGCGCGCTTGACTGAAGAGCAGGTCGACAAGCTTCTCGACAATGCGCAAAAGATTCCGGGCTATCGGTTAACCGTCTCGCTCGAGCAGCAGAAGGTGACCGACACCAACGGATTTGAGGCGTCGTTCGAGATGGATCCCTTCCGCAAGTTCTGCCTGCTCGAAGGCCTCGACGACATTGGCCTGACCTTGCGGCATGCGGCGGCGTTAGACACATTCGAGACGCAGCATGACCACGCAACCTGGCTCAAGGCCAAATGAAGAACAGCGGCGCCGGCGGAGTTAGCGGGGTCGGCGAAGACGGATTCACTCTGGCGTTTTGAACCGAACTCCGCTCACGCCGCTGACGACTAACACCGCACCTAAGGAAGAAATGACCATCGAAGGCAAACGCAATAGTGTCCCGTTGACCGAAGGCCCGAGTCGCGCTGCGGCTCGATCTTATCTGCGCGGATCCGGGTTCAGCAAAGACGACCTGCATAAGCCGATCATCGGCATCGCGAATACATGGACGGAAATCGGTACCTGCAATGTGCATTTGCACGAGATTGCCGAAGCCCTGAAAGAAGGCATTCGCGAAGCGGGTGGCACGCCCATGGAATTCAACACCGTTACCATCTCGGACGGCATCACCATGGGCACGCAGGGCATGAAGGCTTCGCTGGTCTCGCGCGAAGTCATCGCCGACTCCATCGAGCTCGTCGCCCGCGGCAATCTCTTCGACGGCCTGGTCGGCATCGGCGGATGCGACAAGAACATGCCCGGCATCATCATGGCGCTCTGTCGGCTCGATATCCCAGGGATGATGCTTTACGGCGGGTCCATTGCTCCCGGAAAACTGAACGGAATCGACATCACGATTCAGAACGTCTTTGAAGGCATCGGATCGTACGCAGCGGGCAAGATCGACGACGCGGGTCTCGAAGCGCTCGAAGCCAATGCCTGTCCGGGCGCAGGTGCGTGCGGAGGCCAGTTCACGGCCAACACGATGGCCATGTCGGGTGAAATCCTCGGCATCTCTCCGATGCAGCTTTCCGGAGTGCCTGCCACCGCCAACGACAAGCACGCAGCCACCCGCGAAGCTGGCCGCATGCTGATGGAAGTAGTGCGCGCCAATCGCCGCCCCTCACAGATCATTACGCGCAAGTCGCTTGAGAACACAATTGCCAGCGTGGCAGCGAGCGGCGGATCGACCAACGCCGTACTGCACTTGCTCGCCATCGCGAAAGAGATGGGTATCGATCTGTCCATCGATGACTTCGATGGGATCTCCAAGCGCACTCCCTTTATTTGCGACCTGGTACCCGCAGGCAAATATATGGCCCAGCACTTTCAGGCCGCGGGTGGATCGCGCCTGCTGGCCAAGCGCCTGATCGAAACCGGCCATGCCGATGGGTCGACCTTGACCATCAGCGGCCGAACCCTCGCCGAGGAAGCGGCACTCGCCCAGGAGACTCCGGGACAGGTGGTCATCCACACGTTCGACAAGCCGATCAAGCCGACGGGCGGCCTCGTGATCCTCAAGGGCAATCTCTCGCCTGAAGGCTGCGTGATGAAGGTCGCTGCAGCCGATCGCGTCGAACATCGCGGACCAGCTCGTGTCTTTGACTGCGAAGAAGACTGCTTTGCCGCCGTGCAGTCGGGCAAGATCAATGCAGGCGATGTGCTCGTCATTCGTTATGAAGGTCCTAAGGGTGGGCCCGGCATGCGCGAAATGCTGCAGGTAACGGCTGCGATCTCGTCCAATGCGGAGCTAAGCGCGCATGTTGCCCTGCTTACAGACGGACGCTTTTCTGGAGCCACACGCGGATTCACCGCCGGCCACGTCGCACCCGAAGCGTTTGTCGGCGGGCCGATCGCTGCGGTGCGCGAAGGCGACATTATCCACTTCGACATTCCCAATCGCAAGCTGACGCTTGAAGTGAGCGAGACAGAGATCGCAAGTCGGCTCAAAGGATTCAAGGCGCCCGCGCTGCGCTGGCCCGGCGGAGTGTTCCGCAAGTATGTCGACCGCGTGACATCGGCGTCGGTCGGAGCAACGACGTAATAGCACGCTGCTCAGCTATTAGCTGAACGGCGATCCAGAAGATGAACAAACTATTGGCTGAGAACGAGCAGCTGACAAGGAGCATCACCATGGGAAAGAACGCACACACGAAGGCCGCACACGCCGCTGACGCTCATCTGAACACACCAACGCCGTTGACAGGATCAGAAATCGTCTGGGCGACGCTGGTCGGTGAAGGCGTTACGGATGTCTTCGGCTATCCCGGCGGAGCGATTCTTCCCATCTATGACGCGCTGCGCAAGTTTCCCATTCACCACACACTGGTTCGTCACGAGCAGGGCGCTGCACACATGGCCGATGGCTATGCGCGTGCTTCCGGCAAGGTTGGCGTCGCGCTTGCCACCAGCGGGCCCGGCGCGACAAACCTCGTCACAGGGATTGCCACGGCGATGCTCGATTCGATTCCCGTGGTCTGCATCACGGGCAACGTCTCGAGCAAACTGCTTGGTTCCGATGCGTTCCAGGAAGTCGACATTACCGGCATCACGCTGCCCATTACCAAGCACAACTTCCTGATCAGCAAAACGGAAGACATTGCGCCGGCGCTGCGACTTGCATTCCAGATTGCGCAGTCGGGCCGTCCCGGACCGGTTCTCGTGGACATCACGAAAGATGCACAGCAAGGCAAGGCGACGTTCGACTTTGCCGCCGCCAAGCCCAAGCCGTATCGTGCGCATCCCATGCTCAAGGCAGAGAAGAACGAACTGGAGCAGGCTGCGGAGCTGATTCGCAGTGCGAAGCGGCCGATCATTTTTGCAGGCCATGGAGTTTCCGAGGCGGGCGCGATGGAGCAGGTACGCACGTTAGCCGAGCGTACACAAACTCCGGTCGCGCTCACACTGCTCGGTCTCGGCGCCTTCCCTGCCTCACATCCGTTGAACATGGGCATGATGGGCATGCACGGAGAAGCGTGGGTGAACCAGGCGATCCAGGAAGCCGATCTGCTGATTGCTTGCGGCATGCGCTTCGACGATCGCGTTACGGGCACGCTTGCCACGTACGCAACCAAGGCGAAGAAAATTCATATCGAGATCGACCCTTCTGAGATCAACAAGAATGTGAAGGTTGATGTCGCGCTGGTCGGCGATCTGCGCGAGGTTCTTGAAGATCTGCTGCCGTACGTTGCAGGGCGCGATGGCAGTGCGTGGTTGAAGACCATTCACGCGAGCAAGGGCGAAAGCGCCGTCAGCGACATCAAGAACCTGCCGGATTCCGGTCACCTTTACGCGGCACACGTGATGCACGACCTGTGGCGCATCACCGGCGGCGACGCGATCGTGGTCACCGATGTGGGTCAGCACCAGATGTGGGAAGCGCAGTACTTCCATCACGAAAAGCCACGCACACTCATTACTTCGGGCGGGCTAGGCACGATGGGCTTCGCTTTGCCTGCGGCGATCGGCGCCAAGAAGGCATGCCCTGATAAGGAAGTCTGGGTGGTCGCCGGCGACGGAGGTTTCCAGATGACCGCAGCGGAACTCTCCACGATTGTGCAGGAGAAGCTGAACATCAACATCGCCATCATCAACAACGGCTATCTCGGCATGGTGCGGCAGTGGCAGGAGTTTTTCTATGACCGCAACTACGAATCAACGCCGCTCGTCAGCCCCGACTTTGTGAAGCTGGCCGATGCGCACGGTATTGCCGCAAAAGCTGTCCGCAAACGCAGCGAAGTGGAAACGGTGGTGAACGAGGCCCGCAAATCTCCCGGAGCCTACCTGATCAATTTCCTGGTCGAGCAAGAAGATTCCGTTTACCCGATGATTCCAGTCGGCGCTGCATTGCACGAGATGATCCGCCGGCCCGATCGTGATCCGCTGGAAGAGCGCGCGGACGATAAGTAAGGCAGTGCATCGTTCTCAGTTCGCCGACGGACGTGCGTTGAGGGGCGACTGACTGTGAACTACGAACTGAAAACACACACACCAGCTTTCGCACTTGCAAGGAAATCCATCATGCTGCATACCTTTGTTGCATACGTTGAAGATCTCCCCGGCGTGCTGACGCGCGTCGCGTCGCTGTTTCGCCGTCTCAATCTAAATATTCATTCGCTGACCGTCGGCCGCAGCGAACGCCCCGGGCTCTCCCGGCTCACGCTGGTTTGCGAAGCTTCGGCTGAGGCTGGTCATCGCATTCGTGCCAGCTTGTACAAGCTCGAGAATGTGGTCGATGTCGATGACATTGCGCAGGCGCCTTCGGTCACGCGCGAACTGGCTCTGATCAAGGTTGCGGCTACGCCCAAGAATCGTTCGCAGATTTTCGAACTCGTCGAAGTGTTTCGTGCCCGGATTGTCGATCTGGCTCCCGAGTCACTGATGATCGAGATGACCGGCGTCGAGAGCAAGATCGAGGGATTGATCCAGGTGCTCAACGAGGGCGAAGAACGAGTCCTCGAGATCTGCCGCAGCGGCAAGATGACAATGCGCCGTGGCCATCACACCAGCGGCGTGTTGCGCGCAATGGGTGCAGGCGACGAAAAACAATCTGAGACCTCGGAACTCGACGAGAAAGCCGCCGTCGTGCCCGATTAACACTTTCCCTGGCCCTAGATTGCGTCGGTAGCTTCATCAGAAAGGAGTGAATCATGGACCCAGACAGCAAAGCCTGCCCTTTTTGCGGAGAGACCATCAAGGCTGTCGCAATCAAGTGCCGGTTCTGTAACTCCGACCTGACCCAACTCGCCAGCAAAGAATTCGAAACCGAACGCGATCTGTTTGTCGGACACCCATCCCTGCTTTACACGGCTGGCCAAATCACACCATTTCTCATCGTGATTGCCGTGACAGCGATTGTGGGATACGCCATGAAGGCAAGGTACATCGAAGTGTCCGATTCATACATCTTGTATCTATGCCTGTTTTTCGTGATTGCCTGCACCCTCATCTGCCTAGTTTTCTACACCAGAAGTCGACGTATCCACTACCGGATTACAACGCAGAGAATCAAGCTCGAACGAGGTCTCCTCTCTAAGGTTCAGGAATCGCTCGAGCTGTTCCGCATCGATCATTTCGAGTTGCGAAAGCCCATAGGCAGCCGCCTTTTAGGGCAAGCCTCTCTCCACCTGTACTCTTCTGACGCAGAGCTTGAGAACTTTTCGATCTACGGAGTACCGCACTTGGAAGCGCTCGCCGATGAACTGCGCAATTGCCAACTTCGCGAACGCGCCCGGCGCAGCTTGACCACGTTTGTCAAAGCCTGACAAACCATCAGACCAGGCACTGTTGACGTACAAAGAAATTTCCCAACCTGCAACGAAAAGGAATACGAGAAGAACATGGCAAAGACTTACTACGATCACGACGCCGACCTCGCGCTGATTCAAGCCAAGAAGGTCGCCATCATCGGCTATGGCTCGCAGGGCCATGCCCACTCACTCAACCTGAAGGACTCGGGCGTTCAGGTGAAGGTCGGCCTGGCGGCAAACTCCAAATCGATTCCCAAAGCGCAGAAGGCAGGCTTGGAAGTCGACACCGTTGCCAATGTCACCAAGTGGGCCGACGTGGTGATGGTGCTTGTTCCAGACCAGACTGCGGCCAAACTGTATGCCGAAGAGATTGCGCCGAACCTTGCGGCCGGAAAGCTGCTGCTGTTCGCGCATGGATTCAACATCCACTTCAAGACCATCTCGCCTGCTGCGGGCATTGATGTTGGCATGGCTGCTCCAAAGGCGCCGGGACATCGCGTACGCGAAGTGTTTACCGAAGGCGGCGGTGTTCCGGGTCTGATCGCGATCCACCAGGACGCGACGGGAAAGGCGCATGCGCTGACCTTGAGCTACCTGAAGGGCATCGGCTGCACACGCGCCGGAGTGTTGGAGACGACCTACAAAGAAGAGACCGAGACGGATCTCTTTGGCGAGCAGGCAGTGCTGTGCGGCGGCGTGAGCGCGCTGATTAAAGCTGGTTACGAGACGCTGGTTGAAGCCGGCTACCAGCCTGAGAGCGCGTACTTCGAAGTTCTGCACGAGCTGAAGCTGATTGTCGACCTGATTTATCGCGGCGGTTTGGCGTACATGCGCTACTCCATTTCGGACACTGCCGAATGGGGCGATTATGTCTCCGGACCGCGCGTAATCAACGACGAGAGCAAGAAGGCGATGAAGGCGATCTTGACCGAGATTCAGGACGGCACCTTTGCGAAGCGGTTTCTGGCCGATCAGAACTCGGGACGCAAGGAGTTTATGGCGTTCCGCGAGGCAGAGGCAAAGCATCCCGTTGAAATTGTGGGCAAGAAACTGCGTGCGTCGATGCCCTTCCTCGATCCGGTCACGGTAGAAGAGGTCGCGAAGACCCGATAAGAACAGCGTGAGCGGCGCTCCCGACGCTACCCTACATCGTTCCACAATGAAGAAGAGAAAGGCGATCGCACATGCGGTCGCCTTTTTCTTGGAACGGGAGATTTGAGGGAATGCGGACCCAGGACATCGTTCGGCGTCGCGAACTCGGGCCCGGGCTTCCCCACAGTCAGTCGAAAGCCCGTCCCTTCAAGATCGCGCCTGTACGCATGATCCTCGTCTATTTCTTGTCCAGGCGAAAAGCTGAAGCCTGGAAGTCGCCCCGGAAATCTTCGGAGAACTCGAGGCCGTGGTTCATCCACCAGGCGCCGCTCGCGGTGGTTGGTGTTGCGGGATCGGCGTTGCCTTCGATCGGTGTGAGCTCGTAGTCCGCGGACGGGTCGAGGCCCTGCAATTTCAGAATCGGAAATTTGTGGCCTTCCTGCGTGGAATGGATGAACGCAAAGACGACGGACTGCGATTTGTCGCGATTGACGGTCTGCGTGGCGGAGAACTCGCTGCCATTGCGTGGCGAGATAAGGCGGTAGAGGTCGCCTTGCACGATGGTCGGCTGCACCTGGTGATAGGCGGCGATCAGGCGCTTGGTGACGGCCAAGTCATCGTCGGTGAATTTGTTGATATTGGCCCCGATGCCAAGCGAACCCTGCATCGAGCTGAGCATGCGATAAGGAATCGATGTGACCCGGATCTGGTGCTCGAGGTCATGAGGCGAGTCGGTGACCCAGGCCATCATGACCTGCGGTGTATAGGCGTAGGAGAATCCGTCCTGCTGGGTCAGCCGATCGAAGGGGTCGGTGTTATCTGAGGGCCAGACTTCGTCGGCGTATTGCAGGATGCCGAGGTCAACGCGCCCTCCACCGCCGGAGCAGGATTCAAGTTCGACCTTGGGGTGTTTGGCCAGAAGCTCGGCAAAGATGGAATAGAGGTTACGCGTGAACTCAACGTACACCTTCTTCTGCTCGGCGGGCGGCAGCTGATCCCAGCCGGGCTCGGTCCAGTTACGGTTGTAGTCCCACTTGAGAAACGAGATATCGTTTTCGGATAGGAGCTTATCGAGGAAGCCGTAGACATAGGCACGCACGTCGGGGCGGGCGAGATTGAGCACGAGTTGATTGCGCTGTTCGGTGCGCGGGCGGCCGGGGAAGTTGAGAACCCAATCGGGGTGCGCGCGGTAGAGGTCGGAGTCGGGATTGACCATCTCAGGCTCGACCCAAATTCCGAAGTCCATGCCCAGCGAGTGGACCTTGTCGATGAGAGGCTTCAGGCCGTGCGGAAACTTCTGCGGATTGACGTACCAGTCGCCTAATCCGGCGTGGTCGTCTTTGCGTTGACCGAACCAGCCGTCATCCATCACGAAGCGATCGATGCCGAGGGCAGCGGCTTTTTCTGCGAGCGCAATCTGTCCGGCTTCGGAGACATTCATTTCCGTTGCTTCCCACGAGTTGTAGATCACAGGGCGAGGCTTGGGCGCGGCCGTATTCCCTTCTCCGATGCGGTGCGGAAGGATATGCGCGACCTGGAAGTGATGAAAGAGACGAGAGGCGCCGCCGAGACCGTGGGCCGAATAGCCACCGTAGAAGATGGGCGTTGCGAGGGATTCGCCGGGATGGAGAACGTAGCCGAAGTCGAAGGGGTTGAACCCGCCCGTGATCCGGATCGAATCGAGCTGATCCTGTTCAACCGTGATCCGCCAGGAGCCGCTCCACGCAAGAGCGCCAAACCACACCTCGCCGTGATTCTCGTCGGGGTCGCCAGATTGAATGGCAAACCATGGATTGGCCTGATGACTGGTTGAACCGCGGCGGCTTTCAAGGACGCGCGCGCCGGGAAGGACGGGCTCCTGGGTAAGCGTCCACTCGCCGGCCCAGCGGCCAGTGAGATAGTTCAGCGTGTAATGGCCGCGCGGGAGAGACCAGGCAGCAGCGGCAGCCTGCTCGATGGTGATGGGCTGCGCATCCTTATTCTCTATCGTCGCGGAACGGGCGAGGATGCCGGTCTCGGGATCGATGGAGTAGTGAAGCGTCACGTAGACCGAGGCCTTGATGTCTTTAAGGACGACGTCGTAGCCGTACGGTGTAGATTTCTGACTCTCGTAGTGGAGAACGAGGTCGCGGTTGCCGTCGGCGAAGCTGACTTTGAGAGCGGGCTCGTTGAACAGGCCAGAACCCCATCCGGCGTACTCCTGCGGCGTGTTGGTGTAAGAGTCGTCGAAGGATGCCCATTCGCGCGCGGGCTTGGCGCTTGGCATCTGGTCAGTGGCGGCGAGCCGGCCGCCCCAATAGAGTTGCTGCAGTTCGCCCCGCGGGTTGACGCCGAAGACATAGGAAACGTTTCCCCCGTCGAGACGGAAGGTATGAGAAGCGGAATCGGCGGTTTGAGACAATGCGGCGACCGAGGCGCAGAGCAGCAACAGCGATGAAAAGGTTTTCAACATCGATGGGTCCTCTTACTGGATTTCGAGCCGCCCCATGATAGCACCGGGCTTTTTTCCTGTTTCTGGCAGCGGGACAAGGGGCGACTGCCGGGCAGATTTCTAGACCAAGAATCGGCTATCCTGAACGTGCACACCGGAGGTACGCGGATGCTTTCCCCCTCAGTTACTGCACCTGTATCCCCCACGCCGGCCGAAGAGCTTGCTGCTGCGATCGAGCGCGTAGGGCCCCTGCATGGATTGACCTTTGAAGACAGGCTCTGGCTGGCCCGGCACGGTGAAGAGCTCATTGGAGAGCCCGGTCAGATCCTGTTTGAAGAGGGCGCTCCGGCCGATCGCATGATTCTTATCCTGAAGGGCGAGATTCACGTGCGCCGGCAGCGCGGCGGCCCGATGGAATTGTTTATCGGACGCGCCGGGCAGATGACCGGCTACCTTCCCTTCTCGCGCATGAAGATTTCTGGCGGACAGGGCTTTGCTGTGTCTCCCGTGTGGGCTCTCACAATCCACAAAGACCTCTTTCCCGAGATGCTGCAGGCAATCCCTTCAATGGCGCAGCGAGTCGTTTCGACGCTGCTGGACCGCGTGCGCGAGGTGACGCGCATCGAGCAGCAAGCCGAGAAGCTTTCGTCACTCAACAAGCTTGCCGGGAACCTGGCCCATGAACTGAACAATCCAGCTTCGGCGGCGCAGCGTTCGGCGGCCAGCCTGGTGACAGAGCTGCGCGCCAATCGCACCAACCGGTTCAAACTTGTGAACCTGTGTTTGTCGAACGAGCAGATCCGCCAGATCGAGGATTGGGAACAGCGGGTGCTGAGCCGTAAGGAATCGCTCGAAGATTTGAATGCGGGCGATCTGATTGCACGCGAAGAGGCGCTGCGCACATGGCTGACCGCTCTGCCGACTGAAAGTGCGTGGGATATCGCCGCCCAGCTGAACGAACAGGGTGTGACGGCGGCCGAGTTGGAGGCCCTGCGCACATTTCTGGAGCCTCGAGAGATTTCGGTCGCGCTGCAGTTCTTCGCGCGCTACCTGCGCACGTCGCGTTCCGTAGAGACCCTGATCAACTCGACCGATCGCATCTTCGACCTGATCAGCGCGGTGAAGGCGTACTCGTACATGGATCGCGCGCCCATTCTTGAAGTGGATGTGCCGGCGGGATTGGATGCGACGGTACAGATGCTGCAATCGCGGATGACGCATGTGTCGATCGAGCGCGAGTATGAGCTCAACCTGCCGCGGGTGAGTGCCTATGGCAGCGAATTGAACCAGGTGTGGACTGCACTAATTGAGAACGCCCTTGATGCAATGGGTAACCAGGGACTACTACGACTGGCTTGCCGCCTCGAGGGCGAGATGCTGCTGGTGGAAATCTGGGACGCGGGGCCGGGAATTCCGCCGGAGCTGCAGGACCGCATCTTTGAGCCGTTCTTTACCACCAAGGCTCCGGGAGAGGGATTAGGACTGGGGCTGGACAACGCGATGCGCATCGTGCGGAAGCACAGGGGGCACATCAGCGTGAAGTCGGAGCCGGGTTCGACGTGCTTCAGAATTCGGTTACCTCTGGATCAGCTGCAAGCGTATTAAGAGCATCGACCGTGGACGTAGGGAGCTTCTAACGGCTTATGTGGAGGTACTGAGTGCCCGAAGCGAAGAAGGATCCGACGCTGGCGCCCCTGCTGGGTGTACGAAAAGGCCGCGAGGCCATCGAGTTCTACAAGAAGGCATTTGGAGCCGTGGAGTTATTCCGGACTGAAAGCGACGATGGTGCGGTGGTAGCGCAGCTTTCGATCGGCGAGTCCAATTTTTGGCTCGCGGATGAAGCGCCGGAACATCAGAACTTCAGCCCGGAGACTCTGGGCGGCAGCACTGTGCGCATGGTTCTGGTGGTGGACGAACCCGATGCTGTTTTCGATCGTGCTGTCGCTGCGGGAGCAACGCAGCAGTGGCCCATGGTGGATCAGCCGTACGGCTGGCGCATCGGACGCCTCGTCGATCCGTTCGGGCACCACTGGGAGATCGGCAAGCCGCTTGCCTGAGCGCGGAGAATGGAAGCATGAAAGGCCCGCGAACGATCAAGACTGAACGTCTGCTTCTGCGCAGGCCCACCATGCACGACGCACAAGCCATCTTGGACCGCTATGCCGGCGACCCGGTCGTGACGCGCTACATGAGCTGGCCGACGCATCGCTCGATTGCTGAAACGTCGGCATTTGTCATGTGGAGCGAGGCAGACTGGGAGTTATGGCCGGCGGGCTCATACCTGGTGTTCTCAAACCAAGCAGACGGAATCTTGCTGGGCGGCACAGGGCTTTCATTCAGAACGCCGCTTTTGGCCGTAACCGGCTATGTGCTTGCGCAAGACGCGTGGGGACGTGGATATGCGACAGAGGCCTTGCGTGCCATGGTGGATTTGGCAGAGCAGTTGGGCGTGCGGCGACTCGAGGCAGAGTGTCATGTGGAGCATCAGGCCTCGGGGCACGTGATGGAAAAATGTGGGTTCACCACCGAGGGAGTGCGGCCCGCCCATACCGAGTTCCCCAATCTTGCGCCGCACGTGAAGTGCGATGTGCTCACCTATGCACGCCGCTTCGAGGCATGACCTTTCGCACTCTCATGGTTCGCGCGTGAATGCGATGGTCTGTCGGCTTGGATCGACGGCGACCCTGGTGATGCCCAGAGCTGCGGGGCTCATTAAGCCATCAAAATCGTAGACCGCATCTTTGTGGTGCTGGACCACAAAGGCAGCTTCGTGCCCGAACTTTGTTTTGCCAAGGCTGAGACGAATCGACTGCGCATGGTTCTGCTCGAAGTCGCCGATGGTGTCGGACGATGGTTCAGCAGAAGAGCCCGTGTCCGCCTGATGCCGGGCGGAGAAGAGAATCATGGACGATGCCCCGGTATCGACGAGCAGATGGATTTGCGCCTGATCGACAACGGCATCGATGACGGCGAGTCCTTCCTTCCATTGAAATGGAACCGAATCCTTCATGAGTGGAAGAGGGCCGAAGCGGATCTCTCGTGCCGCATAGTCCACCTCGAAGGGGTTCTGCCCCACCACATCGAGGCCCACAATCCCGTCAATATGAACCGGCAGCACCTTCTGAAGAAACGACAAGTCCTGGATCGAAACTGAGACGTTGTCCCTGTGGATGGGACCAACTTGCAGAGTGGGGACGACCGCAGTCTCTCCCTGAACCGTGCCATTGAGCACCGCGATCGGCTCCGCGGTCGTGACAAGGTGGAGCTTCTCCTTGAGCTGAGGATCGAGAACACTCGGCGTGGCTCCCGTGTCGAACAAGAAATGGAGCCCCTTGAGCGGGCCGATGGATCCCCGGACAATAATCAGATAGCCTCGATACAGATCGAAGGTCTCTATGCTTCTTCCCTGCCCTTGGCGACCATTCCTGGGAGATCCTTGCGCTCCCGGCTGCCCCGCGAGAACCAAACACGTCAAAGTGACGAAAAGCCAAAAACGACGAACGCCCATGCCCGACCTCTGGAAGGCATGTTGGCTTCGGAGGGACGAGAGCTCAATGCACTGGAGCTAGCTTGTTGATCGCGTGTCAGTTTGCCGACTGGAGAGAAATGAGAGAGCCGGAGGAGAGGTATCTCTCGTCGCAAAAGAGTTGATACGGCACGCTTTCTAAGGCATCAAGGGATGCAGGGGAAAATAGAGGGAGAGGTTCGAACTTGAGCAGCAACGGCGCACCGCAGACGTTGGAGGGATCCCGGACAATCCGCTTTGGCGAATTTGAGGCTGATCTCCAGTCTGGAGAGGTCCGTAAAGCAGGCGTCCGCGTCAAGCTGCAGGAGCAGCCTTTCAAGGTGCTTCAAGTCCTGCTCGAGCGGCGGGGTGAACTGGTCACGCGCGAGGAGCTGCAGTGCCGGATCTGGCCGGAGGAGAGTTTCGGCGACTTCGACCACGCCGTGAATGTCGCCATCGGAAAACTGCGTACCGCCCTCGGGGATTCAGCCGACAATCCACGTTTCGTGGAGACGATTCCTCGTCGCGGCTATCGTTTCGTCGCTGCCCTGGACAATCCGCCCTCCGAGATCGCTCCGGGAGTCCCGGCAGCTCCACCCGCCGAGACGGCTCAGCGGCACGGGGTCGGGCGCAGATGGTTGCTGCCGGCGATGTCGGCGATCCTTTTGGCCGCGGCGCTTCTGGTGGTCGGGATCCTTGTCGGACGTCGCTCAGTAGGCACCCGTGCGCCCGAATTTCAACGACTCACGGTGCGCCATGGCACGGTGTTCACGGCACGGTTCGCGCCGGATGGACACAACGTGATTTATTCAGCCTCCTGGGACGGATCGCCAGTGGAGATTTACGCGACCGACGTGAACTATTCCGGGGCGCGGAGCCTGGGCCTGTCCGACGCATCTCTGCTTGCGGTTTCTTCTTCAGGCGAAATGGCCGTCCAGCAGAGCCCCGCGCCACGTTTCATGCTTGCGCTTCGCGGCACACTGGGCCAGGTCCCGATCAGCGGCGGAACGCCCCGGGCAATCGCGGAGAACGTCGAGTGGGCCGATTGGGCTCCAGACGGAAAGAGTCTCGCGGTCGTGCGCGCGACGGCCGGGGAAAAGGAGCAGCTCGAGTTTCCCATGGGCCACGTCCTTTATGAAACCACCGGATGGGTGAGCCATCCGAGGGTTTCGCCCAAGGGCGACCAGGTGGCTTTTCTCGACCACCCCAACAGCAGAGACGACCGTGGCGTGGTCGCAGTCGTCGACCTTGCCGGCCACAAGCGAGTGCTTTCCACCGGCTGGGAGAGCGAGGAGGGCCTAGCGTGGTCGCCGCGGGGGGATGAAGTATGGTTTTCGGCGACAGAAGCCGGGCTGCAACGCCGCGTGTATGCCGTGGATCTTGCGGGACATGTGCGCTTGACCTTCCGAGCGCCGGGAGGAGTGACGATTGAAGATATCGCTCCCGACGGGCGGCTGCTGCTTACCCGCGACGAACAACGAGCGGGCATCATGGGACTGGCGCGCGGAGCCACCCGCGAGCGGGATCTTTCGTGGCTGGATTGGTCGCTGCCTGTCGACCTCTCTGCGGATGGAAAGACAGTTCTCTTTGACGAGGAAGGAGAGCAGGTTGGTCCGAACTACTCGGTGGTTCTGCGCGACATGAATGGATCGCCGCCGGTTCCTTTGGGAGAAGGCATGGCGGGCGGTCTCTCTCCGGACGGGAAATGGGCGGTGGCAACGGTTGACTACACCCAGCTTGTGTTGTTGCCGACCGGGGCAGGCAGCGCCCGGCGTATCGCGCGCGACAACATGAAGCAGTACGGACATCCGGTTCGATGGCTTGCTGACGGCAAGCGGATTTACTTTTCGGGACAGCTGGTTGGTCAACGCCCCCGGTGTTTCATCCAAAGTATCGAGGGTGGGCAACCGGTGCCCATCACGCCGGAAGGCGAGAGCGGATGCCGGGTCTCTCCCGACGGGAAATGGATGGTGAGAAAGAATCCCTCCACGAATGAATCCAGCTTGTATCCCATGGAAGGAGGCCCCCCCCAGCCAATTCGCGGTCTGCTGCCTGGAGAAGGCGTGAGCTGGTCAACCGACTCGAAGTTCCTGTTTGTGAACCAATGGAAACAGCTTCCGGTCAAGGTCTTCCGCCTGAACATCGAGACCGGACAGCGACAGCTGTTTAAGGAAATCTACCCTGCGGACCTGACCGGGCTTTGCGACATGACCAATCTCCTATGGAGCGCAGACGGCCAGTCGTATGTCTACGGCTACACCCGACTGCTTTCTGATCTCTACCTCGTGAAGGGGCTCCGTTAGAGAGCGAACCCCAGACGATTGCGAGATGCGGCGGAGCGGAAACGCGCGAAGAAACGCGCAGTGCTGGGGGATGTGCGAAGGTTGAAGGGGCCATGATTCTTCCTAAACTTCGATCCGATTTGGATTTCATGCCCTCCCCGGTGCGCGAGCGGCCAGGCCTCTTGATTCGTGACTCCTTCGGGTACTCGGATGCCGTACTGATCATCCCTCCCTTTCTGGTTCGTTGCCTGCTTTTTTTCGACGGTTCCCGGACCAGTCTTGATCTGCAGGAGGAGATCTCCCGCATGGCGGGGGACGAAGAGATTGGGGATGTAGGTCAGCTTCTGACGAAACAGCTGAGCGACGCGGGCTTTCTCGAAGACGAGACCTACCTCCGGCTCAAGGAACGCTGTCATGCCGCCTTTGCGCAGAGTCCAGTGCGGAAGCCGGCGCATGCAGGAAAAGCCTATCCCGCGGAGATCGACCCGCTGCGAGAGGTGATGCACAAGTATCTGGGGGGCGGAGGAGCTCCGACCCAAGAAGGAATCATCGGGATCGCCGCGCCGCATGCCAGTCCGGAACATGCCTGGGAAAGCTACCACGCAGCGTATCAATGGCTGATTCCAGGGAGAAATGCCGGGGCGATTCCAGGCGTCCGGCAGCCGACCGCAGACCTGAGCGATCGCACCTTTGTGGTGCTGGGGACATCGCACTACGGCGAAGGTGACAGATTTGGTTTAACGCGGAAGCCCTTCGAAACGCCCTGGGGTAGGACAAGAATCGATGACGCGCTGGTGTCAGAGCTGGCGGAGCAGCCCGCGGTTCTGATGGAGGACTATTGTCACGCCATCGAGCATTCGATCGAGTTTCAGGTTCTCTTTCTGCAATCGATTTACGGACCCGACGTGCGCATCCTGCCAATTCTTTGCGGATCGTTCGGACGCAGCATTGAGGAAGGCGGGCTGCCCGAAGAGAACGATCGTGTCGCCCGTTTTTTCGACGCGCTGGGAGAAATTGCCGCCAGGGAAGCCAAGCAATTGTTTTGGGTTCTTGGGATCGATATGGCTCATATCGGAACGCGCTACGGAGACAAAACTGCTGCGCAGGCAGGCGCGCAAGAGATGGCCCTGGTTGAGGAGCGGGACAGGTCAAGGATTGAGCGCATTACCGCATCGGATGCACGAGGTTTCTGGGACCTGGTGAAGGAGAACAGGGACGACCTCAAGTGGTGCGGATCGTCGCCCGTCTACACCTTTCTGAAAACCGTTCCGGGAGTTCAGGGCACGTTGCATCGATACCAACAGTGGGACATCGACGAGCAGAGTGTCGTGAGCTTCGCCGGCATGTCGTTTCGGGTCTGACGGCTAGAACGAGACGTCGGCGGGTTCGGTCACGCGCATGACCGACTGATCGCCGGTGCGCTGCTTCCAGGCGACGCGGATAGCTTCGATTTTGTCGCGATTCTCCTGCGTGTCGGGATAATCGATGATGAGCATCTTGGAGCGCAGACGCTCGGGTGCGGTCTGATTCTTGCCCTGCCACTGCCCGTAGACGTCAAGGACGCTGAGGCCGGCAGGAAAGCGCGAGGAGACTTCCTTGTCGAGGAAGTCGCGCCATTGGGCTTCACTGACGCCGTTGTCAGGATGATCGGCGAGGCCGAGGCCGAAGTAAAGCTTGGTGTCGACCCAGCCTTTGGTCAAACCGGGATGTGCCGGATCTCCGGTGAGCGTCGACGGCGCGGTGGCCGGTAAAGATGCTGCCTGGGGATGAGCGCAGCCGCTGAGAAGCACGGTCGCGAGGAACGCAGGGAGCATCGCATGAAGCACTATCGCGTTCTTTTGCTGGAGGATCAGAGTGAGCACTTACTTTTCTACTTCAACTCCGCGCCAGAAAGCCACGAATCCTTTGATCTTACGGGCGGCGGGCTTGGGGTCGGGATAATACCAGGCCGCGTCGGGATTATCCTGGCCGTCGATGTAGAGGCTCATATAGCGGGCCTGGCCCTTCCACGGGCAGGTTGAAGTGGTGCTGCTGGGACGAAAATACTCCCGCTTGAGGCTGGACTCAGGGAAGTAGACGTTCCCCTCCACGCTCTCCGTTACTTCACTTTCGGCAATCACTTTGCCGTTCCAAATCGCTCTTGCCATTGAAATTACCGGCCAATCCGACTTCCGTCCCATCGCCGGGTGAGCGGCAAAGGTTAACGGTACGACACTATCAGAGATTGGCTCGGGTGACGAGTGCGGTTCGAGGTTCACTCGCCAGCCCGCTACTTGGCAGCTTCGACGGAGTCGATGTGGACACTCTTCTTCCACCCCACGAACGAAGACCTGTTCGTGGGGACCCCGGCGGGTACTTTGCTGACCCTACTTGGCGGCTTCGACGGAGTCGATGTGAACGCTCTTCTTGCCGGCGTCGGTGGTGGCGTGGACGGTGACCTTGGCTCCGTAGAAGCCTTTCACTGCCTCGGGATTGTCGATGGACCAGACGGCCTTTTTGCCTTCGTCGACGAAGACAGGGGCTGAGCCGCCCTCAATGCACTTCTTGGCACAGGCGGCGCCTGTTCCGGCGTGCCTGGCAGCGCACATCGAGTCTGAAATCCAGCCATTAATCGAGGAAGAGTCCGCAGCGCGAGCGGCGAGGGTCGCCGACGATGCGATGAGAACGAAGAGAGCGATCTGTCTTTTCATTGTTGACCTCCGGGAGTGTTGGTTGTGCGGGCCGCTGACCATGATGCACTCTTCGCAGAACATCGAGCAAGAGGAACCCATGCCGCTTTGGCCGGATGAAGAGTGCGCCGGCAATTTTTCAATGCTGCATGGCTTTGCGCCGTGCTTCGACATTCTTGAGCACAATCTCGTAGCGCGCGGCGGCGGCAGAAAAGCGATCGACCAGTTCGGAGGTCTTGGTTAGAAAACCGGGCATGCGTTCGCGAATCGCAGGAAGAAGGCTGGAAAACTTGGCCAGGAGAAAGAAGCCCTCGGCGTTGCAATCGACGAAGAGGTCTGGAGAGACAGCTCCATGAATGACCATCGAGGCGGCCATCTCCCAATAGGTTGTGACTTGGCGAAACCAGGCGCTGTGCGGATCCGCGGGAGCGTAGGTCACGTTGAAGACTTCTTCAGCGGTGTTGGGCCAGAACTCGCCAATGAGCCAGGCGCGCGCTTGACGCATGACTGCTTCGCGGCGCAATTCATAGAGTTTGAGGATGATTTCAGCGTCAGCCGGCGTAGCGAGCGTGCGTTCCATGCGTGGGTCTCCGAGGCCCATGGTAACGGACGCTGGACGCCCTGTCTGTGCAAAGGCCAGAGGACAGCCCGGTTTTATGCGGGCTGCAGTTCCCTCTTGCCTTCGGACTCAGGGATGGGGCCATGAGTGTCGGCGGTAGGCGGAGGTGGTGCGTCGCCGATGCGCTTGGAGTAGCTGCAAACAACTGCTGCATCTGCGGGCGCGGTCTCAGCCTTCTTGCCGCGCTTCTTCGGCTTGGCCTCTTCCTCTGCGCCCTTTTTCTTGTTGGGGCACTCGAGATAGATGCCTGACTTGAGCGTCTTCTCCACCAGGTACGGGCTGCCGCACTCGGGGCACTTGGTAGGCACGGGTTTGTAATTCGAGGTGAAGTCGCACTTGGGATAGTTGGTGCAACCCCAGAAGATGTTTCCGCGGCGCGCCTTGCGTTCGGCGATATCGCCTTCGCCGCACTTGGGACACTTCATGCCTTCAATCAAGTTCTGCTTGATGTATTTGCACTTGGGGTAACCAGAGCAGGAGACAAATTCTCCGTAGGCACCCTGACGCAGCACGAGCGGTTTGCTGCAAAGGGGGCAATCTTCACCGGTCGGTTGCGGCGGTTTCTGCTGCTGTTTCTGGGTCAGCTTGCGAATCGTCTTGCAGGGCGGATCTTCGCTATAGCCGGGACATGCCATGAACATGCCGAAGGGACCGCGACGCAACACCATCACGCGGCCGCAGTTCTCGCAGTACTCCTCGCTCTCCTCGGCTTCCTGCGCCTCAGGTGTATTCATGTCAGGCTTGGCAGCGGTGTTTTCTTTGGTGAAGGTGCAGCTGCTCGGATCCTTCTTGTTGTAGGCGGAGCAAGCGAAGAAGCTGCCGAATTTCCCCCATTTCAAAATCAGGGGCGAACCGCAAACTTCACACTTTTCATTCGTTATTTGCTCCATGCGCTTGATATTGCGCATCTTCTTGTCCGCGTCTTTAAGCTCGTCTTCGAAGTGGTCATAGAAGCCATTGAGCAGTGTCGTCCACTTCTCTTTGCCGTCTTCAATGTCGTCAAGCTCTTCTTCGAGCTTCGCGGTGTACTTGGTGTCGAAGATGTACGGGAAGCTTTCAACCAGGAGATCGCACACCACCATCCCGATTTCGGTGGGGTAGAAACGGCCGCGGGAACCGCCATGCTTCACCACATACTCGCGGTCCTGGATGGTGTTGATGATGGACGCATAGGTGGACGGACGGCCGATGCCCCGCTCTTCGAGCTCCTTGACCAGAGACGCTTCGTTGTAGCGCGGAGGCGGCTCAGTAAAGTGCTGCTCGTTCAAAAGCTTCTCGAGTTCGAGGGCTTTGACGCCGTCGAGATTCGGCAACTTGTTGGCAAGCGACTCGTCGTCTTCGTCCTTCTTGTCTTTCGACGCTTCATAGAGCTTCTGATAGCCGTCGAAGATCACGGTCGTGCCGCTCACGCGGAAGTCGTAGGTCTTCTTGTCGGTCTGGCTCTTGGCGGCGATGTTGACCTGGGTGACAGCGAGAACTGCAGGCGCCATCTGCGAGGCGACAAAACGCCGCCAGATGAGCGTGTAGAGCTTGAGCTGCTCGTCGCTGAGATAGCGGGCGATGGATTCGGGCGTACGGGCCGCGTCGGTCGGACGGATGGCTTCGTGCGCATCCTGCGCATCTTTCTTGCCTTTGAAAACGTTGGCGGACTCGGGCAGATATTGTTTGCCGAGTTCTTTGCCGATCCACTCCCGCGCGCCAGTTACGGCTTCAGGTGAGACACGCGGCGAGTCGGTTCTCATGTAGGTAATCAGTCCGGTAGTGCCTTCGGCGCCGATCTCGATGCCTTCATAAAGGCGCTGGGCCACACCCATGGTGCGGCGCACGTTGTAGCCAAGTTTGCGTGCCGCGTCCTGCTGCAGCTGGCTGGTGGTGAATGGTGCGGGCGCCCGTTGCTGGCGTTCTTTCTTCGAAATGGACTCGACGGACCACGCCGCTCTTTCAAGTGCCGCAAGGGCCGCCTTGATCTCTTTCTCGCTGGGAAGAGCGGGGGCACTGACGGTGTCGACACTGACGCGCTCGCCGTTGATGCCGACCAGGCGCGCCTTGAAGCTCTTGTCCGCCTGCTTGTCCGGATGAAGCAGCGCTTCGAGCGTCCAGTATTCGACCGGCTTGAACGCCTGAATTTCGCGCTCGCGTTCGACCACGAGACGTACGGCGACAGTCTGCACGCGACCGGCAGAGAGGCCGCGACGCACTTTGTCCCACAGCAGAGGAGAGATCTGATAGCCCACGAGCCGGTCGAGAACGCGGCGCGTCTGCTGCGCGTCAACCAGGTTCTGATCGATGTCGCGCGCGTGTTTGAAGGCCTCTTGCACAGCCTTCTTGGTGATCTCGTTGAAGGTGACGCGGCGAATCTTCTTCTTCTCTTTAGCGGAGGTGCCCAGCTGAATGGCCAAGTGGTACGCGATGGCTTCGCCTTCGCGGTCAGGGTCAGGCGCGAGGTAGATATCGTCGGCCTTCAAGGCCGCCTTCTTCAACTGATCGACGACCTTCTCTTTCCCGGGCGACACAATCAGCTCCGGCTCGAAGGTTCTCTTCTCCAGCTCCACACCAATGTTGTTTTTGGGCAGGTCCATGATGTGTCCGATTGAAGCGCGGACCTCAAAACCCTTGCCCAGATACTTCTCGATCGTCTTGGCCTTTGCGGGCGACTCGACGATCACCAATGATTTGCTCATCTCTATCCTTAATTACTGTGTCTTATCCGCCGGGTGTTGGACTCGGCATCTGCTTTTCTGTCTCAGTACGCCATTTTGTACTGTACTGGTTCGCGCCTCTGAGGAAAAAGAGACCACAAGTGTTGCACGCTACCACGGAACCGGGCCCCGTTTCCAGCCGGAATCCAGCAATCGATCCGCGGACCGTTCCTGATTGAATACCCTGAAATCGCCGGGATGACGCGGTAACCCGCGCAAAATAGCGCATTTGGGGACGGGCAAAAAATCGCGCGTGTCTCACATCGAACGCACGTAATTCTTTCCCGGCAATTGGCGTATCCGGCCAGCCATCTCGAGCTCGAACAACGCCGTGAACACTTCCGACGAGGTCAACTGGCTCTCGACAAGCTCGAGAATTTCGTCGATCTGTAACGACCGATCGGCATGCAGGATTTCCAGAACCATGGCCTCCTCCGGTCGAAGAGCCGGTTCAGGCAGAAGAGATGCAGCCGATTCGTCTTTGGATTCATTGCCGGCCTCGGCCTCCAGTTCCAGACGTACCTGGGAGGGAAGGTCTTCCCAGACATCCTCCCACGTGGCGACCAGCTTGGCGCCCTGTTTTATCAACGTGTTGGGTGTCCACGAGCCTTTGTTGGTCACGTTGCCGGGTACGGCGTAGAGGTCGCGATTCTGATCGGCGGCACAACGGGCCGTCACGCGGGTGCCGGAGTTCTCGGCGGCTTCGACGACCAGCACCCCGATGCTGAGGCCGCTGAGGATGCGATTGCGCCGCGGAAAGTTCTGCGGAGCGGGAAATGTGCCCAGCGGAACCTCGCTCAGGATGGCGCCGCCCGCGGCTAAAATCTCGTCGGCAAGCTTGCGGTTCTCTTTCGGGTAAACGACGTCGATGCCCGTACCCCACACCGCGACGGTGGGCCTGCGTGCCGCGAGCGCTCCCTTGTGCGCGCAGGTATCGATGCCGCGCGCCATGCCGCTGACGATAAGCAACCGGCGGGCCGCCAGATCGCGTGCCAGCATCTCAGCGACACCAGAGCCATAAGGGGAGGGATGACGTGTGCCCACGATGGCGATGGAGGGACGCGCCAGCAGTTGAGCATCGCCGCGCATCCAGAGAACAGGCGGCGGATCGTAGATCTCCTTGAGGCGATCAGGATAGGCGGCGCACCCATAGGTCATGATCGCTGCGCCAGATTCGACGCAATGCGCCCACTCCTCTTCTGCCACATGACGCGCCTTGCCATCGAAGATGAACTGCGCAGCCTCGGCGGGAAGACGAAGGCTCTCAAGCTCGGTGAGCGAGATGCGAAAGATCTGGCTGGGAGACTCGAGCAACCGAACGGCATCGAGACAGCGCTTCGGTCCGAGCCCGGGAGAGAGAACCAGCGCAAGCCATGCGAGGCGGTCATCGTCGACCAAGGATGCGAGAGAAGCGGGTGATGGTGCTGGAGCTTTCGAGGTCAAGGCACTCTACATGAGCCGGCCGATCGGACTCGACTGCCGGAACTGCTTTCTTTAGGAATTGGGCCACCTTATCGGGGGCCATGCGTGAAGTCAAGGTCGGGCGACACACCTCCGCGGGCTCCACCGGAGGAACAGCGATAGATCACGCCACGCAAATGGCAGAAAGAGTGGGGTATTTGTCCTCGCACTCTGCGCGGTTTTGGGGAAGAATCGTTTCTGTAGCAATTGCGAATCACAGTCATGCAGCGAGAACTGGAAGCCGTGATGAAGACTTCATCGAAGAGCCGATTGCAACTGGTGCCTACGGACTCCACGACAAGTGCACCGGCTGTGAAGGGACCGTATCGGATCGGCATCCTGGCACTGCCGAACAGCGCCTTGTCGGATGTCGCCGGCCCCTATGAGACGTTTCTGCTGGCTGCAAAGCTCGGTTTGGAGAAATCGAATGGGACCGATCCGGCTTATGAGGTCACCCTGCTTTCAATTGCCGGAAGCGCGGTGGAGACGCTCGGGGGGCTGCGGCTCGAAGGGGCGTGCCCCTACACCGATTACCTGGGTTTTCCCGACACGCTGATTGTCGTGGGTGAACCCGACTCATTGGATCCTGGTCACGATCATGCGGCGCTGTTCGGCTGGATACGCCAAGCGTCCAAATCGTGTCGACGCGTGTGCTCGGTATGTACGGGTGTCTTTTGCCTGGCTGCAGCCGGTGTGCTCAACGGGAAGCGTGTCACGACACATTGGCAGCACGTGGAAACGCTGGCACGCAGATTTCCAGAGATCGAAGTCGACCCCGAGCCCGTGTTCTTGCGCGATCGAAAGTTTTATACCTCCGCGGGATGCACGGCGGCCCTCGATTTGTCGTTGGCGCTGATCGAAGAAGACCTCGGTGTTGCATTGGCAACGGATATCGCAAGCGCATCAATCATGTTTCTACGCCGACCTGGACGCCAGGCGCAGATCAGTCCCCTGCTGAAGCTGCAGATGTCGGACCGCGAGCCGTTACGTGAATTGCAGGGATGGATGCTTGCGCATCTTCATTTGCCCCTGACCGTGGAGGATCTGGCGGAACAGGTGCACATGAGCCCGCGCAATTTTGCACGCGCATTTGTGGCCGCGGTGGGCGTTACACCGGCACGATTTCTAGAGACGCTTCGTCTGGAGGCTGCGCGCCGCCGTTTGGAGGAGACTGACAGGAACATCGATCAGGTCGCTGCCGAATCGGGATTCGGCTCGGCAGAACGGATGCGCCGCAGTTTTATTCGCAACCTCGGTGCGCCACCGAGCGCCTATCGGCGAGAGCTTGATCGCGTGCGGCCGCAACCGGCATAGCAAACCTTGATTGCTTTTCGAGAGTGACCGACGGCTCGTGGGCGAGCCGAGAACCGGGTTGTGCCCAAACGAAAGGATGCATAATGCGGTTGATTTCCGGATTGATTGTTGTGCTGTTCTGCGTCTCCGCGTCGGCGGAGCAGAAGACACCTGAAGCGCAGATCGCAGCCCTCGAGGCAGAGCTGGATCAGGCAATGATCCATCGCGACGTGAACAAGCTCTCGGATCTGGTCTCGGACGAATGGACGATCCAGCAGGACAGCGACCAATTGGGCAGAAAGGCTGGATTCATCGGAGACATCCAGTCGGGGACGCTCGTGGTGACAAGTTTCAAGCTGCATCACCTTCGCATTCGCATGCTCGGAGATGTTGCCGTGGTGCAGGCGTTCGACGACGAGGTGAGCTCGTACGCCGGCAAGGATGGAAGCGGTACCTTCAGCTGGATGGATGTTTGGGCGAAGCGGAACGGACATTGGGTCTCGATCGCAACACAGTTGACCAAGGTCCGGTCAACGCCCTCGGAGCAAGCGGGAATCGACGCAGGAAACCAGGCCTGGATCGACGGAATGAAAGCGGGCGATGTGGCACGGATTGCGGCGACGTATGAGCAAGACGCCGTGGACTGCAATGCTGCGGGAGAGTGTTTGGCCGGCAAGGCAGCGATCGCAGAGCGCATGGGACGCGAGTTATCGACTGCGGGCCGCGCGGTGACTGCGAAGGTGAAGAGCATGGGATCGGATCGGCTGGGCGACTTTGTTTACGAATGGGGACAAGCAGAAGCGGACTTCGCGAGCGGTAAGAAACGAGTGGATCGCTATCTCACGGCATGGCATCGGCAGGCGAATGGAGACTGGAAAATCTTCAGGAATCTGGTGATTCCGGAGCGATGACGGAGGGATCAATGGGGGTGCCGCAGTCTCGGCCTAAAAGCATCGAAACGGTCGGGTTGATAGTCTAAGAGAAGTGAGCTCGACAACCGATCGCAGGCTGCGGATGGCAGCCATCCGGTTTTTAAACCCCGCACCCCTGATGTGGGACTTCGAGCATGCTCCCTTGCAGGAAGAGTTGGCTACGCGCTACGCGATCGAATCGATGCTGCCGTCGGAATGCGCGGACCGGCTTGCGTCGGGTGCGGCCGATATCGGCCTGGTGCCGATCGCAGCACTGGCCACGACACCAGGGTTGCGCATCCTGCCCGGATGCACGATTGCTTCCAAGGGCAAGGTTCGATCCCTTCTGCTGGTACGGCGCGCCGACCGCGAACTGAAGCACTTGCGCACAGTGGCTGCAGATACCGCAAGCCGCACCACGATTGCGTATGCGCAGATTCTCTTTCACACCTGGGGCAACGGCGGCGTACAGTTTGTGCCGATGGTTGCGGACCTGGACGCGATGCTCGAACGGACCGATGCCGCAATTGTGATTGGCGACCCCGCGCTGATGGCGCTGGAAGAACAAGCCAACCGCTTCGAACGCTCCCGCGAAGAACTGGTGTATCACGACCTGGCCGAGGAGTGGCGGAAAGAGACTGGACTTCCCTTCGTCTCCGCTGTGTGGTGTGCTGCAAAGAGCGCCTTTGCAGGGGGCGGACCTTTGCAAGAGATTGTGACGGCCGACCTCATCCGATCGCGCGATCATGGTTTGGCACACATCGACGGTCTTGCGGCCGAGTGGGCACAGCGAATCCCGCTGACCGAGCAAACCATTCGCACGTACCTGACAGAAAACATTCACTACGTGCTTGACGAGGAATGCGCGGAAGGTATGCGAGGGTTCTTCAGGATGGCGGGCGAGGCGGGCGTGTTGCCCGCCTTCGATCCGGAGTCTGCGTTGAAGGGCTCTGTCGCACTTCGAACGCTCGGCTAGATTTCCCAGCGCAGCAGAGCGGCCCCCACGGTGAAGCCTGCGCCGACGGCGGCCAGCAGGACGAGATCGCCCTTCTTCAACTTCCCTTCCTCGATGGCGGTTTCCATGGCCAGAGGAATCGTGCCGGCAGATGTATTGCCGTACTTTTGGATATTGATAATGACGCGTTCCGGATCCATGCCGAGGCGATCGGATGTGGCCGTGATGATGCGCTTGTTGGCTTGGTGCGGGATAAAGCAGCCGAGGTCAGCGCCGGTGACGCCGTTGCGTTCGAGCACCTTCTGCGTGGCTTCGGCCATCTTGCGAACGGCGAACTTATACACGGCCTGGCCGTCCTGGTAGATGTAGTGCATTTTCTTGTCGATGGTTTCGTGGGTCGGCGGGTTGAGGCTGCCGCCGCCTTTCAGGTTCAGCGAAACGCCACCCGATCCGTCGATCTCATGGACGAAGTCGATGAACCCAATTTCGCCTTCGGCTGCAGGCTCGAGCAGCACGGCCCCACCGCCATCGCCGAAAAGAATGCAAGTTGCGCGATCGGAGTAGTCGGTCATGCGCGTGTTGGCATCGGCGCCGATCACGAGAACCTTGGAATGGGCTCCGCTCTCGACGAGTTTGGCGCCGACCTGCATCGCATAGACAAAGCCCGAGCAACCGGCCGAAACGTCGAAACCCCATGCACCCTTGGCGCCGATCTTGTCCTGCACCAGGCAGGCCGTGGAGGGAAACATCATGTCAGGGGTGACGGTGCCCACGATGATGGCCTCAACCTCCGTGGGAGCGATGCCGCGCGCCGCAAGACACTTCTTTGCCGCCTCTACGCAGATATCGCTCACACCCAGTCCCTTGGCCAGGACGTGACGCTCGCGAATACCGGTGCGGCTGAGGATCCACTCGTCGGTGGTTTCCACTATTTTTTCAAGGTCTTGATTGGTGAGAACCTGAGGCGGCGTGTAGGTACCGAGCGCCGTGATCTTGGCGCGCCGGCCCACAACAGGGCGAACGGCAAGGGTCAATGGACTTCTCCTTACAACCAGTCGCGGCGGTATCAATCCCCGACCGCGCTGTAAAACAAAAGCGCCTGGGGCGCCAAAAAAGTACCGGGTGACCTACTGCGCCCGTACTAGCCCGTTACCGTTGCTTCCTTCCGGACCTGGCGGGATTGGCGGGATTACGTCGCGTAGGACCCGGCACTCCTGATTTTAACACCGGGATTGCACCACGGGCAGGGCCGCCGGCTAACCGCGGACCGCGGCAATCACCCGTCCTCGAGCGATGCAAAATCGCGCACGCCTTCGCCGATGGAGTATCCTTTGCGCGCTTGCTCAACAGAGCCTCAGGAGTATGCAAAATGAGATTCCAGAGTCTTGTGCTGTCTTTACTCTTCGCTACCGGGTGCTTGTGCGGATCGGCGCAGGGTTTGCCGCCTCTTGGACAATCGACAGATCAGAAACCTGCTGCCGCTCCATCGGGGAAACTCAGCGTCGAAGCTGCGAATGCGGATTTAAAAACAGCACGCACAGCGAACCAGGAAAAGCGCTACGCGGATGCGGAAACTCTGATGCAACGCGACACCGCTATGCGCAGCGATATGCCTTACCTTTGGATCGAGCTCGGCTTGGCTCAATTGGCTCAGAAAAAGTACGACGACGCCGAGACGAGTTTCAAGGCAGCACTGGGGAATAGCGGCGCGCACCTCCCGTCAACCGCTTCGACAGGCGGGTTCTATGCTGCGGATGGAAAAGGAACCCATACCGGCGTGACCATCTCTGATACGCCAGTGGCGGTTGGAGTGGGCAAGCGAAATCCCGAAGTGGAAGGAACTGCCAACGCAGGGCTGGGAGAGATCTATGTCCACAACGGAAAGGTTGCGGAGGCAAAGGCGGCCTTCGACCAAGCCGCAACGGCCAATCCCACGCAGGCACCGCTCTACTACCGCAACGAAGCAATCTTCTTCTTGCAGGTAGGCAATGCAGTGGAGCAGGCCGCGGCGGCGGACAAGGCGATCGCCGTCGATCCTACCCGCGCAGTTCTCTACTTCTACAAAGGACAGGGGCTCGCGGCACAATCCACGGTCGATCCCAAAACGCAGAAGCTGACGCTGCCGGCGGGTTGCGCCGAGGCGCTGCAGAGGTACCTCGACCTGGACCCTTCGGGGCCGTATGTGGCCGACGTGAAGGGCATGCTGACCGCCGCCGGAGTTCCGATCAAAACAGCGAAGAAATAAGTTCCGACCAAACATAGAAAAGATGCGGGGAGGCCGGCAGTGTGCAAGAAAAAAGACAAGGGACAACCGGGCGGGCATACGCACGATCAAAACCATGCACATCCGCATGCAGACGATGGGCTCTATCCCAATCATCATGCGCATCTCCACCCCCAGTTGCCGAGCGGGGCGAAACCGACGTCGCGTCGCGACTTCTTCCGCGTACTGATGGGAGGCACTCTCGCCGGTGCCTCGGTGATGGAGCTCGCCTATCACCGCGCGGCGTGGGCTCGGGCGGCTGCAGTTGGAAGCGATGCCCGGCTCTTCGATCTGCAGAAAGTGGCCGATGGCGTTTTCTTTGCGCATGCCCGCGTGCAGGCAATGATCAATTGCAACGCGGCCATCTTCGTGCGTTCAAACGATGTGGTGGTTGTGGATGCACACTCCAAGCCTTCGGCGGCTACGGCCCTGCTGGCGCAGATCAAGCGCGAAGTTACTACCAAACCGGTCCGCTACGTGATCAATACGCACTTCCACTGGGATCACACCCAGGGCAACCAGGCGTACGCCCAGACCGGGCAGAAGGTCGACTTCATCGCGACCTCGGCGACCAAGCACCTGATGTCGGAGCTGGCAGAGAAGCGCATGAAGGAGTCCGTCGATTCTGTTTCGCCGGAGATCGAGAAGCTGCGCAAGCGTGTCGAGCAGTCGAGCTCTGCGGAGGAGAAGGCGTGGTGTGCCGACCAAATTCGCCAGATGGAAGCCTACTTAGCCGAGATGAAGAACTACACGCTGCAGCTGCCGACGATCTCATTCGACAAATCGCATGTGCTGAACGATCCGGCATTCGACCTCCAACTGGATTTTCACGGGCAGGCGCATACGGCAGGCGATCTGTTTGTCTCCTGCCCGCAGCGCCGAGCTCTCGCAACGGGGGATGCGAGCCATTGCTGGCTGCCGAATCTCGGCGACGGCTATCCACGCGCGTGGCCTCGCACGATCGACGCGGTGATCAAGGGCGACTTCAAATATGTGCTGGGGGGCCATGGCCCCATGCAGTCGGACCGCACGGTGATGACGAGCCAACGCAACTACATCGAGGAACTCACCGAACGCGTCGAGGCGGCAAAAAAGGCCGGCCAGTCGCTGGAGGAGATGAAGAAACGCATCACGATTGCCTCCCTGCGATCGATGCAGTCGAACGGCTATGCGGAATTTCTCGACAGGACGCTCGCCGCCGAAAGTCCGCATTGGGGAGCCATGCCGCCGCTGCAGGAGAGCGTCAGCGAGAATGTGCGGGATGTGCTGACGAACCTGGACAAGGCGTAGTTTTCGGGCAGGTTGCTCGGTAACTCTGCCCCTGGGATGTCGGGACCGCCCAGGAGCAACCGCAGGTCATACGTTCTTTGTACCCAGAGATAAGTGCTTCGATTGCGGCCCACGGCACGAGCGCTTCAGGCAAAGGCAGTCGTGAGGGCGCGAAAATGCGGTTCCCGGTACAATAGAAGGGTGAGCAAAGTTCCCCAACCCACGGCGCCCACCGTGGGCTTTATTTCGTTAGGCTGCCCCAAAAACCTGGTTGATTCCGAGGTGATGATGGGGCTGCTGGACCACGCCGGCGCGCGCTTGACCGCGAAGCCAGAAGAGGCCGACGTTCTCGTCGTCAACACCTGTAGCTTTATCGATACGGCCAAGCAAGAATCCGTCGACACGATTCTGGAGATGGTGAAGCACAAGACTCAGGGCCGGGCAACGAAGCTGATCGTGGCCGGATGCCTGGTGGAGCGCTATCGCGACGAGATCCGGAAGAGCATTCCTGAAGTGGATGCAGTGGTCGGTACGGGCGAACTTGAATCGATTCTGGAAGCGGCAGGAATTGCGCGTCCGGTGCAAGCGGCGCCTTCGCTGTTCACTATTCTGCGCAGCCAGGGCGATGCGGAGGTTCGTGAAGGACGCGAGGCCGGGGCCGGCACGCACAAGCATGAAGCCAGCTTTCGGCCTGAAGGCGATCATCGCGAGCGCCAGGGACGCTTCAGCCGCGACGAGTGGCAAGGCGCCGGGCATCTGCTGCCGACCTATCTCTACGACGAATCGACGCCGCGACTCCTGTCGACGGGGAAAACCTCGGCCTACATCAAGATTGCCGAGGGCTGCGATCATCCTTGCAGTTTCTGCATCATTCCAAACTTGCGCGGAAAGTTTCGTTCGCGGCGGTTCGAATCTGTCGTGGCCGAAGCACAGCGGCTGGTGGCAAATGGAGTGCAGGAGATCACGCTGATCGGCCAGGACACGACCTGCTACGGCGAAGACCTTGGATTGAAAGACGGGCTGGCCATGCTGCTGGACGCCCTGGCAAAGATCGATGGCCTGCGCTGGCTGCGGTTCCTCTATGCCTATCCAAACCGGATCACCGGCAAGCTGCTGGAGACGATCGCGAAACACGACAACATCTGCAAATATCTTGACGTGCCGTTGCAGCATGCCTCGCCCGATGTGTTGAAGCGGATGAAGCGCGGTGCTGGGGCTGATATTTTCCTGAAAACGCTGGAGAAGGTGCGGGCGGCAGTGCCGGGCATTGCGCTGCGCACATCGTTCATCGTGGGCTTCCCCGGCGAATCGCTTCGCGATTTTGAGTTGCTTGAGCAGTTTGTGACCGAAGCGAGATTCGACTGGCTCGGCGTCTTCAACTACTCGGACGAAGATGGGTCGGGAGCAATCGGATTGGACGCGAAGATACCGAAGCGAACTATTGAGGCCCGCAAGCGCAAGTTGATGAAGCTGCAGCAGAGCATTTCCAAACGCGGGAAGCAGGCATGGGTGGGACGCGAAGTGACGCTGCTCGCCGAGGGTGAGAGTGCGGAGACGGAGCTGTTGTGGGAAGGCCGCACGCAATTTCATGCGCCGGAGATTGACGGCAAGGTCTACATCAACGACTTCGGCGATCGGGAACGACTCGAGGCGGGACAGTTCTACCGTGCAGAGGTGACCGAGGCGCATGAATACGACATTGTTGCCCGGGTCCTCGGCGAACGAATTTAAACTATCAGCGAATGAACTATTTTGGAGACGATCTCAATTTCTTCCGTTCCCCCGAGGCACTGCCCGCCATCCAGGTGCGCACCGCGGAACTGAAGTTCGACAGGGCCTCAGAAACGCGCACCGGCGCTCTGCTGCAGATGCTTGCCGCGTCGAAGCCTGGCGGGCGCATGCTCGAACTTGGCACCGGAACAGGCATGGGGACCGCGTGGCTGCTTTCGGGCATGGATGCGGCCTCAACGCTGGTCAGTCTTGACACCGACGAAGATGTGCAATCGGTTGCATGCGATCTGTTGGGGAAAGACGCGCGGCTCAAATTGCTTGCCTGTGATGCAGCGGGCTTTTTGTGGCGGCAGACCAAGAAGAGCTTCGACCTGGTGTTTGCCGATGCGATTCCTGGTAAATATGAAGCGCTCGACGAGGCGCTTGCGATCGTCAAAGTGGGCGGCTACTACGTGATCGACGACATGCTGCCGCAGCCCAACTGGCCAGAGGGCCACGGGGACAAAGCGGCGGCGCTTCTGGATCAGTTGTCCCAAGACTCGCGGTTTCTCATGTTGCCGCTGCCATGGGCGACGGGTTTGGTGGTCCTGGTGAGGAAACCGCGCCAGGAAGCGGCGCTGGAGGCATAGGGCATGCCCGCAAAGAAAAAATCAGCCGGGATTTTGCATTGTCCCACCTGCGGCATGCTGGTTCGCCCGACCGACGAGGACTTCCCTTTCTGCAGCGACCGGTGCCGCAAGATCGATTTGGGCAAGTGGGCGACAGGGGTCTACAAGATCACCTCGCCGGTGCTCGATCCTGAAGTTCTGGAGGATCTGGGCGAACTGTCGGGCGGACATGGCCGAGGATCGCAAGACGGGGGCTCGAACGATGAGTAACCATGGGGCGCAGGACGGTCCCGCTGCGGCACACAAAACCTTCTGGGCGTGGACAGTCGCGACATTCTTCGGGGCCGGATTGGGTAAGCCAGGGCCCGGCACCTGGGGATCCATCGCAGCCGTGCTGTTATGGGCGGCGTATGTTTGGGGATTGCATCCGGCGGCGCCGGTTCTTCTTATCGCATTGCTTCTCGGCATCGCGGTGTCGATTGCGCTTGGTGTCCCGGCTGCGACGATTGCGGCACGCGAAAGCGGCCGGCAGGATCCCGGGTTCGTGGTCGTCGATGAGGTCTCTGGGCAGTGGATCGCGCTGCTGGGCAGTCCGGCGAGCTGGCGCAGCGCGCTGCTGGCGCTGATTCTGTTTCGACTCTTCGACATCACCAAGCCCTTTCCCGCGCGACAACTTGAAGCGCTGCCGGAGGGATGGGGCATCGTCTTCGACGACGTGGCCGCTGGGCTGTATGCTTTGGGTGTAGGTTGGTTGCTGCGACATTTCATCCCGTCGCTTTCAGCCTAGGCTCGCTATGCCACGTTCACGTACGCAATCGACTCCAGAAGACGTCTTCGCCGATCCGCGCATCGACGAAATCGTTCCGCAATCTGCTCTGCCGCTGGGCGAAGTGGAATTGCGCGGCGTGCATTTGGGCCCGCATCAAGCCGGTCCGCCGGTGGTCCTGGTCGGCACACTTCCCTCGCATGTCCTGATGAGCCGGTCGAACCGGCTGGTGTTTCGGGTCCCGGAGGGTGCGTCGTCCGGCCTGATCGAAGTGCGCTCTCCGATCGGCGTAAGCAATGCGGCGCCGATCCAGGTGGCACGCGAGCTGACCAGCGGCTTGCATCCGGTGACCAGCCCGGCAGTGAGCCGTTCGGGCATGGTGTACTCGACCATCTCGGGGCCGCGCGGCAAACAGACACCTGTCTCTGTGGTGCGCGTCAGTCCTGACGGCAGGGCTACACCGTTCGTGACCGGAATTTTGAACGCCACAGGGCTGGCTTTCAGTCCCGAGGGCGACCTGTTTGTGACTTCGCGCGCCGAGGGCAATGTGTATCGCGTGGACGGCGCGGGCGAGTCGACCCAGTATGCCGAAGGCATGGGCGTCGCCACCGGCGCTGTTTTTGACGAGGATGGCAATCTGTTTGTGGGAGACCGCAGCGGCACCATCTTCAAGATTGATCCGCAACGAAAAATTTTTGTGCATGCCACGCTCGAGCCCAGCATCTCTGCGTATCACCTGGCGATGGGCCTGGGCGGCACGCTCTACGTCACTGGGCCCACGCTTTGCTCGAACGATGTGATCTGGACCGTCGATCGACAGGGCGAGACGCGCGTGTGGTATCGCGGGCTGGGTCGTCCGCAAGGCTTGGCGCTCTCGAAAGAAGGCGATGTCTACGTGACAGCCTGCGTGCGGGGCCAACGCGGACTGGTGCGCGTCACCCCATCCGGCGAGGCAAGCCTTGTTCTGAGCGGAAACAACCTGGTCGGAGTCGCCTTTTCGCCGCTGGGCACCACGATTTTGTCGACCAATGAGGCTGTGTTCGATGTGGATCTTGGCGTGGAAGGAATGCACGTGACCTAGGACGCGCGCTCACTGTGCCCGCGTGTCGCAGACGACCAACCAACAAGATCATCGCCAGGAGTCAACCACTGCTGTTATGAAATCTGAAATCATCGCTGTCGGATCCGAGATGCTCACCCCGTACCGACAGGACACGAATTCCCTTTACATCACGGAAAAGTTCAACGAGATCGGCGTGACCGTCGCCTTCAAGACGATTGTGGGCGATCGGCGCAAAGACCTCGTCAACGCCGTTCGAGCAGGGCTTGGACGCGCCGACATTCTGGTGGTCATCGGCGGCCTGGGTCCCACCGAAGACGACGTAACGCGAGAAGCCGTTGCCGAAACGCTTTCTTTGACGCTGCGGCGCGAACCGGCACAGGTTGCTGCCTTGCACGCGCGCGCCGCCACCTGGCGGATCTCGATGCCAGAAAACAACCTCAAGCAGGCCGACGTGATTCAGGGCGCGACGGTATTGACCAATCCCAATGGAAGCGCGCCGGGGCAATGGATCGACACAGTCTTCGAGGGCTATCGAAAGCTGATCATGCTGGTGCCGGGACCTCCCCACGAGTGCCGCGGGCTGTTCGACCTGGAGTGCCTGCCTCGCCTGCGCGATGAGCTGCCGCCGCGTGCCATCGCCGTGCGCACGCTGAAGGCGGCGATGATTCCCGAGTCGCAAGCCGACAAGTTGCTGGCGCCCATCTACACCGAATACCCCGACGTGGAGACGACGATCCTGGCGCACAACGGCGACATTCAACTGACCCTGCTCTGCTCGAAGCCCACCAAGGCTGCTGCCGATCATCGGCTCGACGAGCTGGCCGGCAAGCTGGAAGAGGCGCTCGATGACTGGCTTTATTCGTCTGAGGGTGAATCACTGGAGCAGATTGTTCTGTACTATCTCGGGCTGCGGCAGGCGACGCTCGCGGTTGCCGAGAGCTGCACGGGAGGTCTGGTGGCTCAACGGATCACAAGCGTGCCGGGCAGCTCGCGTTCCTTCCTGGGCGGGGCCGTCGTCTATTCCGATCCGCTGAAGACATCGTTTGCCAATGTGCCGCCGGAGCTGATCGCCCAGCACGGTGCGGTTTCGGCCGAGGTCGCCAGCGCGATGGCCGAAGGCATCAGGAAGCGCACGGGCGCCACGCTGGGTGTGGGTGTGACGGGGATTGCAGGACCTACGGGCGGGACTGAGCAGAAACCGGTAGGGCTGGTCTACTTTGCGGTGTCGGATGCACAGAAAACCGACTCGTTCAATCGCACATTTCGGGGCGACCGCGACCGCGTGCGGCAATGGGCATCGCACCAGGCGCTGGACCTGATCCGGCGGAAGCTGATGTAAAAGCCCATGTGGGACTGCTTGTATGGGCGATGACAGCCCGATTGACATTTGTACGAAAACGTACAATAATAGAAAATTGTACGGAAATGTACACATTTATGTCGGTCGCTAAAAAGAACAATTATGCGGTCATTACCGCGGATGTCGTTCAGTCGCGCAGCGTCGAAGCATTCCGTCAGAAACGGGACAAGAAGCTACGCGAACTCTCGGCAATTCATCAGCAGCAGCAATTGATTCTGTCGCCCTATGCCGTCACCGCATGGGATGAATTCCAAGCCATCCTCAGCAAGCCCGAATTTCTTCCTCGGATCATTCTCGATCTACGCCGGTATTTCTTTCCCCTCAGGCTATGGATCGCCGTCGGCGTGGGCACGGTAAGCGATGCCCACAAGAAGCCGGTCAACCTCTTTGCCGGCGGCGAATCGTTTGAGCGAGCGAGGAAGGCGGCAGACCAATTGAAGGAATCGTTCTCAAAGTACCCGGTGTTCACGAGCTTTGAATCGGGCAATCCAGCCTTCGATACGATTGCTAACGCAATCTATCGGCTTCACGATTCGCTCATCGATAAAACAACCGCGAAACAATGGGCGACGATCAATGCCCAGTTCAAAGCTACGGGCCAGGAAGCCGCAGCGCGCAAGCTTGCGCTTGATGCATCCACCATTTCAAGGAATCTGAAGCGGGGCTATTATTGGCAGATGATCGAGACCGCCGACGCGGTTGAAAAGATCATTGGGTCTTGCTTCTAGCTTGTACAGATTTGTACAATTCCACATTCTTGGACGAAAACATGCAACCAGCCACGATGACGCTGATGGCCCTTGTTCTAGCTCACTTGCTGGGCGACTTCCCTTTGCAGTCCCATCGGCTCGCTGCAGAAAAAGGACAGAACTTCAAGCTGCTTGCCTGGCACTGCATTCTTCAGTATCTGCTTGCGTGGGTATGCCTCTTGCTCTTCGCACCCATCGCGATTCTATCTTTGCGGAATCAGGCGATCATTCTTGCCTATATCGCCACGCATCTAGGAATCGACTGGCTCAAATCCACACTGCAAAGACGACGCCTTCTTCCCCATGACGCAAAGATCTTTCTTCTCGATCAATGCCTGCACGCGGTCGCGATCCTGTTGGCAGCCATGGTTCTTACCAGAAGCGACCTCCACGTCTTTGACCTGAACCTTCAGGTACCGCCCGCACTCAAATTCCGCATTCTCTCCACAGCGATTATTTATGTTGCCGTCGTCTTTGGAGGGGGCTATCTGATTCGCTTCATCATCAAGGGCCTTGATAAGGGTGCCTTCAGGCAAGGATCTGAGCCGGTGGAGAATGCCGGCCTCTACATCGGGTGGATTGAGAGGTTTCTTGTGATCACTGCCATGGCAATGCAATCGCCGGCCCTCGTAGGCCTCATCCTCGCGGGAAAATCGATTGCCCGCTTTCCAGAATTCAAGGAAACGAGATTTGCAGAATATTTTCTGATTGGCACACTCTTGAGCATTTCTCTGGCTACTTTAGGCGGGCTCCTTCTGCTCCAACTGTGGTATGGATCGATTGCCTTCAAGTAGAAAATCGCCCTGCAAGCGATGGTCGAATCACCAGAACTTCAATTGCCGACGCGCCGCACTCCTTACCGTGTCGTAAGGAACGTGAACTAAATTCATCCTCCATTCGCAGGGCTCTAACCTGCGCGGTAGCGACAGGTGCGCATAATCCTCGGGTGCCGCAAATGATACCGGCACGATGAGAGGATTCCCGATGGCTCACGAAGCAGCGCACCATCACAAGCAGGCAGCGGAGCATCACGAACTCGCTGCGCGTCATCACCGCGAAGCCGCCCGCCATCACGAGGAGGGCCTTCATGAAGGAGCCGCCCATCACGCGCACCTGGCGCACGGTCACCACCTGCATGCTGTCGAGCATACCGAAGAGGCGACCAAGCACCACGTAGAGGCGCATGGGCAAGTGCACGCGTAATCGCGATCGGCAGGCTCCACAGGCCTGTATCGATAGCGTGGCCTGTGGGTCCCATAGGCTCGCACGTTTGACGCCGCCCCCCTGCCTCTGAAAAACTCGCGCCATGGTGTACAGCGGCAGGGTTGAATATGCGGATGCCCGCAAAGTCAGGCAGCGCAACAAAGGTTATTACCGGGTACTGCATTGGCCTATCTGGATCTGGGTTTTCTTTCTGACCCCGGGGCCGCTCACCTTCTCCCTGTTTGCGCACGGCTTCAGCGTAATCAACTCCATTTGGCTCGGACTTGTCCTACTTGGTACAGGCATTGCCGGACTGTACGGACAGATGCCCGGCGTTGAGCCGAGGCCGTACATTCTGCGCTTCGACGAAGACAAGCCCAATCCGCTCTACCGGAAGGTCTGCTACACATTCGCATGGAATGCGGTGCTGAACTTTGCGCTGATGAACCTTGCCGGCCTGACGATCGCTGCGATCACGGGCGTGTGGACCATGAAGCAGCTCTACCAGTATGCCTATTTCCCGCTGTGCGCCCTGATCCTGCTGCTGGGCGCCGCAGGCAAGCTACCCCGCGTCGGACGTTCCACGAAGGGTGAAGGGATCGAGCGACGGTATTTTTACGGATCGGTGTGGGCGGTGACGATTGCCCAGACTCTGTTGCTGGTTCTGTGGAAGACCCTGCCGCTGACACGGACAGGCAGCTTGGTGAAACTCGTAGTCTATGCGGGAACGCTTGCCCTGGTGGGTCTGGCCGCGTACAACGGCCGCCTTCCCCGTACCCGGCCGATTCTTCCGGGTGAACTGATTGTGGATTGAAGGACAAGCCCACCGGCTTGTAGCCGACGCCCCCAGTCATCTTCAGTGCTGCAATGCTTTCCTCCACTGCGAGCAGCAACGATTCTGGCGGAGATCGAGAATCAGCCTTGGGAAATGACAGCGGCTTCTGACTGCACCCATTGGCGCAACGCTTCCGGCTTGACAACTTGGGCGCGGGAGCCGAGGCCGAGCACCATAAAGCGCGCATGAGCCTCCGATTCGAAGACCACCTCAAGCAAGACGTGATCGCCGGCTTCCCCATCGTGCTTGACGGGGACGGGAGTGGTCGGACACCAGGCTTTGAGTCTCTGCGCGGCAGCCGGAGCAAGGCGCAGCACGGCCGCATAGCGCGCGCGTTGGCGGTCGAGCTCGGCGGTGGATTGTTTCCAGAAGTCGGCCAGATCGAAGCGCGCCGGGCGTTCGAATCCTGATCCCAGAACCGCAACCGATTCCATCCGCGAAACCCGATAAGTCCGGATGCCATTGGCTCCGCGTGCCACCAGGTACCAGCTCATTCCTTTCGCCACGAGGCCGAGCGGGTCTACCGTACGGGGTGCTTTCTCGCCGTTTGCCTTGGTGTAGTCGAAGGCAAGTCTGCGCTCGCGCGATACCGCTTCTTGCACCGTGGTGAGCATCGAGAGGTCTTCGCCGGAGTCATACCAGCCGGTGGCGTCGATGTGCAGCCGTTCCCGCATGGCCGCAGCTTGCACACGCATGGGGCCGGGCAACGCCGCCATCAGCTTGTTCAGCGCGCTCTCGGCAGCAGCAGCGAGGCGGGGATGACCCACGGCGCGCGGCTGCGCCATCAGCAGAGCGCGCAGCTCAGCTTCGTCCAGAGCGGGCACCTGCGTACGCCATCCCTTCTCGAGTGCCCAGCCGCCTTGGGAGCCGCGCAGGGCAACCACAGGGACGCGGGCTGCGCTCAGCGCTTCGAGATCACGATGAATCGTTCTCTGCGACACTTCGAGCTGCTCGGCCAGCTCGCGCTCCGTTGCGCGGCCCTTTGCCTGCAACAGCATCAGCACCGAGAGAAGCCGGTCAGCCTTCACAGATCGATTTCCTTCCCGTTCGCAACATTTTTATCTTCGCAAATTAAATATGACATTAGTTGTCATATTTCAAGAAAGAATATTGAAGACGTGAGTTCGAGGTGACTTTTATGCGCAGCAGTTCTGTTCACTTGTTTGTCTTTGACACCATGGCCGACTGGGAAGGTGCCCTGGCCATTGCGGCGATTCGCAATCCCCAATTTCAGATTGTGCCCGGACGCTATCGCGTCATCACCGTGGGTTTGAGCCGCGAAATCATTACGACCATGGGCGGCGTCCGTATCCAGCCCGATCTTGCGCTCGACGAGATCTCGCCGTCTGCGAGCTCGATGCTGATTCTGCCGGGAGGAGAGAGCTGGGAATACGGCGCCAACGCCGCTGCCATCGACCTTACGCGGAGGTTTATTGCGCATTGCGTGCCTGTGGCAGCCCTCTGTGCAGCCACCCTGGCGCTTGCCCGGGCGGGTCTTCTCGACAATCGGCACCACACCAGCAACACGCGCGCGTACCTTGCCGCGAGCGGATATCGGGGCGGACGGTTCTATCGGGAACGGCCGGCGATCGCCGACCAGGGTGTGATCACGGCGTCGGGCGTTGCACCGGTGGATTTCGCACGAGAAGTTCTGGAGATGCTGAACGTTTACGGCGCTGACACGCTCGATGCCTGGTATGCCTTGCACAAGCATGGCGACCCCTCCATCTACTACGGACTGGCCCAGGCGGTCTAGCTGCGCCGGCAGAATGATCCCACCAACCAAGGAGAAGGAACGATGACCCTGAAGGATCTGTACCTCGCACAACTCGATCGCGAAGCTGCCTTAACGCGCAAGACTGTGGAACGCGTGCCGGCCGGCAAGAACGACTTTAAACCCCACCAGCGTTCGATGGACCTGGGCTACCTTTCGGCCCTAGTTGGCGGCATGCTGGGCTGGATCGCGTTCATGATCGATCGCGATGAGCTGGATTTGAGCGAAGCTTCGGCACTGGAATTCAAGCCCAAGGTTCTGAACAGCTCGGCAGAACTAATCGCAAGCCTGGACAAGGCGGTCGCGCAGGCACGCAAGGCGCTTGAGGCCACCACCGACGAGCACCTGATGACTCCGTGGGCTTTCAAGATGGGCGGCGTAACCGTTCAGCAGGAGCCGCGGTACCGGATGATCGCGGATGCGGTATTCAGCCACCTTGCGCATCATCGCGGGCAGCTGACGGTATTTCTGCGCCTGGCCGAGTCGAAGGTGCCGGCGCTGTATGGACCCTCGGCAGACGAGCGGTTTTGAACGAGTTGCGTCCTATTGCGCGATGAGGTCCGGCGGGTGTGGGAGCCACGATGTTACCCGGCGCTGCACCTGCTACACTCGTTCTCGTCATGCCCGTTGCAAGCCTGCTGGTCGTCCTAGCTGCCTACCTCTTAGGCTCCATTCCGACCGGTTATCTCTTGGTGCGTATCTTTCGCAAGCAGGACATTCGCACCATGGGAAGCGGCAACATCGGCGCCACCAACGTGATTCGCTCGGGAGCGCGCGGCCTGGGGGCAGCGACATTCCTACTCGATGTGGTCAAGGGCTGTTGTGCTGTGGGTCTGGGCGCAGTGCTGGCCCCGTACCTGATGCCGAATTCGCCGATACGCAACGTGGAAGCCCTGGCCGCCTTGTGTGCAGTCCTGGGGCACATGTTTCCTGTCTGGCTTCGATTCAAGGGCGGCAAAGGTGTGGCAACGGGGTTTGGCGTGTTTCTGGTTGCGGCCCCATCGGCAGCGTGGGCCGCGATCGGCGTGTTCGCGCTGATCTTCGCAGTCACCCGGTTCGTCTCGCTGGGTTCGATCCTCGGAGCGGCAAGCTTTCCGATTTTTGCATGGTTTCTCGTGCAAGGGGAGAGGCCGGTATTCTTTCTCGCGGTGCAGGGGATCGTTGCCCTCCTCATCATCGTCAAACACCATGAGAATATCCGGCGGCTGTTGGCAGGAACCGAGAATCGCTTCGGCAGCCACCGTCACGAAGGGAAAACGGCATGAGCCGCATCGTTGTTCTGGGCTCGGGGGCGTGGGGCACTGCGATCGCGCTCTCGCTTTATCGACGCGGCGGCCACGAGGTTACGCTTTGGTCGCACAACGAGGACGAGGCCCGGCAGATCGCGGACGCAAGAGAGAACAAAGTCTTTCTTCCTGGATTTTCTCTGCCGAGCGATCTGAAGGTCACCCACGAGCCGGCGCCCATTCGCGATGCTGAGATCGTCGTATCTGTGATTCCGTCGGAGTTTTTGCGTGCCACCCTGACGCGACTGCGCGGGTATCTGCACAATGGCCAGTTTGTGCTGAGCGCGACCAAGGGCGTTGAAGATCGGACGTTCCTGCGCATGACGCAGGCAATTTCTAAGATCCTGGAGCCTGCAGGCTTACTGCTCTCGATCGGTGCGTTCTCGGGCCCAAGCTTTGCTATCGAAGTGGCGCAGGGGCAGCCGACCGCGGTCACGGTCGCCTTCAGCGATCCGCAGATCGCGTCTCTCATCCAGCAGGAGTTTTCTTCAGAGACCTTGCGGCTGTACACGTCCACCGACGTGACCGGTGTGGAACTCGGCGGTGCACTGAAGAATGTGATCGCCATTGCTGCCGGCATCGCGGCGGGCGTAGGGTTGGGCTACAACTCCTCGGCTGCGCTGATGACTCGCGGCATTGCGGAAATTACGCGCCTGGCGGTGGCTTGCGGCGGACGGCGAGAGACGCTGGCGGGGCTGTCGGGCGTCGGCGACCTGGTGCTGACTTGTACCGGTTCGCTGTCGCGCAACCGCACCGTGGGCGAGGCGCTGGGCCAGGGCCGCAAGCTGCCTGAGATTCTTGAAGGCCTGGGCGGCAAGGTGGCCGAAGGCGTGCGCACTACGCGTGCGGCCCTCGGGCTGGCGCGGCGCTACGGCATCGAGATGCCGATTACCGAGCAGATGGAGCTGATCCTGGACGAGGGCAAGGACCCGCGCGAGGCAATCCGCGACCTGATGCTGCGTCCTGGCAAAGGCGAGTGAACTGCGACTGGACACCCTTCCCTGGCATTATTGGGCGGCGCTTTTGCGGCCGATCGCCGCGACGACAGCAATTTTGCGCTCCTTGACCGAAGGCATCTTCTGCATCTCGCGCACCACGCCTCTCGGCATGCGGCTGTGCACTTCGTGCTGTCGGATCGCGATCCGGTAAGCGCCGAGGGCCCGCACAATAGTCAAACAGAACTGAAGGGTCTGTTCCGCATCCTTCACGGTCAACTGAAGTGCGCCCTGCTTCCCGACGGGATGCGCGAGTTCATTCCTCACCCTGCGCAGCCGGTCGAAATCCGCGTTGACGAACAACGGTTCGGAGAGCGGCAGAAGAAAGGCCAGCATGCGCAACTTGAGCTTCGTCGGCAATGCTTGGAGCGTCTTTCCGCGCGCGCCCAAATCTTCGATGATGTGATCGAGTCCGTCGTCGAGACCGGTCCAGCTGAGAAAGATGGAGGTGCGCAGACAGAGGCCCAGCCGTGCCGATGCACTCGGAATCGCAGGCAGACCTCTTGCTTCCATCAAGAAAACGTGAGCATCATCGAGCGCGCAGAATTGCATTCGCTATAGAACCTTTTTGGGGAAGCCTCAGTATATGCAAAGAATCCGGTGAGACTCTGTGGAGAGCGAGAAATTCGTAGTAATCCTGAATTGCACAGATGTGTGTTCGTTTTAAGTGACCCCGGGCATCGCGGTCCTCTTTCGATGGTGTACCGCGGTAATAAATCACGGGCGATGTCCTCTCCGACCGGGCTGCGCGCCTCCTCTGATATAAAGGCTCGAATTCAGGAGAAATGCCATGCCGTGGGTTGCCCGTGGAATTGCTTCGTTGCTGGTTGGATCGTCTTCGCTGCTGTTCGCCGCCGATTGCGCCCATTTAAAGAGCCTCGTGCTCGCCGATACGCGGATCACGGTGGCGGAGTCAGTGACGTCCGGGACGTTGAGTCTCCCAGACGCGGGTCCACCGCTGCGGGACCTGCCCGCCTTTTGTCGTGTTGCGGGCGAACTCCGCCCCACCAGCGATTCGAGGATTCAGATCGAAGTGTGGCTGCCCGCACAGGGATGGAATGGCCGTTTGCTGGGCACAGGCAATGGCGGCTTCGCCGGCTCCATTTTTTACCAGCAGCTTGCTGGCTATTTGAAGCGCGGATTCGCCGTAGCAGGCACCGACGCGGGCCACCAGGCAGAAGGAACCGATGCAAGCTGGGCATTCGGCCATCCGGAAAAGGTGAAAGATTTCGGCTGGCGCGCGATTCATCTGATGACGGAGCGAGGCAAGCAGATCGTCGATGCCTATTACGGAAAGGCGACAGACAAGGCCTATTTCGATGCATGCTCCGATGGTGGACGCGAAGCACTCGTAGAAGCTCAAAGATTCCCCGAGGACTACGACGGAATCCTTGCCGGAGCGCCGGCCAACGCCTGGTCGACCATGCTGGCGGCGGGTGCGGGTTCGATGCAGCACCTTTTCGGCGAACCCGCGGCGTACATTCCCGATCGCAAATTGCCTGCCCTACAGCGCGCCTCGCTTGCAGCATGCGACACGCTCGATGGAACAAAGGATGGCGTCATCGCCGATCCTACGAAGTGTTCTTTCGATCCGCAGGTGCTGCTGTGCACCGGAGAAGATTCTGCCGAGTGCCTGACCCAGCCTCAGATCGATTCAGTGAAGTCGCTCTATGGCGGGATCGAGAACGCACAGGGAGCGGTCGTTTTCCCCGGCTTTTCGATGGGAGACGAGACCAGTTGGAAAGAGTGGATTATCGGCGAAGACCCGACGTCGTCGCTTTCATCGCGCTTCGTGCAGAACTATTTCCGATTCATGGTGACCGGCGATCCGAAGGCGAACGTGCTGACGATGAAACAGGACGAGCTCCTTCGCCAGTCCAAGGAGAGAGCGGCGGACCTGGATGCGACGAATCCCGATCTGAGCCAATTTGCGGCGCACGGCGGGAAACTGATTCTCTATCACGGATGGAACGATCCTGCGATCTCTCCGGGCAACACCGTTGCCTACTTCGATATGGTAGAACGCACGATGGGCCAGGAAAAGGCGAAGAGCTTCGTACGGCTCTACATGATTCCGGGCATGGAGCATTGCAGCGGCGGGCCAGGAGCCACCGCCCTAGGGCAGTTCGGCCAGGAGACGGCCAAGGGACCGAAGCATGGCCTATTTGACGCGCTTCAGGACTGGGTGGAAAAGGGCGCGCCCGATGAAAACGTAACGGCAACCAAATATGCGCCGGCGTCGAATGGGGGCATGAAACCCGCTTTCACACGGCCGCTCTGTGCGTATCCCAAAGTTGCGCACTATCGCGGGTCAGGGGATGAGAACGACGCCGCAAGCTTTAGCTGCATTGCACCGTAAGGTGGGAGCCGAGTCGGGCTGGCTTAGTAGGACAAACAAGGCTCGGGCAGACCGAAGCGATTCACAGGCGAAGAATGCAACGCGAGAAGGCTATACTTGCGGCCTTCGCTGATCCTCCGTGTTGTCGGAAGAGGGACTGCGAAAGAAAGCGAGAACGTGAACGATGCTAGTCATGTCAACGTATTCGATTCGACCGGGTTGTGTGAAGGAAGCGGTGAACCGTTTTCTTGGGGGCAAAGCAAGTCCGCCACCAGGCGTAAAGATTGTGGGCCGATGGCACAAAGCGGACTCGAGCGGGGGCTTCACGCTGATGGAGAGCGACAACGCGGTGGCCATGTTTGAGTTTGCTGCATCTTGGAACGAGGTGCTGGAGATTCACAGCACCATCGTCATCGAAGACGCCGAGGCCGGCCCGGCACTCGCCAAGGTCTTCAAGTAGAACCGGTGAAATAGGGAAGAAGAGGGCTGCTGGAAGAGTGCGACGGAGAGGTTCCTGCGCGCCAAGCCAGCAGCCTTTGTGTTTGAACAGCGCGTCGCACGATGAAACTAGCGCGCGGCAACGCTGGTGTTGCCCACCACCTGGCGCGCGTGGGCAATCTCAGGCAGCGAGGGATCGGCTGAGGACCATGCTTTGAGAAATGTGTTGTAGCCGTCCCGTGCACCGGCCGCATCACCTGAAAGTTCGCGTGCATGGGCCAGGCCGTAGAGCCCAAATCCAGAGTTGGGGCGTTCTTCCAGAGCGCTTTCGTAAGCAGTCTTGGCGCCGACGTAGTCTTTGGCTCGAATCAGCGCGATAGCTTCGTTTTCGCCTACCGGTCGAATATAGAACGGCGGCTCGTGATAGCCGGCCTTCTTTTCCTCGGCGAGAGCGGAAGCGAAGTCCTTCTTCCCTTCTTCAAGCTTGTCCTGTGCAATGAGCACGCCGCCATGCAATTCGAGGGATGCGATGTTGAGAGCCTTCAACAAGGGCGACGCGATGGCATCGGGTGAGATCGCCACCGCTGGCGGCTTGGCCGGTGCGGCGGCATCCTTCTTCGCGGCCTCGGCGGCCTTCTTCCGGGCCTCATCCGCTGCATCGGATGCACGCTGGGTGCGCCAGAGAGCCGCGTCCATGCGATCAGAAGCACCCTGTGCGGCGGCGACATCGTTGGCCTCGAGCGCTTTCATACCGGCGGCGAAGTTGCCCAGCCCGTCCGCGAGAAAGCGCAGATTCGTGTTGTGGGAGGTGTCAGGAAGATTGACCTGCGAGAGAAGAGCCAGCACGGCATCCCAGTCCGCAGTGCGCAGTGCGACGGGAAGGCGGCGGCTGATGCGCGCCATCTGATCGCGCGCCGACCAGATATAGAGCGTGGCGGAGAGTTGCCCGCGTGCGCCGGCAAGATGATCCGACAGCGCATTGGCCTGGGTAAGCTTCCCCTGTTCCATCAAATTGGCGATCGCATACATCATGTTGTGCACGTAGTTCCAGTCGTCGTCGACAGAGACGTGCTGCTCGCGAAGGTAGGTCTCATCGGCTATGGTCGAGGCGGCAAACCAGTGCTCGGCTTGCGCGTAATCCCCTACGCGGTAATAAATGTGGCCGGGCATATGGACCATGTGGCCTGAGGTGGGCGCCAGGCTGGCCAGCAAAGCCGCGCTGTGGATGGCGCGCTCGGGGTGATTGCTCGGCTCCATGGCGTGAATCCAATAATGATTCGCGGCGGAGTCATTGGGCGCCTCGCGCAGGATGCCTTCGAGGATTGCGATGCGCTCTTTCTGCCCGGGCTTCGGTTCGCCCTTCTCGTCATAGCCATCTCCTACTGCTTCGGCGAGAAAGATGCGGGCCTGGGTATCGTGCGGCGCTTTTTTCACCAGCTTGCGCAAAATGGGGATCGCTGGCGACTTGCCACGGTCGCTGGGCGCGAAGTCGGCGTTGGCGGCATCAATGTAAAGCTTGTCGGTCGCGCTGGCGTGGGACTTGAGACGCTCAGCGTCGGCCAGCGCCTGCTTGAGGTAGGGCTTGACACTGTCGTCCCCCCGCATCCCCAGAGCCTGCGCGAGACCCCACTGACACATCGCGCAGTTGGGATCGACGCGGATCGCCTGCTCGAAGGCCTTGGCGGATTCGTAGTCCCAGAAATCGTGCAACAGGCTCAGCCCCTGATCGAACCAGGCCTGCACTTCGGGCGTCGCCTTGATGGCGATGTGGCTGTTGCCGATGCCGGTCATCTTGATCGGCGCTGGTAGTTGTTCGGGCGGCGGCACCGGCTGCATGTCGTCCATGCTGTGTCCGGCTCCCCCCATGGCCTGGGTTTGCGAACCTGCCTGACAGGCTACCAACAGAACCAGGGCGTATGCAGCCGTACGCGCCAAAGCGCGCGGCAGGGTTGCAGGAAATGAAAAACGCAGCATGGGGGCATGGTACGCGACTCCACAATGGATCGGCAGCCGAAAAATCCGGCGACAGACAACCTAAGACGCAAAGTCCGCCCAGTCCTTGCCTGCTTTAGACTAGGGGCTGGATCATGCCGGAATTCATCACATTATTTGGCAATCAGGGCGAGCCTGAGCAGGAGCCGGAAGAGAAGCGCGGATTCTTCGGCCGCATGCGCGATGCGGTCACGCGCACGCGCGAAAATTTCTCGTCGCGCATCAATGACATTGTCGCGCTCACCCGCGAAGTGGACGAGGCGGCGCTCGAAGATCTTGAGACCGCGCTCCTCATGAGCGATCTGGGCGTGCAGACGACGACGGAGATTCTGGACGCTCTTAGGGAACGAGCGAAGAAGCAGGCCATTGCCGGCGGCGCCGAATTGAGAGATTTGCTGAAGGAGCAGATTCGCGGAATTCTGGAGGGGACGGCGCGGCCTGTGTCGATGCCGCAGACTCCGCCGAAGGTGACCTTCCTCGTTGGTGTCAACGGAACCGGCAAGACCACCACTAGCGGCAAGCTGGCGTCGTGGTACAAGGGCCAGGGCCGCAGTTCCCTACTCTGCGCGGCAGATACGTTTCGCGCCGCAGCAATCGAGCAGTTGGAAGTATGGGCGAAACGCTCTGGTGTGGAGATGATCAAGACCCGCCAGGGCGGCGATCCGGCAGCAGTGCTCTATGACGCGGCGAGCGCTGCCAAGGCGCGCAATATCGACGAGCTGATCGTGGACACGGCGGGACGGTTGCACACCAAGACGGGCTTGATGGACGAGCTCGAAAAGATGCGGCGGACAGCGGCGAAGCTGATCCCAGGTGCTCCGCACGAGGTGTTGCTGGTGATGGATGCGACGACGGGACAGAATGGGCTGCAGCAGGCACGACTGTTTACGCAGGCCGCGGGCGTGACGGGCATCGTGCTGACGAAGCTGGATGGGACGGCGAAGGGCGGCATTGCCGTAGCGATTGCGCGCGAGCTGAATCTGCCGGTGCGGTTTGTGGGTGTGGGCGAGAAGATGGAAGACCTGCTGGAGTTTGATGCCGGCGCGTTTGTCGATGCGCTGGTGGGATGAAGAGGCAGGGATCAGTCTCAGGTCAGAGAGTAGACGGTGACGCTTCGATGGGTGCGCTAGAAACACTCGACAAAGATATCTACTGGATGAAGCGGGCGCTGGACCTCGCGCGGCGCGGCATCGGGGTAAGCTCACCCAATCCGGCTGTCGGCTGCGTCATTCTCGATCGCGCAGGACAAGTGGTCGGCGAGGGCTGGCATGAGTACGACCTGGTGGATCACGCGGAGATTGTCGCGCTGAACGAGGCCAGGCAACACGCGCTCACGCGCCAGGAAGATCGCCTGAAGGGCGGCACGGCCTACGTCACCCTCGAGCCATGCAATCACACCGGACGCACCGGTCCGTGCACACAGGCCCTGATCGGCGCAGGCTTGAAGCGCGTGGTCGCGGCAACCATCGATCCCAATCCCAACGTTGCGGGACATGGTTTAGAAGCACTGCGTGCCGGCGGGCTCGAGGCAATTGTGGGCGTTGGCGAGGCAGAGGCTCGGCGACTCAACGAGGGCTTCGCGCGCTGGAGCCAGCACAAGCGGCCCTTTGTCTTGATGAAGGTGGCGATGAGCCTGGACGGCCGCATCGCTCCACCTTTGGGTGTGCACACGGCGCATGAACCGTACTGGATCACGAGCGAATTGTCGCGCGCAGCCGTGCAGCCTCTGCGCTGGCAGGCCGATGCCGCGATGGTGGGTGTGGATACCGTTCTTGCCGACGATCCCCTGCTGACGGACCGGAGCGGATTGCGTCGCAGAAGACCCCTGCTGCGTGTTGTGCTCGATTCGGCGCTTCGGATGCCGATGGACTCGAAGATGGTGAAAGGCGCGCAGAACGACGTGGTGATCTTCACCGTGTCGAAGGACACCGCTCGGGCGGAAGAACTGCGAAAAAGAGGGATGCGCGTCGAAGTGCTGCCGGCGGAAAATGGGCGCGTGCCGCTGGGCAAGGTGCTCGATCAGCTTGGCGAAGAAGGCATTTTGACGCTGATGACCGAGACGGGCACGCGGCTCAATACAGCATTGCTGACCGCAGGACTTGTGGATCGCGCGCACCTGTTTGTCGCGCCGCAGATCATGGGGTCCGATGCGGTGCCGGCATTCAAGAGCATGCCGCAGTTTTTACGCATGAATGCCGTGGAAGTAGAACGCTATGGGAATGACCTTGGCCTGTGTTCCCTGCTGAAAGATCCGTGGCCACAGCAGCAGGGACCAAGGGACTAAGCCGCACCCGACCCCGTCAAGCGATATCAAGTCGCCAGGTCCACCGTATCCTTCGGCGAACAGTGGCTCTGCTCCGTCGTCAAAAAGGAAGAACTTCCCATGCCCGCGGGCCAGTTCGTGCGGGTACTGCATGTACTGATCGAGGGATTGGTGTTGCAGAGATTGCTGACGCCAGAACTGATCCCGGACCCCGTGATTCGTGCCCCTTTGCGGCGCTGGCAGCGCGCGCTCGTAGAGATTGAAGAGTATGCTGCGTTGTGCGACGAACTCTACTGTGAGATTGCGTGGACGTGGCTGACGGAAGCGGCGGGCGTATAGCTTATGGGGGCAAAGACCAACGGAAAGGTGACGACAACTTCAACCATTTGATGTGCGCCCTCGCGCATGTCGAGCTGCGCTTCGTCGCCGAAATGCAAGCGTAGCCGGTTCCTGATGTTGGCAAGCCCGATTCCCGACCCTTCGATGATCTGCCCGCCTTGCGGCGCTAACCCGGCGCCATTGTTGCGTACAGAAACGATCAGCTGCCCATTCTCCGCGTGCGCAGCAACCTCGATCAATCCGCCGCTTGTGACTTTAGAAAGCCCGTGCACATAGGCGTTCTCGATCAGCGGCTGCAAAAGCATCGTGGGAATCAGAGCGTCGTGCACGTGCGGATCAATTCGAATTTGCTGGCGAACCTTGCCGGAGTATCGAAGGTCCTGGAGCGACAAATACATCTCCACGAACTCGATTTCTTCCCACAAGCAGATCAGCTGCCGCGATCCCCTTTCGAGTGACACGCGGAGCATGGCACTCAGCTGTTCGAGCATCTTGTCGGCCGCGGCCACGTCGATGTACATCAGGCTCGAAATCGCGTTCATGGTGTTGAACAGAAAGTGAGGATTGATTTGCATGCGCAGGGCGGCCAGCCGTGCCTCGGTAAGTTCGATGGCCAGTTCAGACATGTCGCGCTCTTTCTGGCGCGACTCCCGGTGATGCCCCATGGCGCGAAGAATCGCGAAGGTGGCCCAGAAAATCGCAGTGTTTTCGAGAAACTCTTCGGCCAGCGATAGATCGAGCCGCCGCCAGAACGTAAGCGGGTAACGCGTCACGGGGAACTGCGGAAACGCCGCAGCCAGCGCCATTTCAACTCCGACGCTCATGAGGATACTGAGAGGCACGATGCGAAAAACGATGAAACGCCATCCCGCTGTCTGCAGCTTGGGCCCTTGCCAACGCCAGAGCAGCCAGCACAAGAGACCCCAGAGCGAATATTGCAACTCCCAGGCACCAATCACGGCGGGCAGGTGCAGTTCGGCTTTCGGATACCAGACTCGCGCCGCAATCCACTGCTGGATCGCGAAGAGCAAGCCCGCAGTCAGGAAGCTGGCAAGGAATGGCGCGAGGCGCAGGGTGCGATCCGGCATCTGGGTTGTCGACCCGCCGTTATTAACCGTCATCGCTCCCCCCGAAAACACTGCGTCAGTATCCCATGAATGGAACCGGAAGCGCCTCGAACTTTGGTTGTTTGGGATGGCCGCGCCGTCAACGCGCTGAGATACACCGAAGATCACGCCCGGTGCAACTTTCGTGAGCAACCGTCTGGCCAAGGCCTATCTGGGACGAAGGGATAAAAACGAGGGCCCGATAGCGTAGTAGAGTGGCGGCATGCGGCGATGGACGGTGGTGATTTTGGGATTGAGTGCCTATGCGGCGGTGTCGTGGAGCGCCCCTGCACCCACCACGGTGAGCTTTGCGACCGAGGATGGCGGCGTAGTCTACGCCAATGTATATGGGGCGAGTGAACGCGCGATGCTGCTGGCCCACGGCGGACGATTCACCAAGGAGAGCTGGGCGAAGCAGGTGCCGGTGCTGATGACAGCAGGCTTCGAAGTGATGGCGATCGACTTTCGCGGCTGCGGGAAATCGCATGGGCCAGGCGGTAACGATCCGTCGGATACGCAACTGAAGATGGACGTGATGGCCGCGGTTCGCTATCTGCACGCGCATGGAGCCAAACACGTATCGATTGTGGGCGGCAGCATGGGCGGAGGAGCAGCGGGTGACGCGGCGATTGACGCGAAACCCGGCGAAATTGACCGGATCGTGATGCTGGGGGCAGCTCCCAATCTACCGGCAGAAAGGCTGAAGGTGCCGGCGCTGTTCATCGTGGCGCGCAACGACACGAGTGGGGATGGGCCGCGGCTGCCGGGGATTCAGAAACAGTTCGACAAAACGCCTGAGCCCAAGAAGTTGGTCGTCCTGGAGGGCTCGTCGCACGCGCAGTATTTGTTTGATTCGGATCAGGGGAAGTGGGTGATGCGGGAGATACTGGCGTGGCTAAAGGACAGTGGACGATAGGCAGACGTCAATGATCAGACCAGACGACGGAATATATGTCGGACCGAGTCTATCGGCACCGCACGAAGCGTTCCCTATTCCCTGTCCCTTTAAGATGGAGACATGTTTACAGGCATTATTGAACAAACGGGGACGTTGGTGAGCCTGGTGGATCGCGGTGGTGTCCGGCGGCTAACGGTGGAGGCTCCGGGGATTGCCCAGCGATTGCGCGAAGGCGACTCCCTGGCAGTGAGCGGCGTCTGCCTGACAGCGCTCGATCCCGACCCGAAGTATTTTCACGCCGACCTGGCGCAGGAGACGCTCGACCGTACGTCGCTCGGCGCCTTGAGCCTGGGAGCCAAGGTGAATCTGGAATTGCCGACGGCGGCCGGGAGTCCGCTGGGCGGCCACGTCGTGCAGGGGCATGTCGATGGAACCGGCGAGCTCCGCTCCATTGAACCTCTGGTCGCGCGTTCTCGGCCCGACTTCAACGAGCAGACGACGGACTGGACCCTGAAGGTGCGCGTTCCAGAGTCGACACGGCAGTGGATGGTGCACAAGGGGTCGGTGGCGATCGAAGGAATCAGTTTGACGATTGCAGCGATCGAGGGCGACGAGATTTCCATCGCGATTCTTCCGCTGACGTATGGACGCACCAATCTCCACGCGCTCAAAATCGGCGCGCCGGTGAATGTCGAGGCGGATGTGCTGGTCAAGCTCGCGTACCAGGAGATGCAGTCCAGGAAAAAGCCGGAGTTCGCAATGACTGAGGCGTGGCTTGTGGCGCATGGATACTAGACGCGGTTTCATAGTTCGCAGGCTCGCTTCGCGCGGGTAATGGTGACCAAAGACGGCCGCTTCACGACCCCGATCAATCGAACGAAAAATCGAGAAAGTAGCCTGAGGGATCGGTTCCGCCCGTGCCACGCAGACCGGCGAGACCACCCGTCGCAGAGCCCGGGAGAATCTCCCAGTCTGACGTGACGACGCCGTCTTTCAACACACCCATATTGCGCAGTAAAAAAGAACCGTGGCGGCCTGAAAGTGTGCCGGTGAAGCGCTCGATGCCGGTGAAGTGTGCGCTGCCGTCCGCGAGCTGCGCCATCAGAAAGCGTGCAGCACCCGAGCCAGTAAGGCCGCCGGTAAAGTCCTCGATCACATCCACGCAAGCCAGAGTCACTCCATCGCCTTCGCTGTAAGGCTTAGGGTCGTAGCGGGTGACGTTGATCCAGCCGGTGACTTTGAGGGCCGTCATGGTTTTGCGGCGAGCTTCGGTGGCTCCGTCACGTATTCGTCGCCCGTGCGGGTGAGGATTTGCTGGCGGCGATCGGTCAGCAGCTTGATCTGCGAGGTCAACTCGATGAAGTCTTTTTGCTGATCGGGCGTGAGCGACCCCGGCGCTGTGGGTTTGTCGGCAGCGGGTGCTGCACCATGATCTTCGCTGGATGCACCCTTGGCACTCGGTGCCGGAGGCGGCGGATCGATGCCGGCAAGCTTGGTGAGCTCGTCGAGACGTTCCTGGAGTTTTGGGATCTCGCGATCGATCAGGACCGGTCGGATGATGGGTGTCTTGGTTTTACCCGAGGCGATCTCGTTGCGGTTGTTTTCGCCCCAGGCGGGCAAAATGCCGACGTGGCCAAGCTCGACGCGCATGCCGGCTGGGCCGTAATCCTGACGGACGGCGGAGAAGAGGCCAATCATCGAATCGCGTGGATCGCCCTCCTTGTCGGGCATCAGTCCGTCGACATAGGTTCGCGACTGGTTCGAAAGGAAGTTGCCGAGCGAATAGAAGATGACCGTGTTGCGGCCGTCGGCGGTCCGGTAGCTCTCTACCGGCTGCAGAACGTGGGGATGGTGGCCCACGATCACCGATGCGCCAGCGTCGAGCATCTTGTGGGCAAGGTCGGTGTCCTCAGGACGCGGCGCGGTGGCATATTCGATGCCCCAGTGGATGGAGACGACGAGCAGGTCGCATTGCGCACGGGCAGTACGAATAGCGGCCAGGACCTGGGGTTCGTCGGCGCCTGGCGCTCCGCCGGCTTCGCCCGGATAGGGGAAAAAGTTGACGTGGGGCTGATCGGCCGCATCCGGGTTGCGATTGCCGTTGAGCCAGCGGGTCATGCCGAGCCAGCCGACCTTGATGCCGTTGGCTTCAGTCAAGATCGGCTGAAAGGTCTGCGCAGCGGTGTCTCCGCTGCCGGCAAAGGGGAGGCCGATCTCGCGCAGGTGATCACGCGTCTCGGCAAAGCCTGCCCAGCCCTGGTCCATGACATGGTTGTTGGCAAACGAGACGATCTTGATTCCGTTGGCTTTAAGCGCCTCGGGCAGGGCGAGCGGCGCATCGAACATGAAGGGCTTGCTGCCTTTGGAGTGGTTCGGTGCGACAGGGGTTTCCATATTGACGAAGCCGAAATCAGCGCCATGGAACACGTCCGCAACATCGGAGAAGAGGGCGCTCCATCCTTGTACGTCAGGCCCCTCCGCGGCTGCGGCGGCGCGGACAGCTTCGTGGGGGATGACGTCTCCCGCGATGGCGAAGCTGACGTGAGCCACCTCGTGGGGATACGGCACGATCGGCTTGGCGGCGTGGACACTGTGGCGAAGCACGGGGCCGGCGAAGGCCGCAACCAACGCCAGGGCCAGGACTGCGGCGAGGGCCAGGCGGGGATGGCGCTTCCCTGCTCCCAGCAGGGTCTTGCCGACGGAATGGCCCCTGAATTGGCCCTTGAATTGGAGGGATGGGAATGACACCGAGTCGCCTTGCCGAACGTGATCAGGATACATGCATCTTACTGTCGGTGAACGCTGGACGGGCCTTGTGCGTCTATCGGGAAAGTGAGACTGGTAACCTTGTGGGAGCAAGTGCTTGCGAGTAAGGCCGGTAGCGGGAGTGACCGCACCGGTGGTCAGGACCGATGGCAGAGTTCGTAATCAAACTGGCCGACGAGCGCGGCCGCGTGCAAGAGCAGGTGCAGACGGCGGCGAGCGCCGAAGAGCTGCGCCTGAGGTTTGCGCACGCCGGCTATCACGTCTTCGAGGTCAAGCCGCGTAGTACGGTCTCGTTGCTGGGCAGGCGCAAGGTCAAGCTTGAAAAGTTCCTGATCTTCAATCAGCAGTTCCTCACACTCATTCGCGCGGGACTGCCGATTCTAGGCTCGCTGAAAATGCTGGCCAAAGGTCAGAAAGACCCACAGTTTGCCGGGCAGTTAGAAGATGTAGGCAACCGCGTGAAGACGGGCGAGGCTTTGTCTACTGCCTTCGAAGCCCAGCAGGGAATTCCGCAGATCTATACGACGACCCTGTTGGCGGGCGAACGCAGCGGAAACCTGCAAGAGGTGCTGGAGCGCTATGTCGCGTTTCAGCGCGTGTCGCTCACCTTTCGCAAAAAGGTGACGGCATCCCTGATCTACCCTGGGCTCCTGCTCACACTGGTTTCGGGCCTGATGGTGTTCTTGTTCACCGTGGTGATTCCACAGTTCTCCAAGCTCTATGAGGAGATGGGATCGCAATTGCCTGGGATGACACTGGCGCTGTTGTCGTTTGGCAACTGGACGCAGCGCAATATTCTGTGGATCGCTTTCGTCGTTCTCCTGGTAGGCGTGGTGGGCTACCGCTTTTCAATCACCGAGAAGGGCCGCGATGCAGTAGACAGTTTCCGCATCGGGCTCCCGGTCTTCGGCAAAATCTGGTTGAAGTATCAGGTGGCGCTGTTCTCGCGCACCTTGTCGACGCTTCTGGCGGGCGGATTACCGCTGGTGCCGTCGTTAGAGACAGCAGCGCGCTCGATCTCATCACGGCGGGTTTCAAAAGCGGTGTTCGACTCGATCGTGACGGTGCGCGAAGGCCGCAGTCTCGCCGATGCGCTCACGGCGACCAAGGTGATTCCGGATCTGGCTACGGAAATGATTTCGGTGGGCGAGCAGACCGGCGCACTGCCGCAGATGTTGAATTCGGTAGCTGAGTTTTTTGAAGAAGATGTGGCGACGGCGCTTACCGCGGCCCTCGCGCTGATTGAGCCGGCGATTCTCATCGTCATGGGCGTCGTGGTGGTCTTTATCTTGATTTCGCTTTACCTGCCGATCTTTTCCCTGGGATCGGCTACAGGAGGACAGGGCTAAATATGGCTGATACAGGTGTTCTGATGATTCCCGCAGGGCCTCTTCCGGGCAGTCCAGAAGAGCGCGCCCAAGCCGAGGCAATGGCGGCGCGTTATCGCGCCGAGTTTGTCGACCTGAAAAACTTCAAGATCCAGCACGATCTGCTGCGCACCGTTCCCGTTGAATTGATGTTCCGCTACAACTTTGTGCCGATCGAGCAGCAGGGAGAGGCACTGGTAATCGCGGTCAGCGACCCGTCGCGCCTGATGGTACTCGACGAGATTGCCGGCCTGCTGGGGCACCGCATCCTCGCGCGCGTCGCCACGTTGTCGCAGATCACCGAGGTGCTGAAGAAGACCGAGCAATCGCAGCGCGTGCTGGACGAGGCGAGCGAAGGACTGACATTTGACGTTTTGTCGGCGGATGACAATTCCGACGAAAACATCTCCATCGAGAAGTTGACCAGCGACGAAGACATCAGCCCGATTATCCGGCTGGTGGATACAACAATTTTCACCGCGTTGGAGCGGCGCGCTTCCGATATTCACATTGAGAGCTACGACGATTCGGTGCACGTGAAATACCGCATCGATGGCGTGCTTCAAGAAGCAATGGCGCCGATTGCACGCGAACACCACACTACGATTCTGAGCCGCGTAAAGATCATGAGCGAGCTTGATATCGCCGAACGTCGCGTGCCGCAAGATGGACGATTCCGCGTTCGATACAAGGGCAGACTGATCGATTTCCGCGTTTCGATTATGCCCACCGTGCATGGCGAGAATGCCGTGCTGCGCGTGCTCGATAAGGAATCGATGAGCGAGAAGTTCCGCAATCTTACCCTCGACGTGGTGGGTTTTGCGGAAGAGGATCTGCGGCGTTTTCGGCGGTATATTCGCGAGCCGTACGGCATGGTGCTCGTCACCGGTCCGACGGGATCGGGCAAGACGACGACCTTGTATGCGGCGCTGAACGAGATCAAGAGCGACGAGGATAAGATCATCACCATCGAGGATCCGGTGGAATACCAGATCCGCGGAATTACGCAGATTCCCGTGAACGAGAAGAAGGGTCTGACTTTTGCGCGAGGGCTGCGGTCGATTTTGCGCCATGACCCCGACAAGATCCTGGTGGGTGAGATCCGCGACCAGGAGACGGCACAGATCGCCATCAACTCGGCGCTGACCGGCCACCTGGTGTTTACGACCGTGCACGCCAACAACGTGGTCGATGTGCTGGGCCGCTTCCTCAATATGGGTGTGGAAGCGTACAACTTTGTTTCGGCGCTGAACTGCATCCTGGCGCAGCGACTGGTGCGCACGATCTGCGAGTATTGTGTGCGCACGGTTTCGTATCCCGACGAGATGCTGATTGCCAGCGGCATGGACCCGGCGCAGTGGCGGAGTTTTGCCTTTCGCGAAGGAGCCGGATGCATGGAATGCGGCGGTACAGGGTATCGCGGGCGAACCGCAATTCATGAACTGCTGGATTTGACCGATCCAATTCGCGAGTTGATTCTGGAAAAGAAGCCGACCTCTGAGGTTCGCAAGCTGGCGCAGAAAGAAGGCATGACGTTTTTGCGCGAGTCGGCCATCGACCGTGTAAAGCACGGTGTCACGACGCTGAAAGAGATCAACAAGGTGACATTCATCGAAGCATCGCGATAAACACTTTGCCCGGGGTCAGCACGACGGCCCTGCCGTTTTGAGAAGTTCATCGACAGATTGGGAGTTTGCATTTGAGCACCAGCGGAACAGCAGCACATGCGGGTGGACGGCCTCCGACGGCAGTCGAAGTCATGCCCGAAGGCGTGCTCGCAGCCGCGTTGCCCGCCAAGGGTGATGCGCCGGTCTATGCTTTTGCGCCATTGCCTGCAGGCGCCCTTGTGCCAGGAATCGAAGAAGCAAATCTGCGCACGGCCGATGCGGTCGCCCGAGCCATCAAGTCGGCTCTGGACGATGTCGCACCGCGCAGCCGCGCCGTGACACTGGTATTACCCGACACCGCAGTGCGCGTATTTGTTCTGGATTTCGATTCCCTGCCCGCGAAGTCTGCCGAGGTGCTCGCCGTGCTTCGGTTCCGCCTGCGCAAGATGGTTCCCTTCGACGTGGAGAAAGCCGGCGTCAGCTACCAGGTTCTGTCGCAAGCATCGAGCAGCTGCCGCGTCATGATCGCGGTCTTGCCGGGGACAATTCTGGAAGAGTACGAAGGCGCGGTGAGGGCCGCTGGATTTGAGCCTGGCGCGGTGCTGCCTTCAAGCCTGGCTGCGTTGGCCGTGCTGGGAAGCGACGAGCCGGCGCTGACCGCCTGCTTCAGCGGCCTCGCTCTCACCACCTCGATCACCAGTGGGCAAGATCTGTTGCTTTATCGCACATTGGAGCTGCCCAGCGAACCGGCGCAACGGCTGGCCGAGGTGCAGCGCGATATCGCAGTAGCAGCTGCCTATTTTGAAGACAAGCTGACCACGAAGGCGAACCGACTTTATTATGGCGGCGTGGGCGGCGCAGACGAATTTGCCCGCTGGGCGCAGTTAGCAGAGCCGGAGATGCGCGTGGTGGAATTGGCTCCGCGCCCGACCACCGGAGCAGCGACGCCTCTGGGCAAACTGAATTTTGCCGGCGTGCTCGGCGCCTTGGCGGGAGCTGCTTAGAAAATGCGGATTTCACTCAACCTCGCGACTAGGCCCTTTGCGGATCTCGCGCCCCTGCTGCGCAAATTGCGCATTGTGATCGCGGTGCTGACACTTGCAGCCATCGGGTTGGGATTCGGAGTGCACGCACTGTACGCGAAGGCGAAGGCGGCCAGGGAGCATGAACGCGCCGTCGAGGCACAGATTGCCCGCGTGAACGCGGAGCGCCAGGGTTACCAGGCGATGATGCACCAGCCCGACAACGCAGCGGTGTTGTCGCAAGCTGAAAATCTGAATGAACTCTTCGATGCCAAAGCCTTCAGCTGGACCCTGGCGATGGAAGATCTGGAGACGGTGCTGCCGGGCGGCGTGCAGGTCACAACACTGGAGCCGACCCGCGACAAGGATGGACACATTACGTTGCATCTCCGCGTGGTGGGACCGCGGGACCGAGCAATCCAGATGGTGCAAAATCTGGAGCATTCGCGGCGATTCCTGAGCCCGCGCATCGCAGGCGAAAGCTCGGAATCAGCGGGAGGCCCGAATCAGCGTGCCGAGCCGGTGAGCGAGTCGAGCCGCGTGAACTTTGAAGTGCTGGCGGATTACATGCCGCCTAAGCCGGGAGAACGCAGAGCGACCAAGACAGCCGATCACGCCCTCTCTGAATCCTCCAGCAGCGGCCTGGCAACAACACGGCCGGGAGCGCATCGTCCCCCGTATCGAGGAATCGCGCGGCCGCAGGCACCTGTGCAACCGCGGCGAGGAGGTGTGCAATGAGCGAGCAGACTTCATCGCGCGAACAGCTGTCCTCTCCCCTGACCTGGCACTATGTAGGCATCGCAGTGCTGGCGCTTCTTGTGGCCGGCCTGGCCGTGCGCTTCGCGATGGACTGGTCAGCAACCCACGGCAGCGCAACCGACACCTTGACGTCGGACCAGGTGCGCCTCAAAGCTATGGAACTGCAGACCGCTCCTCTGCGCGGCCTCGACCATCGCGTGGCTGATTCACGCGAACAGATGCAGGCGTTTTATACCAAGAGGATTCCTGCCAACTACTCCCTGATCGCCAGCCGAATCGGCGATCTTGAAGTGAAGTCGGGTGTGCGGCTTTCGCGGCTGCTCTACGCCCCGGGTGCGCAAACCGGCGACCTGACCGAAATCTCGATGGATGCCGGGATCAGCGGCGAGTATCCGCAGATTATGCGGTTCGTGAACGGCCTCGAGCGCGACCAGACATTCTTTGTGATTCGAGCCATGGCGCTGACCGGCCAGCAAGGTGGGCAGGTGAATCTGCGTTTGCGTGTTTCCACGTGGCTCCGCGCCGCCGATGCGGCCAGCAGCGGTCTGCCCCAGGCGGGCGGCGAGACACAGGCCCCTGCGCCGACTCCAGCCGGGGAGGGCAACTAGCCATGGCTCTGGCGCTGGGTACTGAAAACAAGCGGCAGGTTTATCTGCTGATCACCCTGGCCGCGATCGTATTGGGCGGCGGAGGCTACGAGCTGATCGGGATGCTGTCGAGTTCGCCTTCGCCGGTCGCAACGACTCGTCCGGCCATCGTCAACCGAACGATCGCGTCGAACGGGCCAGCAGCCGCGAAGCTGAGCAATGCGGGGATCGACCCGGCCCTGCATCTCGACAAGCTGGCGATGAGCGAGGATGTGGTCTACGCCGGAACAGGGCGCAACATCTTTTCTGCCGATTCTGCGCCTGTCGCTATTCCTGTGCCGGTAAAGAGCGCACGGATTGATACGGCGGCGGTGATCACCCCGGCAGGTCCGCCCCAGCCTCCGCCGATTGAGCTGAAGTATTTCGGTTACACCGAAACCCACAACAAGGCTTTGCAGGCATTTCTATCGCGCGGCGACGACGTCTTCATGGCGAAGCCGGGCGATGTCGTCGATCACCGCTACAAGATTCTCACCATCCTGCGCGGAAACGTGCAGGTGACCGATCTGCAGTACAACAACACGCAGACCGTACCGTTGACCACCAATTGAGAAGCTCCGTGAAAAACGATCAGGACATAGTGACCCGCACCGCACCCGTACGACCGAGACCCTCCGAAGAGGGATACATCCTGGTTGCGGTCATCTTCATGCTCGCGATCCTGATTCTCTCGATGGCAGTTGCGGTGCCGCGCGTGCGGGAAGACATCCAGAGAGACCGCGAGGTGGAGACGATGCATCGCGGGCTGCAGTATGCGCGGGCGGTCAAGCTCTACTACAAGAAATTCCACGCCTATCCGCCCAATATCGACGCCTTGGTGAAGACCAACGATATTCGGTTTCTACGCAAGCGCTATACAGATCCAATGACCGGCAAAGACGACTGGAAGCCGATCATGTTTGGGCAGAACAAGACTCCCGCCGTGATGGGTTTCTTCGGGCAGGCACTGGCAGGATCGGCGCTGGCCGGAACCGGGGGGGGACCGGTCAATGGAGCGTCGGCCATCGGATCGAGTTTCATGAGCGGCAATTCATCCGCAACAGGCAGTGCGTTCTCAAACGGTAGTTCCCCTACCGGGGGCAATTCGATCTTTGGATCAAACGGGACGACCGGAATAACAGGCACGGCCACAGGCACTGCCACGGGCACAACTGGAGGAAACACGGGCGCGAGTGGGACGGATGCGGCTAGTGGAACCGGGCTCAGTTCGAACCAGACCTTCGGCGGCGGCGGCATCATCGGGTTCTCGCCGGGCAGCGAAAGGGAATCGATCCTGATTTACAAGAAGAAAACCCACTACAACGAATGGGAGTTTCTCTACAGCCCGCAGCAGGATCAAATGATGCTGCAGGGCGGCAACCCAGGCGCAATCGGAACACCGGCCGGGAACCTGAACGGCGCTGGAACCGGAACGACCGGCTTCGGTGGGTTCAGCAGCTCCGGTGGAACAACAACGACCCCCACCACACCCACGATGCCGACTTCACCACAGCAGTAGCTCAAGCCGCACCGCCGGGCGCCCGCCCGAATCGGAGCCCACATGCCGGAGCCATCCGATGACCTACGGGACGCTCTCATTGAGATCTATTCGGTCAACGATGCAATGAATCAGCTGCTTCTCGCTCACCTCGATCCGCGCGCGTGGCGGGCGCAGCTAACATCGTCGAAGAAGAATGATGGACGGACAATCGCAGCGATCTTCGCTCACCTCCACAATGCCCGCCTGGTCTGGTTGAGGCACAATGCACCCCACCTCAAGACACCGGCCCCGTTGGATGTACGTCGGTGCACGATGAAACAAGCGGCCGCCGCTTTGAAGAAGAGCGCGGCGCAGTGTGTGCGTATGCTCCGTGAAGCTTTGTCTGAAGGGCCTGGCCGCAAAATCACAAAGTTCTCACGCGGAAGCTGGACACGGACCTGGCCCGCAGGCGGAACGATGTTCGCCTACATGTTTGCGCACGAAGCGCATCATCGCGGACAGGTTCTGCTGCTTGCACACCAGCTCGGCTATCGACTGCCGGCCAAGATCATGGGCGGCATCTGGCAGTGGGACCAACTCTGGAAGCAGCAGGGGTTCACCACGAGACCGCGCTAGACAGCACTGCAACAGCCATCACTATGAAAAGTCGAACGCACAAAAAGCCCGTCCGTGGAGGACGGGCTCTTGCTTTTTCGACCGGACGCGTCTAGACGCTGAACGAGGAGCCGCAACCGCAGGTCGACTTGACCTGGGGGTTCTCGAACTTGAAGCCGGCTGCTTCAAGGGTTTCGACGTAGTCGACGATGCAACCGTTTAGATACATCAATGAAGTGGCATCAACAAAAACCTTCAAGTCATCGAAACCAAAGACCTTATCCATCATGCCGCTCTGGTTCTCGAAGGCCATGGAGTATTGAAAGCCCGAACAGCCGCCGCCGACCACGCCGATGCGAAGCCCGGCAGGCAACGGATCCTGGGTGGCCATGATTTCGCGCACCTTCGCAATTGCTTGAGGCGTAAGGACCAAAGGCGCTTTCTTTTCGGTTTCCTGCGGTGTGACTGTGGCTGTGGACATAACCTCTCCGGTCTTGAAATGCGTTCCTGAGTCGTATCTTAACTTTACTGCCCGGCGGGCAGGGATTCAAGGCCCGACTCGTGCACACTTTTGTTTGATGTGAACTGCCTGGATACGTTGCAGGGGATTTGGTTATCGCGGCCTTGGAATGACTTACGGCGTCAATAACGGCGATTTCGGCCCATTTCCACCCCTTTTTTAAGCCCCTTTCCTGTCCGAAAAGCACGTGATTTTTGTCACAACCGCCACATCAAAACGGGTCTATTATTTCTGCCAGTACGGCCCCTCTACTCACGAGACCGCGGTATGTAGTTTGCACGGCCCGCCGGTATCTGGGACCCAAAAGCCTTCGGAGGTGTTGTATGGCTATCGCTCCCGTCCTGTGGGCGGTGTGGAGTGTTCTGGTGCTGTATACGGCCGCTCTCTACATTTACCGCTCGAATCTGACCAAAGACGAGGAAGACCAGATTTTCCTGGATGATTCTTTCGACCACGTAAAGAGCGCCCAAGCCGCCATTATTGCCAAGGTAAATAAGGTGCAGCCCCTGTTAAAGGTTGCGCTTTGGCTGGTGGGCGCCGCAACGTTGATGGTGGTTGCGTATTACATCATCGACATCTTCAACCAGTTCAAGTAGGTTGTCCGTCTCCCGGCTGCCTTCGCCTGTGTGGCGGCTCCATGAGCCGCCGACAGGCTGATTCTCTGTCCGTTCGCACTGAAGAAACCCGGGTCCACCATTCTGCTTCGGTGGCTCTTATGCGGGCTTCAGTCCTTCGCCGGCAAGGCAAATCCCAGGGGACAATGTCTCGTCATTCCACTTCCTGGCGAGCACGGTATCCGTCGCGCGCAATGATGTCGTATTTCAGCGGCTTGTGCTTCTCGTCCTGCATACGCAACGGCTGGCCCTCGTCATCTACCAGTTCCACCCGCAGCTTGCGATAGCTGCCGTCCTGCTTGGCATCCGAGGGGTGGTAGATCAGCTCGTATTTCGAGCGGATCGCGTTATTGATGTCGCCAAAAATTTCAGGCATTTCTGCGACAAACCGCGGGCTGAACCACATGCCGCCCGTCATCTTCGCGAACGTCTTCATCTGGTTGTCGGCCTGCAGGTAATCGAGGTCGCGAAGTTCCTGACGAAAACCAGGGCCGCCTTCGGTCATCGCGCGCATCGCCCCGCCGGTAGAGACGGCAAAGATAGTCACGTCCGGGCTGTTCTTCACCTTCTGCAGAATCTTGTCGAGGGTCAGCTTCGAAAACGTGTCACGGCCTGACGCGATCAGGACAATGTATTTGCGGCCTTCGATGCGGCTGAGGCGATCTTCGGCTTCATAGAGCGCGTCGAAAAGATTGCGATCCGTAAAGCCGGGAATCACCAGGGTATTGATTGCGTTGTAGAGCTGCCGCTTGTCCTGGGTAAAGTCGGTCACAATCTGCGTATGCAGATCGAAGGTCATCATCGCAACATAGTCCTGGGGACGAAGTTGTTGCGCGAAGGACCACGCCGCATTGCGCATGTCGTAAACGAAGTTGTAATTCGTCGAGGCAAACTCGCAGAGCAGCAGCGCGGTGATCGGCGCCTCAACCCGCTTGAAGCCGACAACCTTCTGCTCGACACCGTTTTCGTAGACCTTGAAGTTGGTCGGCTTGAGGTTCGGAACAAACTGGCCGGTCTTCTCAAGCAAAACACCCACATCGACACTGACTTCTGGAACATCGACGCGCAGAGAGAAGTTTGCCATGCCCTCAGGATTCTTGACCTTGGGTTGGGCTGGCGCGGGCGGAAGCGGCGCGTCGTCGGGTTTGTCTTTCTTTTTGGGCAGCGCGATCACCCCGTTATCGCCGCCCGGACCGCCGGAATCGGGCGAGGCATCTGTCGCAGGCGGGGTTGCCGGCTGCTGCTGCTGTTGCGGCTGCGATTGAGCGCGCACCATCGGCGCAGCCGCAAGGCCGGCTGCCAGCACAAACAACGGGAATTTCGACTGCAAAGCCCGAAAAGCGGAAACGCTTGATGGATACATGACAACCTCTGTGCTCAAAACAGCATACGGGAAACAGCGACCGCCACGATTGCGAATGAATGAGACGGCTCGCAGATTCGAGCGTCCAACGGATCGAATCCCATGGCGGTGACTACTCCAGGCGATGTCGAAAACCAACGACCCCGGCTGTACTCTAATAGACGTGAGACAACGCCTTAAGGGAACCCTGTGGGGACTGGCCACGCTCGGAATGGCCCTCCAAGCGGCATTCTGCCCCTGCCGAGTGCAGGCCCAGAGCAATTCAGCGCCTGGCGAGCCGCCGCGATCGACCGAAGGCTTCTTTCCTTTGAGCGAAGTGCACCGTGGCTTGATGGGGACTGCTTGGACGGTCTTCACAGGCGATAAACCTGAGCCCATGCAGGTAGAAATCCTGGGCGTATTGCGGGGCGCGCGCGGCCCCGGACACGACATGATCCTGGCGCAGTTGCACGGAGCCAAGCCGGAGTACACCGGCGTCGTGGCGGGAATGAGCGGCAGTCCAGTCTACATCGGCAATAAGCTATTGGGCTCGTTGTCGTACCGGATCGGCCAGTTCAGCAAGGATCCGATTGCCGGCATCACGCCGATTGGGCAGATGCTTGAGGTGCGCGATCTTCCCATCGACGCAGCGCGTACGCTGGACCAGGCAAAGAACGCGCAACCTTCGATAAGCACCGATGGCATGACCTTTCAGGCCATGGAGACGCCGCTGGTGATGAGCGGATTTCGGCCGGAAGCGATCAAGCTGTGGCAAGACAAAATGTCCGGCACGGGCCTCGAAATGGTGGCTGCGGGAGGCAGTGGCAGTTCCCTTTCCGGCGCCGACGGCGTTGACGGCCATATCTCCGAAAGCGCCGTCAAAAGCATCGTTCCGGGATCAGCGATCAGCGCCCAGCTGATTCGCGGCGATCTGGAAATTGCGGCGACATGCACGGTGACCTATGTCGATCCAAAGCAACTGCTGGCATGCGGTCATCCGATTCTGCAGGCCGGCCCGGTTTCGATGCCGATGACGACCGCGGATGTGTTGGCCACGCTGGCCTCCCCTCTCAATTCGTTCAAGATCATCAATACGGGAGAGACGGTCGGGACCTTTACCCAGGATCGCGATGCGGCCATTCGCGGAGTACTCGGCGAAAAGGCGCACATGATCCCGGTGCATGTGGCTGTGCACGGGCCTGAAAACGATCGCAAGCTCAATTTCGAGGTGCTCGACCTGCCGGCGCTCACTCCGCAGGCGCTGATGGTCTCGGTGTATAACGCCCTGTTGCAGACCAACGAAAGCACCGCGGACACCAGCTACCACGTAACTGGCAGCATCGCGCTCGACGGCTATCCACCTTCGCCGCTCGACCTGTGGATCCCGGGGGGCACCGGGATTCCCGCGCCGCTGGCCGCTGCAGTGTTGACCGGCGAGAGCTTTGCGAAGCTTTATTCCAATAGCACGCGACAAGGATTGGTGCATGCGATCGATCTGAAAGTCGATGAGATCCCGCGGAATCTGCAGGTGGAATTGGAGTCGGCACGCGTTGTCTCTGGAGACATGGTGCACGCAGGCGACTCCATCGTGATTGAAGCCACGCTGCACCCCTGGCAGCAGCCGGCACGCAATATCCGGATACCGATCAAAGTACCGGCTCGGCTTGCAGACGGCAATCTGCGCCTGCTGGTTTCGGATGCGGGCACGCTCGACCGCACCATGGATCAGCCACGCCTCGCACCACGGCCTGAGAACCTTGAAACCGCATTGGCCCAAGCGCGACGACTGCATCCCGCCGACCAGGTCTATGTGAGCCTGCTGACGCCTGAAACGCAGGCCAACATGGAAGGCCAGACATTGTCCGGCCTTCCCCTCTCCATGGCCAACGCCCTCGAGCCTCTGCATGCGGTGCAGGATGTCAGCATGAATGGCGAATCGGCAATCGTGGCAGGGCGCGCGCCGGCCGGTGGAGTACTCAACGGCTTCCAGATTCTGAATCTCCACATCGAGGGCGGCGGCGGTTTAGACTAGGTCACGGCAATCAACGCCCTTCTTTCGTCAGCTCCACCGGGGAGATCCGCATTTGGGATTCTTCCCGCTCTTATCAGCCCAGCGAGGATCGCGGAACGACCATGGGTCTTATTCAGGGACTAGCGGCGCACGCGGCAGGTGCAGAGCTTCTGCCATTTCGGTATGACCCCGGCGAATTGGGTCTGCAAGAAGTTGAAATCGGCATCTCGCACTGTGGCATTTGCCACAGTGATGTTCACCTCATCAGCAACGACTGGGGCATCAGTCATTACCCTTTCATTCCCGGCCACGAAGTGATTGGCGCGGTCACCGCCGTCGGCCCTGAAGTGCGTTCAGTGGTGGTGGGCCAGCGCGTCGGCCTCGGGTGGCAATCGAACTCGTGCGGTCAATGTGAGTGGTGTATCCAGGGAATGGAGAATCTGTGCGCCAGCGCGGAAGCCACCTGTGTGCGACGCAATGGCGGCTATGCCAACCGCGTGCGTGCCAACGCTCGCTTCGTCGTACCGATTCCTGACGCGCTGCCCAGTGAGCAAGCGGCGCCCCTGTTGTGCGGAGGGATCACGGTCTACAACCCGATGCGCACGCACGGCGTCAATCCCTCGTCCCGCGTGGGGGTAATCGGTATCGGCGGACTCGGCCACATGGCAATCCAATTCGCGCGCGTTTTCGGGGCCGACGTGACTGCATTCTCGACTTCACCCGCAAAAGAAGAGCAGGCACGGGACTTCGGCGCCAACCACTTTGTAAATTCGCGCGAAACCAAGGGCATGAAAGATGTCGCTGGAACGATGGACCTGATCGTCAGCACGGTCAACGCGAATGAGGAGTGGAATACCTATCTTCAGGCACTGCGGCCTACCGGGACACTGTGCCTGGTGGGCATTCCGCCTGCCCCGTTATCGATCCAGGCATTTCCGCTGATCGCAGGAATCCGCGCCATTACCGGCAATCCGACAGGAAGCCCCGCACGGCTGCGCGAGATGCTGGATGTGGCCGCACGCCACGGCGTACAGGCAAAGACCGAACGCTTCGCGATGGCCGACGCCAATGACGCCATCGAAAAAGTGAAGAAGAACAAGGTGCGCTACCGCGCTGTCCTAGCCAACTGAGACCCCCCCGAAGACAAGGGCTCCCTGCTCCGCCTGATCACGTCGGGAGCTTGACCGCGTCGGGACCTGCGAAGGTAGAGGAAGCTGCGGGCAGCTAGACTGCAGCCGTTTGCGGTTTGCGGTGCTTGAGCCCATCGGCAATGCGCGCGAGCAGATCCGCAGGATGGACGGGTTTGTTGAGCAGCACGAACTGATGTCCTTCGCGACTTGCCGCGGCCAGCAGATCGCCGGTCGAGGCCTGCCCCGAGAACAGAATGATCTTGCAATCAGGGAAGATGCGTTTGACGGTGATGGCCAGATCGATGCCGCTCATGCCAGGAAGAACGACATCGGTGATGAGCATCTCGGGCGGCGTAAGCAGGGCCGATTCGAGTGCGCTATCGCCATCGTATGCGGCGACCACGGAGTAGCCGTTACGCGACAGGATCTCGGCGAGCGTATCCGCGATGCTGCTTTCATCGTCCACCACCATGACACTCGGGCGATGAACATCGTTCTTGTGGTTGGACCGGGCGGATGACTCTTCGTGAAACGCAGCGGCGGGAAAATCGTTCTTCTTACTCACGGCTATTTCACCTCTGGAAGAAACCCTAGCAAAATTTGCAGCAGACAGCCAATTCTTTCGATGTAGAAAATGCAAATCTAGTTGTAAGAAGCAGTTGATGTACTGCGGGGACCTCGCAAATAATTTCTACACAGAGCAACCTTTCCTGCTTGGCGCATTTGTGGTGCACTTTCTGTTGAGGTGAGGAGCGCGATGAATGGTGTGCGGATCGATAAATGGCTGTGGGCGGCACGCTTCTTCAAGACGCGCGCACTGGCTGCGAAGGCGTGCGACCTGGGCAGGATTCTCTCGCACGCCACCGAAGCCAAGCCGGCACGCGAAGTGCGCATCGGAGACATGCTGCACGTGAAGAACGAAGGCGGCGAGTTCGAAATTGAAGTGCTGCAGCTGAGCGAGATGCGCGGACCGGCCGCAGTGGCACAGACCTTGTATCGCGAGACGGAGGCCAGTAAAGCAGCACGCATGAAGCTTGCCGAGGAGCGCAAAGCGATGCAGCAGTTCGCGCCGATTCCTGCGCGACGGCCATCGAAGCGCGACCGGCGCAGGATCATCCAGTTTCGCGGCGGAGGGTAGTGCTCCGCATCTTGACCGGGCAGCTCACACACTCGTCCCGCGTAAACCCCTGCTGAACGTGAACTCTAGTAGACTCAACGGCAGCATGCTTGTTTCCTTCCACACATCTCCCCTTTGTCTTGGCGCGCTCTTTCTTGGTGCTTGCAGCGCGATTGCACCCTCGGCACTGTCGCAGGAGACACACCTGTGGACCCAGTCGCGCTTCGAGGATTTTGAGAAAGGCACGCCTCAGGGCGTAGCCATTGGCAGCAATGGACGGCTCTTGCAGGGGCCGGCGCTGAAAGAGATGCTGACGACACCATCGACGTTTGTGTGGTCCGTCGCGACAAGCAAGAACGGCATCGTGTTTCTGGGCACCGGATCGCCTGCGACGGTTCTACGAGTCGAAAAAGGGGAAAAGCCATTCACCCTGTTTGAGAGCAAAGACCTGAGCATCCAGGCGCTGGAAGTGGGACCGGATGGAGCTATCTATGCCGCGACTGTCCCCAGTGGCAAAGTCTACAAGCTCGACGCGAACGCCACGACGAAGATGGATGAGCAGAAGGCAACGGTGGTGTTCGATGCCTCGAAGCCCGAAGGCGCAAGTTCCGGCGGCGACGCCAAGACCGACGACGGAACGGACAAGTCCGATGCCCGGTCGCATTACATCTGGGATCTAACTTTCGACGCAGCCGGACGGCTCTATATCGCGACGGGCGGCCCTGGCGCCGTGTACCGAGTCGATCCGACCAAAGCGAACGCCAAGGCGGAGTTGTTCTTCAAGAGCGACGAACAGCACATTCGCACCCTTGCGTGGGATGCGAAGGGCAACCTGATTGCCGGATCCGACGGAAGCGGCCTTGTCTATCGCATCAGTCCTGAAGGCAAGGGTTATGTGCTCTTCGAAGCGCCGCGACGCGAGATCACGTCGGTAGCAGTCGGTGCAGACGGCACCATCTATGCCGCGAGCGTGGGCGACAAGAGCCACAATCCCCTGCCACCGCTGCCGGTGCAAGGCATCGGTTCCATCACCATCACGATTGTGCAGCCTGGTTCGCTGCAAGCGGCCAACGCAAGCACGTCGGTGCCCGAAGGAACTGATCTCTACGCTTTAACTGAGGGGCAAGCGGCACGCAAAATCTGGTCGAGCAAAGACGACATCGTCTATGCTCTCGCCGCCCGGCCCGACGGACTCATTGCGTTGAGCGGGAATCGGGGTCACGTCTTTCGCATTCAGCCCAATGGCGACTACGCCGACGTAGCCCATCTTGAAGCGCAGCAAGGGCTGAGTATGGCGCGCGGCAGCAGCTCAGACCTCCTGATAGGTACAGGCAATACGGGCAAACTGTTCACACTGGGCGCGGCGGAGAAACACGAGTACGCCAGCGATGTGCTCGATGCAGGAGCACTGGCGCGCTTTGGGCGCGTCGAGATTGAACCCGGGTCAAGCGGCTACGAGTTGTGGACTCGATCGGGCAATGTGGAACAGCCGGTCCGCGGGTGGAGCGACTGGGAAGCCCTGAAGGACGGCGTCGTCGCGTCGCCTGCCGGACGCTTTCTGCAATGGAAGGCCGTGCTGGCCGACCACGGCGCGATTGGCGGCGTGGGTGTGAATTTTCTGCCTGTGAACGCAGCGCCCGCCATTGATGATCTGGTGGTCGTACCCGGCGCGCGGCTGAACACCCAGAACCAGGCGGCAGCGCAGCAGACTGTGAGTATCGCTCTTCCCTCGACAAATCAGAATGCAGGCGTATCGTTCGACGCCGGCGCCAACGGACCAATCCAGGCGGCGAAGGACAAAAGCGCAATCACCGTCCGCTGGGCAGCGCACGACGACAATGGCGACGACTTGAGCTTTGCACTCTATCTGCGCGGCGACGGCGAGCGTGTGTGGCGCCTGTTGAAGGACGATTTAACAGAGAAGGCGTACAGCTTCGACGCATCCCTGCTGCCCGATGGCGGCTACCAGGTGAAGGTGGTGGCGTCGGATGCGCCCTCGCATACACCCGGCGATGCCCTGACAGGCGAGAAGGTCAGCGATCGATTCGAGGTGGATACAACTGCACCGGTGGTGAGCGGATTAACCACATCAGCTGAGGCGGCAACCTGTGCACAAGCGAGTTGCACCAAACCTGTACACGTAACGTTCGAAGCAGCAGACGCAGCTTCGCCCATCGCCCATGCGGAGTATTCCCTCGATGCGGGCCCGTGGAAGTTCATCGCCCCCGTAGGAGAGCTCTCGGATTCGAAGCATGAACGGTACGATTTTCGGCTGCAGGTTGTCGAAAGCAAGGCAGGCGAACATTTGCTGACCGTGCGTGTGTATGACAGGTATGACAATATCGGCGTGTCAAAGACTGTCTTTGACACGGCTGCGAAATAGGACCGGCAATGCGCTTTGAGCTGTTTGTCGCAGGACGCTACCTGAAGGCCAAGCGCCGCCAGGCCGTGGTGGGCGTGGTGACGACGATTTCGGTAGCGGGGGTAACGGCCGGTGTGGCCGCCCTGATCATTGCGCTCGCAATCACCAACGGCATGCGTCGCGATTTGCAAGACCGGCTTGTGGACTCCAGCGCGCATGTGCAGCTGCTGCGCGTGAAAGGCGACGGGATTCGCAATTGGCGACCGCTGCTGGACCAGCTAAGCAAGCTGCCGCACGTAGTCGCCGCGGCGCCGGAACTGGATGAGCAGGTGGTTGCTGCCCATGGCGCCCGCGCTGGTTACGCGCTGATCGAAGGCGTCATTCCTCAAGACGAAATGCGTGTCAGCACGGTGCTTCGCAATGCAACACCGGAGGCCGTGCAAGCGCTCGAGCCCCAGACAGAACATTCTGCGCAGGCAACTCCAGATCTTCCTCCGATCGTGCTGGGCAAAGACCTCGCCGACTCCCTTGGCGTGAGCACCGGCGACGCGATCCGCGTCATCAGCCCACAAGGAGAGCTGATTCCGATGGTCGGCATCGTGCCCAAGTACGTGAACTTCCGACTGGCTGGCACTTTTCACACAGGCTTCTACCAGTACGACTCGGCATGGGGTTACGTTCGCCTGGCGGATGCGCAGCACCTTTATGACGAGCCGGACCTGGTTACCGCGATCAGCTTTCGCGTGGACAATCTGAGTCGGGCAGCCGAGATCGGCACCACGATTGAACAGATCGCCGGCCCCGACTACATGACCAGCAACTGGATGGAGCAGAACCGCGAGTTGTTTCGCGCGTTAAAGCTGGAGCAGGTTGTCACGTTCATCGTGATCGGCTTGATCGTGATCGTCGCGGCACTGAATATCCTGATTGCGTTGACCATGATGGTGATGGAAAAGACGCGCGATATCGCTGTGCTCATGAGCTTCGGCGTCGATCCGGCCCAGGTACGCAACATCTTCCTGATGCAGGGATTGCTGATCAGCCTCATCGGTACAGTGCTGGGCCTGGTGTTGGGCTATGCCGCTTCCTGGATCGGCGGCTACTACCACTTCATTCACTTGTCGGCAGAGGTCTACGCGATCGACACCCTGCCCTTTGCGCCACGCGCGCTCGACGGCGTGATTGTGTCGGCCGTATCCATCGGCGTCTCGCTGCTGGCAACGTTGTATCCGTCGCTCGCGGCAGGTCGTGTCCTCCCCGCCGAAGCATTGCGCTACGAGTAGCGACCGCTAAAGGGGCAGAATCATCTCGTATTCAACGATCGTGGGGTCGTTGGGATACGGCTCCGTCTTGCCCGTCCTGCGAAATCCAAGTCGTTCGTAAAAGCGGATAGCTCCTGCGTTGACGCTGGTCACGTGCAGATGCAGCTCGAGCAGATCGATGGAGAATGCCCAGGTCTTGAGCGCCTCGATGAGAGCATGGCCCACACCCGCACGTCGATAATCAGGATCGACCCATATCGAGACAACATGGCCGCGGCCAAGATCAGGCTGCTCGGTATAGCAGGCAACCAGACCGCAGCATTGATCGCCACAGAAGGCGAGGTAGCCGATGTTGCCGTCGCTCGTCCAGCGCAGCGAACGCTGACGCCAGTCTTCGTCGGTGAGCTGCGACTCGCGCGCATAGGTGCTGCCGAAAGCCGTGGGAGCCTCTTGCAGCGCGCGCAGGCGAACTGTCTTGAAGACGAGTACGTTTCCCGGCGAGATGCGCTCCAGTGTGATCATGCAATCGTGAGAACGAAATTTACTGCGGCGTAATAATGCCGCCGACCGCGTGCCGGCGCGGCAGCACGATGCCGCGATGATCTACTACGTGGGACAGACTTTTGGACGAGTCTTCATGCAGAGTCGAGCGCTCGATGACAGCGCCACCACAAGCTGGGCACCAGTCGGCTTCGGTGTCCGGGCCGAGAACCGCATGGCACTGGCTGCAAAAGCGTTCCATCCATCCAGTTTAAAAGATCAATCGCCGGGACGGATTTGATCCCTCGAGAAAGGCCGGCCGCTCGCACTTTGGTGTCTCGACCTGAGGATTCCGCGACGAGAATTCCGAGGCAGTCCTCGATACACTGAAGGTATGCATCCCACTGTCCGCCTGGTAGCGATCGACATTGACGGCACGCTGTTGCCGACGTTTTCTCAGACCGTAAGCGCGCGGAATGCAAAGGCATTGAAGGCGGCCCAGGACGCAGGAATCGTGGTGGCCATCGCCACGGGCCGGCGCACGGCCTATACCGCCCCCGTTCTGGATGGATTGGGTCTGCGAGCGAATATGCCCCTGATTACGTCGAATGGGGCAGTGACCCGCACACTGGGGGGCGATCCTGTCGACCGAAGCCAACTCGATGCCCGTGTGGCACGCGGGATGTGCGGCGTGCTGCGCAAGTTCGGAGCCGTGGTCTTCACCTTCGACCAAACGGGCCGAGGCGAATTGGTCCTTGAGGATCCCGAACAAGCCCATGAACGAATTTCGCTGTGGATCGAGGCGAATCGCGACAGCATCGAAGTGGTCAAGCCTTTGGAGCGCGCGCTCCCAGATGGAGCCAATCCGATCCAGGGCATGGTGGCAGGTGGGATCGGCCAGATGAAGAAAGCTGAGAAAGCGTTGAAGGCCAGTGTCTGGGCGACGTCGTGCGAATGTGTGCGGACGGAGTACCCGGGACGCGATCTGTCAATTCTCGATTTGCTTCCTCCTGGCGTTTCGAAGGGATGGGCTCTGGAACGACTGGCCAAGAGGCTGGAGATCGATCGCACCGAGACAATGGCCATCGGTGACAACTGGAACGACGTGGACATGCTGCAGTGGGCCGCCCAAGGCGTGCTGATGGGCAATGCATCGATGGAGTTGCGCGCGATGGCAAAGACCCACGGATGGAAAGAGGCTCCGCCGAACGATGACGATGGCGTGGCTGTGGTGCTTGAAGGCATCTTGAAGCGCCAGGCTGAACCGAGTGGAAGGCCGAAGCACTGGGCATCGATGGCGCGAGGCTGAATGCTGAAGTTCATCCAGACCGCGATGATTGCGGGCGCCCTCGTGGCCTGGGGTGATCGGGTCCACGCAGCCGAGCATGTGACACTGCGCAACGGCTTTGGTATGGATTGCAGCCACCACGCCGTAGTGGACGGGCAGATGCGGTTGTATCTGGGCGCGGGCGATTCAAGCTACGTTGCGCTCAAGCCCGACGATGTGGTCGGTGTAGAAGTCGTTGCCGATCTGCCGCCGGCGCCACCTGCTTCTACAGCGCAGCAAGCAGCGAAAGTCACAACGCTGAATCCGGCCGATCTGCACGAAATGCTGGCTGCAGCAGGGCAGACCCGCAATCTTGATGTCGACCTTCTGGCCAGCGTCGTAAAGGCCGAGAGCAACGGCAATCCGCACGCCGTGAGCCGTGCAGGGGCGCAGGGCCTCATGCAATTGATGCCGTCGACGGCAAAAGGCCTGGGGGTTGACGATCGCTTTGAGCCGGCGGCAAATGTACGCGGTGGGTCTGCCTATCTCGATGCGCTGCTCACGCGTTATCACGAGAACATGGCGTTGGCGCTGGCTGCCTACAATGCGGGCCCTGAGGCGGTAGACAGGTATCACGGCATTCCCCCTTACCACGAGACTTGGGTCTACGTGGCACGGGTAATTCATGAATTTAACCGCCGCGTACAAGCCCGTGAAACACAATCCAAAAGAGTTACCTCCACGACGCCTGTCCACGAATGAGGGATTTGTGGCTCCGACAAGCCAACATAGAATCGACACATAGATTCGCTAGGGAACGGAGAACGCTTGAAAAAGAACCAACTGATCGTGGGCCTCGCTGTACTGGCGGTGATCGCCGCGCTGGTGATCTGGGGACGCGACAAGATCCATTTCGATTTTGCGCTCTTCCGCGCACAATTGGCGCATGTTGACTGGAAGCGGATTGCGATCGGTACGGGCTGCATCTACCTCGCTTACGTGTTCCGTGCGCTCCGCTGGGCCTACCTGCTGCGCCACAACAAGAAGGTGCATCCGCTCTCGCTGCTGGGAACACAGGTGATCGGATTCACGGCAGTAGCGCTTATCGGACGCGTGGCTGACCCGGTGCGTCCTTATCTGGTGTCGAAGAAGACTGGCTTGCCGCTGAGCAATCAGATTGCCGTGTATATCGTGGAACGGCTCTTCGATGCTGGAACGATGGCGTTGATCTTCTCGTCGTCGATTCTGATCGCGAGCTGGTTCGGCGGACCCGGAGCCCTTCCTCATCCCGAGTTGGTCAGGAAAGCCGGCTATTGGGGCATGGCAGGCACGTTGGCAGGGGCGGCATTCCTTGTCGCGGTACGGTTCTCAGGAAACTTCGTCGCCGCATTTTTTGAGCAGACCCTCGGCGTGCTCTCGAAAAAAATCGGCCAGGCCGTCGGGCACAAGATTCGCGAATTCCGAACCGGGCTCGACACTATGCGCTCGTTGACTGATTTTGGCGCCGTCACGGGCTTATCCATCACCATGTGGGTGCTCATCGCCGCCGCCTACCTTGAGACCATGAAGGCCTTCGTCGCCGATCCGCAGCTCGCAGCCATGACGGTACCCAAGTGCGTCCTGCTCATGGTGGTCAGCGGCGTCTCGAGCATTGTGCAGCTTCCGGTGCTGGGATGGTTTACCCAGATCGGGCTTGTAGCAACGGCAATTTCGAAGTTCCTCGACGTCAGTCCTGAACCGGCCACAGCCTGCGCCGCGACCTTGCTGCTGACAACATTCCTGGGCATCGTTCCGATTGGATTAATCTGGGCTCAGATCGATCACGTCAGCCTGCGCAAGGTGACCGCGGAAAGCGAACACGCCGAAGAGGACCTCGAAGCCGCTGAAGCGGCCAAGTAAGTCGCTCGTTTAATGTGTGGTCGTGTCCGTGGGACGCGAATAACGAATCGTATCGGGCGAGACCGCGCCCCCCGTCATCAACATGCTCATAGCCTGCTCTACAGTCATGTCGGTCTCGGTCACGCGATCCAGCGGCAAGACCTGAAGAAACGCCGACGTGGGATTGATGGCATTGGGCAGCAGCACCGCCGCCAGTTTCCTCCCCGTCTCCGTGTCGGTGAGGGTGCGAGTCAAAAACCCAATGCTCTTCTGCCCTTCAATCGGAAAATCGATGAGCACGACCCGCTGGCCGGTATCCTTTTTGGCCATCATGGTGTCGATGAGCTGGCGAACCGACGTGTAGACCTTGGCGACGAGGGGCAACCGCTCTAAAACCGTCTCAAAGATATTGAACGCCTGGCGGCCGACCACCAGCGACGTAATACGGCCCACCCCATAGAGCACGATGAGCGTCATGAGAACGGCAAACAACGACTCGAGCCAGGGCTCGTTGATCGAACCGAACACATGCACCAGCGGTAGTCCGGCGTTGGCCAGGCTTTCGAAAACCCAGCTGAAAACAAACCAGGTCACCAGCAAAGGCCCGACCGTGATCAGGCCCGCCAGCATGTAGCGCTGCAGGTGGCGGAGCAATTCTCCGAGAACGATGCGCACGCGATTCTCCTGCAAACGAGGATACGCGAGCGGCGGTCTGCGGCCCGTGCCCTATGGAGCGACTCACGCACGAGCCTTTGGCAGTGCGCCTCGCTCGCTCGGCATCCAAGACTTGGAGATGCGGAATTTCCAGTGCAGGCTCGCAAGAGGCGTCCGAACGCAGAGTAGTCTGATAGTCGAGAGAAAGGTAGGCCATGAGCGAGGTCGTCCATAAGGAGCAAGAAGAGCCGCAAGCCATCAAAAGCGAAGGCCGGGTCGAAACCCAGCGCAACGCCTTGCGCAGGCCGCTCCAGGCCCCTAAAACAGAACGTCTCTCTGGATTTCACCGCACCGCTTCGGCCGTGCGTACGGTCTTGCCGCTGTTGCAGAAGATGCTGCCTCTGCTCGATGGCAATGTCGCCTCCGCGGTGGCCAACCTGGTTGCGCCTGGGTTCATGGGGCCGACAGTCGATCTGCATCCCCTGGAGCGAGCCGTTGAAAGTCTGCACACAGAGTTCGCCGCGGTGCACGAGAAAGATACCCAGCAAGACGCAGCCCTGAAACGAATCGACCAGCAGTTGGAAGGCATCCGCGAGGCACTGGAGCGTACGGAGCTGGAGCAACGTGAGACGGCACAGGAAGTGCGGAAAGCCCGACGCAGCAGCCTCTTGTTTTTCCTGACCTGCATGCTTTTTCTCGTGGTCTCGGTCGGTCTCAACGTCGCCCTCTTCCTCTACGTGAGAGGTATCCAGCACTAGGACCGTGCAGTGCCGCAGCGCACGCGACCCGAGCCTTTGTGATCAGTAAAAGGCTCGATGGACCCTCTTTTGAGGCTTAAAGGTTCATTTTTCTATAATATGAATATGTATTTTTATACCATAGAAGTTAATTGGCGCTTTTCTGCTACCTTTCGCGGGGTTCGTGGGGACTGTCATTGCCAGTCGTGTTTTCAGGGGGCTAGTATTCCCCACAGTTCGCTTTGGATTTTCGTTGCCAGTTCGATAATGCAGTTGTTCCTGAGTTCACAGAGCTTCACTAACGGGCGACGCTTACCAGCGTCCGCACACGGAGTGCAAAGTCATGGCATGGTATGCCTACTGCATCGGTGAAAAGCAAGCGTTTCCTGAATTAGCCCGCCATCGTAAACCTGTTCCAATGGAATCCGTACATGGAGTCAGTGGAAACCAGGTTTTTCTTTATCCCGCCAGCGACCTCGCGATTATCGTCAGCGAGCATAACCCTTCCGAATCCCTAAGCCAGAAATCGGGTGTCGATCACGCCCGGGTCATCGCGGATTGCTTTCAGCACTCCACGGTTCTTCCCTTCCGGTTTGGAACGATTTTTAACGACGATGAAAGTCTGCGGCGCTCCATCCGTTCAAATCAGCGACAGTTTCTTTCCAATATCGATAAACTGCGCGGCAAGACCGAAATGCACCTGAAGATCTTTGTGGACGATTGTTGCGCCAAAGAGATCGCCAAGGTCCTTTCCACTGAGACCGTGGGACGCGAATACCTCTCGAATCTGCGCGAGACTGCATCGCGGCAACGGGAACGGCAGACGCGAGCCCGTGCAGTGAGCTTCCAGATGCATCGGCTGTTTCTGCCGCTGGATGAAGAAGTGAGCTGCCGGTTGACCGAAAACGGCAAAATGGTGCTGGATATCGCCCACCTGATCGAAAGCAAGTTTGTGGAGCGCTACCAGAACAAGTTCGCCACCACCAGTGCCCTGATGCGCGACTGCCATATGCAGCTTTCGGGGCCGTGGCCGCCTTACCACTTCGTCCATCGTTTGACGCGGAATACGCACACGCAGCAGCCTGCTGCAGCGGTCGTTCCCGCGCCTGCTATCCCGGTGACTGCGCCGGCACTGGCAGCGATGGCCTAGACATCTGCCTGAACGCCCCTTGAAAGCCCCACCTTGAATGCCCTTTGATCGATTTGGCATGATGACGACCCCGGCCTAGGCCGGGGTTTTTGTTGGCTTGCAGAGCTTCCGCCCACGGCCGCACCGCTCATTGAGGAACGGGAAGGAGACGCCCACCCGACGCGAGCCTGCCCTGCCGCCGATAGTCTGCGGCGGACTCATGTCTTCACCTGAGCACCCTGGACTCGGCTAGCCCCACCCTCGCGACCACAAGCGCGCCCTAGTTGGGGCTTGAAGCGCCTGCATTCTTGTTCCGGGAGAGAACAAAGGCTTTGCGGCGGCTGTTGGACGCATGATCGATCTTCTTCCAGAAGCCGACAAAGTAGTCGATCGCCGAGATCGTGGAGACAAGCACCGTGAAGTAGATCGCAGCAATGGCGATCCACCGAACCGGAATGACCAGGTAGCCGAACTGCCAGTCATACCAGCGGTGAGCAAGAATTGCACAAACCACCGAGACAATCTGGATCACGGTCTTGAGCTTGCCCAGGTCGCTGGCCTGGATGGTGAACCCTTCCGACGCCGCGATGGAGCGCAGTCCGGAGATGAGGAATTCGCGTCCAATGATGACGACTGCAATCCAAACCTTTACCACCGCCGGGTTATATGCAACCAGCTGGATCAGCGCTGCGGTGACCATGATCTTGTCGGCGAGCGGATCGAGGAGCATGCCCATGGTTGTAATCTGGGCGCGTTTGCGTGCAAGGTATCCGTCGAGACCGTCGGTGATCGAAGCGAGGATGAAGAGGATGGAGGCGAGAATCTCCTGCTCGCCGTTCGGCCCCTGCAAGGGGAAATGCGGCGACAAGATCCACAGCAGGAGCGGAATCATGACGATCCGGCTCATCGTGATGGAGTTCGGGAGATTCACAGTGCCGCGCCCAGGCCGGACAAGTCCGGTTAGCCTCCATTATTGCACTGGTGCGTACGAAGGGGCTTGTGCCGGCGATCGACCTGCCGAAACCGTGGTCACGAAGGCATCGTTTACCATGATCTCCCATGATCCTGTTCGATACGCAACTCTCTGCAAGCGAGGTTTTGCGGACGTTTCACCGCGATGAGCCGTACCTGTTTCTCGGGGCCGCCTTTTCCACGGTCGGGATCGTAAGCGGAGCGTTCTGCGTGATGCGGCGACGCTTCGATCCTCTGCTGGTCTGGCTTGGAGTCTTCGCTTTTCTCTATGGACAACGGATGTGGCTCGACACGGGCCTGCTCAGCCTGACCCTGGCCGGAAACGAAGTGGTCGCGCGGATTCGCTGGGCCGTCGACTTCATCGTCCCTATTCCAGCATTCCTGTTCTTCGAGGCGGCCGGCCTACTCGTACGGCGCGGCAAACTGCTCACGGCCATGATCTGCGTCGTGTTTCTCAGCCTGGCTGTCGCGGTACTCCTCTTCGGGCGGGTCCACGCGCTCCACACCATCAACAACGGGCTGGTCATTGCGGCCCTTCCCTGGGTACTGGTGCGTACCTTCCTGCTCAGCAAGCAAGATCACGATTTTGTCGTGATGCGGCGTGGCCTCTTTGTCTTTGTCGCCCTGGCCCTGTGGGACAACACCATCGCCTATGTACGCTTGGGCTTCAACCTTGAGCCGTTCGGGTTCGCATTTCTGCTGGCGTGCCTGGGATACGTGGCCGCGCGGCGCACCCTGCAGCGCGATCAACAACTGGGCGAAATCCAGAAAGAGCTCGAGGTTGCACGCAGCATCCAGATGTCGATTCTGCCCGGCGAATTCCCTGCCTCGACAGCCTTTCGAGTGGCAGCAAAATATGTGCCGATGGCGACAGTGGCGGGCGATCTCTACGATTTTCTGCGCGCCGATGCCAACCGCGTTGGACTGCTCATCGCCGATGTCTCCGGGCATGGGGTTCCCGCCGCCCTGATTGCTTCCATGGTCAAGATGGCGGCGACGGCGCAACGGGAACAGGCGGGACATCCAGCGCAGCTTTTGGCAGGCATGAATGCCGCATTGTGTGGAAACACGCAGGGGCAGTTTGTGACGGCAGCGTACGTACACCTCGATGCAGAGGCGCGCGAGTTGCGCTACGCAGCTGCGGGGCATCCTTCCATGCTTCTGGTGCGGGATGGCCGGGTGCAGGAGATTATCGAAAACGGATTGCTGCTGGCGGCGACCACCGACTCCACCTACACCGAGAAGACGCTAAGGCTTGAACGTGGGGATCGCCTACTGCTTTACACCGATGGACTGCTGGAAGCAAAGAATGCGCAAGGAGAGATGTTTGGCGAGGAATCGCTGGCGACGGAGCTAAAGCAAACGGCCGGGTTGACGCCGGCAGAGGCCGTGGAGCGTGTCATCGCGAAGGTGCAGAGCTGGGGAACGTCGCAGGAAGACGATCTGACCGCGCTGATCTGCGATTTTGTGGAGGCCGGATAACAATCCAGCCCCACATGGCATGTTGCGAGCGACGCTGCCTTAGACGGCTTGCCTTCCCGGCCGCACGAAGTGGAAAATCACCGAAATCAACGCAAAGAGCAGCAGAAGGTGAATGAGAAAACCCGCAGTGTGAAAGATGACAAAGCCGCCGATCCAGGCCGCAAGCAGCACCAAACCAAGAATCAAAAACATAAAACCCCTCTTTCTTCCGCGTCATGTCGAGAGCAAGACCGAACGGAATTCTTTCCAAGGGATTAGAGGAACAATCGAGGGAAAGGGTTTCTCAACACCCAAAACTACCTGGCCAAGCGAAGCTGCAAGGCCTCGATCTCACTTCTTTCGGGTGGCGTGGCTTCTCGAGAACGCTCCGACCAGGTACTCGCCCTCGTCGCCATCGATCGGCTGCAATTCGAGAAGCTCGACGGCTCGCGACATGACCAGCCGCGTGCGGAAAAAGTAGACCTTGTTGGGCTCCGCGGTGAAATGCATGAGTTCCATTCGACCATCGAACAACGAAGACTGCAGATTGACGCAAACGTGGTGGTCGCCGGGTTGCACCGGAATAGAAAACCACGAGTTGCCGTGATTGGCGCTCGCCCACGCGCCGTCGATCGCGACTCTTACCGTTGGGTATCCCAGCGTTCCGCCCGTCATTCCGGCATCGTGGACAAAATAGACCAGTGCCTTTCCGGGTTCGGGCTGGGCAAGGGTGTGGTCATTGGAGTCAAGCGCCACCTTGAATGTCGTGCCAGACGAACCGCACGTGGGTGGAACGCCGCCTTGCGCAATCAACGGTGGAAGGCCAAGGCAGACAATCCAGGCAAGAAGCACAACATCAGCAAGTCGAGCGATGCGGCGGATCATGCGCATTGGACGGCGGCTCGCGATTCAGGGTTACGGCCCGCAGAAAAGAAAAAACGGGCCGCGCGAAGCGACCCGTTCCGGTGATGACTCAACGACGGCTATGCGTAGATGCCGCGCTGCTTGATCGTGAACGACACGCGATCAATCGCGAGCATGTAAGCCGCGATGCGGTTGTTCACGTTGTGGGCCTCAGCATAGCGAACCACATCTTCAAAGCTGTCGCGGAGAATCGTCTCGAGCTGTTCGTTCACGATCGCCTCTTTCCAGAAATACCCCTGGCGATCCTGTACCCATTCAAAGTAGCTCGCCGTGACGCCGCCGGAGTTGGCGAGGATGTCGGGCACGATGAAGACGCGCTTCTCACCAAGGATTTCGTCGGCAACCGCCGTGGTCGGGCCATTGGCGCCTTCCACGATGATGCGTGCCTTGATCCTTTCCGCGTTGCGGCTGGTGATCACATTCTCGGTCGCGGCCGGAATGAGCACCTCGCAATCGGAAACCAGGAGTTCTTCGCTGGGAGTCGCTTCAGCCCCGCGGAAGCCGAGGGTCGTGCCGTTGCGATACTTGTATTCCGACAGCTGGTGGATGTCGATGCCGTTGGAGTTGAAGAGACCACCCTCTTTTTCGGCGATGCCGATCACCTTGTAGCCATGCTCCATCATCAGGCGCGCGGCGTTCGATCCGACATTGCCGAAGCCCTGGATGATCACGCGGCAGCCGTCAACGGACATCTTGAGGTAGCGCAGGCTCTCATCGCATGCCACCATTACGCCGCGGCCGGTAGCCTCGACGCGGCCACGCGATCCGCCAATATTGAGCGGCTTGCCGGTCACAACGCTGGTGACGGTGCGGCCCATGTGCATGGAGTAGGTGTCCATGATCCAGGCCATCGTCTGTTCGTTGGTGTTGACGTCGGGGGCAGGAACATCTTTTTCAGGTCCGATGAAGTCGATGATCTCGGCCGTATAGCGGCGGGTCATGCGCTCCAGTTCGCCCTTGCTCATGGTCTTGGGATCGCAAATGACCCCGCCCTTGGCGCCGCCGAAGGGAATATTGACGACAGCGCACTTCCAGGTCATCCAGCTTGCCAATGCGCGTACTTCATCGAGCGTGACATCGGGAGCGTAACGAATGCCGCCCTTCGCTGGACCGCGTGCAATGTTGTGCTGCACCCGAAAGCCCGTGAACATTTCAATGCGGCCGTCATCCATCGTGACGGGAAAGTGAACGATGATTTCGCGCGCCGGGGTCCGTAGCAACTTCCAAAGACCCTCATCGAGATTGAGCTTGCGAGCTGCGAAATCGAACCGCGCACTCTGCGCTTCCCAGGGATTGATTTCCTGGTCCAGAGTGACGGTTTGTGTTGCGAGTGCCATACAGTTCTCCAGTTTCTTGTCGAGCGGCGGCTTTGACCAATCCATCGGCCTTCGCCCGTCCATTAGACGGGAGGCGTCGCCGTACGGATGGGCGGATGCAGCATTTGGCACACACATCCCTGGTCTGCCTTGGGAAGCGCAGGGTGCCGCTTGCAACAGTCAAGAGCCCAAACCCCTGTGAGTCTAGGCCCGGAGTGTACCCGCGTCAAGCCTCCGGAACACGCGGTGACATCCTTTTGGAACCTACTTCCCAGCCCAGGAATCACCCCCTTTCGTGCAGCGGAGCGAAGGCGTCCTGCGTCCAATGGGAGACTGGAAAATCTGGTCTTCATACACGGGCGGGTTTGCCTGCCTCCGACGTGGACGCAGCCCGAGAGGCGCGCACGGAGGTTACCAGAGGAGGACAGAAGGGGGACGGGAATGCCCGAATCGACCGGCAGCATTTCTGGCCCTAAGCTACACTCTACAGATAGGTTGCGGACCGCCGCCCCGTTTTGATCGAAGGTCCAACCACCGAATGACCACCAGAGATTTGCCCGCGGAGCCTTGAAGAGCGATGGCAAATGCCGAAACGATGTTGGTAATCGACGACGATCCCGTGGTCTGCCAGCTGGTGTCTGCACTGGCGGCAACGATCGGGCTGACCTGCGACGTGGCCAATGCTCCTGGGGATTTCGTCGATCGCCTCGCTCCTGAAACATCGCTGATCTTGCTCGACCTGATGATGCCGGGTATGGATGGCATTGAGGTGTTGCGCCTGCTCGGGGATCGCAGATGCGCCGCGCGCATTCTGCTGATGAGCGGCATGGACAAGCGAGTGCTCGAAACGGCCGAGAAGCTGGCCCTCAGCCTGGGACTCGCGGTCGTCGGACACCTGCAGAAGCCCTTCGCGCCCATGGTTCTCAAGGGCATCCTCGAGTCCGTGATGGCGATGGAGACTCCGGCGGCAGTCAAGACGACTCCGGCAGTTCCCGTCTCAGACGAACAAATCCGTAATGCCGTCAAGAATCGTGAATTTCTCAACTTCTACCAGCCGCAGATCGATCTCGAGACCGGAGACGTCATGGGTGTGGAAGCCCTTGCACGCTGGAGGCACCCGGAGCGCGGCATCATGCTGCCCGAAAGCTTTCTCTCCCCGCTCGACGCCCTCGGCCTCATGGACGATTTGTGCTGGAGCACGGCAGAACTTGCGATGGCGGAGGCGAAGCAATTCGTGCGGCGCGACGGCATGCCGCTCCGGCTATCGATCAACGCAACGATGCGGTCACTCATTAATCTCGAATTTCCTGACGCACTGACGGCGTTGTCGAAAAAGTACGATTTCCCTGCTGACAAAATCGCCGTCGAGATCACCGAGTCGCGCCTGATCCATGAGATCTCTTACACCCTCGATGTGCTGACCCGTCTGCGCATGAAGAGATTTCAACTTTCCATCGACGATTTCGGCAGCGGATACGCCATGATGCGCCAGCTGCAGCATGTTCCCGCCACCGAATTAAAGATCGACAAGAGCATCGTCGAACGCATGCACGTGAACGACAGTGACCGGGTGATGGTGGAGAAGATTATCGAGATGGGCCACGAGCTGAAGATGAAGGTCATTGCCGAAGGTGTGGTGACCCAGAAGCAGTGCGAGATGCTGCGCGCCAAAGGCTGCGACGGTGCGCAGGGATATTGGTTCAGCCATCCACTGCCCGCCGATGCCCTGCGCAGCTGGCTCGAAACCTTTGAGCTGGCGTAGAAGCTCTCGAAGTCCGTCCGCTCAAAGCCGTTCTACCAGCGCACCTCGAACGATACACTGGGGTCTGTGAAGGCCACCGCGCATCAAGTTCGACCCAGCCGCAAAGAGTTTCTGGCGCTTGCCAGGGCGCATACCCTGGTTCCCGTGTATCGCACGCTGACGGCGGATTTAGAAACGCCTGTGTCCGCCTTCTTGCGGGCAGCGTGGCCGGAGCGCGAATGTTTTCTGCTCGAATCGGTGGAGGGCGGCGAACAGATCGGCCGCTATACCTTCATCGGCATCAATCCGTATAAGAGGATCGTCGCGCGTGGACGCGACGTCGCGATCACCGAGGGCAAGCGGACAACCCATATCGAAGGCGATGTGTTTGCCGTATTGCGCGAGGCCCTCAGCGGGCACAAACCGGCGAGGCTCGCGGGCATGCCGCCCTTCACCGCCGGAGCAGTAGGCTTCTTTGCCTACGACGCGGTGCGCCAGATTGAGCGTCTGCCTAAATTGGCCAAAGACGAACTGGGTATGCCCGATGCCTGCCTTCTCTTCTTTGATGAGGTGCTCGCCTTTGACCACGTGCGGAAGCAGATCTGGTTGATGGTGACGGCCGACGTCACGCTCATCGACCCTGCAAAAGCCTACGCCGACGCGGTGCGAAGATTAAGTAAGCTCGAGAAGCGCCTCGCCGGACCATTGCCTACGATCCGCCAGAGGAAGTACAAAGGCAAACTCAAGGTCGAACACCGCACGCGCAAAAAGGATTTTCTGGCCGCAGTGCGGAAGACGAAGGAATACATTGCGGCGGGCGACGTCTTTCAGACTGTGCTCTCCCAGCGTTTCGACATGAAGCCCGGCCTGGATTCGTTTCAGGTGTATCGCGCGCTTCGCACGGTCAATCCAAGCCCCTACATGTATTTTCTTCGCTTCACTCCCGATGAGGTCCTGGAAGGATCGGAGCGGAAATCGTCGAAGAAGAAACAATCCACATCTCCTGTGGAGCTGGCGGGATCGTCGCCGGAACTGTTGGTACGCGTACATGACGGCAAGGTCGAATACCGGCCGATTGCTGGAACCAGGCCCCGTGGAGCAAATGAAGAAGCGGACCTGAAGCTCGAAAGCGAGATGATGCACGACGAAAAAGAACGCGCCGAGCACGTCATGCTGGTGGATTTGGGACGCAATGATGTGGGACGCGTGAGCGAGTTCGGCAGCGTGAAGGTGGACCGGCTGATGTTTGTGGAGCGCTACAGCCACGTCATGCATATCGTCAGTGCCATTGAAGGCAAACTGCGCAAGGAGCTGACCGCGGTGGACGCTCTGCGTGCTTGCTTCCCTGCCGGGACCTTGAGCGGCGCACCCAAAGTGCGCGCCATGGAAATCATCGAAGAGATGGAGCCGTCGCGGCGCGGGACTTATGGCGGCGCGGTGCTCTACGCCGACTTCTCAGGCAATCTCGACTCGTGCATTGCGATCCGGTCCCTGCTGGCCAAGGATGGCAAAGGCTACGTGCAGGCGGGTGCGGGCATCGTGGCCGACTCCGTGCCCGAGATGGAATACGAAGAGTCGATCAACAAGGCGCAAGCGGTGATTCGCGCCATCGAACAGGCGCAGGACCTCTAAGCTGCCGACGAGCCAACCTTGTCGCAGTCTGCCCAGGCGCTACGATGCCAAAAAGCGCTGCCGCAGAGTCTCGCTGCGGCAATCAAGAACAGGATGCCGAGCAGGATCACGCCAAGCACCACGGCCCAGCGCCCCTCTCCCATGTCGATGATCGCGTCAAAAAACTGAACCAGCCCGATCAGAGCGAGCAGCTGGCCCAGGACGCGTTGTACGCGCAAGACCAAAAGTAGAAGCAGGACACAGGCGAAGGCGAGGCTACGCGCAACAAAGTAGCCCGCGAACACGTGGGCAGCAATGCCGATCTCTGCATTCGGCGCCACCAGCATTGCAGGCTGGCTTATCGCCACGATCGCGCCAGCACCTGAAAGCAAAGCTCCGGCGATAGCAATGAGTTGGACCCACCAGGGCGCGCCCGCGCCCGACCTCTTCTGTAACATTTGCTGACCCCGCCTTGGAACATCGAATGCTTGTGCAGGGATACGGCGCGGGGAGAAGGGCGGTTCCAGGAATTACTCGGCGCCAAAAAGGCGGCGGAAGAAATGACCGATGCGTCCGAAGAATCCTGACTTCTTGTGGCGCGCAGTTTGCACCGGCGTCGCGGCGCTGCCGGCTTCGGGGGCTGCGCTGGCTCTAACGGAGGGCTCGCCTGAGTTGTAAACCAGCGGCTGCACGGCGGGCACTGTTTTGCCGCCAGGCCGCACGGGAGCACTGGAAGCCGGGGTCGAGAGCGGCACCAGGCCCTCGCTCTGGGCAAGAGGAAAGTCATTGCCCTTGACCTGATCAGGTGGACAGCCGCAGGGTTCTTTTTCCTGATCGACCACTTCGTGCAGGCTGCCGTGCTGAAACATGACACGCTGGCCGGGTTGCACCCGGTAGATGCTGCCATCGAACACGCTGGTGACCAGCACGTACGGAGCGCTGCTTCCAGGGTTGTCGACGCATGTGTCGCCACCCTCCCCTAAGCGGACTTTGACATTCGCCGTCCCCGGCGCGCCGATAAGAATACGGAAATCGGGCGTGAGAATCATGTCGGCGTTGCGGCCGGTAGCAAAGCTGGCTTCGACCGCGCCGTGATCCAAGGCCATCAAAATGCCCGGCGTCTCTCCCGCAGGAACGGCCGCGTCGGCGGCAAGCTTGACGGCAGTGGCTGCACAAACGCGCAGCGTTCCACGCTGCGGCAGAGACACATCGGTCGTCGTGGTTCCTGAGGTGACGGTGCCGCTCGCAGCGATGAATGCTCGCCCCCCAAGGACCTGCAGAGCCCCCGTAACCATCGCGGCGCTGCCTGGAATGCGGCTATCCAGAGGAACGATGGCGATAGGATGGGCGGGAATGGACGCCGCCGGAACCGAGATCGCCGACGAATCCGCAGGGGCCTGGCCGCGCAGGGAGAGTGTTGAGCACAATGCGATCGCTGCAAAGAGCGGTGCTCTCCATGGCCAAGCTGCTGGGCTTGCCGTTGCCTGCCAGAGGGTATCCTTCACGCTAGATTTCCAGAAAGTTCTTGATCATCTGATGGCCGCCCTGCGTCAGCACGCTTTCGGGATGAAACTGGACGCCTTCGATGGGAAGCTTGCGATGGCGGAGCCCCATGATGACCGTTCCGCCTGCAGCGCCTTTGCCATTGGCCTCGGGCGTACGCGCAGTCACTTCGAGGTCTGCCGGGAGAGAATCTTCAGCCACGATCAGTGAGTGGTAACGGGTACAAGTCAGCGGCGTTGGCAGGCCAGCGAAGACGCCGGAACCATCGTGATCGATTGCGCTGGTCTTGCCGTGCATGAGCTGGTGCGCCCGCACGACCTTGCCCCCAAAGGCTTCTCCGATTGCCTGGTGTCCCAGGCAGACTCCCAGGATCGGCGCTTTGCCTGCCATACGTTGGATCAACGGCACCAGGATGCCGGCTTCTCCGGGTGTGCACGGGCCCGGCGAGAGCAGAATTCGGTCGGGTTTCAGCGCTTCGACTTCATCGACCGTCAGCTCGTCATTGCGGCGAACCACGACCTCCGCACCAAACTCACCCAGATATTGCACAAGGTTATAGGTGAAGGAATCGTAGTTATCCAGAACAAAAACCATGGTCCAACCCAGTGTAGCGCGAGGCGCCGTCGATGGCAGAATCGGCCCCCATCATCTCCTGGAACAGCACTCAGGGCGGGCGCCGCCGGGAAGGTTGCGCGGTGCAAAGCGCATCTGAAAGACTGACTCGGATGATGGTCCTTCATTTTCTTATCCAGGGACGCGTGCAGGGAGTCGGCTTTCGATGGTTTGTGCATCGCGAGGCCAGCGAGCTCGAATTGCGCGGATGGGTTCGGAACACTGAGGAAGGCGACGTGGAAGTGGTCGCTACCGGTTCAGCAGGCGATCTTGATGAGTTGCGGACCAGCTTGAAGAAAGGCCCCCGCGGCAGCCGGGTCGATCGCGTGATTGAACACCACCTTCACGAGAACGAGGGCAAAGACCTCGAAGCGTTCCGGATTGAAGGAGCATGGTGAACGACAGGGACCAAGCGTGAAATCCAACGCAGACGACGTCGCGAAAAGTGCAGCCCGTCTCTTTGGTTCCTGATGCCAGAACCCCCTCTTCCCTTCCTTCTATAATCGTGAGGGAAGACGAACCGCAGACCCACCTGTTCCCTTCCCGAACATTTCATGTTTCGATCCTTACCAGGTCAATACAGGAGCGCGAAGACGCATGTCCGAAAAAAAGCCCATTAATGTTGAAGCCTTGAAAGCCCTTGTTCGCACGGTGCCCGATTTTCCCAAGCCAGGGATTCTCTTCTATGACATCACGACGCTGCTGAAGGATAAGACCGGCTTCGCGCAGCTCATCGACGCGTTGGCAGCGTATTACATCGAGCAAAGAATCGACCTTGTGCTGGGCATTGAAGCGCGCGGATTCATCTTCGGGCCAGCGCTCGCCTATCGCCTCAATGCGGGATTTGTGCCGGTGCGCAAGCCGCGCAAGCTCCCAGCGCCGGTTGCCCGCGTCACCTACGACCTGGAGTACGGCTCCGACAGCCTCGAGATTCACATGGACGCGATCCGCCCCGGGCAGCGCGTGGTGCTGGTCGACGACTTGCTCGCGACCGGCGGCACGATGGAAGCCACCGTAAAGCTGGTCAAACAACTGGGCGGCGAAATTGCCGGACTGGGTTTTGCCGTGGAGCTCGACTTCCTGAAGGGCCGGGACCGCTTCTCGGAGCACGACGTGTTCAGCCTTCTGCACTACGACGAATAAGGTATCCAGGCTCGCTCAAGCCTGCGAGACCGAATGAGCTGGCGTACTGGCCGCACCTCGAGCCGCCAGATCCTTACCACTTCAAGGCCGTACGCGCCAGCTAGCAGCCACCTGCGTTCTCGGGGATGGGCTCCTCTGCGACCGCACCGGCAGCCGACGCATCACTGCTTTCAAGCAGCATCTGGGCGTCGGCAAAGCGATAGCCAACATAGACGTCGGTCAGCAGATAGATCGGGCTGGATGGATCATCCTCGATCTTTTTCCGCAGCTGGCGAATGAAGGTGCGCAGGTATTCCACTTCTTCGCGGCACTCCGCACCCCAGACAGCGGTCAGCAGGCGCGCATAGGTGATCACGCGACCAGCACGACTCATCAGGCAATAGAGAATGTCGTACTCCTTGCGGGTGAGGTGCACGGGCTGGCCGCGCTTGGTAACGGTGCGGCGCGCAGGCGTAAGGCGAATCTCGCCGATTTCGATCGGAGAATCTTCGATGCGCACAGGGGCATGCACGCGGCGATGTGCCGTGCGGATGCGTGCGATCAGCTCCCGAATGCTGAATGGCTTGGTGATGTAGTCATCGGCGCCAAGTTCAAGCGCCTCCACCTTTTCCTCTTCGCCATCGTGCACCGTGACCACAAGGACAGGCAGCCTCGGTGCGAACGAGCGGATCCGGCGCAGCGTTTCGATGCCTCCGATGCCGGGCATATTCACGTCGAGCAGAACCACGTCAACCTGCGTTGCATGCAGAAGCTGTAAAGCTTCCTCACCGCGCGAGGCCTCGTGAATCTGAAAGCCGAGCTCGACAAGCGGGGGACGCAAGGCGCGCCGGATAGCCGCCTCGTCATCGACGATGAGAACGCGAATGACTGCCTGATTCATTGCACTTTCCTTTTCTGTATCGGCGCCGGGATAGCCGCAAAAAATGTGGTGCCATCTTCGTCGTCGCTCGTTACCCAGACGTAGCCGCCGTGAATAAGTGCTGCGCGCTTGGCGACGGCGAGACCGATGCCCGTTCCCGATGCGCGGTTAGAAGAATTCGAAGACCGGTAGTAGCGATCGAAGATGCGCTCGCGGTCGGCCATGGGGATGACAGGACCGAAGCTGTGCACAGAGAAAATCACTTCGGCGTGCACCTGCAGGATGCGGATCGTGATGGTCGTGCCAAAGATCGAGTACTTGCACGCATTGTCGAGGTACTGCGTCAGCAGCATCGTCATCAGCTGGCGATCGCAGGTCAGAACGAGATCGTCGTCCGGAAGATCGATCACCACTTTCATGCTGGCCAACCGGTCGCTGAGGCTGGCAAGAACGTCCTCGATGAGCGGCTTGACGCTGTGTGGATGCGCATTAATCGAAACATCGCCGGCATCGAGACGCGCCGTAATCAGGAGCCGTGCGGTGAGCGCATTCAGCTGACCGGCCTGTTCGTCGATGAGAGAGACGAGTTCGGCTTGTGCCGGCGAAAGCCGTCCCATTTCACTCAGCCCGGTGCTTGCAGCGCGAATGGCCGTGAGCGGGGTCTTGTAGGCATGAGCCAGGCTGTCGAGCACCGTGGCGCGCAGTTGCTCCGTACGCCGCTCGGTCTCGATGCGGCTTTCGTTGGCGAAGGCACGATAGCGGTCGAACGTGATGGCAATCAGCGACGCGATGGCGTTATTGGTCAGCGGACTGGTATCGCCGCGCACGACCAGGCTCCCGATCGGGACCGTGCCAAGCCGTACGACGCGACGGCCGATTCCCGTCTCTGGATCATCGTCTGAACTCTCGAAGTAGTAGACGTTCTGCGCCAGCTCCTGAGGATCTTCTTTCCAGAACCCGGCCTGATAAGTCTCGTGCAGGTCGGCGTCGAAAACCACCACCGCTTCAAGTGCGAAGATCTCATGCACCAGTTCGGCGAGCTGCGGTCCCGGCTCGACGTGAAGATTCATCTGCAGCGTGCGCCGCGTGAACTCATACAGATCGTGCATCTGGCCGCCCCACGATTCGGCCTCCTTGGCATGCTCGGTCACGCGCGCTGAAAGCCGGCTCACTAGGAGAGCCGTCAGCACGAAGGCCAACAGCGTAACCGTGTTGGCGGGATCGGTCGCCAGGCTGAACTCCGATTGGCGCGCCGTGACGTAGCTCTGCACCACAACCGCCGAAAGCGAGACGATCACCGCCTGCCAGAATCCGCACAGCAATGCCGTAGGAACAACGACGAGCAGGCTCAGCAACGCGGAGACCGGAAGGAGCCACCTGAACCAATGGGCAAAGAAACCCACAATGGCTATGGCAACGATGCCCAGTGCCGCTTCCAGGGTGAACAGCAGGACGCGCGATCCCTTGCCGCGGCCTCGCCGCGTGCTGAACATGGTGCGCAACGGGATGTAGGTACCGGACAACCGTTGACGTCCTCCCCAAACGGGCGCTCAAGCTGCGTGTCTGTTCGCTTGCACTTTGAAAAATGAGTTCAGGTGCGCCGTGCTCGTGCGGGGATTCGGAGCTGTGGCTAGCGCGGTCCCCCGCGCTACGGCTCTTCCTGCGACTGGAGAAGAATCGTGACTGAATTTTATCAGGATTTGATGTGATCCTTACGACCAACGGTGTAGCGCGGCCCCAACACCCCCAATTTGATCGAGAAGCGCAGTACAACTAAGCCGCCTAATGCCATAACGATATCTTTTTGGATTCTTCATTTTTTCTTTATGGCTGGTTTGCATTACTAACGTTAACCCGCAGCAAGACAACATACTCGAGGAGCACGGTAAGACGTCTCCCAGCCTTCTTAAGAGCGGACCACGAACGTCGGGGGAATCCGCAGACGCACATCCGTATTGCTTGCCAACACCGAGTCAGCACGCGTTGCGCGCGACCTTGATCCCTTGCTGTCTCTGCATCCTTGCCGCATCCAGCCGAAAACCGAATTGAACTGGAGGAACAGTGACGAACCAACTGCCCCTGAAGCGCCTTTTTCTTTCTCTTGCCAGTGCTGCACTAACCACCACACTGACGGCCGTCGCGCAGACGCCCGCAGCCCCTGCCCCAGCGACGGAACAAGCCCCGGCTTCTGCTCCCGCGCCAGCCCCCGCCCCGGCAGCCCCTGCAGCCGCTCCCACCTGGAGCGTCGGCCCGATGGACATCAGCGGTCTGATCGACGGCTACTACAGCTACAACGCCAATCGGCCCAGTTCCGCGGCCAATGGACAGGCCAATGATCTGTACAACTTCAACGACAAGACTGACCAGTTCAACCTGAGCGAAGCCCGGTTGACGCTGAATCACGATCCCGATCCGGTGGGCGCTCACATCGATCTGTTCTATGGCCGCACCAACACCCTGGTGAACGGCAGCTCTCATGACCAGGGCGACTATATCGAGCAGGCATTCTTGAGTTTGAAACCGACCAAGGCCAAGGGGTTTGAAGCCGACTTCGGTAAGTTCGTCACTTCTGCCGGTGCCGAAGTGATCGAGTCCAAGGACAACTGGAACTACTCGCGTTCAGTCCTGTTCGCCTGGGCGATTCCCTACTTCCACTTCGGCCTGCGCACATCCATGCCGGTGTCGAAGGTAGACACCATCGGCGTGCAGGTGGTGAACGGCTGGAATAACGTGACCTCGAACAATGGCGGCGTCACCATCGGTCTGACCAATGCGTTGGTCAAGCCGAAGTACACGTGGAACCTCAACTACTACACCGGTCCTTCAAATACCGATACCCAGAACGGCTATCGCAACCTGATCGACACCACGTTGTTGCTGACCCCGAGCGGCAAATTCAATGCCTATGTGAACTATGACTACGGCCAGAACCGCGACGGAATCAACAAGAGCGGTTCGGGCGACACCAATCTCAACCACTGGCAGGGTGTAGCGGTTGCCGCGCGCGGCCAGATCACCGGAACCTCCGCACTGGCGGGCCGTTTCGAGTTCTTCCACGACATCAACGGCTACTCGACAGGCGTTGCCCAGGAAGTGAAAGAGTTCACCGGCACCTACGAATACAAGTGGGTCGAAGGTTTGCTGATGCGCGCAGAATACCGGCGTGATTGGTCAGACCAGCCCTTCTTCCACAAGGGCGACACGGGCTTCGTCAGCGCGCAATCGACTGTGACAGCTGGCTTCGTGGCTTTCTTCGGCCCCAAGCGCTAGCCCATTGGGCGTGGCTTGCTAACCGGCAGGCCACGCTCCTTATCGCAAGCAAATGAGCCGCTCAGCGTGAGTTGAAATTCTTCATTTCATCTTTATCAAGGCGTCTCTAGCCTCTGAGTGAATTCAGCAGATCAAGCCCGCACAAGTCAGCACTGAAGGTTTGGAGACGGGCATTCCGAATGCAATCACCGGGACCATCACCCGGGTTCTAATTCGAACTTCAAATTTCCAGGAGAATGACATGGCAGACCAAAAAACACCCCAGATGCAGGCCACGCTCGGACTCACCGGGCTGACCAGCAACGCAATGGCGCTCATCGCCCCAGGCGCCTTTCTATGGCTCACCTTCTTCATCCAGGCCACAACAGGTGTCGCCGGACAGCCGTCGACTGCTCCTGCCATGTGGGTGGGCATCTTCGCCGCGCTCCTGCTCTGTCTTGCGACAGCCGTAGCGTATGCCGAGATCTCGAAGCTCTACCCGGGTACCGGATCGAGCTACTACTACGCCGAACAGGCGCTGCTCTCCAAGGACAAGGCCTTTAAGTACGCCCGCATCGCAAAGTTCATCGTCGGCTGGGGCTCGCACCTCTACTACTGGGTCTATCCCGGCGTCATGGTAGCCACCACCGGCATCTTCGTCGGCTACGTCGTCGGCTTCCTGTTCCCCAACTTCATCAGTGGATCTAACCCCGGTCCCGTGTTCATGGCGCTGGTGGCAATCGTCTTCTCGTTCTTCGTGGCGTGGATCGCACAGAAGGGTGCAGGCGCATCAACAGCCGTCAACCTGGGAATTAATGTCGTGCAGATCTCGGCGCTCGTGGTGTTCAGCGTGCTGGCCCTCGGTTACCGCATCAATCACCCGACCGGCTCGCCGGCCTTCAACTACGACGGTCAAAGTCAGTCGACCTATACCTATCAGTTCGCAACCAACGCCAAAGACGGCTCCATCGTTCGCGACGCCAGCGGCGCTCCGATGCCGCTGCTCGATAAGGCCGGCAAGCCGGTTGCGTTCACGATCGACTATCCCACCACCGACGCCAGCGGGAATTTCCTCACGCACCCAACTCCGGCTTCGGTGGTTGGAGTGCACAAATACAGTTGGATGTTCATCCAGGCCACGGTGGCCATCCTCATCCTGGTTGGTTTCGAATCCGTGACTGCGATGGGCGGCGAGGCCAGGAATCCGACAAAGCATATTCCGATTGCCGTCATCGCATCGCTGCTGATTCAGGGGTTGATCTGCTATCTGTTCGAATACTTCGCAGCCAACTACTTCCTCAATTCGGGCTACACGATGCAGAGTGCCGCGGGATCGGCGGCCCCGATCGGCGACATGATGATCATCGTCGGCGACGCGCTGCTGGGCCAGGGCCACGGCAAGTACTTCATGCTGGCTGAGGCCATCACTGTCTTCCTCGCGCTCATCGGCACCACCCTCAGCTGCATGAACACCGGCGCCCGCGTCACCTACGCAATGGGCAAAGACGACGAGGCTCCCGAGCACTTCGGCATCCTGCACGCCGAGTCGCTCACGCCCCGTAGCGCCATCTGGACGCTGGCCGCCATCTCCGCAGTTCTGGGAACACTGGCCGTGTCGCTGGTCTTTGCGGATGCCAGTGCTCCGGCTGACTCAACCATTGCCGCGCTGCCGCACAACATCTTCTCGAGCTTCGGTTACACGTCGCACGACAAGCTGGCAGCATTACCCAACTCGCTGTTAACCATCACCCTCACTTCGAACTTCGGCACGTTCATCCTGTATGCGTTGAGCTGCTTCCTGTGCATCGTGGCCTATTTCCATCGCGCAGATCGCAACCTCCTGCTTCACATTTTGATTCCCGGATTCGGATTGCTGGCCAACTTGACATGCATGGCTTTCTACCTCATCGGCCCCTTCTTCAATCTCGGTACAAAGATGGAACCGCTGTCGGCTTTGGGTATCTCGGCCGTGTGGGGCTTGTATGGCGCAATTTACTTCCTGCGCGCGTCCAAGTCGAAGGGAAAAAGCGTCCTGCTGGAATCGAAGAACGTCCTCAGCTAACGTTGCAGTAGTTGGCTGGCAGATGAAACAAATGTACTGGGTGGCAGTTCCTGCTGCGGCTTTGCAAAGAGCGGCGACAGAACACCACCCAGTCAGTTTTTGGCAACATTGCTTTCGTATGCTCTAAGTCTCCCCCGCGGACTCGCGGAAGAACCCTCAGGTGGCGCCGCTCATGTTGGAAGTACAGTTCGGCCAGGCTAGCGATCCCGGCAAGGTGCGGACCAATAACGAAGACTACATGGGATCGTTCATTCCCTCCTCGCGCCAGCAGGCGCGGTCGCACGGGTACCTGTTTGCGGTCGCCGACGGCGTGGGGGGCCTCGACCTGGGCGAGGTAGCTTCGTGCACGGCCATCACCGTCATCACCGAAGAGTTCGCGAAGGCACAGTCGGGCTCGATGCTGATCAGCTTGCTGCCCCGCCTGATCCACTTTGCCAATGCCGCGGTGCACGACCGCACACTTGCGCCCCAGTTTCGGGGCAAGAAGATGGCCACAACCGTGGTCGCATGTGCCATGCGCCACGATCAGGCCATCGTTTCACACGTAGGCGATTCGCGATGTTACCTGGTGCGCGACGGGCATGCAAAGCAGGTTACGCAGGACCACACATGGGTGAACGAACAGAGAAAAATGGGATTGATCTCGGCCAGCGAAATGGCCGCCTCGGAGGCACGCCACGTCCTCATCAAGTCGTTGGGTCCGGAGATGTTCGTTGCGCCTGATACCACCGCTTTGACACTGAAACCAGGCGACGTGCTGGTTCTCTGTACCGACGGTTTGCACGACGAAATGACCACCAGCATGATTGCCGAGATCGCAAGCCAATCGAAAAACATCGACGAGATCGCCCGCGAATTGGTGGCCCGTGCGGTAGAAATTGACGGGAACGACAACACCAGCGCACAGGTCATCCGGGTACGCTCGGTCGAACAGGTCGGGATGTATCGAGGCCGGCCCTACACCCTTCCCTCGTATCGCTGACGAAGAGCGGTTCTGTTCGGAATGGGGTCGGCCTGTAAAGTATTGAGCATCTCTCGCGGAGTAAGACGACGCAATGGGTTTTCTCGACAGCATTGACGCTGGCACACAAATCGACTCGTACCGCATCGACGCTCCGGTAGCCCGCAGCGGCATGGCCTCCATCTTTCGTGCCACCGACCTGCGCGACAACCGCGTCGTAGCGTTGAAGATTCCCCACCCCGAGATGGAGGCCGATCCGATTCTCTTCGACCGGTTCCAGCGCGAGGCCGGTATCGGCGAAAAGCTCAATCATCCGGGCGTGATGCACGTCTTCGGCGGCGAGAAGCGATCGCGGGTCTACATGGTGATGGAGTGGTGCCCGGGACGCCTGCTGCGCGACATCCTCAGCGAAGGCCGGATCCCGCAGGAGAGAGCGATCCGCATCGCGATCCACGTCCTTGAAGCCCTCGAATATATCCACGAGAACGGCGTGGTGCACCGCGATCTCAAGCCGGAAAACATCATGGTGGATGCGAAGGACGATATCAAGCTGATCGATTTCGGCATCGCCGGCGATTCTGCAGCGAGGCGCCTGACCTATGCCAACTTCACCGCAACCCTGGGCACCGCCGACTACATCTCTCCAGAGCAGGTAAAGGGGAAACGCGGAGACGGGCGATCGGATATTTACGCCGTGGGTATCATTCTCTACGAGATGGTGACCGGCAAGCAGCCGTTCACCGGGGCGTCTCCGATGGACGTGATGAATGACCGACTCCTGAACCATCCGATGCCGCCCTCGCTCGCAAATGACGCGGTCTCCCCGCAGTTGCAGGAAGTGATCTATCGGGCCTTGGAGCGCGATCCGAAGAACCGATACGCGCGAGCTCACGATTTTGCCCACGATTTGCAGCATTTGGATCAGGTTGGGGTGGAAGACCGGCCCGAAATCCACAACTGGCGCAAGCGCAAATCGCAGTTAACACGGAAGATCTTGTACTTCTCCGCGCTGGCTTTGATCCCCGTCGTCATCCTTCTCTTGATGGTCTTGGTGGCACATCGTCGATAGCGCCTGGCGTGGAGAAATCCTCACGGATTCTTTATGGCTGAAGCTCTACGATTTGAGTGCGAACCCACCCTTATCTCGCGTGAAGGAGATCCATGGCAAAGTACAAATTGGAATATATCTGGCTCGACGGCAAGCAGCCGATTCCGGAACTGCGCGGCAAGACCACGATCAAAGCGTTTGACTCCACGCCGACGCTGGCAGACATGCCATTGTGGGGATTTGACGGAAGCTCGACCATGCAGGCAGAGGGCAAGAGCTCAGACTGCATTCTGAAGCCAGTGGCTCTTTATCCGGATGCCAGCCGCAAGGACGCTTTCATTGTTTTGGCCGAGGTAATGCATCCCGACGGCACTCCGCACTCCACCAACATGCGCGCAACCGCACCCGATGATGCGGATATCTGGTTTGGCTTCGAACAGGAGTACTTCCTCTACAAAGAAGGCCGCCCGCTCGGGTTCCCCGCCGAAGGTTATCCCGGACCCCAAGGGCCGTATTACTGCGGCGTGGGCTACAAGTACATGGGCAGCGTCGCCCGCACGATCGTTGAAGAGCACCTCGAATTGTGCCTCGCGGCCGGCATCAACCACGAAGGTATCAATGCGGAAGTGGCCAAGGGGCAGTGGGAGTTCCAGATCTTCGGCAAAGGTTCGCACAAGGCAGCCGATGATGTCTGGACCGCCCGCTACCTGATGATGCGCCTCTGCGAGAAGTATGAAGTCGATGTGATGTGGCACTGCAAGCCCATCAAGGGCGATTGGAATGGATCGGGCATGCACACCAACTTCTCGACCAAGTACATCCGAGAGGTTGGCGGCAAAGACTACTTCGAGTCCCTCATGGTCGCATTCGACAAGCGCAAAGAGATGCATATCGCGGTCTACGGCCCCGACAATCACCTCCGCTTGACCGGCCATCACGAAACGCAATCGATCGACAAGTTCAGCTACGGCCTGTCCGATCGCGGCGCTTCGGTCCGCATGCCCGTAAACTTCATCAAGCACGGCTACAAGGGCTATCTTGAAGATCGCCGTCCCAACTCCGAAGCGGATCCCTACGCGATCGTTTCGCAGATCATTCAGACCATCAGCACCGTGCAGGTGGGAGAGTTGATCACCGCGTAGCCTTCAACGTCCTCGCATCTCGGTGAGAGCCGGCAACCGGGCAAGAAGCGAATCAGAAGTATGTCGAGGCGGGTATAGAGGATGGAAGGCCGCGCAAGCGATTCTTCTCTCGGGTGCCCGCCTTTAACGCGCCTTGGTTTGCACTGCTTTCGGCCACGGTGATAGATTTTTGGGTTACCACTTATTCCGCGCACGAGGAGATGTAATGAGTACTGATCTGCGTAATTTTCTCTCTCTTTCCTATGAGGAGCTAGAGGAACTGAATCTGGAAGCCAAAGCCGAACGGGCGAGCCGCGTGTCGATCGACGAGATTCGCGAGAAGCGGATCAAATACCTCACCGACCAGAAGCACATCAAGGCGGTCACCGTTCTTTTCAGCGACCTTGAAGGCCGGCTGCACCTGCTGGACTACGACAAAAAGTTCCTCCTGGGCGCCTACGAGAATTTGACCTTCGACGGATCCTCGATCCGCGGATTTACCGCACAAAAGGAAAGCGACCTGCGCCTGGGCATCGACTGGAGCGCATTCTACTGGGTTCCCGCAGACGTGTTCGGCAACGGCAAAGTGCTGGTATTCGGCACCGTCATCGATAAGGACGGGACGCCTTATTCCGGCGACCTGCGCGGCGTGCTGAAGAATTATGCCGACACCTTGCACAAAGACAAGGGCTACACGCTGAACGCGGCCAACGAGATCGAAGGCTTCTTGTTTGCCGGGCGCGACGCCGAGAAGAAGTATCACGAAACGGGCAAGTTCGACTTCATCAACACGGGCGGCTACTATCACGTTCTGCCTCTCGATCCGCTGCGTATGTTCATCGATACCGCTGCCGAAGTGCAGCGCGCCATGGGCTTCCAGAACGAGAAGGACCATCCTGAAGTCGCGCCCAGCCAGTTTGAAATCAACTATGGCTACGGTGAGGTGGTTGCGGCTGCCGATCAGATCCAGCTCTACAAGCTGCTCTGCCGTCAGATCGCGAACAACATGGGCTACACCGCAAGCTTCTTGCCCAAGCCGGTTGTGGGCGTCAACGGCAGCGGAATGCACACCAATGTCTCCATCTCCAAGGGCAAAACAAACCTTTTCTGGGACGAAAAAGGACAAGAAAAGCTGTCGTCCTTTGGATGGGACTTCATCGATCACATCCTCACCCATGCCCTGGACATCTGCCTGATCCTGAATCCCAGCGTGAATGCCTACCGGCGCCTTGACCCCCACTTTGAAGCGCCCAACCAGATCAAGGCTTCGGCAACAGATCGCGGATCGATGGTCCGTGTTCCGATCGGCAACGCACGCTCGATGCGTGTCGAAGTGCGGTCGGTGGCTCCAGATGCGAACCCCTACCTCACGCTGTATTCCATCTTCAAGACCGGCATCGACGGCACCAAAGCGAAGATCGACGACTTGCGCCAGGCACAGCGATTCCTGCCCGATCACATCCAGCAAGCGCTTGAGGACTTCAAGGGATCGAGCTGGATTGCGAAGATCTTGGGAGCCGATGTACAAGGCCGCTTCGCAGACTTGAAGCAGGCCGCGGCAAACCGCTCGCCTCGCGACCTGGGGACCTTCGTCAAGGGCTCTGAGGTGCAGTATCACCACGAGGTCTACAACCAGTCGCTCTGGAACCTGTTCTAGAGCCCAAAGAAGCAGCACCCAATGCAAACGGCGCAGCGAAAGCTGCGCCGTTTGCATTGGGTGCGAGTTGCCCTACGCCTTGACGTTAGGCAGGAAATAGGCCTCAACGGCCCGCATCATGGCTTCTTGATCGATGACCGGCTTGCGCCCTTCGTAGCGCGCCGCCCAGCAGATCTGGTTGATGAGATCGCGCGGATAGCAACCGCGCAGTTCCAGCCGCAGCGAACCGCGAATCACCGTGATCAGTTCGAGAATCAGAGGCTGTTCGGCTTCGATTGCGTGATCGCGCGCCACCCGGCGGAAGATCTCGCAGAACTGGTCGTCCGTTACAGCGCCCACATGGACCTTGGTCTGAATGCGGCGCAGGAAGGCTGGATCCATCAGGTCGGCAGGATCGAGGTTCGAGGCAAACACTACCAGCATCTCGAAGGGGATTTCGATCTTGCGGCCGCCCGCGAGAGTGAGAAATTCGATTCTGCGATCCAGCGGAACAACCCACCGGTTCAGCAACTCGTCAGGCCGAATCCTCTGGCGTCCAAGGTCGTCAATGATTAACACGCCGTTGTTGGCCTTCATTTGCATCGGGCCGACATAGAACTTGTTAATGGGATTGAACTGCAGGTCCAGCATTTCGGCCGTCAGCTCGCCGCCGACCATCACTGTGGGACGATGGCAGCGGACCCAGCGCAGATCGCGATTGTCCGACTCCGTCTCCCAGATGCGCTTGTGGATCGCCGGATCATAGACAGTGATGATCTGACCATCGACTTCAACCGCGTAAGGAATCCAAACCGAATCCTCTGCGAGGACGCGCGAAAGAGTCTCGGCGATCGCAGTCTTCCCCGTGCCGGGAGGGCCGTAGAGAAAGATCGCTGAACCGGAATTGAGTGCCGTGCCAAATTGCGCCAGCGTCTTGCTGTCGAGCACCATGTGCGCAAAGGCACGCTCTACGTCCGGTGGATGCACCTCGACATTTTTGACGCTCTGCTTACGCACCTGCTCGACATAGCTCGAGAGCGAGATGGGTGCCGGACCGGCGTATTGACTGTGCGACAGGAGTTCAAGCGCACGTGCCCTGCCCTGCGAGGTAATGGCGATATAGGGAATGTGCCCGGTCATGCCCGTCACTTCGCACAGCAGTTTGCTGCGGAGACGGCTGAACAGGTCGTTGGCGACGTCGAAGTTGAGTCGCATGTGCTCGCCAAGATCGAGCACCGAGAATGGGCCTGAGGTATAAAGCGACTTCAGGGCGATATCTTCAAGGACGGACTCGCGTACGCCGACTTCAGAGGTATTGCGAGGCCGATGATCGGGGACAGCAAGGTATTCGGTTTTACGAAAGTCTTCTATGTTGAGAATATCTTCCAAGGGGTACTCTCCGGTACAAGTCAATATACCCGCATAAAGAATGAGGAGCCAATCATTTATGGGTCCTTTCCGGTACGAAAGAAATCCGTCCCTGGGTACGGGAGAGTGCCGCCGGAACACCCTTTTTTGCGCGTCGGTATGCCTTAGGCTTTAGAGGACGTCTGAAGCTGTCCGATCCCAACCGAACCGGCCATAACGACTTGAAAGGCATGGAGCATCTTGAGTTGCGAACTTTTTGATCTGCGCGGAAAGACTGCCCTGGTGACCGGTTCTTCCCGAGGGCTGGGTTTGGGCATCGCACAGGCCCTGGCCAAGGCGGGCGCCCGCGTCGCACTGCATGGTTCACGGGCCGTGCCTGCGGATGCACTGAAGCAAGTCGACGTCGCCCAACCCGGCGCCATCGCGGTCACGGGCGATGTGAGCGATCCCGCAGCCTGCACCCGCATCATGGAGCAGGTCATCGCACAATTCCAGGGTATTGACATATTAATCAACAACGCTGGCACCATCCGGCGCTCACCGGCCGCCGAGCACTCCTGGGAAGACTGGCAGGCAGTCCTTGAAATCAACCTGTCCAGCGTCTTTCGGCTCAGCCAGCTCGCGGGCAGGCACATGCTCGCGCAGGGCAGCGGAAAGATCGTCAACATCGCGTCCCTGCTCACGTTTCAAGGCGGGGTTACCGTGCCCTCCTATGCAGCCGCCAAAGGCGGCGTGGGGCAATTGACCAAGGCATTGGCCAACGAGTGGGCATCGCACGGTGTCAACGTCAATGCCATCGCTCCCGGGTACATGGAAACGGATAACACCGCCGCCCTGCGGGCCGATCCCCTGCGTTCGCGGCAGATTCTCGAGCGCATTCCTGCAGGCCGCTGGGGCACGCCGGCCGATCTGGCCGGCGCAGCGATATTTCTGTCCTCACGTGCCAGTAATTACATGCACGGACATGTTCTTGTGGTGGATGGGGGCTGGATGGGCCGGTGACTCCCTACTGCCTGCCTGACGGCCTCGGTGTGTATCGTTAATCTGTGCCTGCGTTGCGACGATGCAGGCCCTTCAATTGCACAAAAATTGTGGGCGTGAGGTACTTCTTCGATGAGCGTGTCGACGGAAAGTGGTCTGACCATTCGTAAAGACGCAGAGCTCGATCTTCTTTCTCTGGGAGCCCTGGTCCACAGACTTGATCCTGGCATTATTCCTTTTCGCAAAGCGACCCAATGCGCCATTCACGTAAGCGGCGGCGAGTTCAACGTGGCCGCGAATCTGTCCGATTGCTTTGGGCTTCGTACGGCCGTCGCGTCCGCTATGGTCGACTACCCACTGGGCGATCTGATCGCCGAGCGCGTGCGCGCCATGGGTGTGAAGCACTTCTACAAGAGGTTCACTCACAATGGCGTTAACGGACCCAACATGGCCACGGTCTATAGCGATCGAGGGTTCGGCGTGCGCGCTCCCACGGTGTTCTACAACCGGGCAAATGAGGCGGCAGCGGCTCTGAAACCTGGCGACTTCGACTGGAAGGCCATCTTTGCGGGTGGCGTCAAATGGGTTCACAGCGGCGGAATTTTTGCGGCCCTCTCACCCACCACCGCGAAGTTGGCCGCGGAGCTGATGCGTGAGGCAAAAGCCGCCGGCGCAATCACCTCGTTCGACCTGAATTTCCGCGAGAAGCTTTGGAAAATTTCCGGCGGCGCACAGAGAGCAGTCGAGGCGGTCGAACGGATTGTCGAGAATGTCGACGTGCTGGTCGGCAACGAAGAGGACCTGCAAAAGGGTTTAGGCATTCCCGGACCCGAGGTCGCCGCAAAATCGAAACTCGATCCCAGCGTGTTCTTTGGCATGATCGACAACGTGGTCAAGAAACATCCGCGCGTCAAGGTCGTAGCCACCACCCTGCGTGAGGTGCATTCAACCAACCGGCACAGTTGGAGTGCGGTGGTGTGGATGAACGGCAAGACGCATACGGCTCCCACTGCTGAGCTCGACGTCTACGATCGCGTGGGCGGCGGCGATGGGTTCGCCGCAGGCTTTATCTACGGATTGCTGTCAGGAGAGACACCGGAAGCTGCAACCAGGCTGGGATGGGCGCACGGAGCGCTCCTCACGACCTTCCCGGGCGACACGACGATGGCTACGCTCGAGCAGGTTCGAGCGTTCGCGCAGGGGGGATCGGCTCGCATTCAGAGATGAGTGCCGGTTTATTCGTGGACCTTGAGGACAATCGCGCTGTAGGTGGTTCCCGCGGGCACAAGAATCTGGTGAGGAACACCTGCGTTCACGGTGACAATGTCGCCGGCAGAAATCGTGCGCGACTGCCCGCCTTGCACCGAGGCGCCCTTGGTCTCGCCTTCCGCACTCGTCTTGGCGTCGGGGATGGAGCCACCGGTGATCAAGGTGGCGCTTCCCTTCTGCACGATCATCACGTCGTCCCAATGGGCATGAATCTCCGCGCCGCCGCTTGCCGTGCGCACGGAGATCTGCAACTTGTGGTTGCCGTAATCACCCAGCGTAGCCCCTGCGCTGCCTGAGGCCGCTGCCTGGGCCGCCAGCGTGGTCAGTTGGGAGTGTAGCTGCCCCGCCGAAAACACATCGGCCTTGCCGGCACTCTGGGCACTCACCGCAAGGCTAAACACGATCGCTGCTACAGCCGAGAACAAACACTTCATGCAAACTCCTCCTCAACGCATGGCGTCCAGCGGAGCGGGATCCATGTCCGCATAGTCCTGGTTTTCGCCGCCCATGCCCCAGCAGAATTTGTAGGCCTGTGTGCCTACACCCGCGTGAATCGACCACCCGGGCGAAACAACTGCCTCGCGATTCGTAAGCATCAAGTGCCGCGTCTCCTGCGGCGGCCCCATGAGATGAACGACACGCGCCTCCGGCGGCACGTCGAAGTAGAGATAGACTTCTGAGCGACGCATATGGGTGTGCGCCGGCATGGTATTCCAGGTGCTCCCGATATGCAGATGAGTTACACCCATGACCAGCTGACAGCTGCGCGCTCCACCGAGATAGATATATTTATAAATCGTGCGGCGGTTGCTCGCTTCAACGCTGCCAATCTCGGTTGGCTGCGCATCGTCTTTTCTGACCACCGTCACAGGATGCGAAGCGTGGGCCGGGTAACTGAGAAGATAGAACACCGCGGGCGTGCGCTCCGATTCCGACTCAAAGCGCACTTCGGGATTGCCGCGCCCGATGTAGACCAGGTCAAGATTATTCAGCCGATGCGCAGTGTTGCCGACCTGCACGATACCCGGGCCTCCGATGTTGAGAGCACCCAGCTCGCGTCGTTCCGTAAACGATGCAGCGCGCAGTTCGGGAGCGGTGGGAAGCACCAGAGGAAGTTCAAGGGGCGCCGCCATGCCCACAATTGCGCGATCGAGATCGACGTACGCCAGCTGAATCGCGCCCGGTTCATGGAGACCGCCGATTAAGAACGCGTCGCGCAATTCCTGCGTCGTCATCCGCAGGTAGCGCACAGGATCGGCCATCAAATAAGTTTTCATCACTGCAAGACTTCCTTCTGTTTCGTTCTCAAACTTTAATGCGGATGTTGCTGCAAGAGCCATTGCACCAGCTCCCTTCCCCCGGCAAAGTTATCGAACTGATCGTAGATTTGCGGCTTCTTCCGTCCATCGGTGTATTCGTTGTAGAGCCATGGATCGACCGCAGCGAACACCGTACCGCGCCCATACCTGGCACTGGCCATCACCACATCGCCACGATCGCGGAACAGCGCAACCGCAGAACCGCTCAGCCCGATCGCGCACGTGTCTTTCATGTAGAACGTATGCGGTTGATGAAACAAGGGGCCGTTTCCATCCACAGGCATGCGACCGTCTTCGACTTGCTCCCCGAGGATGTGGTGATGCAGCACGTCGTCGAAGTGCAGGCCAAAGCGATCGGCGAGCAGGTTTAAATGCGCGATATCGGCATTCGGCGGATCGTTCTCCAGCAGGATCAGAACGCCGCCATTCTTGACCCATGCAGCGATCTCGCCGGCATCCTGCTCGGTCATGTAGTGAGGATTTGGATTCTTGACGGGGATGTCGGGAGACGCGATCAGGTAGTACTCCGCCTTGCTGAGTACCGCTTGCGTCGGCTCGCTGTAGAGGGTGTCGGTGGCCGCGCCGTAGCTTTGGAACAGATGGGCAAGCAGCGCGTAACCAGAATCGCTCATGTCGGACCACTTGTAGTGAAACGACTCTTGCTGACCGGCTGCGTTCTTGCGCTGCTGGCTGTTGAACCAGGCGTCGAGCAAGACAGTCTTGCCGCGCCCCAGCGTTGCAGTCGGCGCAAGATCGAGTTCGGCGGCGGCAATAAGAAGCGGCCCTTGGGCGGCGCCGACCCTCGCGCCCACATCCTTCAAAATCGGTTCCCAGTCATGGCGCGCGCGCACCGAGTCGCTTACAGGCAAGTACCCCAGGCGACTTCCTTTGCCGAGCGCATAGATCAGAAGGCAGGCGTCAGAGGACGGCAACGGCGTGCGGCCCGAAGCAAGGAACAGGCCGTTCGCCTTGTCCTCATGCTGGGCAGCCGTGCCGGCAAGCCGATGCAGCGTCGCAAGCAGCCCAGGGCGGCCAGGGTCGTTCTGCGGATAGTACGGAAGAGCATCGACAAGAGCCGCCGCAAGAAAAGCGATGCCCGTACTCGACGACGGGACCGACCCCGAAGGCCAGTGTGCCGCATGTTCCCATCGACCAAATTCCTGGGTCACCTTCGCAAATTCTTCCGGTTCCTGAAACACCGACGCATACTCGGCCAGGAACGGCTCTGCCGTGCAGATCGGTCTCGAGGATCGAGCGGAAGGTTGATCGCACGCACCAGCAAGCTGCGCACGGAGCGCGACGGCAGCTTTGTAGTACCTGGGGTCGAGCGTCACACGATGCAACAGAAGAAGCTGGCGTGCGAACAAGGGATCCGTAGGCAAAGCGGCCTCTCCGTTCGCGCCAGCCTCCAAAACCGCATCGACACGGGCTTTCGCATAGCGGAAGTAGCTGCCTTTCGCACTGTCGTACCAGGCCGCGTCGAGACCGAGCAATTCCAGGCCAGTCTCTTCGCTCCACGTGCCGCCATCGCGGGCGTTCGACTGGAGAATCCGGTCCGCGATCTGCCCTGCTTCAGGGGGAGTCTGGCCGAAGGCAAGGGGACAGGCCGAAAGAACAAGCGCGCCAGTCGCCGCGAAGCAGGTCCACGTTCGCGGAAAACGATTACCCGTGGATCTCCGGTTTGTGCTCGGCAATGGCATGCGGGGTGGCCCTGGTATGCGATCGACGACGCAGTTGCACCCGACGACGCAGACCCTGAACTCGCTGTAAACGGTTTACCATACACCATTTTCGCGGTGCTGTCGTATCGAGCCAAGCTGTTCCGGCAGGCGGGATCAAGGCCTGACCTTCTGCCTATGGTCTTCTGCCTCTTAAGAACCCTGCCCGCATCATGAGTAGTGCCTGGTGGGCCCAGGGGGCTCAGCTCTTGGCCGGGGCCTTCAGGCCTAGCTCACGCATGGCAATCTGCAGGTCAGCCCATGCCTCTTTTTTCTGCCTTGGATCGCGCAGAAGGTAGGCGGGATGATAGGTCACGATCAGGCGCGTGCCGCGGACCGAATGCATGCGGCCGCGCAGGCCGGCAAGCGGCTGCCGTTGGCCCAGCAGGTAAGTGGCAGCCGTAGCCCCCAGGGCGACGATGACTTCAGGCCGCACCACGTCGATCTGGCGGAACAGGAAGGGGGAGCAGGTATTGGCTTCTTCCGGCTCCGGCGTCCGGTTGCCGGGAGGCCGGCATTTGACCACGTTGGCAATGTAGATCTCTTCGCGCTTAAGGCCCATCGCCGTAATCATGTTATTCAGCAGCTGGCCGGCGCGCCCCACAAACGGCAAACCCTGCGCGTCTTCGTCCGCACCCGGCCCCTCCCCCACAAACATCAGGCGAGCCTCGGCATCGCCATCAGCGAAGACGATCTTGTTGCGGCCCTTGTGCAGTGCGCAGCGCGTGCAGTCTCCAATGTCTTCGCGGATGAGATTAAGTGCAGCTGCACGATCCTTGGGAGGATCAGCAATCGTACTGGGCGGAACTGCCGAAACCGCTTTGCGTGCTGGAATGGAAGTTGTCTCCTGGGTCAAGGGAATGTCTGCAGGCAGCCCATCGATATCCGCACCAACCTCCGACTGCAACCCGGCGCCTTGCAACAGCGCGGGATCGACGGGGCGTCGATACAGCTCGGTAAGGCCGATGTCGCGATAGAAACGCAGGCGGGCGGCTAGGGCCTGTTGTAGGTTCTGATCGAGCGAGGACGGCAAAGGCTACTCCACGATGAGCTGGCGGCGCGCCACCGGGGTTTCAGATTGGCTCCGCACCTGATCTTGCGGCGTGGTCACGTCAGCGTCGGTTTCTACCACCAGCGAGCGTGGCCTCCGCAAGGCAAGAATCTCGTCAAAGATGCGATCGGCCAGCTTGCGCTTCGGCATCTCGTGCAAATCGATTGCAGTGGAGTTGGTCAGGAAAGTCGCAGCATTATTATCCGCATCGATCCCCACGCCCTCGCCAGACACGTCATTCACCACGATCGCGTCGGCGCCTTTGCGCAGTAGCTTCGCGCGGCCGTTCTCCATGCGATTCTCGGTCTCGGCAGCAAAACCGACGATGAGTTGACCGGGGCGACGACGACGCACCACTTCCGCAAGAATGTCTTCGGTGGGCGCCAGTTCAAGAGTCAGGGGGCCATTGCGCTTCAGCTTGTGACTGGCGATGTTGATGGGCCGGTAATCGGCGACAGCCGCAGCCTTGATGATGAGAGTCGCGTCCTTCATGCGATCGAGGACGGCAGCGCGCATCTCATCCGCCGTAGTCACCTTCACAGTCTCGCAGCGTGCCGGCGGATGCAACGCCGTGGGACCGCTGACAAGAATCACATGGGCTCCGCGACTCTGCGCCGCGTCGGCAAGGGCATATCCCATCTTGCCGCTCGAACGATTGCCGATAAACCGCACCGGATCGAGCGCTTCGCGGGTTCCGCCCGCGGTAACCAAAACAACTTCACCCGCCATATCGTTGCGGCGATCGAGCACGCTCAGTACCGCATCCGCGATCACCTCCGGCTCGGCCATGCGACCCGTGCCCACCATCCCGCAGGCCAGGTCGCCGGTTCCTGGCTCGATCACGCGGACACCGCGCTCCCGAAGGACCTCGAGATTAGCCAGTGTGGCAGGATGATTCCACATATGCACGTTCATGGCAGGCGCCACCAGGACGGGTGCTTGCGTCGCCAGATACATCGTGGTGAGAAAGTCGTCGGCGATTCCGTGGGCGAATTTCGCAAGAGTGTTTGCCGTCGCGGGAGCCACAACCAGGGCCTCAGACCACTGCGCTTCGCCGATATGCTCAATCGACGATTCCCAGGTACCTTCCGATGAGCCGGCGTCATCCCAGAGGCCCGTAATAACCTTGTGCCCGGTCAGAGCGGCAAAGGTCAGGGGCTGGATAAAACGGGTAGCGCCGTCCGTCATCACCACACGCACTTCCAGTGCTTTCCTCTGAAGAACGCGCACCAGTTCAGCAGCCTTGTAGGCCGCGATGCCGCCCGAGACACCTACCGTTACGCGCATAGTGAGATTGTAGTCCGAGTCCCTGATCGCAGCCCGACCACGTCAGGCAGAGTGCGTCAGCTGCTCTTGATGATCGGCGGGCCAGTGCGAGAACTTGTACACGTTGATGATGCGGACGACCGTCCGGAGACTATCGCTTTCGCCCATCAACGCCTTCACCAGCACCTGGGTCTTCCCGTTGTATTTGAAACGGATACCACAGGTTCGGACGCGCTTTTCTGACCATTCTTCGTAGCGAAGATGGCGGATCAGGCGATTCTCGAAGGTGCGGCGGGCGACGACGAAGCCCATAAACATGGTATGGACTCGCATCTGGGAACCGCTGATGAGGATCAGTTCTCGACCGAACAGGGTCCCCACCTTGACCTGCAACCCGCCGTCGATGCTGGACATTCCAATCGACATAATCGTGCAAGGATCATACCATCGGACTTCTGCAACAAGCCACGAAATCCGGCCGAATTCACTCGACTCTAGCTGGAGAGAATCGGAATCCCGCGGTCCTCGATCACCGGCTTGGTCACCGGAACATCCTTCTTCACGTAAGCGATCTTGCCTGCGTCGATTTCGTCCTGGGCAATCTTGCAAGCCTTTGTCGAAGGGCTTTTGACCAGCGCGGACGAACCATTCTGCAGCTGGCGCGCTCGGCGTGCTGCTACCAGCACCTTGCGATAGTTGGAATCGAATTTGGTTTCAATCGTCATCGGAATCGTCTCCAAAGGGAAGTTGTTGCTGGCCAGAAGAACCGTCGATCCCAAAGGCTTCCAGCACCGGTTTAAGCCGCTCTCGCGAATTTTCAATCCGACAGGCCGCAGCCACCTCCAACACTCTGCTCGATCGGTAGGTAATCGGTTCGCCATTACGATAGAAACGTTCCGCGAGAACGATCGCTTCCAATTGCGCTACAGCCCTATCGAGGATGTCGTTGACCAAAATATATCCATATTCCCGATAATTCTCAATTTCCTTGCTCGCTTCGCTCAGACGACGGTACAGCTCAGCCTCGTTCACCTTGCCCTCAGCACGCATCCGATTACGCAGGCGGGTGCGCAGCACTTTGGGCGTAGGTGGCAGAACAAAGATACTTACGGCTTCCGGCAGCACCTTGCGGACCTGAGCCCCGCCCTGCACATCGATGTCGAGCAGAAGGTCGCGGCCGGCCTTGCGGGCCTCATCGAGCGACTGGCGCGCTGTGCCGTAGTAGTGGTTGCCGAACACCTGGGCATACTCCAGAAATTGCCCCTCATCGCGCATGCGCTCAAACTCTTCCCGCGTGGTGAAGTAGTACTCGCGACCGTTCTCTTCCGAGCCGCGCGGGGGACGCGTCGTCCATGAAATCGAGAAATCGACGCCGCTTACCT
>DATAVC010000074.1:0-32909 GCA_036267935.1 Occallatibacter sp. | reverse complement strand
GCGCGTTCGGTGGGTAATGATGCGCAAAAGGGGTCAAGAAAAAGGGCGACTCCCGCGGGAGCCGCCCTTTCTGTTGGTATGCCTGCATTTTAGAAGTCGAAGCGCAGGGACATTTGGATTTGACGGGGACTGCCGATGGTGTGGGTGATGATTCCCAAGCCGCCGGGGCAGTTGTAGAAGCTGCTGTTGGTTTGCGATCCATCGGCAGCGCACCCTGTCGGCATGGGTGTTGTACCGGCTTCGGGGAAGGCATCGTAGTACTGGTTCTGTGATACTTCGTTGCCGGGTACGTCGAAGCTGGTTGTGTTGGTGAGGTTGTACACGTCGAAGGTGTACTTGAGGTTGTACTTCTCGCGGAAGTTGAAGACCTTGGACAGCGAGGCATCGGCGCGCTTCTGGAACGATTGACGGAAGATGTTGCGCTGACCGGTGGTGAAGCCGGTTTCAAACGGATCGGAGGACGGAATTGCGCCGCCGAGTCCGCCTGCGGGCAGGATCGGCAGGGTGAAGCAAGCCGGATCGAGAGCGGTCTTTCCGTTTTGTGCGAACCATGCACCGGAGGCGCCGGTGGTCGCCTTCTTGGGCGAGCAGCCTGCGGCCAGCGGAACGATGGGGTTGGTGATGCCGTCTGCGGTGGAGTAGTAGATGCTGCCCACGGCGCCGGAGAAATCGATGACGCTGTAGGGCTGGCCGGACTGGAGAACGGTCAATCCCATGAGCGACCATCCGTCGACCACCTGACCGGCGAGCGAACCCTTGCGCGCCATGTCGGGAACGCGGAATACGTAGTTGAAGTTGAGCACGTGGGTACGGTCGAAGTCGGCCGAGCCGTAGGCCTCGCGAAGGTTGAGCGGGTTGTTGCCGTTGTAGAAGAGGCCGAGTCCGCTCTGTTCGTCGAGGGTGTGCGAATAGGTGTACGACATGCCGACCTGGATGCCGTGGCTCATGCGCTTGTCGATGTGCACCTGGAGTGCGTCGTAGGCATCGACGCCGGCAGCGACGTAGGCGATGGATTCCGCTGCGTAGCCCATGTAGGGAACGCGGAGGTCGACGTTGCCGCCTTCGTAGGTGGCCAGGTAGGGTGTGCCGTCATCGAGGGTCGCGCCTCCGACGTTATAGCCGTAGGTGTATTTCTGCTCGAAGGGGCCGCCTGCCAGCGTGGGGCTGGTTGGAGTTGCGATGGTGGGCTGGTTGAAGGGCACCGGAATGACCTGATGGCGTCCGCGGTTGCCGACGTAGCCGATCTCAACGGCGATGTCGTTGCGGGGCTGCCACTGGACGTCGAGGGTGTAGTTGAACGTGTAGGGCAGCTTGTTGGCGCGGTCGTAGACGCCGAGCGAGATGGGCTGGCCGAAGTCGTTCTCGATGGTGTCGGCGTTGGGCAGGTAGCTATTCAGATCCGACGCCTTGGGACTGTTGGGAGGCGCAAGCAGTGCGGTTCCATAGGGATTCTCGAGATTGCCTTGCGCATCGCTGCCGCCGCAGGTGGGGATGTAGCCCTCGTAGAGATACTGCGAAGCGACGGGGCAGGAGGATGCATTGACGAAGGGAAGCTGCTGGTTGACGCCGAAGGGACCGCCGGTGACGGTGCCGATGGCATAGCCGGGCGAGAAGTAGCTGAACAGCTCGCCGCGGTCGTAGTACATGCCGGCGCCGCCGCGGACGACGACCTTGTTATGGAAGAATCCGGGCTGCCATGCGGCGCCGATGCGGGGTGCGATACCCCACTGGCGACCGGTGAGTGTTGTCGGGCTGACACCCTTGGTGCCGTTGGCGTTGTTGCCCGCGATGATCAAGCCGGTGTTGGTGATGCTGTCGGAGCCGACGTCGTAGCTGTAGCTCTTGGGGTCGAAGTTAAAGAGGCGCCCGTATTTTTCGGTCAGGCCGCCGTCCCAGTCATAGCGCACGCCCGCAGTGAGCGAGAGAGATGGCTTGATCTGCCACTTATCTTGCACGTAGGTGCCGAGCTGGTTAGAGCGGTAGTAGCGGCTGGCGTCGCCTTGCAGGAAGGAGCTGACGTAGAAGCCGGTGGCCGAGCTGCCGGGAGTGACCTGGCCTTGGATCATCTGGCTAAAGTCGTCGGTGGCGATGGTGCCTTTGCCGGTCCGCTTGTCAATCGTGTTCAGCTGCGTGTAGCCGTAGCTGGCGCCGAAGCTGATGGTGTGCTTGCCGAGGATCCAGATGGCATTGCCGGAAGGAGCCCAGCGATTCTGGAAGACGCCGGTGTTGGGAGCCTGGCCTTCGGCGTTGGGGCCGATGTTGAGAATCGCGGTGGATGTGCCGGCCGGCTGGCTGTCACCCAGCACGTTGTAAACGGAAACGCCGGGGAAGTAGTTGGAGCCGAACATGTTGATCGACGCTGTTCCTGCGGAGCCGCCGGGGATGGAATCGGGGCTGAAGGGCTGCTCGTTGTCGCCCCAGATTTTTTCGCGAATGAAGCCGAAGGTCTGGGTGGTGCTGAGGTTCGACTTGACGATGTAGCTGTTGGAGATGGACGCGACCTGTGCACCGGAGTCGAGGTGCTCGGAGAAGCCGGGAATGCTGGAGTACGAGTAGGGAGCGATGGCGGGATCGTGCTGGTAGAAGTACTTGAGCGCGAGCGTGTCTTTGGAGGTCGCGTTGTAGTCGACGTCGGCCACGGCCATGTCTGCGGTGAAGCGGCCGGTTCCGGGAAGGAAAGCGTTGTCGACATGGGCCGCGTTGGGCGCCGCGCCATTCAGATTGTCATTGGGGATGAGCCATTTGCCTGGTTCGCCGGGGAGAGCAGGCGAGTTGAAGAGCGCCAAGGCAGTGCGATCGACATTGGCGGAGGTGAGGGTGGTGCCGAAGGAGTTGTTGGTGATGTCGGCCAGCGTGCCGGCGGAGCGGTCATCGCTGAGGCCCACGGGGACGTCGATGACGGAGTCGCCGATTTCCTGATCGGACACGTGAATGTGCTGATAGGACAGGAAGGCGAAGAGCTTGTCCTTGATGATGGGACCGCCGATGGTGCCGCCTGCGGTGTAGCGGTGCAGTTGGGGCACCTTGTTGTTGTCGGGGATGTTCCCGTCCTGATTGAAGAAGAACGGCGCGGCGTTGAGCCAGCTGGTGCCGCGGTGAAAGTAGGCGGAGCCATGGAATGTGTTGGTTCCCGAGGCGGTGCTCATGTCGATGTGCGCGCCGGAGGTGGAACCCTGGGTGGCGTCGTACATCGAGGCGTTGACACGCACTTCGGAGAGGGTTTCAGGAGCGGGTGTCGGGATGGCGTTGCCGATGGAGAGATAGACCGAGGCCAGGGTCTGGATGACGCCGCCGGCGCCGGTGCTGGAGGAAACGCCGGTGCTGTTGATGACGCGTGCTGAAGGCACCTGGCTGGTGCTTTTGCCGTTGAACAGGTTGCTGGCGTCGACGCCATTGAGCAGGAAGCTGTTGGAGGTATCGCGCTGGCCGTTGGCCCAGATGGGTGCGTTGCCAAGGCCGGCGTTGGCGCCGGTGCCGCCGGAGAGTTCGGCGTTGACGCCAGCGGACTGGACGGCGAGGCCGGTAAAGCTTCCGGTAGCGAGGGGTACTGCGTCGATCTGCGTCCGGTCCATGACGTAGCCGTTGGTGGTGTCGACGGCGTTCATCAGCGGCGTGGCATCGACTTCAATGGTCTGCCCAGCGGCAGCGATCTTGAGGTTGGCATTCAGGGTCGCAGTGCGGTTTCCCTGCACCGTAATATGCGGCGTCTTCTGTGACTCGAACCCCGTGGCCATGAAGGTCATGGTGTAGGTGCCGATGGGGAGGTTGACGAAGGAAAACGTTCCGGCGCCGTTGGTCAGCACGGAGCGTGTGAGTGAGGTCTGCTCATCGAGGACGGTTACAGTTGCGCCTGGAATCACACTGCCCGAAGGGTCGGTGACCTCGCCGGTGATGCCGCCAAGCGTCTGCTGTGCGAAGAGACTCGAGCTGCACAGCGCAACGACTGCTACCAATGCGAGCAGTCGGGGAAGCAGAGAGGGGTACAGTCTCATGGAATACCTCAAGGAGAACGGCCTCGGAAATAAAAGTTCCCGCAAAGGCTTTTTGAAGTTCAAAAAGCACTTGGCTGGTTCGCTGCTTTGAAGATGTAGGGTCCGCAAAAAAGGAAAAGGGGAAGCCCGCCCCGCTTCATCGAGGCGCTTCAAGTGTGATTCAGTGCGACCTGCGGTATATCAAAAGGATAATGGCTACGGAATAAAGTTCATCTAAAGATTTGGGTGGGAGACGGCAGGCATTTGCACTGTTTTTGCCGCAGATTCTGCAGCAATTCAAGGCAGGATGGAGACGTGGGCCTGGACGATGCGCCAGCCTTCGGCAAAGCGAACCCAAACCTGACTCTGGCGGCCGCGGATTGTTTTTTCGCAGTTGATGCGCTCGAATTCCAGAGTGATCGTCGCGAAATCCCGGCCAAAACTGACGATGTCGAGGCGTTGGACGGTGCGGGCGAGGTTCACGGCCGGGCGTGCTTTGCGGAAGGCTTTAAGCTCAGCGGGGCCATAGAGATTTTCCGTTGCCCCGAAGCGCATGACCTGCTGCCCGGTCCAGAACATTGCGACCAGCTTTTCCACATCATTTGTGACGAGTGCCCGTTCGTACGCGGGGTAGAGCGCTTCGAGTTCGGCGATGACGGCGGGGTCGTTGATGGTCATGCGGTAGCGAAGAGCTCGCGGGCCGGCAGGATTTGTTTGCTGATGGCTCCGCTGACGGTGTACATGGGTTCGTTGACGACCTGGCTGAGTCGGAGCTTGAGGGCAACGCTGCAGAGCAGGTAGGCGTGGATTTCGGTGAAGCTCCATCGGCTGACGAGCAAGTCGATCATGCGGCTGGTTGCGGCGCGTGCGGCGGTGGCCATGTCGGGGTCTGACTCGACGACGATCCATGCATCGGCAGTGGAATCGGGCGCGGCGCGTTCGCTGGCCTCGACGATGGGGCCGGACAGCGGCTGGCGTTTGTGCAGCTTGAAGCGCAGTGTCACGTCGAGCGGGCATTCGATGCCGTTGATGCAGACTTCGCCGTCGCCTTGGGCGGCGTGGCCATCTCCGCAACTGAACAGCGCACCGGAATTGAATACAGGCAGGTAGAGCGATGATCCAGCGCAGAGTTCGCGGACGTCGAGATTGCCGCCGAAGGGGCCAGGGGGACGGGTGCGGAAGGTACCATCTTCAGCTCGTGCGACACCCATGACGCCAAGAAACGGACGCACGGGCACGATAGCCGGACCGAGGGAGCGTGTGATTTCTCCTTCGAGAGACCAATGGAAGAGATAGGGATCGCGGAAGCGGTCTTTTAAGAAGCCGAGGCCTTCGACGATGCTGGACCAGCCCCATCCGCTGTGACGGGTGGCGAGGACATCGATCTGCAAAACGTCTCCAGGCTCTGCGCCCTCGATCGAGATGGGTCCGGTGAGCGAGTGAATGCGGGTGCGGTCGATTGTGCGGTAGTGATCGAGAGACATGCCGGGCACGACCTGGCCGCCGCTGGCATCGACGCATGCGATCTGCACTTCGTCTCCCGTTTCGATGTGGAGGCGCGGAGGGAGCGAGCGGTCCCAAACCGAGTGCGTGGGGAGCGCGGAGAGTTTGTGCTCGTTCATTACGATTTCACGCGAACCGACATCTGGATTTCGACCAGGGCATGACGGGGCAGGGCGTTGACGCCCACGGCGGCGCGCACGTGTCGGCCGGCCTCGCCGAATACTTTTACGAGCAGGTCGGATGCGCCGTTGATGACTGCAGGCGAATCCGGAAATCCGGCCACTGCATTGACGTAGCCGTTAACGGAGACGATTTCTGCGATGGAGTTGAGCGATCCAAACTCCCGCTTCAACACGGCAAGCTGCGTGAGTGCACATGCGCGGGCGGCAGCATAGCCGTCGTCGATGGTGCGATCAGAACCTACGGTTCCGGCGATGACTCCATCGGGGCCTGTTGAAATGACGCCTGCCAGATAGACCAGCGCGCCGACTTGTTTGACGGAAACGTAGTTGCCGCCTGGCGCCGGCAATTGCGGCAACTCCAGTCCCAGCGCGGCAAGATTCTCTTCCGGATCCATAGCCATTTGCATCGACTGTAGCATGCGTCGTTGGAATGTTCTTGGGTTTGACTTCGGCGCACGGTAGCATGAGGCCATGCCGCAAATCAGGTGCGCAGTGGACGCAGAGACAGGCCCAGACGCCGGGGTTTTGTGCCGGAGGCTGGCACGATGATTACGCGATCGGCGAAGATTCTTCTGGTGGCCGGCATCGCGTTGTTCTACACGCTGGTGGTGTTCGACAACCTTACCGATTTCGATTCGAACTACCAGTTTGTGCACCATGTTTTGTCGATGGACACTACGTTTCCGGGTAACCATGCAATGTGGCGTGCGCTGCCGTCGCCGACGATCCATCTCATCTTCTATCTTTCGATCATTGCGTGGGAATTTGCAACGATGGTGCTGTTGTGGCTGAGCGTGGTGCGCCTGGTGCGCGCGTTGCGCGGCTCAGGGGTCGCGTTCCATGCAGCCAAGCGATTCGCCATTGCATCGCTCACACTTTCGATGTTGATGTGGCTGGTGGCGTTCCTGGTTGTCGGTGCGGAATGGTTCCTGATGTGGCAGTCGCATACATGGAACGGGCAGGAGGCTGCCTTCCGTATGTTCGCGGTGGTCGGGATCGTGCTTCTGATCGTGATGCAACCGGAGATGGAAGGGCAGCCCTGAGCTGGATTTGAGTCGTCAGGCTGTTGCGGCCGCGCTTTTTCGGCGGATGGCATACCAGGCAATTCCCACGGTGATATAGGCGAGATAGATCCACGGAATGCGTGCGTGCAGGGCATCGGCGGTCGAGCGCAGGTCGAATACGGCAATAAAAACCAACACAAGAACGGTGAGGCCGCTGACCGCCGTGAGCAGGTGTGAATGCTGGCCGACGGCGCGGCGTGCGAACGGCAGAGCGAGAGCAACGAGCGCGTAGGCGGTGAGAAAGCCAAACACCGACAGAGAGCCCAGCAGGTCGTACATGTCAGAGCCGGTGAAAGCGCGCAGCTGCATGCCCACCGTGGCAGCGAGCATGAGTCCAGCGGAGGCAGCGACGGCAGCCCCGGGAGTTCCGTGCTTCTTATTGGTGCGCTCAAAGAGCGACGGAAGCAGCTTGCCATGGGCCATGCGCATGAGTACGCGCGCAGATGCCGTGGTGCAGGCAAGCACGCAGGCAAACATGCTGACGAGCGCGCCGAAGTCGATGGCCATTCCTAGAGGAGCCACGCCAGCCTTTTCGGCGAGGTGATGCAAGGGGCTGGTTGCTTCGCTCAGCTTGCCGGATTCACCCCGAAATCCCAGCACCTCAGAGTACGAACACAGCATGAAGAAGACGCCGGCAAGGATGGCGCTTTGCAGCACCGCGCGGGGAATGGTGTGGAGAGGATTGCGCGCCTCGGTACCGAGCGTGGTGGCGCTCTCGAATCCCACGAAACTGAACATGGACAGGACGAGCGCCGGGCCCAATGAAGAGAGAGACGCGCCCTTGAGATGAAACTGGTCGAAGTCGATATGGAGGCCGAGGCGCACGGGCATGATGGCGAGCACGAGCACGATGAGGCTGACGGAGCCGACTTCGATCCAGAGCATCAGTTCGGCGGAGAGCTTGACGTCGCGATAGGCGACGTAGGAAGCGACGAGGCAAACGAAGCATAGGGTGGCCAGCGGCGGGGGAACCCAGTGCAGAATCTGCTGCGAAAGAAGGGTCGTGTAATAGAGAGCTCCGCCGGCGACTGACGCGCCTGTTGCGATGTAGGCGAGAAGCAATCCCCAGGCTGCGACAACACCGAAGAAGGGAGGCAGTGTGTCTGCGGTGTAGCTATAGAGCGAGCCAGGCGAAGCGGAAAGCTTGGCGAAGCGGCTGATGCAGAAGCCGACGAGAAGTATTGACCCAGTGGCCACGAGGTAGACGAACCATGTGGCGTTGCCTGCCAGCGCGAAGACCAGCGGAATGGTGAGCGAGGGAGATGTGGACGGCGCGATGGCCGAGATCGACTGCGCCAGCGTCTCGACCGGTCCGAGCACGCCAACGTGCAATCCATAGTTTTCCGGTGCAACGTTCTGTGGGGACACCTCGCCTACCGCACTCGTATGGTCCGTCACGGTCCTGCCTTTCGCAGTTGAATTGTTGCCTGGTTGACTTAGTCTTGACCGCCGCGAACCCTCGCGTCAAGAACCGCAGGTGTTTGCGCGCTACACTGTTGCCAAATGCGTGTAGCTGCCATCATTCTCGCCGCAGGGGCCAGTCGCCGGTTGGGCCAGCCCAAGCAACTTGTTGGTTTTGCTGGAGAAACCCTGTTGGAACGCGCGCTTCGCCTGGCGAAAGAGGCAGGCGCCGCTCCTGTGCTCGCGGTGCTTGGTGCGAATTTTGCGCCGATCTGCGCATCGATTCCGTTCAACGAAGCGATTCCGGTCTTCAATGAAAAGTGGGAAGAGGGCATGTCGAGTTCGATCCATGCCGGTCTGCAGGAGGCGGACGTTCGAGCGCCTGAAGCGGTTGGGGCGCTGGTGATGAGCTGCGATCAACCGCGCTTGTCTGTTGAGCACCTGCGGGCCCTGATGCAGGCTTTTGCTGTACGAACGGCGCCGACGATTGTTGCGTCGACCTACGCTGGCGCCTACGGCATTCCGGCCATTTTTCCGCGCAGTGTTTATCCCAAGCTGCATGCCCTGCATGGCGACAAAGGAGCGCGAGCGCTGCTGACGAAGCCTCCCTGTGAGATCATCGCGCTGCCGTTTGAAGGCGGAGAAGTGGACATTGATCGACCTGAGGATCTCGCGCATCTGGGCTAGCGCTCGATGGTCGCCTCGATGGAGCCGTGCGGTTCATCGATCGGTACAAAGATGTGGTTCGGATTATCTTGACCGAAGGGGCCCAGGTCGGCGAGCAGGTGATGGAGGTTGGGCATCTTGAGCGTGATACGGGCGATTTCAGGGGCGGCATCGAGCGCGGCTTTGCCCATATCGAACAGGGTGTGCTGGACGCTCAAGCTGTCGTGAGCCGCAAATGTTTTGAGCAGCGAATTCAGGATGCGAGCGCGTACGCCGGCATAGTCAGGGGCGTCCAAGGAGTAATCCCACAGGGCGGTTGCGCTGGTGCCAAAGATGCGGTCTGTCGCGGGTTTCAGCGTGGTTAGTTTGTCGCGAATATAGCCGGTGAAAGCTGACTTGGTTGTCTTCAAGATGGTGAGTCCGTCGATGCCCGAGGTGATTGACCAGGAGGCGCCGGTTGCACGTTCTGCATACACGGTCTGCTTTTCTGGTCCGCCGAGTTTGAAGGTGGTGGGCTCTGCAGTGTCCCCGCAGAACATTCTCTGCCAGGATTCTTCGGCGACTTCGACGGAGACTTTGGAGACCTGCGGATTGTTGCTGAGAAGATAGTCGCCCAGTTCTTTTGCGTACTCTTCGATGGTGGCGGCCTTGGATTCGCGCGCGATGAAGTAGACGGTGTTCTTCATCGTGTCGGTGGGGAGTAGCTTGCTGTTGTCCGCGGCGGTAAAGCTGGTTTCGAAGTCTCCGTGCAGCAAAACCTGGACGGTCCATTCGTTGAACTCGTGGCGCTCTCCGCGGCGCGTGATGCGCGAAAGCCGGACGCGCGATTTGCCGTAACGATTCTCACCGAGTCGTGCCATGTCTAGGTCCCTCGATAGGTGGTGTAGCTGTTGTCGCTCAAAAGCAAGGGCAGATGATAGTGGCCCGTGCCGTCGCATTCGAACGTGATGGAGACTTCGGGGTAGATGGTCGCGCGACCCTTCTGCCGCATATAGGGGCCAGTGATGAAGACCAGGCGGTAGCGACCGCGCTCGGCATTGCTGGCCAGATCGCGGCAGCGTCCATCTTCGTCGGTGGCACTGTCGCGCACCATGATCCAGTCGCTGGCCCGCGCGGCTTCGAGGCGCAAGGCGATGCCCGCGGCCGGCTTGCCCAGCACTGCGTCCAACACGTGTGTTGTAATTCTGCTCATGCGGCTAACCACTTTCCCAGACGAATCTGGAGGATTTGGCGTTGCTGTTCCGCGGCTTCGCGTAATTCGCCGTCGCGGTCGCTGTCGAGTCGCCGCTCGAGAATCTCGAGCATCTCGCCGGCGGTTTTGCCGGTGGCACAGACAATGTAGGTGAATCCGAAGCGTTCTTCGTAGAGTGCGTTCTTCTCAGCCAGTTCGACGAGAAGCCGTTCGGATGCGGCCGATGCAGAGGATTGTTCCTGTTTCGACCAAGCCGCCGATTGTCCGGTGGCTTGAGTTTTGCGTTCGCCGATGCGTGGATGGCAGGCGAAGGCTTCGAGCCAGTCAGTCTGCTGCATGGTGTTCCAGATGCGATCCGCTGTTCGGCTCATCTCCGCGCCGGTGGCCATGGGTCGTGAGGCTGCCATCGCGGAAGCCCATCGCGTGGAACCGCAGCAGGCAAGCATGGCGGCGCGCGCTGCAGGGACGTCGGCGAGATTCCACTCCTTCAATACGCGGCTCATTGCGCGGCACCTTGAAGAAATTCTTCGAGGAGATTTGCGGCCACGGCTTTGCGGTATTCCGCGGTGGAGCGGATGTCGTCGATGGGCGCGATTTCATCGAGCAGAGCGGCCTGGGCTGCTCGGATCGTCTCTGCATTGATGGACTGCCCGCGCACGACGTCTTCTGCGCGCCTGAATCGTGCGGGGAATGCGGCAAGACTTGCGGCCGCGATGCGAACGTCGCGGATAACGCCGTTTTCGACGAGCGCGGTGCCCGCAAGCGCGACCTTGGAGATCGCCATGGCACGACGAGTGCCTACCTTGCGGAGATACTGCCGATGCGAGCCGAAGTGGAGCGGCACATGAATGGCGTAGACGAGCTCGTTTTGCTCCAGCACGTTCTTCTTGTATCCGGTATGAAAGTCAGCGTAGGGCAGGCGCCGCGAGCCGTTGACGGAGACGAGTTCGATCTCGGCATCGTAGACGAGGAGGGCAGGCGAGGAGTCGGCAGCGGGAGAACCGTTCACCAGATTTCCGGCGAGGGTTGCGCGATTCTGATTGGCGATCGAACCGATCCAGGTTGCGGCCTTGGCCAACAGCGGGAGGTCCGTTGCGATTGCCTCGTGCATGCGCATGTCGCGAAACGTCGTACATGCTCCGATGGCAATTGCGTTCTGGTGGACCTGGATGAAGCGCAGTTCGGGAATGCCCCAGAGGCTGAGAAGTCTCTTCGCGCCGAGTTTGCCGGCGGCATGCGCGACCATCAGTTCTGTGCCGCCAGCAATCGGAGTCCACTGGCCGGGCATCTCTGCGAGCGAACGGAGGGCCGCGTCGAGGGTGCCGGGTGCGACGAGTTGGTGGGCTTCTGGGTTACCGCGCATGCGACTCGCTGGAGTGTACCGCGGCGGAGATCACGGAATCGAAAATGCGTTTGAAGCCCGTGCAGCGGCAGAGGTTCCCGGCGAGCCCCTCGCGGATTTCAGTCATGGTGGGATGAGGATTATTGGCCAGCAGATGCGTGGCTGCCATGAGCATGCCCGGCGTACAGATGCCGCATTGAGCGCCGCCACAATGCAGGAAGGCCTGCTGGAGCGGGTGCAGATCGCCATCGATGGCGAGCCCCTCCACCGTCTGGATGCGTGCGTCCTGCGCCTGCAATATGGGAATCAGACAGCTATTGACGAGTTCGCCGTTCATCCGCACCGAGCACGAACCGCACTCGCCTTCGCCGCAGCCCTCTTTGGCGCCGGTCAAATGCAGATCTTCGCGCAGCACATCGAGGAGACGTTTCATGGGCGGTGCGTGCACGCTGCGCTTGTCGCCATTGACGACGAATTCGATTGCCGGCCAGTTTGAAGTCATCGAGTGGCCACCTCTTCGACAGGGATGTGAGCACCCAGCTTGGCGAACAGATCTTCTGGCAGGAGAGGAATAGTGGTGAACGAAACGCCCACGGCATCTCGAATCGCGTTCAGAATTGCTGGTGCGGGACCGTCATGCGGCAGTTCGCCGATGCCCTTGGCGCCATACGCGCCGTGGCTGAAAGGGATCTCTTCGAAGTACACGTGAATGGGCGGCACGTCTTCGGCCGTGGGCATGATGTAGTTGGTCATCTGGTTGTTGACCATGTGCCCATTCTGGAGAAGCACCTTCTCGTAGAGGGCATAGCCGATGCCCTGGGCGACGCCGCCCTCGATCTGTCCACCGGCGAGCACGGGATTGAGCACGCGGCCCACTTCTTGCACGGACCAGAACTCTTCGACTTCAGCCGCATAGGTGACAGTGTCGACGGCGACTTGCGCCACCTGTACGGACCACGCGAACGCGGGATATGCCTCGCCACGATATTTCTGATCGTCCCAGAAAATGTTGGGAGGGGCCTCGTAGCGGGCGAACGAATTTACTTCGCCCTCCGCTGCAAGCTGCCGTTCGCAGGCCGCGAAGAACTCCGCGGAGGTAAATGTGTCGGCCAGCCTGGCGTGTTGCTGTAACTGCGCGACGAGTTGATGGCAGGCGCGTTCGATGAGGCGTCCGACGACCATGGATGTGCGCGAGGCGACGGTGGGGCCGCTGTTGGGAACGATGCCGGTGTCGGGGGGAGCCATCACGACGTCGTCGTAGTCGATGCCGATGGCTTCAGCGGCAATCTGGGCGAGGATGGTGTTGGTTCCTTGTCCAAATTCAGTACTCGAGACGAGGACCCGCACTTTGCCGTCGATGACGTCGATGCCGGCCAGAGAATTGAGGTAGCGCTCGCCCGAGCCGGTGAATCCTGATCCGTGGTAGAAGGCCGAGACGCCCATTCCGCGCTTGACGGGGTTGGTCACGTTCTCTTGCGCGAAGCGCGCGCGTTTGGCGTGATATCCGCTTTCGACAAGTGCGCGTTCGAGCAGTTGATCGAGAATGACTGGCTCGCGCATGACCTGTTCGGTGGCGGTTGTATCGCCGTCGTGGAGGAAGTTGCGGCGGCGCAGATCGAGCGGATCCATGCCGATGGCCGCAGCAATTTCGTCGATGTGGCGTTCGATGGCGAAGATTGCCTGCGGAGCGCCGAATCCGCGGAAGGCCCCGTAGGGCACGGTGTTGGTTGCCCAGGCGCGCGAACGGATGCGGACGTTGGGGCACACGTAGGGACCTGGCGCATGCAGCGTGGCGCGCGAAAGCACGGTCGACGACAACGTTGCATATGCGCCGCCGTCGGTTGCTACTTCAATCTCCATGGCGAGCAACTTGCCGTTGGCATCGAGTGCGGTGCGATGCCGCACGCGCGAGGGATGACGCTTGGTGGTGGCGGCGAGATCTTCCATGCGGTCGTAGACCATTTTGACCGGGTGACCGCTCTTCATCGCGAGTAATGAAGCGTGAGCTGCCAGCGTCGAGGGGTAGTCCTCTTTACCGCCGAAGGCTCCGCCGGTCTCAGTCTGGATGACGCGCACTTTATCTTCGGGAAGACGGAAGATTGCGAGCAGGGACTTGTGCACGTAGAACGGACACTGCAGGGATCCCCAGACCGTGATGCCATGCAGGTCGCTGTACTCCGCGATGCAGCCGTTGTTTTCGATATAGAGGTGTTCCTGGGCGCCGGTGCGGTATTCGCCTTGGACGATGTGCGCCGCTTTGGTCCACACTGCGTCGACGTCGCCCTTTTCGAGCAGGAAGCTTTTGATTACGTTGTCTGCGCCCCAGACGATGGTGGTCTGCTGTTCGCTCTCTTCGATGGTGAAGACCGGAGGCAGCGGTTCGTACTCGATCTGGACGGCGGCTGCGGCTTCGCGGAGCTTGCACTTATCGGGATGGGCGAGGAGGATGACTGCTTCGTCGCAGTGATTGACCTTGCCGTCTGCGAGGCATGGTTGATCGGCAAAGATGAGCTGAATGTGATTTTCACCGGGAATGTCGGCAGCGGTGACTACGGCGAACTCTTCCCAGTTAATATTGCGGCCGAACTTGATGGAGTGAATGAGTCCGCGCGGAATGGTGCTGCGGATTGTTGCGCCGTGCCACATGCCTTCGCGTTCAATGTCGTCGACGTAGCACGCGCGGCCCAGCAGCTTATCCACCCCTTCCTTCCTCGGGACAGGGGAGCCAACGATGCGGGTTTTCGCATGTGAGCTCATGGTTAGGAAGACGCGTTCGGGTCGTACGGGTTGAGGCATAGCATACAACGAAGCTGCTCAGAAGCAAAACGGCTGTACGGCGATCGCCGCACGGGTTTGACATGCCGACTTTGCGTTGCGATCAGCTAGCCAAGGAGGCCAATGTGCGCGAGAGGACGTGCACGCCAGAGCCGATCCACTCGGGGGATGCGTACTCGTCTGGCCGGTGGCTTACGCCGCCGCGGCAAGGGATGAACAGCATGGCCACGGGGGCAATGCGCGCCATGAAAAGCGAGTCGTGATAGGCACGGCTCACCATTTTTTTGAAGGTCTTGCCTGCGGCGGTTGCCGATTTCTCGAGAGCCGCAAGGATCGCACTGTCGCACGCTGCGGGCGGATCGGCATTCACGATTTCAGTGGAGATGGCCACACCGCGCCGGCATGCCACTTCGTCGCACTTGGATTGCAGGCTGTGCAGTATGCTGTCGCGCCGTGCTCCGTCGATGTCGCGGATATCGGTTTCAAGACGCACGCGCGAGGGAATGCTGTTGACGGCGCCGGGGAAGACGTCGCAGACGCCCACGGTTCCCACGGTATCGATGACGCCGGTGCTCCTGGCAGCCGCTTCGAGCGCGAGGATGAGTTCTGCGGCAGCGGTCAATGCGTCTTTGCGTCCCGGCATGAGCTTGCCGCCGGCGTGTCCGCCTTCGCCTTCGATCAAAATGCGCATGCTGGCAGGCGCCGCGATGTGGGTGACGAGGCCGACGTCGATCTTCTCCTGCTCAAGAAGCGGCCCCTGCTCGATGTGCAATTCGACGAACCGATGGAAGCGCCCGATGGGCAGAGCGATTGAGTCGAGCGAGCCCTTGAATCCCGCGGCCGATCGCAAGTCGTCGAGGCTGCGGCCTTCTTTGTCGCGTAGGGTCCGCGCCTGTGTCGGCGTGAGGACATTCGCCATCATGCGGCTGCCGAGGCATCCGATGCCGAAGCGCGTTGGCTCTTCGGATGTGAAGAGGACGAGGTCGATGGATCGGCGCGGCTTGAATCCAAGCTGCTGCAGCACGCGGATGGCTTCAAGTCCGCCGAGCACGCCGACGCAGCCGTCGTAGAGGCCGGCGTTGGGGATGGCATCGATATGCGAACCAGTGCCAATGGGGGCGAGGTCAGGCTCACTGCCTTGCCAGCGCGCGAACGTGTTGCCGATTGCGTCTTCGGTTACGGTGAGTCCGGCGTCGGTGAAGAGTTTCTTGACGTAGGTGCGCGCGCGCATGTCGGCTTCGCTGAACACAACGCGGGTGACGATGGGAGGCTCGGCTTCTGAAATTGTGGAGAGCGTCTTCAACTCGTCCATGAGCCGATCGATGGTGAGTGTGGGAGGCGTCGTGGTCATCTTGATTCCCCGAGCGGGTGGCGGCGCCAATCTTTATAGATGAGGTATTTTGCGGGCTTTTTGCCCAGAGCGCCAAACCATTGCGGGCAGTAGGGAGCCATCCAAATGAAATCGCCGGCGTCGACTGGATACCAGGCGTCGCTGAGTTTGTAGATGCCGCCGCCTTCAAGCATCAGGAGTCCATGCTGCATGACATGAACCTCGACCATGCTGAGCGCGGCGCCGGGATCATAGGTCATGGTGTTGACGGCGAAGTCGTAGGCGTCACCATCGGGCATGAGAGAGCGCACGCGCAAAGCATCATCGCCCATCAGCGCGACGGGAGGGACGGAGGACTCGTTGCCAACGACCAGCTCGGGCGTGGGAGCGCCTGGCGCAGGTTGATGGATTTTCTCGATGATGGCAGCGCGCGCTTTTGCGGCGGCGAAGACTTTATGCGCGGAGCCTTGGGGGATATAGGCGAACCCATTCGTGCCGAGCGTGTGCGTCTTGCCCGCGGTCTGCAGTTCGAGCGAACCCTCGAGGACGTAGAGAAAGCGCTGGGCTGCGGTCGGTCCCAGGGAGCCGCCAGCGGCGAATTCCGCTGTCATCTGCGTGAATGCCGCTCCGAGGCACGGGGCGACGTGGACGATGAATTCGACATTCTGCGCGCCGGGTATTGGTGTGCGGATGAACGTGTCGGGTGTCTGCAGCAGGTGATCGGATTTCAGGCTGCTTCGGGTTGCTCCCAGATGATGCAAAGTCGACCTCGCGGGAATCTCGCGTTTTGCGTGGTTCGATTCTAGCGAATCTCACCTGCGACCCGTTGAAGAAAGCCGCGCATCACTTCGAGGGCCGCTTCTACGTCAACGTCGCGTACCGTTTCGGCAGGATTGTGGCTGATGCCGCCGGGGCTGCGCAGGAACAGCATCGCGGTTGGCATACGCGCCGCCATCACCATTGCATCATGTCCGGCGCCGCTGGGCATTCTTTTAGGCGGAAGGCCGGCCGCTTCCATGGCTTCGACGAGGTAGGCGCTGAGCTGCTCGTCCATGGGGACGGCGGGCTGATCCATTTGCTTGGTGGATTGCATGGCCAAGCCACGTCGAGCGGCGATTGCGTTGGCGGATTCGAGGAGCTCGTTGACGGCGTTGAGGCGGACTGCATCATGTAGATGGCGCACATCGAGTGCGAGAGTCGTGGTTCCAGCGATCACGTTGCCGGCATTGGGAGATGCGTCGATTTTGCCTACCGTGGCGACCAATCCTTCGGTACGTTTGGCGTGGGTTTCGACCGCGCTGATCCACTCGGCCGCGCCTGCGAGCGCATCGCGACGGAGATGCATCGGGGTGGTTCCGGCATGATTGGCCTGGCCCGCGAACTCGACCGTGAGGCGCGTTTGGCCCACGATGCCGGTGACTGCCGCGACACTGAGATTTTCGGCTTCGAGCACGGGACCTTGTTCGATGTGGATTTCGACGAAGCCGAGGGTGTCGGCGGTGTCCAGGACTGCAGCCGGAATCAGATTCGGATCGAGGTCGAAGGCACGGATCGCATGGGCCAGTGTGTGCCCCGCCTCATCGCGCAGCGAGAGCAGCGCGGGATCGAAACGGTCAGCCACGGCACGGCTGCCAAGGAAGGGGACGCCGAAACGTACGCCCTCTTCCTCTGAGAATGCGATGACATCGATCGCGAGCTGCAACGCCATTTCGCGGGCCAGGTCTGCACATTCCAGAGCCATGGTTACGCCGAGCACGCCGTCGAATGCGCCGGCATTGGGGACAGTGTCGACGTGCGATCCCAGCAGGAGGCGCTTGCCGGTTCGATTCGATCGGCCGCGTAGGTTGCCCGCTGCGTCGACCTGGACGGTCATGCCCAAAGTCTCCATTCGTGCGCGCAGGAGGGCGTGTACATCGCGCGTGGGCGGGGTGAGGAACCGGCGCGTGATGCGGCCGGGTTCCTCGGTCATGGTGGCAATCTGCCGACATTCTGCGATGGCACGGAGAGCGCGTTCGTTCATCGGCGGACCAACTCCAGTCCACGCGAGTCGCCTGTGAAGGTGCCCTGGCTATACGCCTGTTCGCCGCGCAGCCAAGTCTCGCGGACTTTGCCCTGGAGGCGCGCGCCGAGGTAGGGAGAAATCTTGTGGCGGAAATGGAGGTCGTCCTGGGTGACGGTCCACTCGACTTCCGGGTCGAAGACGACGAAATCAGCGTCGGCGCCGGTCGCCAGGGTCCCTTTCTTGCCTTCGAAGCCGGCGAGGCGTGCCGGGCCCGAAGCCATCCACTGTGCAATCCGCTCAATGCCGATCCCTCGGGCGCGCATTCCGGTCCAGAGCACTGGCAGGGCCAATCCGAGGCTCGCGATGCCGCCCCACGCTTTGTCCCAGCGACCCTCTTCGCGATGTTTCATCGCGGGCGGGCACGGGGAATGGTCGGTGACGACGAAATCAATCAAGCCGTCGTCGAGAGCCTTCCATAGTTTGTCGCGGTTTTCAGCGGAACGAATGGGCGGGGCACATTTGTATTCGGTGGCGCCGTCGGGAATCTCTTCGGCCGCGCAGTGGAGATATTGGGTACAGGTCTCGACGGTGACCGGTGCGCCGCGCTTTCGGGCGTCCCTGAGCAGGGGCAGGGCGGCCGCACTCGACAAGTGGACGATGTGGATGGGTGTCTGGAATTCTTCGGCCAGGCGAATCAGAAGGGCGATCGCTTCGATCTCGGCTGCATCGGGACGGGAGGCGAGATAGGTTGCGTAGGCCCGCCAATCATGGTTCGCCAGCGCAGCGGTTGCGGCTTCTACGGGCGCGGCTACTTCCGCGTGGGCCAACAAGGGCAAGCCTGTGCCTTGCAACTGCTTTAGCGCGGCACGCAAATCGGCTTCGTCCACCCAGGCAAAGCCGTCGATGCCGGAGTGAATGAGGAAGCACTTGAATCCCGGCACTCCTGCGTCGGCCAGAGGTTGCAAGCAGGCGGCATTGCCGCGGACGACGCCACCCCAGGCGGCCCAATCCACCCACGCCTTGCCCTGGGCCGCCGCACGCTTGGCTTCGAGCGCATCAACATCCGTTGTCTCGGGCACGCAATTCAGCGGCATGTCGACGAGAGTGGTGATGCCCCCTGCTGCTGCAGCGCGGGTTGCGGTTGCAAAGCCTTCCCACTCGGAGCGGCCGGGCTCATTGATGTGGACATGAGAATCAACCAAGCCAGGCAGCAGCACGGAATTGCCGCAATCGTGTGCACCTGCGACTGCGTTCGCTCCGGATCGGATTTCGACGAATCTGCCCTCTTCGATGAGGAGGGTGGCGGGCATCAGGCCATCGGGAGTGAGAACGCGGGTTGAGCAGAAGGCCTGTGCCATACTGTGGTTGACTTTTGTTGCATCGAGGACCTGAGAAAAGGCCGCTCTTCAATGCCCAGCGTACCAAACCCAGAGTTCCTGCGGAGGGCCATCGCTCTCGCGACCCAGAACGTCGTGCAGGGCAAAGGCGGTCCTTTCGGGGCCGTCGTTGTGCGTGACGGCATGATTGTTGGCGAAGGCGCGAACTCGGTGACCGCAACCAACGATCCGACAGCTCATGGCGAAGTGAATGCGATTCGCGCGGCGTGCAAGGCGCTAGGCACGTTCACGCTTGCGGGGTGCGAACTCTACACCAGCTGCGAGCCGTGTCCGATGTGCCTGGCTGCTTCGTACTGGGCACGCCTGGACGCGATTTACTTTGGCTGTTCTGCAGCCGACGCGGCGAGGGCCGGCTTCGATGATGCGTTTCTCTACGGCGAGATGGGGAAGGCGATCCCTGAACGAGCTCTAGCCGCGCGCCAACTGCTTGGCGATGAAGCGTGGTCGAGCTTTGCTGCGTGGCTCGCATCTAGCACTAAGATCGAGTATTAGGGCGAAGACCGGGTCGCTGCAGCTGGGAACAAAGCCGTTGCCCATCGTGCATTCGATGGATTACCTTCAAAGACTCACACCTTTCCGGAGTCCTCATGCCACGCGTCGTGCGCTGCTCGATCATTCAGGCTTCTAATGCTTTGCCCGCCACAGAACCGCTGGCCGCGCAGAAGAAGGCGATGGTCGAGAAGCATGTCGGCCTGATTCGCCAGGCTGCCGAGGCGGGGGCGCAAATCGTCTGCCTGCAGGAGATCTTCAACGGACCGTACTTTTGCGCCGAGCAATCCGTCCAATGGTATGAGACCACCGAAGCGGTCCCCGATGGCCCCACCGTGACCTTTATGCGCTCGCTGGCCAAAGAACTTGGCATCGCGATGGTTGTACCGGTCTATGAGATTGAGCAAGAAGGAATTTTCTACAACACGGCCGCGGTGATCCAGAGGGACGGGACGTATCTCGGCAAATATCGCAAGACGCACATTCCGCATGTTGCGCCGGGGTTCTGGGAGAAGTTTTATTTCCGGCCGGGCAATCTCGGGTACCCGGTATTCGACCTGGGGTTCGCCAAGATCGGGGTCTACATCTGTTATGACCGGCATTTTCCTGAAGGTGCGCGCTGCCTCGGCCTCAATGGCGCAGAGATCGTGTTCAATCCGTCTGCGACTGTGGCTGGTCTCAGCGAATACTTATGGAAGTTGGAGCAGCCCGCGCACGCGGCGGCGAACGGCTACTTTATTGCTGCAATCAACCGCGTCGGCACCGAGCCGCCATGGAACATCGGCGAGTTTTATGGATCGAGTTATTTTGCCAATCCCCGCGGACAAATCGTTGCCCAGGCTTCGCGCGACAAGGACGAAGTGCTGACCACCGATCTGAACCTGGATGAGATTGCGGAAGTGCGCCGCACATGGCAATTCTTCCGCGACCGCCGGCCCGATCAGTATGGTCCGCTGGTGGCTTCGTAGGCGCGAACCGCGCTCTTTGGAGCGCGACAGAATCTGAGGAGTCCATGAGTCTCGAAACGATATCTGACGATCCGCAATTGCGCGAGCGATTCAGTGAGATCAAGCCGCCGCTGACGGCGCAGGCTGCGACGATCGAGTCCAACCGCTGCCTCTACTGCTTTGACGCACCGTGCACCGCAGCTTGTCCTACGCACATTGATGTTCCGGGGTTTATCAAGCGGATTGCTTCGGGCAATTTGCGTGGATCGGCGCTCCGCATCCTGGATGCGAACATTCTGGGGGGCAGCTGTTCGCGCGCTTGCCCGGTGGACGTTTTGTGCGAAGGCGCTTGCGTAATGCACAAGCAAGGTCGTCATCCGATTCGGATCGGTCAATTGCAGCGGCACGCGATGGACGCGTTCCACGCCAGCGGCGAAAGCCTTCAGACCGCACCGCGGGATTCCCGCCATGTGCGCGTGGCCTGCATCGGCGCCGGGCCTGCTTCGCTGGCCTGTGCCGCAGAACTTTGCAGGCAGGGAGCGCACGCAACCATTGTGGAGAGACGAGCGCTGCCGGGCGGGTTGAATACCTATGGCGTGGCCGAGTACAAGCTGCGCGCCGCCGAGAGCCTGAAAGAGATTGAGCTGATTCGCCGCATGGGCGTGGAGTTTCGTTTTGGCGCGGGCATTGAGACCGCAGAAGATTTGCGCGAGCTCGAAGGCGAATTCGACTTTATCTTCCTGGGGCTGGGACTCGGTCCGTTGCAGCAGCTGAGCATCCCGGGCGAGGAGAACGAAGGGGTTATCAACGCGCTGGAACTGATTGCGGGATACAAGACGGGGCGCATCCGCGAGCTGGCCGGTACGGTTGTGGTGATTGGCGCGGGCAACACGGCCATTGATGCCGCCAATGCCGCGCGACGTCTGGGCGCCGAGACGGTGTACCTGTTGTATCGCCGCGGTGAGAGCGACATGGCCGCTTTCGATTTCGAATACGAGCATGCCAAGGTGGAGGGAGTGCAATTTCTCTGGCGCCGCCAGCCGGTGTCGATTCGCAGGGAAGCGCACGGCGTGCTGATGCTGGATACGGTGCAGGTGCGCGAGGTGGACAAGACTTTGCTTCCTATTCCCGACTCGCACTATACGATCGCGTGCCATCTGATTGTGCCGGCTATTGGCCAGTCGCCGATCACGAACCTGATGCGCGATAGCTGCCAGATTGATGTGAAAGATGGGCGGATCGTGGCGGACCGGGAGACGGGGCAGACGCGTAATCCGCGGTACTTTGCGGGCGGAGACTGTGCGAACGGAGGCAGAGAAGTGGTGGACGCGGTGGCGGACGGCAAGCGTTCTGCGTTGGCCATGCTGAAGATTGCGGAGGCCGTGTATGCCTGATATTCGCGTACGCGGATTCGCAGGGGGCATCGATTCGCCGAATCCGTTCTGGCTGGCGTCGGCGCCGCCCAGCAACTGCGGCGAGCAGGTGATGCGGGCGTTCGATGCGGGCTGGGGCGGTGCGGTGTGGAAGACGATTGGCGAGCCGGTGACCAATGTTTCGTCGCGCTATTCTGCGACCGATTGGAATGGCTTGCGCATGATGGGCTTCAACAATATTGAGCTCATCAGCGATCGCCCTGTCGAAGTGAACCTGCGTGAGATGGCGGAAGTGAAGAAGCGCTATCCCTACCACGCTGTGATTGCTTCGCTGATGGTGGCTTCGAATCGCGAGGCGTGGCACGAGATTGTGGCGCGAGCTGAGGATGCAGGCGCGGATGGGTTGGAGTTGAACTTTGGCTGTCCGCACGGAATGAGCGAGCGCGGCATGGGATCGGCGGTGGGTCAAGTGCCCGAATATGCCGAGATGATTACCAGCTGGGTGAAGGAGAAGGCGCGGACCCCGGTGTTGGTGAAGCTCACGCCGAACATTACCGATATTCGAGCCGTGGCACGCGCGGCGAAGCGCGGCGGCGCGGATGGCTTGTCGGCGATCAACACTATCAATTCGATTACGGGCATTGATCTGGATACCCTGGTGCCGCGGCCCGATGTGGACGGGAAGAGTTCGCACGGCGGTTATTGCGGGCCGGCGGTGAAGCCGATTGCGCTGAACATGGTGCAGCAGGTGATGGCTGATCCTGAATCTGCGCTGCCCATGTCAGGCATTGGCGGCATTGAGACGTGGCGCGACGCGGCGGAGTTTATGCTGCTGGGCAGCGGCACGGTGCAGGTGTGCACCGCAGCGATGCATTACGGCTATCGCATCGTGGAAGACATGGCCGAAGGCCTGGAGAGCTGGATGCGGACGAAGGGGTTTAACCGCATCGACGATTTCCGAGGCCTGTCATTGAACCGCGTGACCGAGTGGAAGGACCTGAACCTCAACTACAAGATTGTTGCGCGGATACATGAAGACAAGTGCATCGGCTGCGATCTGTGCCACGTTGCGTGCTGGGACGGTGCGCACCAGTGCATTCACCTGGATCGTGCGACCGGGCCTGTGGATGGGGCAGTTGAGTTGCATTCGACGCCGGTGGAGAACGAAGCGCGCACGCGCTCTTTGATTGCGGTTACGCCGATTACGCGGAAGGAGCGTGCTGCGGCCAGCGCCATCCATGGACCCTACATGACTTCGATCGAGCGCATCCCGCGCGTGGACGAGACTGAATGTGTGGGCTGCAATCTTTGCGCGCTGGTTTGTCCGGTCGAACAATGCATCACCATGGTTCGGGTAGAGACTGGAGCGACCGCGGAGACATGGGACGAACGGACGCGCGGCGTCAGCAGCGCTCCGCAGCCACACCGCTCCTGAGTTAGAACGACGGTTCGGATTCATCGGTGACATGCCATGCCCACGACTCTCATCCAGAACGGAACTGTGGTGAACGCCGACGCAACGATGCGTGCGGATGTGCTGATCGACGGCGGGGTGATCAAAGAGGTGTGTCCCAACATTCCGCCCAATTCCGCGAAGACCATTGTTGATGCCACCGGGCTGCTGGTGTTGCCGGGCGGCATTGATGCGCATACCCATCTCGATATGCCGTTTGGCGGGACCAATTCGGCTGACGATTTTGAGACGGGCACGCGGGCTGCAGCGATTGGCGGAACGACAACGATTGTCGATTTCGCGATCCAGGCGCGTGGAACCAAGATGCGGGCAGCGCTCGACACGTGGTGGAAGAAGGCCGAAGGCAAGGCGTGCATTGACTACGGCCTGCACATGATTGTGACCGACCTTGGCGATGCGGGACTGGAAGACATGGACGATTTGGTGCGGGAGGGAGTGGCCAGCTTCAAGCTGTTCATGGCCTATCCCAACGTGCTCATGGTCGATGACGCGACGATCTTCAAGGCGATGCGCCAGACTGCGAAGAACGGAGCGCTGATCTGCATGCACGCAGAGAACGGATCGGTCATCGACGTGATCGTGCAGAAGGCTCTGGCCGAAGGCAAGACGGCCCCGATTTATCACGCGTTGACGAGGCCTACACGGGCCGAAGCCGAAGCAGTACATCGTGCGATTGCCATGGCCGAGATGGCTGGCGTGCCGGTGTACATCGTGCATTTGTCGAGCGAAGACGCGCTGAACCAGGTGCGCGAGGCGCGCGACCGCGGTCTGCCTGCGTTTGCCGAGACGTGTCCGCAGTATCTTCTGCTTTCGCTCGAAGACGTGCAGGACAAGGGGTGGGAAGGCGCGAAGTACGTTTTCACTCCCCCTCTGCGTGAGAAGAAAAATCAGCCGAAGTTGTGGGAAGGGCTGCGCAAGGATAATCTGCAGGTGGTTTCGACGGATCATTGCCCGTTCTGTTTCGAAGATCAGAAGGCGTTGGGGAAAGATGATTTCACAAAGATTCCCAATGGCGGGCCAGGGATTGAGAACCGGCTGCAGCTGCTGCATCATCACGGTGTGGGCAAGGGGAATTTCTCGTTGAACCGGTTTGTGGAACTGGTGTCGACGGCGCCGGCGCGCATCTTCGGAATGTATCCGAAGAAAGGTGTGCTGGCTCCGGGGAGCGATGCGGACGTTGTGCTGTGGGATCCCATTGCGGCGCACACGATCTCGGCTGCAACGCATCATATGCGTGTCGACTACTCCATGTTTGAGGGCTTCAAGGTGAAGGGCAACGCACGCGATGTGTATTCGCGCGGGGAGCTGATCGTGTCGAAGGGCGAGTTTGTAGGTAAGCCCGGCCGGGGACAGTATCTGCGGCGTGCCGCGCGCGGCGGGGCCTGGAAATAATCATCCTTTCTTCTTTGTGCGACCGCCGTTAGATTGGCAGGAACGCTCGCGGAGGCTGCCTTGTCCGTTGTCGACCCCTCTCTTTCAAACATCGATCTGCGTCCCACGACGCAGGCGCAACGAACCTGGACGATGTACAACTACATCGCTCTGTGGTTCTCGATGTCGATGGAGATTACGACGTATCAGCTTGCGTCGTCGCTGATTGCCAAGGGCATGGATTGGAAGCAGGCGGTCGGCACGGTGCTGCTCGGCAACCTGATTGTGCTCGTGCCCATGCTGCTGAATGCGCATGCCGGTGCGAAGTATGGCATACCGTTTCCTGTCTTCATTCGAGCGCCGTTTGGAGTGCTGGGTGCGAACGTGCCCGCGCTGCTGCGGGCTGTGGTGGCGTGCGGCTGGTTTGGGATTCAGTCGTGGATCGGCGGAACCGCCATTCACTCGATGCTGGAAGTGATTTCACCCTCATTCGCGGATTCCCCTGGCGTGCTGTGGGCGTGTTTTCTGGGCTTTTGGCTGTTGAACATGGTCGTGGTGTGGCGCGGCGTTGAGTCGATTCGTCATCTGCAGGCCTTCGGTGCGCCATTCATGTTTGTGATGGCTGCGTTGTTGATGATCTGGATGCGGATGAAGGCGGGTAGTTTCGGCACGATGTTGTCGACGCCCAGCCAGTTTCATTCCACACATGAGTTCCTGTCGGTTTTCTTTCCTTCGTTGACGGCGATGGTGGGTTATTGGGCGACGCTGGCGCTGAACATTCCCGACTTCACGCGGTATTCGAAGTCGCAGTCGGCGCAGTCGTGGGGGCAGGCATTCGGGCTTCCGGTGGCGATGACGCTCTATACCTTCGTGGGTATTTCGGTGACGTCGGCTTCGGCGGTGTTGTTCGGGCATCCCATCTGGAATCCGATTCTGCTGATTGGTGCGTTTCATCAGCCGGTGGTTGCATTCGTCGCGCTGATTGCGATCCTGATTGCGACGTTGAATGTGAATATCGGGGCCAATGTGGTTTCGCCGTCCAATGATTTCTCGAATCTCTATCCGCGGTTGATTAGCTTTCGGACGGGCGGGCTGATTACAGGATTTCTAGGGTTGGCGATGTGTCCCTGGAAGCTGCTGGCAACGCCGGATGCGTATATCTTTGGTTGGCTTGTGGGCTATTCGGGACTGTTGGGGCCGGTGGCGGGAATCATGGTCGCGGACTATTTTCTGATTCGCAAGACCGAGCTGGATGTGAACTCGCTCTATCACCGCGATGGGATCTATCACTACACGAAGGGCGTCAACCCGCGGGCTCTTCTTTCGCTGGTGGTAGGGGTGGTGATTGCTTTGGTCGGGCTCGCGGTGAAGCCGCTGCATTTTCTTTATGACTATGCGTGGTTTGTGGGTTTTTTCGGGGCAGGAGTTTTGTATGTGGCGATGATGTGGCTGGCGGCGCCCGCCGATCGTGGAGTTGCCGATGCGGTCACGGCCGAGCAGGAGTCAGCGGGATAGGGCGGGCTGTGCATAGGGTATTTATCGAATTGTTTCTAGATAAGTTAATTTTTATCAATGATATAAGTGCACTTGGCGTAGCTTCTCGCGACCCTTTAGGGAAGCTGACGAGGGCTGACTTTCGTGGTACGCAGGCGGAGAGAACGGCCACGATGTGCCGAACTTCATTGAATGGCAACTTGCTTGGACAGTGCAGCCTGCATCCAAACCCCAAAATGAAGGTGCAAAGGCCTGCGCCGGAAAATAAAAATAGCCGGGCCTAGCGCGCCGAGATAGACACGTCCACAGCTCTTTATTCTTCAGAAAGCCCGTCTTCTTTTGTTGCCGCAACCCATTGCATCGCCGCGTGATCGGAATCGCGCGTGCCCTGATGCGCCCGAGCGATCGGATCTTTTGAAGACCTGTGAGGTGTTTGTGGTCAACAGCCTTTTGCGAAGCACGACGGTCCGTGTGACCTTGTCGAATTTGTTCCAAGCAGTGCAGGAAGGGTTGGGGGTCAGCGTAACGCCGTTGCACTTTTACTTCCCGGTACCGAACATCAAGTCTCTTGCAGGAAAGCAGTGGAGCGCGCCGCGGCGTTGCGGTGAATTCGACTATCGGCTTGAGGAGCAGATTGAGCGCCTGCACCGCGAGATTCTTCCTTTTGCCGATGAATGGACGTTTGCCGAGCGCGAGGTAGACGATCGCCATGCATTTCATGTCAACAATGGTTTCTTCGAGCGCGTCGATGCGGAGGTGACGCACTCCCTGATTCGTCATCGCAGACCGCGCCGCGTGATCGAAATTGGGAGCGGTCATTCGACCCTGGTGCTGGCAGCGGCGATGCGGAAAAATGCGGCCGAAGGAGTAGAGGGAGAGTTCACGTCGATTGAGCCGCATCCTCGTGGATTCTTGAAGGATGGGCTTGCGGGCCTGACCCACTTGATCGAGGCGCGCGTGCAGGACGTGCCGCTTGAGACATTTCGACAGCTTGAAGCAGGCGATGTATTGTTTATCGACTCGAGCCACGTGGTGGCGATGGACAGCGATGTGTTGTATGAGATGCTGCGCATTCTGCCGATGCTGACGCCGGGGGTCCTCATACATTTTCACGACATCTTTGCGCCGCTCGATTATCCGGAGAAGTTTGTGAAACGCAATCTCTGCTTCTGGGGCGAGCAATACATGCTCGAGGCGTTTCTCTCGTTCAACAGGGCCTTTAAGGTGGTTTGGGCGGCGAGCGCGATGCAGCAGTGGCACGCCGAGGTGTTGCGCGAAGCCTTTCCCGCATGGGAAGGAAGTTTCAGCCGGATGCCTACGGCGTTGCGCGTCTTTGCTCCAACCCTGGACGGGAAGAACGTGTGGCCGTGCAGCTTCTGGGTGGAGAGAACAAGGGATTAAGGAACAGGGATTGAGGAATATAACCGGGTTGAAAGGCTGCGCGCGCGAGAGAACAGCCGGGGAAGAATCGTTCTGCGGTCGGCTAAGCTCTAATCGAGGGTGTTCTCGATTGTGACCTGGATGAATCCCGCTGCCACTGCGTTGAATGAGCTAAGCCGCGCGCCGATTGTGCGTTTCAGCGTGCTGGCGCTCAGCTCCATCTTTTTTCTCGTCGATCCCTTTGCGGCGATCCCATCGTTTCTTGCGATTACTGAAAGTGCGGACGCGGCGCGTCGGAAGCGGATGGCGCGGAAAGCGGCGCTCACATGCTTTATTGTGCTGACCAGTTTTGCGCTGGCCGGGCAGCTGATCTTCAAAATGTTCGGTATCACGCTGCCGGCGTTTGAGATTGCCGGTGGCTTAATCCTGCTTCTGATCGGGCTGGACATGCTGGAAGCGAAGCGGTCGGCGACCCAGGAAGCCAGCGGCGATACAGAAGAAGGGGCGGCGAAGGAAGATGCGGGCATTGTGCCCCTTGGGATTCCCATGCTGGCCGGGCCGGGAGCGATTTCTTCAGTGATGGTGCTGGTGGGGCCGGTGCCGTCGTTCTTTCACTGGGAAATGTTCGCCATCCTTGGATCGGTGGCTGTGACTTGCCTGGTGAGTTACTGGGTGCTGGCAGGGGCGGGGCGCATCCGGTCTGTGCTGGGAGAAACAGGAATCCGCATCCTGGTGCGCATCATGGGATTGTTGCTGGTGGCACTGGCCATGCAGTTCTTTGTGAATGGGCTGACAGACCTGGGGATTATTTCGAAGCAGTAAGTTTCGCTAGATCCTTGCGGCGGCCCACTGTTTCGGGCTTTCACGCCGCGGAGAGACTTCCTCAACCGCTCCGTAGACACCGACAATTTTTCCATCGGCGCCGAATCGCGGCGATCCACGCGAGCGCATGCCAATCCATTCTCCGTCGTGACGGCGGATGCGGTAGAAAGCATCGATCGCCTCTCCAGCGGAGAGGCAAGCGTGGATGGCTTGTTGCGTCGGCGCGATGTCATCGGGGTGCAGCATCTTGAGCCAACCATGCCCGGCAGCCTCTTCCATGGGCTGACCGGTGATATCGGTCCAACGAGAACTGGCTTCAATGACTGCGCCTTCTGCGTCGAGTACCCAGGGCACATGGGGTCCGAGTTCGAGCAGGTGGCGAAAGTGGTCGATGCTTTCGCGGAGGGCCTCTTCGGTTCGCTTGGATCCCGTAATGTCCATAACGGCGACCGAAACGCCGAGCACTTCCCCGGCTTCGTCCCGTGCCGGCTGATAGTTCAGGAGGACGGTTTGGGCCTCGCCGCCGTCGGGTGTGGGCTTCTCGACCTCGACTCCCAGGACCGGCTCACCTTCCATGGCACGGGTGATGAAGGGTTCGACGAGGGGATAGACATGGGGAATGACCTCGGCGACCGTTTTGCCTAAATGGGCTCGGACAGGAGCGCCGTTCATCTCGGCCAAACGCCGGTTAATGCTGACATAGCGCATTTTGCGGTCGAGAAAGCAGAGGCCCACCGGTGCGCCGTCGTAGATTGCCTGAATCTGGGCTAAGCGCTGCGCGGGCAGCGACTCGAAGCCCACGATGGAGCTGGCGTCGGATGCGGAGGGGATCGAAGACAAGAACGTCTGGGGTCGAGCTGCAAGCAGGCGCGGAATGTCGCCGATGGGTGCAGGCTTGCCATAGAGCCAGCCCTGTCCGAGGTCGCATCCGAGCCAGAGCAACATGCCCGCTTCGGCGGGCGACTCGATGCCTTCGGCCACGGTGACCAGGCCAAGGCTCTGTCCAAGGCCGACGACGGCGGCCACGATCTTGCGGCTTTCGCGGACTTCGGCCATGGAGCTAACAAAGCTGCGATCGACTTTCAGCTTGTCGAAGGGAAGCGACTGGAGATGCAGCAGGCTCGAATAACCGGTACCGAAATCGTCGAGCGCAAGACGGCAGCCCAGATCCTTCAGCTCGCATGCGATGGCATGGGCGCGGGTAAGGTCTTTGAGCAGCGCGCTTTCAGTGACTTCGATGGTGAGGCGATTCAGCGAGAAATTGGCTCGCTGGGCGCAGGTGGCGATCAGTGCGGGGACATCGGGGTCTTGCAACTGGATCGGCGACAGGTTGAAAGATAAGTTCAACGAACTCTGTGCGAGAGGAGCCGATGCGAACGCCTGATCGAGCAGCGTCTGGGTCAGACGGCCGCTGAGCCCGCTGGCTTCGAACCACGGGATGAACTGATCGGGGACTGCGTACTCCCAGCGGGCAAGAAGTTCAAACCCGGTGAGTTGCCCGGTTTTCAACTCAACGATCGGTTGAAATGCGGGGTAGAACTCATCGTTGTCCAATGCCCGTTGGAGTACGGTGGCATCGGGTTCCATTGAGACACTGTACGCCCAGCTTTGATCCGGGCAACAGAATCTTAGTATTGAAGCGGTACTTTAGGAGGATCTTGTGGGCCAAACCGCTGGTGGAATGGGTGTTGGGGGGGAGAGAACGACGGGAGAGGCCTAGGTTGGGCAGGGAAGGGGGCAGCGACATGGTGCGGATCGACTCGTCGCTGTGGCGACTTCGCTCAGGATGACAGGGGGGCGGGTGAGGTTCGTGCTTTCCCACCCTTGCTGCGCAAGGATGGGGCACCCATGTGGGTGCGGACTGAGACTGCATCGCGCCGGACCGACGATTGCGTTGCACCAGAAAATGGTTTGATCTCAACCCGGGAGGGCGCCGATTTCAATGGCACGCAGGCTTTCGGGATCGCCGACAACCTCCATCGCAGCGATGCGACCGTTGGCGAAGGTGAAGCGCAAGACGCGGAACAGCCGGCCACGCGGCGCGACGATGAGCCCGATCGAACCGTCGACCAGAGCCACGCGGGCCAGGCGCGCGCCACGGGCGGCTTCGATTGCTTGTCGTGCCCAAGCCTCAGCGCCATGCATTCCAGTCGGCAATCCGCGGGGCGCAGCCACGGCATCGGCGCGCGCAGCGAACTCCGGATCGAGGACTTCGACAATTTTTGACGCATCACCAAGGCGCAAGGCGGCGAGAAATTTCTCCACTACCACCTGTTGCTCTGCGAGTTCCTGCTGGTCGTGCGTGGTTGCTCCGCGTACGCGGCGGCGCGCGCGGCTCGCCAATTGGCGGGTAGCCTCGGGCGTGCGGCCGGTGATGCGCGCAATTTCTTCGAAGGGTACGTCGAAGAGGTCATGGAGAACAAACGAGATGCGTTCGGGCGGATTGAGACGGTCGAGCACCACCAGGGTGGCGTAGCCAACCGAGTCGGCGAGGAGTGCTTCGGCTTCAGGGTCAGCGGCATGTCTGGCTGTCGGCGCGGGCGCCGCGGTTTCGAGAGATTCTTCGTGCCGTGCTTTGCGGGACCGCAACATGTCGAGGCAGACGTGTGATGTGACGGTGGTGAGCCAGCCGCCGAGATTTGCGATGTCGTTCGTTTCGGACCGGCTCAAGCGTAACCAGCATTCTTGCACGGCGTCGTCTGCCTCGCTGAGCGAGCCAAGCATGCGATACGCGACGCCGCGCAGGCGGCCTCGATTTTGCTCGAATTGTTCGGCGAGCCAGTCTCGTTCGGTCATGAGTCGTCTTCGTTTCCCTCTAGATGACGAAGGTCGAGGGCTGGTTGTGACAAGAAATGTTTTCGTGGGCGTGCTGTCACATGGGGCTGTTTCGATTCGTCATGGGTGTGAACGATGAATTTCATCTTGAGGAGAGTTTTTATGCAACCGAGAATCAAGAGTCCCGCGATCGTGCTTCCCGATGCCCTGCCGTCTTTGCTGGCGCTGCATGCCGTTGTCGCCAAGAGTGGCCTTTCGCCGAGCATCAGTGCTTTGGCGCATCTGCGCATCAGCCAGGTGAACGGCTGCAGTGTGTGCGTCGATATCGGGTGGCGTCAGCTGAAGAAGGCGGGGGAGTCGGACGCGCGGCTCTTCACGCTGGCTGCGTGGCGCGAGGCTCCCTACTTTACAGATGCGGAGCGTGCGGCGCTGGCCCTGGCCGAAACGTTAACCCGGGTGGCCGACCGGCCTGATGCGGTGCCTGACGAAATCTGGAAGGAGGCGGCGCGTCATTTCAGCGAGAAAGAACTTGCCGCGTTGACGCTCTCGATCGGGGTGACCAACCTGTTTAACAGGTTGAACATCGCGACGCGCCAGGTGGCGGGTGAGTGGACGCAATCCATCGTGGAACCGAGGCGGGCTGAAGAGCACGCGATGGCGCGGTAAGGTGAGTCTGCATGCGGCTACCGGGATTGGGCGGTGGCCGCTGCTGCCTTGGCTGCAGGGAAAGCCCGGGGGCTCGTGCAAATCAATTGTGAGAGCAGGGATTTAGGTTTGAGGAGCACAGCTTCTTTCCCACAGATTGGATGGGTTTTTCACAGGGCGGATGGGGTTGAGTTTTTGCGCGCTGGTTGCTATTCTCAACAAGTCGCATTTGAGAGATTTTCTTGTCTCGGTTGCGGTTGCAAAGAAGAGTGCCCTGTGGTACTCTCAAAAAGTTGCAGTTGTGAAGTAGTGCAGCAGTGGAGCCTCCCGGTGGCCTTTGGGCCTGCCCAAGAGGGAAGTGGGAAGCTGGTTCGTAGGGTCAGTAGAGGCAGCGTTGATCGCACCCCTGATCCCTGTAGGGAATCCCGCAGAGAACAAGCCATTGCATGACCCGAGAGGAAAATCCTTTCGTGTGCCTTAGTGGCGCGGCAGATATTGTTGGTCGCTGTTTGAAATTTGAGCGCTGTGCGTACTCCGAAGGGGAACCGAAAGAGTCAAGGCTGGTTTGGCTTGACTTGGGACGGGAAGTTGGATACCTTCGAAAGGTTCGCTCAAAAATGCTGGCGAACGCAATCACCGGCATCTGACGAGTTTCCGCAGGCCGTGACGGCCGCGATCTTGAAGATGCGATCGTGAGATAACCAGCAGGCGCATCAAGTTCGAGGACACTCATTCGCAAGAATGGGCCTCGATCCCAAGGGCACCGCTTAGGCGGACCGCTCTCAAGGATCTTTGACAACTAGGTTGAACATGCCAGTCGTGAGAAACGGTCAAGTTTGGCTTGATCATTCTCACAAGGTAAGAGCATTTGCGTGCACCCTCTTCTTCGGAGCAATCCGGGCAAGAGATACGCAGATGCCGTTGACCCAGAACCGACCTCCGTCGGAGACGGGTCGACATCAGGTTTCAAACGAGAGTTTGATCCTGGCTCAGAATCAACGCTGGCGGCGTGCCTAACACATGCAAGTCGAACGAGAAAGGGTAGCAATACCTGAGTAAAGTGGCGCACGGGTGAGTAACACGTGACTAACCTACCCTTGAGTGGGGAATAACTTCGGGAAACCGAGGCTAATACCGCATAATACCCACGGGTCAAAGGAGCAATTCGCTCGAGGAGGGGGTCGCGGCCGATTAGTTAGTTGGCGGGGTAATGGCCCACCAAGACGATGATCGGTATCCGGCCTGAGAGGGCGCACGGACACACTGGAACTGAAACACGGTCCAGACTCCTACGGGAGGCAGCAGTGGGGAATT
>DATAVC010000073.1:0-31791 GCA_036267935.1 Occallatibacter sp. | reverse complement strand
TACGTTTCACATTGATCGATCTTCGTTTCCCAATCAGGATGACACCACGCAAGTTCGCCCCTACGAGATCATTGGCAACGAACTTTCCTGGAAGGTTGCACCCCGTCCCGACGGTTCCATTCCAATTACCGTTCTGCATCGTGTTACCAGCGAAGAACGGCCACCAGTAAAAGGGCTAAACTAAGGCACGTTGCAAGAATTGTGCTGCTTGCGGAACGAGCGGCGAGATCGTTGCATGTCTCGATGTAAATCTCTCCTTTTATGAAGAACTGCCGAGTCACTCATCGACGGCAGATTAGTCCTGACTAGTCGGCCAGTGTCCGCCGATCTTGATGATCGGACATCGGCCAAGAATGGGGGACACTGCGGCGTTTCCCGGGACAAATCTCTTTGCGGGTGCCTGAACCCGTCATGTAGCGCACTGCAATCATCTTGTCGGCGTGGTCGAAGGAGGATTATTTTTCTTGCCGAAGAGATTCGAGAGGCCGGTCTTATGGAGGATGTCGCTGCCTTTGCTGCGTAAAGCTGCGGCGTTGCCTTTCACCAGGCCGTTGACATCCGCGGTGATGACGGGGTTCTCCGCTGTGCCGGTGATATTGATGGGGATGCCGGCGGCAGTCGACGGTTTGTCGGCAGCCGATGTGCTGTTGAGCCTTGTCAGGATACTTACGCCAACTTTATTGAGCCCTTTAGCGTTCGTGACTTTTGAGATCAAGTGATAGTTAAGCTCTCCAGAAGGAGACACCGTGCCGCTGCCGGTAGACTCGCCGAGGGCAGGAAGTACCGAATAGATATTCGTGCTCTCGGTGCCTGCTTTGGTGATGCGCATGTCGGCGCGCGAAATCTCGATAGCGGTGGTATCGCCTGTCTTGATGCCACCCAGGGCGGCGATGCCAACGATCTTGGAGCCGAGATCGTACCCCACCAATTGCGTATTGTTGATCTCGTAGGAGCCGACGATGACGTTGTCTTTTGCCGAGCCCTTGATGTCGAAGTTGGCCGACAGCGTTCCACCCTTGAGCGTGGCGTCGTTGGGAAACTTTACGCCGACGGCGGGCATAAGCGCCTGCAGGCTGTCGAGGGGGACACTTTGGGCCAGTAGCTTAAGATCGAAGACCCGCACGTTTGCCGCGAGCTGATAGGTGCCTTTGATGTGAATGGCGACAGCGCCAGTCTGAAGAGCGAGGTCGGAGACCTTGCCACGGTTACCCTTGAGGGAGTGCTCCACTTGATAGTGGATATCGACAGGATGCGGCGCGGCCTTGCCGCCTTTGAGCAAGATGAGATGCTCGGCGTGAACTTTGCCATCGCTGGTGACATTCATTCCGTCTGAGACGATGTGAGCGTCAAGGCTACCGATCATTGAGATTCCAGCCGCAGGGTCGACGTACCCGGCCACGACCGGATCCAGGTGCTGGATGGTGACCTGCGCGTCGAAGGTGGTGGCGGCGGCGTCTTGCGGATTGATCGGTCCGACGATCCCGGAGACCGCCACTTTGCCGTCGCCGGGCAGCGAGGCACTCACCGTGAAAGGAAAGGCTTCGGCCAGGGAAAAATGCTCCAACTGCACATCGAGATGATCGTAGACCTGGGGATTGCTCCGCAAGGGCGGCTTCTCGATGGTAGCGTTCCCGTCTTTGATAGTGATCAGGCCAACGGAGAGGTCGGGTAAAGTCGCCGCTTGAGCGTTGTTCTGAGAGCCGACGCCGTGGCTCAGGGTCGCGAAGTTCCAAGTGCCATCCTCGGCACGGATCAGATGGATCTGGGGAGCATCGACCTCAAAACTCCGCACAATCAGCTGGCGCTTCAAGAGCAGCGGCTTCATCTGTACGCCAATGCGCAATCGTTGGGCGGTGAAGAACGGAGTCTGGCCGAACTTTGGGTCTTCAGCGATGGCGAGGTCCTTCGCCACCAGGCTTCCTGCTATGAGCGAGAGGCTCAGATCGCCGAGGGTGACCTTGCGGGAAAGGGCCACGGTAAGCTGGCTCTCGATCGTAGGACGAAAAGTGTTGGCGTCCACGAAGAGGCGAATGGCTGCTACAGCGAGTAGGGGGAGTGCGATGACTGCAGCCAAACCGATCTTGGCCGACTTCTTCATGAATCCTCCGCGTTCAAGAAAGGGGCACACTTCATTGTGCGCCTTTGCTTCTACAATGTCGCAACTTGGTCAAGGGCCCCATGCATGAAGACTCAACGAGCGTCCACGTCGCGGCCCAAATCAGTCCTGACTAGTCGGCTTCCGTTGCCTTATCCCTCGATCCCCCCCCAAAAAACAAAAAGGCCGCAGCATCTTGCCGCGGCCTCTTCTTCATTGCCCACACAATCAACGATGTCCACCACCGCCCGACGGATGCGCTGCTCCGCCGCCACCACCACCGCCCATCGGACGACTCGCTGCCGGAGCGCTGAAGTTCGGACGGCTCGGCGCTGCATAGCGCGGTGCCATCGCCGGAGGCCGATAGGTGTTGGTCGGTGGACGATAGCTATTCACCGGCGGACGATAGGCATTCGATCCCGAAGGCGGCATCCAGGTACTCGTCCGTCCTGCACCTGGCGCCGGCGCAAATCCATAACGCACGCCGGTTCCCGCGCCGACCGTCATCCCCGGGCCACGCCCCGTGCCGCCCGCAAATGCGTTTCCATACACCGGCCTTGGCGCCAGTGTGTGCAGCGGTTGCACCGTGTTGCCGGCAATCGAGAGCGGAGCATTCCGCGTCCGAATCGGTGCGCCCACCACACCTTGATGGATGCGATTCACCGCGACCACCGGATACGGCTGATAGCGTCCGCCCGAAACTCGAATCGGTCCGCCCGGCCGCGGTCCGCCCAGTGGCCGATGCGGCGGACGATAGCGGACCGGCGTCGCGCCAAGGTTGAATCCCCAGCCGCCGCCGCCCCACCATGGATAGCCCAAACCCGGTGCCCAGCCCCAGCCAAATCCGTCGTAGTAGCTCCACATCCCCGACGTGTACGGCATGTAGCCCCACGGCTCACACGAAACCCACATGTACCCGAACCGCGGCGTCCACATCCAGCTGCCGCATCCATAGGGATCCCAACTCGCCGACTCCGCTTCATTCGGCGACCACACGTAGCCCTGGTTGGGCACGTTGTACCAGCTGCCGTTCGCATCCAGATCGCTCCAGGCAGGATTGCTCGCATTCGGCTGTCCGCTCGTCGCTGCCGTGCGATCCGTTTCCTGTGCCGTCAGCGCCTGGTCGCGATCCGAATTCCACGTGTCCCACGAATCGGGCTCGATGGTTTCGGCCACCACGTAGTTGCCGGTATCGGCTCCGTTCAGCTTCACGCTCTCCCCGCCATGCAGGTCCAGCGACAGCGTGTTCCCTTCCACATGCGTGTTGCCCGAAAACACCGCAACTTCGCCCGGCGCGTAATCCAGGTTGATGCGCAGCACGGTGAACCCGCTCGCCGTCGCTACTTCGTTGCCGAAGTGCACACGCATCTGGTTCGACTGCCCGTTGCCTTGAATTTCGAAGTAGCCCAGTCCGCTGTTGAGCACCAGATCGGTCTGCATCGTGGCGCCGTCCTGCCCCAGCGTTCCCAGCGTCAGTGAGCTGTTGGGAGAAATGCGCGCCACGCTGCCGTCTTCAAACTGCACCTCGGCGCGGCCGTCGTCTGACGTCGAAATCTGCGTGCCTTCAAACAGCGGAGTGTTGGCAATTGCCTGCGCAGCAAGAATCTGGTTCCCCTGCGACAGCTGCACCTGCCCGTCGACGCTGCTCAGTCGCACTGCTCGCGCCGCAGGCTGTCCTTGCTCAGCACCGGGCTGCTGCATGCCGGGTCCCGGCTCGGGCGCCTGGCCCGCGTCCTGTCCCAACGCCCATCCCGTGCAGGCAACCACACCGGCCACTACGACGGCCAGCCTCAAACCCTTCATCCCAGCCCATCTCGTCGCATCGCTTGTCATGGCGCCCCCAGACTTTCGGGTCTCGAACCAGCACCCAACTACTTCTCCACTCAGATTGGACACCCCTGGACCATGGAAAGTCGCGCCCAAACATTGTCATTTCTGCTGGAACGGGCACCCGGCAGGCACCAAAACCCGATTCCCTTCGTCCCCGCCGCCCAATCGCTGGTTCTTCAGACCATCCGGCACGTCAGTCCACAATCGCCAAGGCCCTGTTTTCAAGGGACTAGTTCGTTTCGACTTCTCGCGCAGGGGACAAGCAACATCCGCGCCCGCCGCCGCACGCGCTCCATCACCTCCGGATCGTCCGCCAGCTTGTTAAAAATTGGCTGGATAGCGCACATCTCCTTCAGCCGCCCGTCTTCCTTCGCCTCTTTCAAGAACTCCATCTCTTTGTCGAGTCCCAACGGATCATGCTGCAGAAGCAGTTCCAGCCGGGCGCCTTCCACAATCGTCGAGGCCACCGCAACAAAGGACTCGCCCAGGTCCTGGATCTCCTTGTTCTTCGAGTAGTTGAAACCGCAGCTTCCCTCGCCGTCCGCACCGGAGTAGTGCAGCGTCTTCCACCCCTGGAACGCCACCTTCAGATGGCTCTCGCAGTTCTCCGCAAACAGGCTGTGATGATGCGCCGTCGCGAACGCGTGCGCCGCAAATTCCTGGCTCAGTTGAATGTCGCGATCCAGTGTCCCCGGCTCAATCGTGTGCAGCTCGGCTGCGGTCTGCTCCCCGGGGTCGGAATGGAAATGTGCTTTCCCATCCGGATGAACTTCGATCGCCCACTTGGCAGGCGTCAGGCCGGGATTCGAGTACTCCACCCGGATCACCGCGCCCGGTTGCGCCTGACCGGCCAGCGAACCTGCTGCCAGTGCGAGCCCAAGCGCCCACCCCTTCATCGCGCCGCCCCCTGCCGCAGCAGCGTCTGCGCGGTATGAATGTGGCAGATGGCAATGGCCAGCGCATCAGCGGCGTCCGGCGGCTCCGGCACTTCTTTCAACTCCAGCAGCCGCGCCACCATAAACTGCACCTGGCTCTTCTCCGCAAGGCCGTAGCCCACAACACTTGATTTGATTTTAAGCGGCGCATACTCGGCCACCGGCAATCCCAGCGAAGCCGCTGCCAGCAAGGCCACACCGCGCACCTGTCCCAGTTTCAACGCCGACTTGGCGTTCACCGAGTAGAACACTTCTTCAATCGCGACCACATCCGGTTGCCATTGCACCAGTCCATCGGTCAGTTCGCGATAGACCTGCGCCAGCCGCTCAGGCAGCGTCTTGGCTTTCGAAAGCCGGATCGCCCCCAGCGCGTGGCACAAAAGGCGAGGCTGCCGGCTGCCCTCGCACGTCTCCACAACGCCGAAGCCCGTCACCTCGGTCCCGCAGTCAATACCAAAAACCCTCATCCGCCCTGAGTCTACCGCAGCCCGCCTCAGCCTTCATCCGCGCCCCACGCGCGACGAACCATCCCGGGGACTCGTCTGCAAACTGTCCCTCGTTTGCCTGTCCCTCGTTGCCCTGTCTCTTCTCACAGCCACAGTCGTGTCATCCTGAGCTTCCCCACGCTTGGGGCCCCCTGTCGCACGCGAGTTCCCTCGTTGCCTGTCCCCTCGTCCCCTCGTGGGTGCCCCATCCTTGCGCAGCCTTATCGCGCAAGGGTGGGAAAAGCGAATAGAGGCTAGGAGCTGGCCTTTGCCCCTTCGTACTGTTCGTCGCTCACGTGTTCCAGCCAGGCCACCGTTTTTCCGTCCAGCTTTTCCTGGACCGCGAGATGGGTCATCGCTGTCGTCGCCGCCGCACCATGCCAGTGTTTTTCTCCCGGCGCAAACCAAACCACATCGCCCGGCCGGATCTCCTCGATCGCTCCGCCCCACCGCTGCGCCCATCCGCATCCCGACGTCACCAGCAACGTCTGGCCCAGTGGATGCGTATGCCATGCCGTCCGTGCGCCAGGCTCAAACGTCACCTGCGCGCCCACAACGCGAGCCGGTTCAGGCGCGTCGAACAGCGGGTCCACGCGCACCACACCTGTAAACCAATCCGCAGGCCCTTTGCCCGACGGCCGTGAACCAACGCGCTTAATCTCCATCGTTCTTCTCCCCGTCCTACTCTGCTTTCAACGAAGCCATATCAATCGAGAAGCGATACTTCACATCCGCCTTCAACAGCCGCTCGTACGCTTCGTTTACCTTTTGAATCGGAATCACTTCAACATCCGAAGTGATGTTGTGCTTGCTGCAGAAATCCAGCATCTCCTGCGTCTCCGGCAAGCCACCAATCGGCGACCCCGAAAGGCTCTTGCGTCCGAACAGCAAGCCGAACGCCGCAACCTGCAACGGCTTCTCCGGAGCGCCCACCAGCGTGATGTTTCCATCGCGCCGCAGCAGTTGAATGTACGCGTTGATGTCATGATCAGCCGACACCGCATCGAGGATGAAATCGAAGCTGCCCACATGCTTGGCCATCTCGTTGGCATTCCGCGAGACCACCACTTCATCGGCGCCCAGGCGCAGCGCGTCGTCTTTCTTGTTGGGCGACGTCGTGAAAACCACCGTGTGCGCGCCCAGCGCATGCGCGAACTTCACGCCCATATGTCCCAGTCCACCGAGCCCGACCACGCCCACCTTCTTGCCCTTGCCCACGCCCCAATGATGCATCGGCGAGTAGGTCGTGATGCCCGCGCATAACAACGGCGCAGTCCCGGCTAGATTCAGATTGGTCGGAACCCGCAACACGAACCGCTCATCCACCACGATGCTGTCGGAATAGCCGCCGTACGTCACGCCACCCAGGTGCTTGTCAGGAAAGTTATAGGTCAGCGTCGGATTGGGGCAGAACTGTTCGAAGCCGGCCTGGCACTCGGGGCAGGTCCGATCCGAATCGACCAGGCAACCCACCGCGCCCAGATCGCCCGCCTTGAACTTGGTTACCGCTGAACCAACCTTCGTCACGCGGCCCACAATCTCGTGCCCCGGCACGCAGGGATACACCGTCGGCATCACGCCGCTCCATTCGTTCCGCGCCTGGTGTAAATCCGAGTGGCAGATGCCGCAAAACAGGATTTCAATCTGAACATCGTTTTCCGCTGGATCGCGCCGATTGATGGTGTCGCGACCAAAAGACGAAGTCGCACTCGCGACGGAATAAGCTTTTGCCTTGTACATGGAATGATCCTCTGCTTCTTGTTGGTGTGGGGATAGGTTGGGCAAATCGGCCCGCGGCTCATTCTAGCCGCAGGACCCGCCTTCGATCCTTACAGCCCGGCCATCTTCTCCAGATGCTCTGGATACCGCGCACCCTCGATCTTGATCTGGGCAGCGGCCTGTTCAATTTGCGCAACGTCGGCTTTCGACAACTCCAGCGCCGCCGCACCGTTGTTCTCTTCAAGCCGATGCAGCTTGGTTGTGCCGGGAATCGGCACGATCCACGGCTTCTGCGCGAGCAGCCAGGCGAGTGCGATCTGCGCCGGCGTCGCATTCTTCGCATTCCCTATCTCCGCCAGCAGGTCGACAAGGGCCTGATTGGCTTTGCGAGCCTCGGGGGCGAACCTGGGAATGGAATTACGAATATCCGTCTGGTCAAACGTCTTGCTCTCGTCGATCTTGCCCGTCAAAAATCCTTTGCCCAAGGGGCTGAACGGCACAAAGCCTATACCCAGTTCCTCGAGCGTCGGCAGAATCTCCTCTTCGGGCTTGCGATACCACAGCGAATACTCACTCTGCAATGCGGTTACCGGCTGCACCGCATGCGCGCGGCGAATCGTCGCAGCACCCGCCTCGGACAACCCAAAATGCTTGACCTTGCCGGCCTCGATCAGTTCCTTCACCGCCCCGGCAACATCTTCAATCGGCACTTCCGGATCGACCCGATGCTGATACAGAAGATCGATGACCTCGACATGCAGGCGCTTGAGCGATCCTTCGACGGCCTGCTTGATATGCGCGGGCTGGCTGTTCACCGGCTTCAAACCTCGTGTGCCATCGGGATTGATATCGAACCCGAATTTCGTTGCAATCGCAACCTGTCCGCGAAACGGCGCAAGGCCTTCTCCCACAAGCTCCTCATTGTTGAACGGACCGTAGACTTCCGCCGTGTCGAAAAACGTGATGCCCTGCTCGACCGCGGCCCGCAACAACGCAATCGACGCGCTCTTCTCTGGGAATGGCTTGTAAGAAAACGTCATGCCCATGCATCCCAGCCCCAGCGCCGAAACTTCTAGTCCGCTCTTTCCCAATTGCCGCTTCTGCATCCTTCTCCTCTTTCGGGCCCGAATCGCTCCGCTCATCACGCTTATGCACAAGCGTGCAGACCGGCCGCCCCTCACCTCCAGAGCCTACGCAATCAGCCCCTGAACGCGGTATCACGATCCTGCCTATTTCTTGCCTGATCGTGTTGCACGACAGATTTTTGTGCAGCCGCCGTCTCCCTTCGCAGTAGGCTGGTTTCGTAGGAGCAACGTAGGCTTTCGATGGCAAAACCAACGACCCAGGATGCACCGGCAGCGCCGCAACTGATCCCCTTGCGGGCCGACCTGCTGCGCAAAATCTCTTCGCACACACCCGAAGAAGGCGACACCCCAACCCTCGTGCCCGGCCTACGCCTCTATCGCCGCAGCGAACCCACCGCCTGCGCCACGGCAACCTATCAGCCCAGCTTCATCCTCTTCGTGCAAGGACGCAAACGCATCAACCTCGGCAAGACCGTGCTCACCTGCAACAACTCCACCTTCCTGCTCACCTCCATCGACCTGCCCGTCGTCAGCCAGGTCATCGACGCCACACCGCAGGCGCCCCTCCTCGGTCTCATCCTCGCTCTCGAAATGGCCGAGGTTCGCAAAATTCTCAGCGAAGAGGAATTTCAGCCCGCGGAGGAACCCTCCAACGCCCGCGGCATGGCCATCGGCACCATCACCGTCGAAATCCTCAGCGCATGTTCCCGCTTGATAGATCTTCTCGACGCACCGCACGACATTCCCTTCCTCGGCAGTCTCATCCAGCGCGAAATTATCTATCGCCTCCTGCGCAGCCCGCAGGGCGGCCACCTCCGCGCCATAGCCACGCTGGGCGAGCAGGGCCACCGCACCGCACGCGCCGTCTCCTGGTTGCGGACCAACTACGCCAAGCCGCTGCGCGTCGAACAACTCGCCTCCATGGCGCAGATGGGCGTCTCCACACTGCATCATCACTTCCGCTCGCTCACCGCGATGAGCCCCCTGCAGTACCAGAAGCATCTGCGGCTGCACGTCGCCCGCGAACGCATGCTCCACCAAGGCCTCGACGCCGCCAGCGCCGCCTTCGAAGTCGGCTACGAAAGCGCCAGCCAGTTCAATCGCGAGTACGCGCGCTTCTTTGGATTGCCGCCCATGCGCGACGTCAAAGCCCACCGCATGTCGCTCTCCGCCGAAGCCCAGAACTAACCCCCTTCCGACACAGGACCGTGCCGGTTCGAGCCGACAGCGCTCCAATCGCAGCCGTGCACGATTCAATCGTTGACCCTGCGCCACGCGGTGTTGATGCAGCCACAACCACCCCGCGTGCCAGTCCACACTATGTCTGCTGGCGAGCAGAAGCGCGCATCCTTCCTTTGCCAAGCTCTATTCATGATCACCAAGAAGCTGCCTCCGCATTTGGTTGAGTCGCGGGGCGTGAAGCGTTGCTCTGAATGCAACCAGGCATTCTCCGTCGATTCCGCTTTGTCTCTCAGCGCCGCATTCAGAAAACACCTGACCGAGATCCATAAGCCCGCGCAACCTGAACCTTCACGGCGCTAGAGACAGCTCAGAGCGCAAGCGAACTCCGCGTTTGAAAAAATACGCGGTATGTCGGCTATCGGACAGAAGCGGCGAACATTCTTTGGCAGAATTCTTCGGTACGAGGTGCTGTCGTTCACAAAACTGAAAGTTGAATTGGAGGAAAACCCGTGATCACGACTGGTAGTTTTGTCAGGCGTGTGAACTCAAATTCCACGATCGATTCGATCTGTCTTCACTGTTTCAAAACTGTTGCCACCGCACGTCGAGAACAAGATCTTGTCGATAAAGAAGATAGGCATCAATGCCATCCACGCGACATGGACAACGTGCGCTACATCGACTCCCAACGCGGAACATTTTAGAAACGCAAGCCCTTCTCCCAGACGCAGCAACGGCCTGAGAGCTCTCTCAGGCCGCTGCGAATCAGACGGTTTTACCTAACGTGCGTTCTGTGCGGACCCGGACGCCGCAAGCGGAGGCGCACTTCTCGGTGCCGTCTCGGGCTCGTCTGGAGCAAACAGTTCTTTGAAATCTTCCACAAAGCTGATCAGAACCACGACCGCTGATCCCGCCAGCCCCACGAAGAAAAGGACTGAAAGCACGCGAACAATGACAAGTGCCGCACCTAACATGAGCGCAGTATCGCCGCTAGATCGACAGTAAAAGCTAAGGACCGCATAAGGGATTCGTAAGCATCCCGCGGCCCGGGCGGTTCCGTTTGATGTCCTCTCAGGCGGTGTTTCAACGCAACAACGGCCTGAGAGCATCTCTCAGGCCGCCGCCGGTTAACTGTTGGGATTGGACCAAGGCCCAATCAAATCGCCCCAGACCAAAGCATGCCAGACGAAGGCGAGTCGCGTGGACAACACGAGGCGCCGCTATTGACTACTTGGCTATTTCTGAGGAGACGGTCTTTCTCTCTCAATAACGCTGACCACTACGCTCGCTCAGATGCCAGAGGCTGAGGTTTTCCTTGACGCTCTCGATTGGAACCCTTGGTGATGAAGATGAGATTGTGATAGAAGGCGATCGATTTGATATTCAAATCAAGATAGGACGGCTCGTAAGCGCCTGGGAACTCTTCCCAATTGAGCCCATCAATTAGAGATTTAAAGTATCCCATCGTCGTTTTGAGATCATTGCGGTCGGTGGCATTTCCGCCGTCCATCCGCCAATACGAAGTCTGTGTATCTTCTATCGCATAAATGCCATCATCGGCCAGATGTGGGAATAAGTGCTGAAACGTGAAGAGGACGTGCTCATTTTGGTGGCTCCCATCATCGATGATGATTGAAAGCTTGCCGATTGTATTGACCACCGAGTCCAAGAACTCAGGATCAGTCTGGCTGCCAAGGAAAGTCTTGACTCGCCTCCGATCGTGGGGGGACTTGTCGCAGATATCGATTCCGTACACTCGGCCGTTGGGAAAGTATCGGTTCCACATCCTTAATGAACCTCCTCCAATCCGAGGGTCATCGTACCCGCCAATACCAATCTCAAGAACGTTAAGTTTCTTCCGTCGAAACCGCTTGAAGTAAGTTTCGTAGTGTTGAGCGTACCAATGAATATTCCACTTGTCTGACAGATAGATCGTCGCCAGCATCTTCAGATTGCTGCTGAACAAAGCTGACATCGGAAAATCCAAAAAACGTCCGAGCCGGCTGACATGAAACAGCCCGACTCGGCGAATCAGTTTTTGTCTCTTTTCGAAAGAAAATCCCATGCCATATTGCCTCAATCGGCTGGCAAGAAGATTTGTGAGCATAGATCGCCTCGGTACCTTTATCCGTTTTTGTGGCCCAACCGGACATTACCAAAATGATGCAAAATCCGCTTAGGCTTACTCGCCCAATGGTGGTGGCAGAGTTCGGGTGGCCTCCGAACCCTTCGGAGGTGCGATGGAAGGAATTGAACGCAGACCCTGCCAACGATCCCCGCACTTCAGGTCGCAATTCGCATCCGATAACACTGATCACTGTATATGGAGGATTCGCTGAAATGCACACCGCGGTGCAATCAATGGCCTCCATTTCTTCGATCAGCATCTCTACGGGACCACGTTCTGCTATCACCTTGAAGACGGTGAGGCCGTCGAGATAACTTCGCTCCCGGTACTCAGCCCATACCTTCTCCGCTGAAGCGCGATTAATGGGTGAGTCTACAACCCACACGGCAACCGCCTCCAAAAAGTTAGAGGACACTCGAGTCAAATTCGCGATCCAGAACCACTGAAAGCGAATAAGGAACACTGTCCATGAAGATCAGCATAAAGCTCTTCGGAGATGTGCATTAGGAGCGCAGCTCCCCACCTACCCAGCGGAGAACTCGCCCTGAATCCTGGCGACAGCGTGTTCACGCCACATTCGTCGAACAGACGTTTCAGATAATTCAGACGCCGACCGAAGCACAGAATCAACACGAGTTGCAGTGGACAAAAGAAAACCCCGCTGTGCATGCGGGGTCTTCTGGTCGGTTAACTGTTGGGATTGGACTAAGGCCATCGCGCTTCCGCGAGAGCCAGAGACCCGGCCGGTCGATCCTATCTCCGCCGGGGCAATTCTGGGGTCTTCACATCTCAGTGACCCTGAGATGGATTCGGGCGCGATGCCCTAGGCCTCAGTCACCTCACGTAACAAACTACTGGAACAATCATTCTTCATCAGCTGGATCAACCTCCTTTCCCGTGTAAGCCCAACTTAAACCCGCGCCCGCATCGCGTCAAGTCCTCCACCGCACGCCCCTCTTCGGTGTCCGTCCCTAGTCCCCCGCGTCCTCAGTCCCTGTTTCCAGGCGCGTCCCTCAGTCCCCCGCTCCCTTAGTCCCCGCCTTCCTCCCGGAGTCCAATCCGTTCACACTGCCCCAGCGATCTCACAAAGGCCACAGCCTGTCTCACAGGCACATCCATGTCATCCTGAGCTTCGGCGCGCCTGGGGCCCCTGTCGCACATCCATGCGATTGGTAAGCCGAGCGAAGGATCTGCTGTTGTTGCTCGTCCCTTTCCCTTGTCACTGATTTCCTCGTCCCTTGTCTTGTCCTTCCTCCCATCCAAGCTCTGCTTGGGTCGGAAACGAGAAGCGACCTACTTTGCCGGTGCGAAAAATCGGAGGGAGCAGAGGCCTTCAGGCCTCCGAATTCCGCACCTCAACCCATGCGGGGCTTTAGCCCCGGACTTGGCGTGTCTAGCTTCTTCAGGGTCTTTTCTCGCTCACTTCGTCCCCAGTCCCTCATCCCTCGTCCCCACCTTCTGCCTTTTCCGCTTCGCATCCACCCGCACCCAATACTGAAACTCGTCCGCGAACAGTTCTCCATTCAGATCCGCCACGCGACTCGCCATCCGCGTCTGCGCATCCGCAACTGCCCGGTTGTAAATCACCGGCCCGATCTCTTCGAGAAAGAAATTCAGCAGCAACCCCGCGGGCAAATCCCCAATCGGTTCCGGCAGTTCCTCGGCACAATAGCGCTTGATCGATGCAATGGCAGCATCGCGCTCTTTCTTGGGCAACTCAAACGTTTTCATGAGATCCTCGCTCTGAGATTAAACGCCCCTTCCCTTGATTGGAGACACGACCATGACCAAGACCGATCCCATCGCCCACGCCGCTGCACCCTTCGCCAGCCGCAGAACCTTTCTCGGCGCCGGAGCAGCCGTTGCCGCATTCGGCCTCTCCAGCGCCCTGCCGCTCGCCGCCGCCGATCCTGAAGGCCTCGACATCCTCGGCCCCAAGGCCGGCTACTCTCCCCACATCGGAACCTTCGTCTCCATGTTCACCTGGATGCGCGACGCCAACGGCGTCCTCAGCGCAACCAAGGGCCTCACCCAGCCCGATCTCGACGCCCTCTTCGACGCCAACGCCAACACCATCGGCGCGCTCATGCTGCATCTCGCGGCCACCGAAACCTACTACGGACTGCATACCTTCGATGGCAAGGAGTGGGGTTCCTGGCCCGACGCCGTCAAACAGAAGTGGGACGCGGCCATGGATCTCGGCGACGCCGGCCGCAAGACCATCAAGGGCCACGATCGCGACTACTACGTCAACATCCTGCACGAGGTGCGAGAAAAAACTCTCGCCGAATTCCGCAAGCGCGACGATACATGGTTCCTCGCCGTCGACAAGAGTTGGCCGTGGGGGCCCACCAACAACTACTGCAAATGGTTCCACGTTTGCGAGCACGAAGCGCACCACACCGGCCAGATCGCGCTGTTGCGCAAACGCCTTCCCGGCGCCAAACCCGACACAAGTTCCGGCGTTTAGTTCGCCCGGCTCCGCGTTCTTCTTGTTCCGCGACAACCCCGTCTCAAAGCCACAGCCCGCCATACAACCACAGCCCCGTCGTCCTAACCTCGTGGGTGCCCCATCCCTGCGCCGCCTCATCGCGCAAGGGTGGGAAAGCTAGGAGCTAGAAGCTACCGGCTAGTAGCTGCCCTCTCGTCCCTCTCTTTTCCTCTTGACACTTTGCCATCGGTTCGTAGTAGCTTACCGTTAGTAAGAGCTTACGGTTAGATTCAACTTACCGTTCGCTCTTGCCCTACCTCTATGGACACATACCTTCAGGCCGGTCTCGACGCTCTTGGCGACGCCACGCGCATGGCCATCTTTCAAAAGCTCTCTTCGGGTCCTCTCGCCGTCCACGAACTGGCGCGCACCCTTCCCGTCAGCCGCCCCGCGGTTTCTCAACACCTCAAAGTGTTGAAAGACGCAGGCCTCGTTCTCGACAGCCGCGCCGGAACCCGCCGCCTTTACCAGCTCAACCCCGAAGGCGTCGCGCGCCTCCGTGCCCACTTCGACCAGATGTGGACCAGGGCCCTCAGCAATTTTCAAACCGCCGCGGAGAAACCGCATCCCCCGCATAAAGGAGACAAACATGGCAAACCCAGCCGATCTCGATCTAAGAGTGTTTAAGAGCGTTCACGTCAAAGCGCCCGTCGAGCGTGCGTGGAGCGTGTTCGTCGAACAAATGGAATCCTGGTGGCCGGCGACCCACCACATCGGCAAAACTCCGTTTGAGGCCATCTTTATTGAGCCCCGCGTCGGCGGCCGCTGGTACGAGCGCAATGCAGAAGGCGAGCTCTGCGACTGGGGCACGGTCCTGCAGTGGGAACCGGCGCATCGCGTCTGCCTCTCCTGGCACGTCGGTCCCGGCCACGACAGTCCCGACTGGGTCGCCGACATGGATAGAACCAAGGCGAGCGAACTCGAGATTCGCTTTACGCCCCAAGGCGCAGGAGCCACGCTCGTTGAACTCACCCACAGCAAGCTTGAGCGCCACGGCGAAGGAGCCGAACAGCTTCGCGATCTCTTCGACGGGCCTGGAGCCTGGACCGGTATCCTCAGTCACTACGCAAACAAAATCGAAAAGGAGGCAGCACAATGAAGCCCGTGCTCTTTCTTCGCATCGCGTCCGCGTTGACGCTTCTGCATGCCGTCCTGCACACCATCGGCGGGGTCTTCGGTAAACCAATGCCCGGCGTCGCAGCGGCCACCGATGCCGTCATGCGCGCCAATTCTTTCCAGGTGCTGGGCGTGACTCGAAGCTACTGGCAGTTCTATCGCGGCATGGGGCTCGGCGTGACAATTTCCCTGACCGCCGAGGGCATCGTCTTCTGGCTTCTGGCATCGCTCGCCAAAAAGCATGCCGCCGGCAACCTCCAGCGGGACCTCCGGCCCATCCTCTGGGTCTTCACTCTGGCTTACCTTGTGTTCGCAGTGAACTCCTACACCTACTTCTTCTCTGGCCCCGTCGTCGCCGAAATCCTCATCGCTGCGTGTTTGCTCGGCGCAATTCTCACCGCGAAGTCGCAGATCGAAATACAGGCTGAGGCCATCTGAAGGTGGGCCGCGTCAGTTGCGGCCTGGAGCGATCCGTTCTTTCAGCAACACGGTCACAGATTCGCCAACTTCTTTGCCGATCGTGCGGCGAATCTCTTCTTTCACAGGAAGCTTGTGTGTCCCGTTCCCGAGTGCCATGAAAGAGCTTTGAAAGGGGACACCCTCAATGGTGCCTCGCACCTTGACGAGGCCACGGGTTCCGAAGAACTCGACCGACGCGGGCCATACCAGATAAGTCCAGCCGCCTTTGGCGGGACTCTTCTGCAAGGTAGCCGTGAACCGCTTGTTCAACATCGTCTCTACACGAGTGCGAGGTTCAGGTTGTCGATTGCTTCATCAATCTCGCGATTGTTCTTGAATCCCACCGTCACAGAATCCACACCGGCATTCTGGAACGCAAACCGCATCGCGGCCTGGCGATCGCTGTGCTGCACAAAGGTCGTGTCGCCCACCAGCTTCATGCTCACCACGCCCATGCCGTCGCTCTTCACTTGCTTCACATGTGCCACCACTTCGTCGCGGTGGTCGGGATTGTTGTTGTCCGCATAGGTCGGCCCATCCATCCGCGTTCCATTGTGGTTCATGCGGATCATCGCCACCTGCAGCCACGGGTTGCCGGGCATCTGCCGCAACGCCGGCAAACCATGCACCGAGGCGCCGCGCGAGCGAATCGTCTTCTTGTGCTGTTCTTCGAGAATTCCGTCCTGCCACCGCGACGTCTCGCTGACCCACTTGTCTGTGTGCTGCCAGTGGAGCAACATGATGTCGAAATATTCGGTCTGCGACGTGCGCCGCATCTCGTCAAAACGCTCGCGCGGATCGACGCCCTCATCGGTCGTCACCTTGCTCATCAGCACATAGCTCTCGCGCGGAAACGGCTTCAACGCTTCGCCCAGCATCGCCGGCGTCATATACGCCTCTGCCGTCTCAAAGAAACGGATGCCCCGCTCGTAGCCGTACGCCACCAGCTTGCTGAACTCTTTCTGTCCCAGCCCGTACTGCACGTGGCCGTTGTTCGATCCCGTGCCGAAAGCCAGACGCGTGACTTGAATGTTCGCCTTCCCCAAGGTCACCAGGTCCGTTGCGCTGCGCTTATTCGCTGCCTGCAAGGGCAGCGAGCCAACACTGGCCGCGGCAGCGCCCGCTGCAACACTCGTTTTCAAAAATTCTCGGCGCGAAAAGGGGCTCATGGAACCTCCACAAGGCCTGCCAGAACGGCGGCCTGTTGCCGGAATGGTAGCACGGGCCTTGCACTCCTGGCATGAAACAAAATCGCTTTTCCGCAGGCACGGCCTGTAGTTGGAGTCGCTCCAAGACACGCCAGGGGCACGGTTTCACAGGGAGGGGCAACTCCCCGCTCCCGATGCGCACTCGCGCGTTGAAGAGCGTGGGGGCCCAAATCCTTGCGCGGCGTCCTCGCGCAAGGGTGAGAAAGCCAGAAGCTAGCGGCGAGCAGCTGCTCTTCTCGTCCCATCGGACGCGCAGCCCCTCACCAGCTGTGCAGCCACTCCTCGTCGCGCCCGATTCGAACCCGCGTATTGAATAGCTCGCTTAACCGCGGCTCGGTCAATAGCTCCTCTCGCGGACCATCGCCCACAATCCGCCCGCCGCGCATCAAAATCACGCGTTCGATCTCTGGAAAAATGTCGCCCAGATGATGCGTCACGAGCACCAGGCCCGTACCTTCACCGGCCAGCCTGCGCATGGTTTCCCGCAGTTCGCGTTGCGCCGCCAGGTCCAGCGCATTCGACGGTTCGTCCAGCAGCAGTTGCCGCGGCCGATGCACCAGAGCCCGCGCAATCAGGATCCGCCGCTTCTCCCCCGCCGACATCTCCCCCACCAGTTGCCCCGCCAGGTGCCACGCATCGATACGCTCCAAAGCCTCTTTCGCTCGCGCTCGCATCTCGTCGGTCACATGCAGATTCGGCCACAGCGTCGATGCAGAAAAGAACCCGGCAATCACGGCATCCAGCCCCGTCGTCACGGCTGTGCGCTCGCCCGGCAGGTCAGTGCCCACCACGCCAAAATGCTTGCGCAACTGGGTCAGGTCCCACCGCTCGCGGCCAAAAATCCGCACCCGCATGCCCGGCTGCACCATGGGATAGATCTGGCACGTAATGGTTAAAATCAGCGTCGACTTGCCGCACCCATTCGGTCCAAGAATCGCCACGTGCTCGCCCGCGCGAATCTTTAGATTCACATCGTGCAGCACCAGCCGATCCCCGCGCGCCACGTTCACGTTGTCCAGTTCCAGAAACGACTGGGGATCGATCTGCGGCGCTATTTCTTTCGATTGCTCTGAGGAGGCATCCACATTTGTTAGATTAAATGGAGCCTTCGACCCATCGAACTGTCCGCAGTCGTTCGGTTCCTCGATCTGCAAAATACATGAGTGATATTTCCCGCTTTTCTCTTCCTCAAGGCTTCCGTTTTGGCGCCACCAAGGCCGGACTCAAACAGAGCGGCCGCACTGACTTTGCTCTGATCGTTGCCGACACACCGGCCAGCGCCGCCGCCATGTTCACCGGCAACCGCGTCAGTGCTGCGCCGTTGCAGGTGGATAAAGAGAATCTGCGCGCCACCGGTAGCCATGTGCGCGTCGTCGCCATCAACGCCGGCAACGCCAACTGCGCCGCGGGCCAGGCCGGCCTCGACGCCGCGCGAGCCACCTGTGCCGCCGCCGCCGCCACCTTCGGCTGCAAAGCGGAAGAGGTCTTTCCGTCCTCCACCGGCATCATCGGCGTTCCGCTGCCTGCCGCCAAACTCGTCGCCGCCTTGCCTGAGCTCGCTACGCGCCTGGGCTCCACGGGCGAACATTTCGGGCAGGTGGCCTCGGCAATTCTTACCACCGACACCGTCGAAAAAACAGCGTTCGCGCGTTTCGAAGTCGAGGGCAAAGAGGTCCGCATCGCCGGCCTCTGCAAGGGCTCGGGCATGATTCATCCCCAGCTTGTCCCGCATGCCACCATGCTCGTCTACATCCTGACCGACGCTGCCATCGAGCCGGCTGCACTTGACGCATCTTTGCGCAGCGCCGTCGAGCGCAGCTTCAATCGCATCTCGGTCGACGGCGACACCTCCACCAACGACACGGTTCTGCTGTTGGCCTCGGGGGCCAGCGGCGTCTCGCTCACCGACGCGGACTACGAATCATTTGCCTCCGCGCTCCAGTCGGTGTGCACCTCGCTCGCCAAGCAGATCGTGGCCGACGGAGAGGGCGTAACCCACGTCGTCGAACTGCAAATCAACGGCGCCGCCCACGACGCGGACGCTCTGCGCGTCGCCAAAGCCATCGCCCATTCGCCGCTCGTCAAAACCGCGTGGGCAGGCTCCGATCCCAACTGGGGACGTCTCGTCGCTGCCATCGGCTACTCCGGCGCCGACATCGATCCCAAGCGCATCGACATCTGGTTCGGCGATCTGCCGATTTGCACCAACGGCGGCCGCGCCCCCGAGTTCAACGAGGCTTCGGCCCACACCTACATCAAGCAGCGCGAATTCTCCCTCCGCATCCAACTTCACCAAGGCACTGGCCAGTGCGTCTTCTGGACCACGGACCTCACCCACGAATACGTCCATATCAACGCGGACTACTCCACCTAAACGAGGCAGGCTTTGATCTCTCGCGAAAAAATGCTGGCTCTCTATGCCGGGATGCTCAAGTGCCGCATGCTCTCCGTCGGGCACGAGGCTACGTTCTCCGGCATCACCGGCGACCTCCGCTCCGACGACGCTGTTCACGGACTTCCCGCCGGGCTCTCGGCCGCTCTCATCAAGAGTCACGGAAAGCAGCCGCACAACCGCAAGACTTCCTCGCTGGCCGCAGCCTTGACCGCAGCCAACAAAGCCGCCCGTGCGTGCAAAACAGCGAAGAAGGATTCTGTCGCCCTGGTCTTCTGCGCCGGCCCCATCAGCGCTGCTGCCTGGCGTCGTCAATTGCAGACTGTCCGTCGCGCCAACCTGCCCCTTGTTCTGGTGCGCGCAACGCCCAACGTCGCACCCACTTCAAAGAAAGCGGTCGTCAAGGCGCCGAGCGCACTGGTCGCGGGCGTCCCCCACATTGCCGTCGATGCCGCCGACATCCTTGCCGTCTATCGCGTCGCCGGCGAAGCCATCGGCCGCGCTCGTCAGCGCCGCGGACCAACCTTGATTGAGTGTGTCAGCTTCTCGCCCGCCATCCCCAGCAACGGCAAACCATCGGCACCTGCCGATCCGGTTCAAGCGATGGAAAGAGTCCTCATCAGGAAGCGCATCCTGAACGCAGCACTCAAGCAGAAGATTGAAAGTGGAATCAATCGCCAGCTGAGCAAGGCTGCCCGTCTCGCGGCGATGTAGAATCTGCAACGATGGCCTGCTTCCGACCGAATCGCTAACCCCTGAAGATGGTGAAGAACTATTTTGCGCGCGGATGCGTGTCGTCGTACACACGCTGCAACTGCGCATTGGTAATCTGCGTGTACCGCTGCGTGGTCGACAAGCGTTCATGCCCCAGCAGCTCCTGAATCGCGCGCAGATCCGCTCCTTCTTCCAGCAGATGCGTTCCGAATGCATGCCGCAGCGTATGCGGATGCACATCCGACGACAATCCGTTCAGCATCGCGATGCGCTTCACAATCCGGCCCACGCTGCGCGTCGTCAATCGCGCCTCCTGCCCCGGCTTTCCCAATCCGCGCAGCCGCAGGTTCACCAGCAACGCCGCTGTATCTTTTCCGGGCCCAGCACCGTGGGCGGCCAGCAGTGCCGCTCGCTCCGTCAGGTACGTGCGCAGTGCAACCGCCGCCGCATCGCCCAGAGGAACATACCTCTGCTTCTGCCCTTTGCCGCGAATCAGGATCGCCTCGTTCGCCCAGTGAATGTCGTCCAGGTTCATCCCCGTCAGCTCGGCGTTCCGGATACCGCACCCGTACAGCAGTTCAATGATTGCCTTGTCGCGCGCCGGCCAGCTTGCCGCATCATCGTCCACTGAATCCACCACGCGATTCAGCTGCTCGATCGAGGGCACCCGCGGCAGATGTTTGGGTAGCTTCGGCGTCGAAACCAGCGACGCCACATTCTGCTCTACGCGTCCTGTCCTCGCCAGCCACTTGAACCAGCTGCGAATCGACGCCAGCGCCCGCGCTGCCGACGCCTTCGAAAGTCCGCGTTCGTAAAGGGTCCCAAGATACGAGCGAATATCGGTGTGCTCGATGCGGTCTGCCACCTCGCGCTCCGCATGATATTTGGCCATGTAGGTCGCAAACTGCTGCAACTCGCGCTGGTAGGCGCGCAACGTGTGCGCCGATGCACCGCGCTCATGGGCCAGCACGCGCAAATATTCGTCCACCAGAGGTGCGAGGGTAGGCGCCATCGACGGTTGCACGGTTGTGCTCATGCCCGATCCTTCTCAGGCCGCGAGTGCACCAGGAACAACTTCGCGCGCAGCGGTTGCTGCTCTGCCACGACTTCGCCTGCTGCTTCAAGCATCGGCTCAGCCTGCGCCTTGGCGTGCGAGCGCGGATGATGCTTGCGATGCACCGCCTTCAGCCTTCCCAGTGCCATGTGCGTATACACCTGTGTCGTCGAAATGTCGGCATGTCCCAGCAGCTGTTGCACACTGCGCAAATCGGCGCCGTGCTCCACCATGTGCGTCGCGCAACTGTGCCGCAGCCGGTGCGGACTTGCTCCCTGCGCAGCTGTCTTCACCAGGCGCCAGATCCATTGCCGTGTCAGCGGCATTCCGCGCAACGAAAGAAACAAACGCGACGCGTCGTGCGCTGTCGCCCGTCGAGTCCTCGCCGTACTGATCCGCGCCAGATTCGGCCGTCCCTCGCGCAGATACTCCTCCAGGGCCTGCAGAGCTGTGCGGCCCAGCGGCACAATGCGTTCCTTGTCGCCTTTGCCGCGTACTTGCACCCGCCCTGCGTCCATCATCAGGTCCTCGATCGACAACCCCGTAGCCTCTGACACCCGCAGGCCGCCGCCATACAACAGCTCGAGAATCGCGCGATCGCGCAGTGTCGTCGCCCGCGCCTTGGGATGCGAAGCAGCCATCGCCGCCCGCTCCAGCATCTCCGCCACCTCTGGCTCCGCCAACGACTTCGGCAGAACCCTCCACGCCTTCGGCGACTCGATGTTTACGGTTGGATCGTGATGGATGCGCCGGTCAAGCAGCAGCCACTTGTAGAAACCGCGCAGACAGCTCAGTTTCCGTGCCGCCGAACGCGAATCGACACTGTGCGCACGCAAATGCTCCAGAAACCCTGCCACATCCTGCTGGACTGCGGTCAAAAGCGTCGCGTGACGGCTCTCGAGAAACTCCGCAAACATCGTCAAATCACTCGAGTAGGCTTCGCAGGTCAGGGGACGCAACCCCTTTTCTACCCGCAGATAGTTCTGATAGTCCCTGAGTAGTACGAGATTGCTTTCCGGTGCCACATCTCGATTATCGGCGGCATGCAGGTCAGCCTCCGTCGCTTGCCTCACGGACCGAACCACGTTCATCAAGGAATCAAGAGCGGTAATAACAGGCCCGCATTTCACTTACACAAACCGGCCTTCGCGCTCTTGACCCCTCGCCGAATCTTGCCGTCCGCTTCACCGCCTCGCGAGCAGTTCCTTCATCCGCGTCTCGATCCCCACAAGCCTGCTTTCGCCCTCGAAACGCTCCGCCACCGTCCCATTGCGGGCAATCAAAAACGTGACCGGCAGGCCCAGCACGCCGCCATATCGTTTCCCCAGCGCCGCGTCTCCCATCACTACTGGATATTGCAAGTCCAGCTTGTGCGCCAGCGCCCGCACCGGCCTTGCATCATCATCCATCGAGATGGCGATCACCTGCAGACCATCGGGCCCGTACGCTTTTTGCCATGCGGCAAACTGCGGCAACTCCTGCTGGCACGGTGCGCACCATGTCGCCCAGAAGCTCAGCAACACCACTTTGCCCCGATCTGCGCGCAGGCTGACCATTGTTCCGTGCAGGTCTCGCCGCGCGAATTGCGGCGCCGGCTTGCGCAGCAACGCGTTCTCCGCGGAGCCATTCCAGGTTCCGAGCCCGCACGCCAGGGCCAACGCCGCCAATCTAGTCGCCCGTCTCAACACCGTAGCCCCTGCTGACCCAATCGGCCCCAAAGTTGTTGGCAAGATACAGCACCTTGACATGCACAAAGCCAAGCTCCACAAGCCGATGAAAGGCCGGCCCTACATTCGGGCAATGGTTCCACGGGCAGCAGCCGCAATAGAGCAAAACCAACGTATTTTTGTTCAAACCCGCCACCTTGCTCTCGAGCAGTTGCAGTCCCGCCGGCTGCGAACCGGGCCCCGCATACTGCGCTCCGCGAATGTGCGCCTGGCTGAACATCACGTGCGACCCAACCTGGAGCACAAGAGGTCTTGCCCCGCCTGCTTGCATCTTGTGCAGCTCGTCGGGCTGCATCAGGTGATCCCGGGGAATTGAAAATGCGCTTGTGGCCGGCGCCGCTCCCGGATCGGAGAACTGCGCCCTGCCGACCATCGGGCTCAAAACCGCAACCATCACTAGAACCAAGCCGCGGTTCCAGCAATTTGCTAGATCTCTCTTCATTCGATTCCACTCCACTCTCAAGTCGCGCCATTGTAGGCCCGGAGCCCACCGGTTTCGCTAGGATCGCGCGCACACAACCCACGCGGATCGCTTCATCCGTCGTTCATCGTCCTCGCCCATACTGCTGAACAGATGGATTCCCCCACCCTTTCCGGCGTGCAAACAAGACGCCCCGTGAACGACAATAGAGTTGATGATGATTCGCCTTTATTCGAGGAATATGTGACAGCAACACAAGCGCCGATTCGTACGTGGTCCGCAAAGGAATTTGAAGAGCTCGTTCTGCAGTGCAAACCCCGCGTAGCCGTCTTTGATTGTGATGGCACCATCTGGAGCGGCGATGCCGGCTCCGGCTTTATGATCTGGACGATGGAACAGGGCCTCGTTTCCCGCTCCACCGCCGACTGGATCGACACCCGCCACCGCGCCTACCATGCCGGTCATGTGACTGAGCTCCAGATCTGCGGCGAGATGGTCCAGATGTATTCCGGCCTGCACGAAGCCGAACTCCGCTCCGCCGCCGCACGCTACGTCGCCGAATTCGTCCACCCCCGCGTCTTCCCTGAAATCGCCTCCCTGCTCACCACCCTCCACAACAAGGGCGTCGAACTCTGGGCCGTCAGCTCCACCAATAAGTGGGTGGTCAGCGAAGCCGTGCGCAGCCTCGGCATTCCCGACATCCGCGTCCTCGCCGCCGAAGTTGCCGTTAAAAATGGCATCATTGGCAGCGAAATCGTCGACATTCCTACCGACGAGGCAAAAGCCGTCGCCCTTCGCCGGGTCGGGCTCTCCCGCCCCGATGTCGTCTTCGGTAACTCGATCCACGACCTGGCCATGCTCGAGATCGCAGCCACCCCATTCCCGGTGAACCCCTCGCCAGCCCTGCTCGAAGCCGCTGCCCGCAACGGCTGGGGATACTTCCGTCCCGCCTCGGTCGAAGGCGAAGCAACTCCCGTGGGCGGCGAATAGGGCCCCTTTCTTCCCTGCGCCCGTCCAATCGCCCTTGCCCGATCGCCCGCTGCCGAACCGCTCTTGCCGAAGAGCCGCTTGTTTGACCTTTAGAGACCGTCTCGGCCTGCAGCACAGCGGCAGGCTTCTCCGTGCGATTACACTGAAAGGGTGGAAGACAGCCAGCCACCCTCCACTCCACGGCCAGCCGGACCCGCGCTGCGCTTCGTTGCAGCCGCGCTGATTGTCAGGGCCGGTCAAGTCCTCATCTGCCAGCGACGCCCCGATCAGCCCATGGCCCTGCAATGGGAGTTCCCTGGCGGCAAAATCGAGGCAGGCGAAACCGCGGAGCAGGCCTTGGCCCGCGAGCTCAACGAAGAGTTAGGTATCGACGCACGCATCGGCGGCCACGTCACCCACATCCGGCACAACTATCGCCACGGCGGCGCCGTTGACCTGCAGTTCTTCGCGGTCCACGAATTTTCGGGCGAACTTGAAAACCGCATCTTCCAACAGCTGCGCTGGGTCAAACTCGAAGAGCTCCCCGCATATGATTTCCTCGCCGCCGACCGCGACTTGATCAAGGACCTAGCCGCCGGCAAGCTCCTCTAAAAGTCTGCCCCTCGTCTCATCCCTATCCCCTTATCCCTTGCCTTGCCCCTCGTCCTTTGTCTTTGTCCCCTGCCCCTGCCTCCTCGCTTCAGGCCAATCCGTTCTCACCGCCACAGCCGGGTCATCCTGAGCTTCGCCGCGGGTGGGGCCGGGTGCCCCATCCAGGCTCCGCTTGGGTGGGAAAACAAGAAGCGATCGACTTTGCCCGTACGGAGCCTGCACGAAAAATCGGAGGGAGCAGAGACCTTCAGGCCTCTGAATTCCGCGCCTCAACGCAGACGGGGGTTTTGCCCCGGAGACCGTCAAGCTGGACAAGCCGCACCAAGCGCCGTTGATGGATCTGCGCCCGTTTTTCGTCCCTAGTCCCTATTCCCCGCGTCCACCGTCCGCTGACAACTGTCTTCAGTGCCCTGGCATCAGCCCCCACAACATCACCAGCGTCATCCCGATCACGATGATGCTCGTGCTCCACGCAATCAGATTCCAGAGCCGCGAATTCTTGTACTCGCCCATCAGGTCTTTGCGGTTGATCAACAGCAGCATCAGCGTAATCACCACCGGCAGCAGCACGCCGTTCAGCACCTGCGAATAGATGGCAAACTTCACCAGCCGGCCATCGGGAAGCAGAAGCACGGTTGCCGACCCGCCCACGATCAGCAGCGTATAGAGCCAGTAAAAGAACGGCGCCTGCTTGAAGTTCTTGTCTACACCGGACTCCAGCCCCAGTCCTTCGCACACCGTGTACGCCGTCGACAACGGAAGAATCGATGCCGCAAACAGCGACGCATTGAACAGGCCGAAGGCAAACAGCAGGAACGCATAGTCCCCTGCCAGCGGCCGCATGGCTTCCGCTGCGTCCGAGGCCCATTGAATTGCGCCCGTGCCGTGCACGTAGAGTGTGGCCGCGCACGCCACGATGATGAACCAGGCGACAACATCCGTAAAAAAGCTGCCCACAATCACATCGAGGCGCGAGGCCGCGTAATCCTTCACGCGAATCCCCTTCTCCACAATCGACGACTGCAGGTAGAACTGCATCCACGGCGCAATCGTCGTGCCCACCACGCCGACAGCCATGTACATGTAGTCCTTATTGCTCCACACCGATCGTTGCGGCAACCGCACCGTGGCCAGAATCGCCGTGTGCCAGCTCGGCTGCGACAGCACTCCTGCAAAGATGTACGCGATGTAGACCACCGACGCCACAAGAAAAATCTTCTCGGTGCTTTTGTAGTTGCCGCGCACCACCATGAACCACACCAGGGCTCCGCACAAGGGCACCGAAATGAACTTCGACACATGAAACAGCTGCAACGAGCCGGCGATGCCGATAAACTCCGCCACCACGTTGGTGTAGTTCACCACCACCAGCGCGATCATCACCAAAAACGTAATCCGCAGCCCGAATTCCTCGCGAATCAGATCGCTCAGTCCCTTGCCCGTCACCACCCCCATGCGGGCGCACATCTCCTGCACCACGATCAGGGAGATGGTGATGGGAATCATGGTCCACAGCAGCGAATAGCCGTACTGCGCGCCGGCCTGCGAGTAGGTGAGGATCCCGCCCGAATCGTTATCGACATTGGCGGTGATGAATCCCGGGCCCAGAACAGCCAGGAACAACAGGATTCGGGTTCGCCAACGCCTCAACATGACCGCGGGTTACCTATGGTGGGTTCATTTTTGTATGCTGCAAAAGAAGACCATAACAGGCGAGGGTGCAACGACGCGACCTCGCGCACACGTTCGCTGACACTCCCTTCGAGAGCCCCATCCGGTTGCAGAAATCTACGTTACCCTCGCGTCTCACGGGCTGGAATCATGCCGGCCAACTGCCGATAAAAAGGAGATCATTGCAAATAGGCGGGATCACTTCCCCGGCAGCACGTGACCCATCCGATCGCTAGCTCCACAACGACCGACGACACGACCGGGATCCCGTCGATGCTGAACCGTCGAGTCGAATATCCGTTAAGAAGGATCTAGGCCCGAACCCACAACCCGTCCAGCATCGAGCATCCAGATGCCGGGATGATTTTTCTTATCGGAGACCAATCGATGACGTCCGAACTTGTCCGCTACATCGCACGACAACCCATTCTCGATCGCAGCGGCAACGTGTACGCCTACGAACTCCTGTTCCGCAACGGCCTCACAAATTCGTTTCAAGGCGATCTTGAGACCGCCACCTACACCACCGTCGACAATGCCGTCATGTTCGGCCTTGAATATCTGACTGCCGGGTGTTCTGCGTTCGTCAATTGCACTGGCAACGTCGTCATCGACGAGCTGCCGCGCGTGTTGCCCCCCGCCCGGACGGTGCTCGAGCTGCTCGAAACCGTTGAGCCCACGCCTGAACTTGTCGAAGCTTGCCGAAAACTCAAGAAACTTGGATTCCGTATCGCTCTGGACGACTTTATCTGGGATCCCAAGCTCGCGCCGCTGGTCGAACTCGCGGACTACATCAAGATCGACATGCTGCAGCTCGATCACGAACAGCGCGTGAAGCTCCTGAAAGACCTTCCGAGGAACGCCGCCACCCTCCTCGCCGAAAAAGTGGAAACACAAGAGCAGTATCAACAGGCCCGCGATGAAGGCTTCCGCCTCTTTCAGGGATATTTCTTCTGCTATCCCGAGATGATGGTCAAGCGCGGCATCCCGGCCAACACTCGATTCCATCTTCAAATCCTGCAGGAACTGCTCAAGGACCCGCTGGACCTGCAGCGTCTCGGCCCGCTCGTCGAAAGCGATGCCTCTCTCGCCTATCGCCTGCTGCGCCTGGTCAATTCCGTCGGCTTCGGCATCCGCCGCGAAGTGCAATCCATCCACTCCGCGCTGGTCATCGTGGGCGACGATTCGTTCCGGCGCATTGCGACCCTGGCCATTGCCAGCCAGCTCAACTCCTCTCGCTCTGCTGAAATTCTCCACACCGCCCTGGTGCGTGCCCGCTTCTGCGAAACGGCCGCGCCGTCCTGCCAGCTCAACTCCACCGAACAATACTTGCTCGGCATGCTCAGCCTGTTTCCGGCCATGCTGCAGGTTCCCATCGACGAAATCGCCCCTATGCTTCCCCTACGCCAGGAAATTCGTGACTCGCTCAGCGGCCTGGCCCAGCCGGAACGCAAAATCCTCACGTGGCTCGAAGCCCATGAGCGCGGAAACTGGTCGGCAAGCGATCAGATCCTGCAATCCCAGGGCCTCGACAGCGAACAGTTGACCCGCTTCTATGTCGAGGCGGTGCAGTGGGCAGACACCACCATGCGCGCCGCAGCCTGACCCGGCTCGAGCCCGCTCTCTGCCCGGTCGACGCGCTTCGCGCCAACTGACGACTCTTTCCTCCATTGCGCTCATCCGCCGCAAGCGCTCCCTGCGCTTGCGCTGCGCCGCCGCCTCGTCCCTTGTATCATCTTTGGTACTTTGGTACATTTGTACACATGTCCACAGACAAGACCGACCGACCGACCATCGAGATCGAACGCGTACAAACCGGCGTCCGCCTCGAGAAACGCATGCTCAAAGTGCTCAAAGGCATCGCCGAACTCAAAGACATGACCCTCGGCGACCTTCTCGAAGGCATCGTCCTCCACGCCTTCGAAGGCAAAGCTCCCTTCGGCCCGCCCACCTTGAAAGAGATCGATCAGCTCCGATCGCTCTACGGCATGACGCTGAAAGCATCCGACAGCCACAACCTCAAGGAACGCCGGCGATGAGAAATCTTCCCTTCGTTCTCTTACTCGCCATCCTTCCCATCGGGTGCACCAGGAGTGCCCCAAAGGATCTCATGAGAACGCAGTCCAGCTTCGACCTCGTTGTCCGCGCGCCGTACGCTGAAACCGCGGCCCTCTTCGGCCCTGAAGGGGAGCGCGCCTGGGCCGGCAAACAGTGGGACCCGCACTTCATCCATCCGCAGCCGCCGCGCGACGAAGAAGACGCGGTCTTCACCATCCGCCACGGGCACGCTGACGCCGTCTGGGTCAACGCTCTGCACGATCTGCCCGGGCGTCACTTCAAATACGTCTACTTTCTCGACGGACTGCTCGTCACCACCATCGATGTGCGCTTCACGCCGGTCGATGCCGCATCCACCGCCGTCCACGTCGTCTACACCCGTACTGCGCTCAAGCCCGAGGGCAACGCCCACGTCGCACAACTCACCGCGGGCGATCAAACTGCGGGCCCCGCATGGCAGCACTCCATCGACGCGTATCTCGCCAGCCGATCCGTCGTAGCTCCTCAATGATTCCCCATCACTCTCGCTGTTCTTTGCCTGGATCCCTCCCTCAGCCCCGGCTGCTATGCTGGTCCGGCCTTCGAGCAGAGCCGCGTTTGTCTTCTCTGCTCGCCGAGCGGAGGAAACTCGATGAGCACCTTTGAATCAGATCAGAACCTGCCTGCGCGTCGTCGCTTGCTCGGCACCATGGCCTCCGTCGCGGGAGCAGCCGCGCTCGGACTCGGCGTCCGCACAGCACAGGCGCAACCCGGCTCTGCCGAAGCCGCTCAACATGCCGAGGATCTGTTCGCTGACGCCCGCCTCCGCGACTACAAGACCCGCCGCTCCTCCAGTTGGGATCGCACCGGCGGCAACGGCGATGCGGTTGCCGTCAGTCCCGGCAAAGAAGCTGTCGTGCTCGACACCACAGGCGCCGGCGTCGTCACTCATCTCTGGTTCACCATCAACTCGCCCGACCCCATGCACCTCAAGAACCTCGTCCTGCGCGCGTGGTGGGATGGCGAGTCCTCTCCCTCCATCGAATCCCCCATCGGCGACTTCTTCGGCCTCGGCCTCGGCGAGTACTACACCTACCAGTCTGAACTGCTCGCCGTCGCTTCGATGAGAGCCCTCAACGCCTACTTCAAAATGCCCTTCGCCACCGCTGCGCGCATCTCCGTCACCAACGAGGGCACCATTCCCTGCGAGAATCTCTATTTCGCGGTCGACTACGTCACCCTGCCCCAGCTTCCAGAAAATCTCGGCCGCTTCCACGCGCAATACCGCCAGGCCGCGCCCTGCAAGGCATCCACCGACAACTGGACCAACGAGTACGCGCCCGACATCAACGGCAAAAAGAATCTCAACGGCGAAGGCAACTATGTCTTCCTCGAAGCCACCGGCCGCGGCCACTTCGTCGGCGTCACCCAGGCCGTTCTGCAGAATCAGGATCAGTGGTTTGGCGAAGGGGACGACATGATCTTTATCGATGGCGACGCCGCGCCCACCATCAACGGCACCGGCACCGAGGACTACTACAACGGCGCGTGGGGATTCGGTTCACCCTTTGCCTATCAGCACAACGGTGCGCCGTTCATGGTCGACCAGGATCGCATCGGCGGGCGCCTTTGCCTCTACCGCTGGCACACCGAAAGCCCCATCACCTTCGAGAAATCGATTCGCGTCACCATCGAACACGGCCACGCCAACCATCGCGCCGACAACTTCTATTCAACTGCTTTTTGGTATCAGACCGAGCCCCATGCGGCGTTTCCTTCTCTGGCCAAGCCCGCAGACCGCGTGCCGCGCATCTTCCGCGTCGGAGGCGCCGGCCCCGTCGCACCAACCGAGTGAGCTGCCTCGAGTCCGCAGCCGAATTAAGTTGTCTTGCAGAGGGAATCGAGTGAGCCTGCTGACCCGGGCTCTTGGGCCGTGACCCCGGCCAGCAACGACTCGACAACGTCGGCGACCGAGTAGGACGACGTGCCCGGCTTCATAAACTGGGCCACCGTGCTCAGATCGTCTCCCACCGTCACCAGCGCAGGCTCGGCACGGCCAGCGCGCATCTGCGAGTGACCGATATTTGCCAACAGAGCATTGCACAGGCATTTGCGGCCCAGCGTCTCTTCCTCTGCTCCGCCCTTCGCAAGATAGTTGGCCACAGGCTCGGCCGCGCACCGGTATCCAATCGTTCCCTCCGGCGTTGCGTACATCTCGCGCAAATAGCCCAAGTCGCACACGCGCTGCCGTCCCGCATACACGCGCGGCTCTGAAGACGTTCCCTCGATCTGCGCAACCTTAAATGGAAATCCTGTCGGCGACGCCTGCGGATCGGTAAACACGGCACCACGCCCCTCGGCAGCCTCCGCCAGCAGTGTCCTCTTCAAGTCTTCGCGCAGCGCTGACTCTTCACTCAGCCCAAACGCAGTTCCCACCTGTACGCCGGCCGCGCCTTCCTCCAGCGCTTCCTGCACTTTACTTGCGTGCCCATAGCCGCCCGCCAGCCAGAACGGCACACCCAGCGCGCGCAACTCGGCAAGATTCACACGATCGCGCACGCCATACACGGGCTCGCCCGCTGCATTCAGTTGCAGCTTCCCTCGCGGAGGAGCGTTATGTCCTCCCGCTGTCGGCGTCTCGATCACCAGGCCATCCACCTTGCCGCTTGCCCGCCGCAGCATCGTGGTCGCCAGCGTGTTCGAAGAAACAATGGCCAGAAATTTGGGCCGCATCAGTTCGGGCAAGGGCCCTTCTACAAACGCTGCTGGATCGAGTTGCATCCTGCTGTCAAAATCTGCCGCAGCTCCCGTCACAGACAGCTTGTACTCCGCCGTACGGTGTTCGGCGTACGCATCCAGAATCCCTGGAATGTGCAATGGAATCCCCGCGCCCATCAACACATAGCCCACGCCTGCCAGCATCGCTCCGTAGATCGAAGCCAGATGCGGCAGCTGCACTTTTTCAAGATAGTTGATGCCCACCGGATGCGCGTGGCCCTCGCGCGCAAGAAACACCTCGACGAAGTTGGCCACCATGCACAACTCAACCAGTTTGCGCGGCTCGTTTCGCTGATGCACCGGCGTCAGACGATACGGCGCTCCCGCTTCTTTGCCGCCCGCAACAAAGTGCTCTTCCCACACACGCCGCGCCATCGCTTGAAATGGAAATGCATCCAGCCCCCGGCGCATGTATCCGCCCTCATCGCCATCCGCGAGCCGACGAACAAAAAGCACATCGAGAGCCGTACCCGACACCACGCCAAGTTGGCCGAGTCGCGACACCGCTTGCGCCAGTCGCCAATTCGACACACCGACGCCCATGCCGCCTTGAATGATTCGTGGGAGCCGAAACATGCCGGCATTCTTTCACAGTCGGCGACCCGGGGAATGTGACCAATGACCACAATCGTGCCCCGCCCCGTGTCCTTCGTAAGAACCCCGCGCTTAGGGGGTCTCCTCGA